>CAMDRT010000052.1 GCA_945906815.1 Bordetella parapertussis
GATCTTCGTTCAACCAGTCATCCACCGATGGCGGCAGCAGATAGTCGGTCTTGCGGTCAGCGAGTATGAAGTTGGTCATGGCTGTACTCTGCTATTCGTCAATTCGAGTATAGTACTTTTACGACTGGAAAGTCCGACAGGCTGCTAGGTTAAAGGATCACCAGCGCCGCCATGGACAAGAATGCGCCTGAAAGGCTCCTCGTAATTGCCTCGCGCCTGGCCGATCGCTATCAATTAACCGACAGCGGGATCAAGAACCTGCAGCATATCTTTACGTCGTGGTTCCCCAGGGTGGTCTATTTTGACCTTGCCGACGACACCGTACGGGTCAACGTGGTGGTGCGCAGGGGCGTGATCAGCGCCAAGAACGTGTTCTCTACTGCCTTCATCAGCGCCGATGGTTGCGTGCTCAAGACTGTGGACTATGATGAGGACAGGATGGTGGGCAAGGTTTGCGATCAGTACGATCAACGCAAAAGCGGCTACTACGGCAAGAAAGACGGATTCGATTTTCGTCTGGTCTCCTTTAGTGATCCAGCGCAGCGGACCGCGAGCTAGCTTCAGGCTCGGGCCAGAATCAGCACACTGTTTTAACTGCGCTGCAGTCAGGCGCTTTCGCGGGGCCGCATCATCTCGGCACCCGCACCGCATCCGCGCGCGCCAGAATAGTCGCGGTGCGCTTGCGCAAATACACCGTGTCAGCCCCCGGCCCATAGCGGCGCGGGCTGGGCGTCATGGCCGCAAGGTGCGCCGCCTGCTGCGCTGACAATCCCGCCGCCGTGCCGCCGTGGTGGTAGCGCGCTGCGGCCTGCGCGCCGAATACACCGTCTCCCCACTCGATCACATTGAGATAAATTTCGAGAATGCGCTGCTTGGACATCAGCGCTTCGATCATGACCGCGACCACCGCCTCCTGCCCCTTGCGCCACCAGGTGCGTTGGCCGGAGAAAAAAAGATTCTTCGCCAGTTGCTGCGTAATGGTGGAACCACCCGCGACGATGCCGCCTTCGCGCCGGTTACGCGCCCACGCCTGCCGGATGCCGTCCCAGTCAAAGCCGTGATGGTCGAGAAATTTTGCGTCTTCCGCGGCTATCAGCGAACGTTTCAGATGCGGCGAGATGCGCTGATAGGGCACCCACTGATGCTGCAGCCTGGCGTTGGGATTACCCTCGCGCAAAATCTCCAGCCGCGCACGCATGAACGCAGTGGACGAGGGATTGAATTTCGCCCAATACGCAACCTGCGCGAAAAACCAGAACTGGATCGCCACTACCACGAACAGCGCCAGCAACAGCGCGCGCCAGCACCAGCGCCACACCGTTCTCAAGCCCTGGCCCTCAGTCCCGACAGCTCGCTTCTGAGCGCCGCAATCACCGGCGCGGTTGCAGGCCGTACCCCGCGCCAAATCAAAAACGACTCGGCCGCCTGCTCCACCAGCATGCCCAGGCCGTCGGCAATCTGCACGCCGCTGGCACCGCACGCCCGCGCGAACTGCATGAAGGGCGTGGTTTTGCCATAGACCATGTCGTACGCGAGTGCGCCGGGCGCGAACAGATTTTGCGGCAATGCGGGCATGTCGCCGCTCAAGCCCGCCGACGTGGCGTTGATCACCACATCGAATTTCAGGCCCGCGAACGCGCCCAGCGCGGCATAAGGGCTGGCAGACATGTCGCAGCCTGCGCTCAATTTTGCAAACCGTTGCACCAGCGCTTGGGCTTTGCTCAGCGTGCGGTTGGCTATCACCAACACCCGCGGCGCCTCATTGAGCAGCGGCCCGGCCACGCCAAATGATGCACCGCCCGCGCCCAGCAACAACACCTTTTTGCCGCGCAGCGGGTAGCCCAGATTCACACTGATGTCGCGCGTGAGTCCCGCACCGTCGGTGTTGTCGCCCGCCGCATCCGCAGCGCCGGCGTTACCCGAGGCGTTGAACGCCAGCGTGTTCACCGCGCCTGCCAGTTCGGCGCGCGCGCTTTTGCGCGTGGCGCAAGCATACGCCTGGTGCTTGAACGGCAGCGTAATATTCAGACCTTTGCCGCCTTCGGCCTGAAATCTGCGCACGGTTTCGGCGAAGGCGCCCAGCTCGCAAAAAATCCTGTCATACACCAGGTGTTGCGCTGTCTGTCGTGCGAACGCAGCATGTATTTCGGGGGATTTGCTGTGGGCAACCGGGTTGCCGACGATGGCATAGCGGTCGCTGGTGAGGCTAGGATCACTCATACAGGCGATTGTAGTGCGTCCGCAGCGAAAATTATTCTGTCTCGATCTGATCCGAGCGGGTAAACCGCCAGGTGCGGGTGATATCGATGACATCGGTGTCTCTGGCGACGTCCGCCGGAAACGCCGCGTACGGCGCGCCCAGACGCACGATGCGCACTGCCGCATCGTCAAGTATCCTGCTGCCTGACGAACGGCGGATTTCGATGCGATCAATCGTGCCATTCGCTTTGATCGATACCGTCAGCAGCAGGCTGCCGTAAATTTTGCCCTCGCGCGCGGCCTGCGGGAAATTGCTCTCGCCGATACGCATGACCTTGATGCGCCAGTCTTCCACGTAGCGCGCGTAACGCACTTCACTGGCCGACGCCCCGATGGATTGCCGCCGCGGACGCTGTTGATAGGTCTCCCACAGCCTCGAGACCTCTGCTTCCAACCGCTGTATCTGCAGACTGCGCTGCAGGTCTGCGTGTGTCAGCGACGGCGGCATATCGGGTTGCGGTTGCACCAGCGGCACCGGCTGAGCCGGCGCCGACGCCACCGCAGCGGTGGATTTATTTCGCGTCATCACCTGGCGCGCTTCCCGCTCCAGTTGTTCAACGCGCTTGCGCGCCACCGCGACATCGCTCGATTTAGGCTCTTTGTTCAGCACCGGCAGCGGGCTGCGCGCGCGCCGCTCGGCATCCGTATTACCCCCGCCGTCCAGATTGTGCTGCGCCAGCGCCAGCGCTTTGGCGGGCTGGGTTTGGCTTTTGGCGTTGACCAGTATGACTTCCAGCGCCTTAGGGTGAGTGACGGTCTGTGGGTCCGGCAAGGCAAATGTCACCAGCGAAATCACCGCCAGGTGCAGCAGCAGCGAAGCGGCCAGTGCCACCAAAAATGAACGCTTGAAAGCGCTGCGCGCCATGCGTAGCTCGAGCGCGGCGACAACGCTCTCCAACTGCGCCAGTCGCGCGTCGAGCCTGGAGATCGCGGTTTTGCGCGCAGCCTGATGCGCGCCCTGCGCGCGGCGCGCTGTGCCCGCGAGGGGTATAACTTTGGCGGAGGAGCGCGCGCTCATGGTCAGCTTATTGTAGCTAAACCTTCTCTATAGGAAATAAAAATTTGTTTATTTACCTATAGTTGCATGTGTTTTTTTAAGTAAATGCACACCTTAGACAAGAAAGTCAGTGAGCGCTATCTTTTTCACTGATCTGACGCAAAAACTCGCAGTGGAAGGTTAGTTCCAGCATGTCGATGGAAGATATTGCCAGCTCCACGGTGCTGTCGGGCGCTACATTGGGCAGCGACGGCACACGCACGGTGAGCGGCAGTTCGTCAAAACGCAGCAGGTTTTCGCGTATCACCGTCGCCGTGACCGTAGCGCGCGATTCCTGCGTGAGCCAGCGCAAACACCAGTAGCGCTCCATATTGCGCTGAAATTCGGCGTAGGCGTCGTAGGCCAACTCGAAGTCGCGCATGGCGCCGAGCAGCGCTTCATCGCGCGCCTGATACGGCGCGGCTTGATTGCGCGTGGCGGCTATCAACTGGCGCTGATTGAGCAAATCGATATAGCGGCGCAGCGGCGAACTCGCCCACAGGTATTGCGCCACCCCCAGCCCTTCATGCGCGGCGGGCGCGGTGCTCATGCGCACCTTGCCCGCGTTTTGCACTCTATAAATCGCTGCCACTTTTTTATCCGCCAACTCGCGGCCCCAGGTGCTGTTGACGTAGATCATCAGCTCGGAGACCAGCGTATCGATGGCCGAACCGCGTTGGCGGCGGCCGATATGCACACGCTCCTGCACCACCCGAAACGTGTATTCGGCGCGGTTCTGCTGCTGGGCATCATCGCCGCGCCGCGCTTTGGCACGCTGACCGGCAAATTCCCACAACACCTTCAATTCAGCCGCTTGCGGGTGATCTATCACCCCGCTCGCCAGCGCGGCGTCGTTGAACACCGGTTCCAGCGCTTCATGGCGCAGGTTCGCGCACACGCGTACGCGCTCGAGCCGCGTTTCAGTGGCGGCGATTTCGCCCGTCGAATTCACATCCACATACAACGACAACGCGGGGCAATCGCGTCCCTCGACCAGCGTGTAGGCCGCGATCAGCGCTGCGGGCAACATGGTGATCTTGCCCGCCGGATGGTAAACGGTGGACAGGCGGCTGCGCGCCACCGCCTCCGCGGGCGTGCCCAGGCCGATGCCCAGTGCGGGCGCCGCGATATGAATGCCGATGCGCACGCCGCCGGTGGCGCGCGGCGTCACCGAAAACGCATCGTCGATTTCCGTGGTGGCGGCATCATCGATGCTGTAAGCGGCAACCTCCGCCAGCGGCAAATCAAAAATTTCCGGGAGGGCATCCAGTGCCGCATGCGCTGCGCCGCGCGGAAAGTGCTCGAACAAAAATCGATCCACGTGAAAATCATGCGTCGACGGCACCGCCCCGCAGCGCGCGAGCAAGTGCGCCGGCGAAACCTGCGAGGCCGCGGCTGCCTCCTCCAATGCCTTGAACGCAATGGTATTTTTATCCGGGGCGTAGAGCAGCGTAGGGATTAGCGACACGAATTCAGGCGGCAGTTGTGATGCCATCAACTGCTCTAAGTATTGCTGCTGTTGCAGCGCTTGCTGCTTTTTGCGCGCTATGCCCGCGAGCGCGGCCTTGAGCGAGGCCTCCGGCGCGGCCTTGTAGCGGCCACGGCCCTTTTTATAAAAATACATCGGCGCGCCGTGCAGTCTGAGCAGCGCGGCGGCGGACTCCAGCGCACTCGGCGCGTGCCCGCAATACTCGCGCGTCAGCGCCGCCACTTCAAACTCCGGCTCGCCGCAGCACTGCCACAGAAAATCAATGTCGATTGCATCGGCCGCACGCTGCGCATCGGCCATGAATTCTCCCAGTGCAGGCCGTTCAAAGCGCAACAGCACCGCCGCCGCCTTCACCTTCGAGCGTTTGCCGTGCGGCGCTTCGATTTGCAAAGACGTGTCATTGTCGGCGAGGATAGCGCCCACTTTGAAACCGCCGTCTTCTTCGTAAAATACATTCATGGGAAAACCGCAAAAACTTCACCGCAGAGGCGCAGCGGAAGCGTGGAGAAAATCCATCAAAAAAAACGCGGCCCGCAATAGAGCTACTGCGGGCCGCACTGCGATTATACCTTGTGCTGATTACGATTACTTCGCGTCGAGGTCGAGTACCTCGTTCACATCGGTTTCGATATGCGTTGCCGGCCCCCCGCCGGACTGCACGTTCCCGCTCACGACATACAATTTGTTGCCGATGAAATCGGCTGCGCTGCCGTGGCGGGGAAACTCCATAGGCGCAAGCCGGGTCCAGCTATTGCTCGCCGCATCATAGACTTCAACCGCGCGATAGGTCCCCGACATGACCGCGGTGCGCACCTCGCCGCCGACCACGTAGATCTTGCCACGGTTGACGCCCCACGCCACAGCGCTGCGCGGCGTGGGCATCGGTGCCAGCAGCGGGCCCCATTGGTCTGTCGCTGGATCATAGACTTCAACGATGTCCGTATTGCTGGCCCTGGTAATGAATGCATTGCCTATGCGTCCGCCGAGCATATAAATCTTGTTATTCACCGCACCGATGGCCGCGTGATTCCGCGCGGTAGGCATTGGGGCTTTGGTTTCCCAGGTATTGGTCGCCGGATCGTAGACTTCGTTCGTGCCGAGCGCGCGGTGCGCGCGTGCGGGGTGTATCGAAGTGTCCTTGGCGCCCGGAAAGTTACCGCCCCCGCCCACCACGTAGATTTTGCCGTTGACCACCGTGGCTGATGTTGCGCCGCGCTTGGAGGGCAGAGGCGCAAGTGCTTTCCAGGTGTCATTAGCGGGATCGTATTCCCACGCGTTGTCGATCGGCTGCCAGGCCGTAGGGCCTTTCTCCGGTTTTACGAACCCGCCCATGACGTAGATTTTGCCGTTCAGTTGCGCCAGCGCAAGATGATGGCTGAGCAAGGGCATGTTTTTTTTCTTGGTCCATTGATCGGTCGCGGGATCGTATTCGTAGACCAAACCCTTGGCTGTCCATCCTGGCGCGAGACCGCCGAGCACGTATAACTTGCCACCCACGGCAATGCCATACACCTCCTCCGAGGCTTCTGGAAACGGCGCAGCGCGCGACCATTTTTGCGCCGATGCGTATCCCGGCGCCAGCAACACCAGCGCTAAAGCCATGCTAGAAATAAATTGCAAGTATTTGTTTTTACGCATAATTACACTCTCCGTCGCGTTATATCCCAATTGAAAATTGCCATTATGCTACGCGCTCCAGGGCAGGGTTTGAACACTTTTTCAACCGATGTCGGGCTCGCCGCAGTACCTCAGAATCGGCTCGCGTACGGCATCGCGCAGACTCACCATATCGCTCCACGCGCTACCTGACGGGTGCACCGGCGCACAAAAATGCAATCTCACCGCACCGTGGCGCGGCAGCCATACCCGATCCCGCAACACCGTGCGCGCGCCACGGATCGCCACCGGCACCACCGGCACGCCAGCTTGCGCCGCGATCGCGAATACGCCCGTGCGAAACGGTTTTAATCCCGCGCCCCGCTCAAATGTGCCTTCCGGGAAAAACACCGGCGTCTCGCCCTTGCACAAGGCTTGCAGAAACTGGTCGATGCTCGCGATGCCCTGCCGGGGATCGCTGCGCTCGACAAAGGCTGCGCCGATGCCGCTCAAAAACCAGCGCGCGAACCAGTGGTCGGTGAATTCGCGCTTGGCGGCAAAATTATGCGCATAACGCAGCGGCAGCGCGGCGCACAGCATAATGCCGTCGAGATAACTGGTGTGATTCATCGCCAATACGCAGGGGCCCGCTGGCAGGTTTTCGCGACCCTCGACCTGCGGCGCGACACCGATCAGGCGCGTGAATAGCCGCGCCATGATGGCGATAAAGGGCCGGTTAAACGCCGGGCGCCGCATCACCGTGACCACCACCCAGGTCAACGGCGCCAGCAGTGCGAACCATGCCAGCGCATACACGCCGTAAAGCCTGTCCCACAGCGCGCGCAGGCGGCGCTTCGCTTCCGGCCACGCCGCTTGCCACGCCAGCCGCGTCACCTGCATCCACACCGGCTGCGGGCGCGCAGCCTGTCCGCCGCGCTCATAAAACTCGCGGCTCGCGGCACGGCGAATTTTGCCGCTGGAGGTCTTGAGCACGCTGTACGGCGGCGCCAGTACCACCTCATCCGCGGGCATGCCGAGCACGGCGAGCGCGGCATCGTTCACCGCGCGCTGCAACGACGCGCGCTGCGCCGCCGCTGTTTCACGCGTCTCGGCAAGCACGATAATGCGCTCGGTGCCCGAGGCGACATCGGCCTTGCCAAATACCGCGACGCATCCCTTGCGTATGCCGGGAATATCGCCCACCGCCTGTTCGAGCTCGTACGGATAAATATTGCGCCCGCCGCGTATGATCAGGTCTTTAACGCGCCCGGTAAGATAAAGATCGCCGTTGGCGAAATACGCGTAGTCTCCGGTGTTGAGCCAGTCACCGTCAAACAACTGTGCGGTTTGCTCGGGATTGCGATAGTAGCCGCGCGTGGCCGACGGCCCCTGGAACTGAAGGCGACCCTCGTGGCGCTCGCCAAGCTCGATACCCGCAGCGTCAACCACCCGTGTCGGATGGCCGGCCAGCGTCACGCCGCAGGAAACGAAGCGCAGGGTGTGCACCTCGTGCGGCGCAGCGGGGACTGCACGCGCCGAGCGCGTGAACGGCTCGCGCTGCACCACATCGATCAGCGGCAGCCGATTGGGTGGCGGAAACGCCAGCCCCAGTGAACATTCCGCCAGCCCGTAACACGGCGCGATCGCCTGTGGCTTCAAGCCGAACTTCGCGTAGCGGTCGCGAAACGCGGCAATCGTGTCGGGACTTACCGGCTCAGCGCCGTTAAAGGCGTAGCGCCACGCGGAAAGATCAATCCCGTCGATATCTTCGTCAGCGATCTTGCGCACACACAGCTCGTAAGCGAAGTTCGGCGCTGCCGACAAGGTGCCGCGGTGGCGATGCATCGCCCACAACCAGCGCTGCGGGCGCGCGAGAAACGCCAGTGGCGACAGAATCACCGAGGGAAAACCGAAATACAGCCCCGCCAGCCAGGCGCCGATCAACCCCATGTCGTGATACAGCGGCAGCCAGCTCACAAACACCTCATCCGGCCGCACCTGCACCGCCTCACCCATCGCGCGTATATTGGCGAGCAGGTTGGCATGCGTGAGCGCAACACCCTTGGGACTGCCGGTTGAGCCCGAGGTATATTGAATGAACGCGATGTCGTCGGCGCCGACCGGCGGACGCGCAGCAAAGCGCGCAGCAGATGCAAAATCAGCAGCGGTCAGCACCTGGCGCAAACTGGGCACCTGCGCGCGTAGTAACAGCGCCACGCCCGCAGCTTGCGGCACGGTGATCAACATCGCCGCCTGCGCGTTGGACAGAATACCGGCGTGGCGGCGCATATGGTCTTCGAGTTGCGCCAGCCGCACCGGCGGATAAATCGGCACCGGTATGCCACCGGCCATCAGGATGCCGAGGAAGCTGAAGAAGTATTCGCGACTGGTGGGCAGCATGATCGCCACTGTCTGGCCGGGCAGCAGCCCGCGCCCGGCGAGTTCCGCCGCCACCGAAGCTGCACCGGCGGCGAGCGCGGCGTAACTGATGTCCTGGGCGGTGTCGTCTTCGCCGTAAAGATGTATCTGCAATTGATCGGGATGGCGTTCGAGATGCCAGTCGAGCATCTCGAGCAGCGTGCGCGCGCCCGACGGCACGCCCTGATCGCCGCGCACCGCCAGCGCCTGCACTGCGGGCGCAGTGGTGGCGAGCGGCAACTGCGCGCTGAGCACACTGAGCACGAAACGCAGCAGATCGCCCGGCGTATCGGCCTCGGTCAGCGCACGTTCTGGCAGGGCGATGGCGAACGCACGCTCCGTGCGCAACAGCAGCTCCGCCCGCCCCAGACTGTCGATACCCAGATCGCGTTCCAGCGAACTGTGCAGCGTCACCCGCAACGCGCGCGCAGGCCGCGTCTCGCGCACAAACGCCTGCGCCAGCGTAAGCATGCGCACGGCGACCTCTTCAGCCTGGGGCACTGCCGGTTGCGGATCTGCGGTCATGGTTAGCGGATTCTCCACCTGCTACACGATTCCCGCAAACGCCAGCGCGGCATCGAGATAAGCGCCAAAATCACCGAAACCGTGATCGCCGCCCGCAATCACCGATTGCTGCGCCCCGCGGTATTTTTCGACCGCCAGCCGATAATCGAGCACTTCATCACCGGTGCACGTGAGCAGCAGATAGTGCGCCGGCGTAACGGCTGCGACTTCCAGCGCTTGCAATTCTTCAATATGCTGCGTCGTGAACTCGTACTCCACGCCGGTGTAAATATTTTTCTGCGCACCCACATAGCCCTGCAGCAAGGCATACGGACGCACCGCAGGATTCACCAGCACCGTGCGCAGCCCATAACGCTCGGCGAGCCACGTCGCATAGTAGCCCCCCAACGAACTGCCGATCAGCGCAACCCCCGGATGGCGTTCGACGACATCCTGCAACAGCGCCATCGCCTCGGCCGGACGATGCGGCAGCGCCGGCACCAGATAGTCGCGTTCGCGCCCCAGGGCGCGCATGCGCTCACCCGCCAGCCGCGCCTTAAATGAACCCGGCGCACTGTTAAAGCCGTGGATGTAGATCAGCATCGGTTGCTGTTACCTATACGGGAGGGTCGCGCGCGAACCTGCGCATTCACGAGTCACTTCACGAAAGCCGCGCGAATCGCTATCGCATCCGGCATGCGCTCAGCATGCCACCGAATAAACGGAACACCAGCACCGGACAAAGCCAGTGTTTTTACCTGATCGGCTTTAACGCGCAAAGCCCGCCCATGCGTCCAATCATCAAGCTCAACGGCGGCAACAATCGTCAAGTCGCTTTTAAGGCATACGACGAAATCGATGCTTTTCTGACTGATCTTGTTGAACCAAGCTTTCCGCGCAGAAGCATTAACGCCACGGCGAACTTCCAGAATTTGTGAAAGCGATACTTGCGAAAAGACCACGCACTCCGGCATGGCATCAACCAGCAGATTATAAAAAAGCAACTCAGTGTCGGTCAGTAAATTCTTGCGAGAAAAAGGCCAAGGCTCCGAATCCGCCACAGCGACCGGACGGAATCTCAAAAAAATAACAACGCCCACAAAAAGCACAGAGAACAATAAAACAACGAAGAGCGCCATCGAACCAAGCAACGAATTCATATATTACCTCCTTGCAAAGCACAACACACACGACAACAACGCCGCCGAAGCAGTCGCATGATTGCAGGGCTGGATAGAATCCGACGTTGAAGCCCAGAAACAAATAAGAGTTCTGATGGCATGCAAAGAACACCAAGGCGAATCAAAAAAGACACGCCATTGTAAAATGTAACGCTACACGATACAATGCCGCCGTGATTAAATCTTTCAAGCACAAGGGATTGCAACGATTCTTTGAAACGGGATCGAAGAACGGCATTCAGGCGAAGCACGAAAACCGCCTGCGATTGCAGCTAACCCGATTGAACGTTGCAACGAATCCGCTCGACATGGACGCACCGGGCTGGAAGCTGCATAAGCTGAAAGGCGCTAAAAACCAATGGTCTATATGGATTAACGGAAACTGGCGGCTTACATTCGTGTTCGAGGAGAAAGACGCCCTCTTGATCGATTATCAAGATTATCACTAAGGACACATCATGAAGCGCATGCACAACCCCGCACATCCGGGCGAGATACTGAAAGAGTTTTTGCCGGAAACCATGACCATCGAGCAGGTTGCAAATCGATTGAAAGTATCGCGCGTGCAGTTGTCACGCGTGCTTAACGGGCGCTCGGCTATTTCGGCTGATATGGCAATCCGCATCGCGATGCTGACGAAAACAACGCCGGAATCATGGCTGTCAGGACAGGTAAATTGGGATTTGTGGCAGGCTTCACAAAAACCAATACCGGCTATAGCACCACTCAAGAAAGCAGCTTAACGGCGTAGCGGCCTTTTCTTCGAGAAAAAACGCGCCACAAACGCCGTAGCGCGTGCGGCGGGCGGTGGTTGTTAGCGGGGTTGTAAAAGCGCGTCATTGATCGAATTTATTTTGCAGGTCACGCATTCATCCTCACCCTAATTCTGTCTCTCCAGGCAGCGGAAATTTTCTGCTGCCGCCTTTTGAGGTGGAACGGATGGGATGGGCGGTGAGAAATCTTGTCCACCAAGGAGCTAGTCATGAACGCCCCTGAAATCAGATCGGATTCGCACTTCCAGTATTTCCCCGGCAACTACCGCTGGTCAGCCGAGATGCTGGTGGTGCTGTCCACCGCGCCATTCGGCGGCTCCGAAGTGTCGGAAGTCATGCGCATCGGCGCCCGGCTGCGCGACAAAGTCGGCGACGATGAGGCGTGGTTCGACGAATGGGTAAAGGGCGCGGACCTGCGCCTGCAGGCGGCGCAAACGGCCGAGGCCCAGGGCCACAAATTCACCGCGGCGTCGAATTATCTGCGTGCCTGTTTTTACTACCAGATCGGCGATCACGCGCGCCAACCCAAAGACCACATCGCGATGGCCGCGTACCAAAAATCGCTGGACTGTTTCCGCAAATTTGCCGCCCTGAGTGACCGTCCGCGCATCGAAGTCGTCGAACTGCCGTCCCCACACGGTGCGTTTGCGGCGTATTACATACACGCCGAGAACGCTACCGACAAACGCGCGCCGTGCGTGGTGCGCTTCGGCGGCTTTGACACGCAAAAAGAAATCCAGTACTTGCGCGGCGTGCCCGATCTGGTGCGGCGCGGATTCTCGTGCCTGCTGGTCGATGGACCAGGGCAGGGCGAAGCGATCCGTTTTCGCGGCATGCACATGCGCCACGACTTCGACATTGCCGGCAGTGCCGCGCTCGATTACCTCGCAACGCGCGACGACGTGGACATGCAACGGGTGGCCATACTCTCGATGAGTCTCGGCGGTTATTACGCACCACGCTGCGCGGCGATGGACCCGCGCTTTGCTGCATGCATCGCGTGGGGCCCGATCTGGGATTATCACCAGACGTGGGTAAAACGCCTGCAAAAAATCAAGGAGGCCGCGCTCCCTGTGCCGGCGGAACATCTGCTGTGGGCCTGTGGGGTCGAGACCTACGACGCAGCGCTGAAAAAGCTCGAAGGCTTCAAGAGCGGCGCTATCGCGGACAAGGTCACGGTGCCGTTCCTGCTGCTGCACGGTGCGGAGGACGCGCAGGTGTCCACCGCTGATGCGGAAAAATTATTCAACGCCATCGCGTCAAAAGACAAAACCATGCGCGTCTTCACCGCTGACGAAGGCGGCGCGCAGCATTGTCAGCGCGATTATCTGACGCTGGCGTGTGACACGGTGGCGGACTGGCTGGAAGACCGCTTCAAGAAATAACAACACAACCTCACGAGCTACGCATAGAGACGACCCATGATCGAAATCAAGGAAAAATCCGTCGCCGGCCAAACCATACGCCTGCACGACGCCGACAACGTGGTGATTGCACGCACGGATTTGGCGCTCGGCGCCCGCATCGAAGGCGGCCTCACCTGTCGCGGCCAGGTGCAGGCGGGCCACAAGATAGCCTCGCGTGCCATCGCCCAAGGCGATCCGATACTCAAATACAACGTGGTGATCGGCTTCGCCGCCACCGACATCGTGCCGGGCAGCTACGTGCATTCCCACAACATGCAGTTCCGCGAGTTTGATCGGGATTACGCGTATGCGGAAGAATTCAAACCGCTGCAGATGGTGCCGGCGGCCGAGCGCGCGAGTTTCATGGGCATCGTGCGTGACAACGGGCAGGTGGCCACGCGTAATTTTGTCGGTGTGTTGTCGACGGTGAATTGTTCCGCCACGGTAGCGCACCGGATCGCGGCATATTTCACCGCGGAGCGGCTGGCCGAGTACCCGAATATCGATGGCGTCGCAGCCTTTTCCCACGATACCGGCTGCGGCATGGAAATGACCGGCGAACCGATGGACCTGTTGCGGCGCACGATGGCGGGTTACGCACGCCATGCCAATCTTGGCGGCGCCATGATCGTAGGCCTGGGCTGTGAGCGCAATCAGATCAAAGGGCTGATGAAGGAGCAACAGCTCGACGCCAGCGAGCGGCTGCATCTCTTCACCATGCAGGACAGCGGCGGCACGCGCAAAACCATCGAAGCCGGCATCGCGGCGGTGAAAGAAATGCTGCCCGCCGCGAATCGCGTTACACGCACACGCGTGCCGGCGAGCCATCTCATGATCGGCCTGCAATGCGGTGGCTCGGATGGCTTTTCATCGATCACCGCCAACCCGGCGCTGGGCGCCGCGATGGATATCCTCACCCAGCATGGCGGCACCGCAATACTATCCGAGACCCCTGAAATCTACGGCGTCGAGCATACCCTCACGCGCCGCGCGCGTAATCGCGAAGTCGGTGAAAAACTGATCGCGCGCATCCGCTGGTGGAAAGACGTCTACAACGCGGGCCGCGACACGCAAATCAACGGCGTGGTCAGCCCTGGCAACCAGCACGGCGGGCTCGCCAACATACTGGAAAAATCGCTGGGCTCGTCAATGAAAGGCGGCACCGGGCCACTGATGGAAGTGTATCGCTACGCCGAGCCGGTAACCCAGAACGGTTTTGTGTTCATGGACACACCGGGCTTTGACCCGTGCTCGGCCACCGGCCAGATCGCCGGCGGCGCCAATATGATCATGTTCACCACCGGACGCGGATCGATGTTCGGCGCCAAGCCAGTGCCCTCGGTCAAACTTGCCACCAACACGCCGATGTTCCGCAAACTCGAAGAGGACATGGACATCAATTGCGGCGAGATACTCGACGGCACCTGCTCTATGCGAGACATGGGGCAGCGCATATTCGACCTGATGCTGCGCACGGCTTCCGGCGCACCAACCAAGAGCGAGTTGCTGGGGCTGGGCGATCATGAGTTTGTGCCCTGGAACATCGGGGTGGTGGGGTAAATAGTTATTGCAACCATTTGTTTTTAATAGTATTTTCATAAATAATCCACTCTGACCCCATTATAAACATGAATGCCGACACCTCCCATGACGAGCGCAAGGCGCACATCGACGCAGTGCTGCTCAAACTGCCGGGCGTCAGCGCCCGCAAAATAAATGGCCTTGACGCGTACTTCGTCGCCGACAAGATGTTCGCCTGCATCAGCGGCAGCGGCGTCGGGCTGCGTCTTTCCGCTGCTGCTGCAACGGAATTGCAATTTTCGCGGGACAACGTATTTCCGTTTCAGCCTCGCGGCTTGGTCAGCACCAGAGAGTGGATACAGATCGACCGCGCCGACGCGGCCGAGTACGCGAAGGATATCGAGCTGTTTCAGGCGTCATTGGCCTTCGTGAAAGCCGCGCGCACACGCTAGGGCAGCGCGCCGGCGGGCAGGAATCACTCGATTTTGATCCCCGCCGCCTTTATCACCTTCGCCCATTTCACGAATTCGCTTTGCATCAGCGCAGTGAGTTGCGCCGGCGTTCCAGCCTGCACGAATAGCCCCTGCCCCGCGAGGCGGTCGCGCACGTCCGGCTGCGTCACGCCGCGCACGGTGTCGGCGTTGAGTCTGGCTATCACATCAGCCGGTGTTCCCGCGGTGGACACCAGGCCGAACCAGGATTCCACCACGAAGCCCGGCAATCCCGATTCCGCGATCGTCGGCAACGCCGGTAGCGACGGCAAGCGGCTGGGGGCGGTCACCGCGATGCCGCGCAAGCGTCCGCCCTGCACCTGCGGCAACACCGCAATCACATTGGAAAAGATCAGCGAAATCTGTCCGCCGATCAGATCGGAGATCGCGGGCGCCTCGCCCTTGTATGGCACGTAGAGCATGTCCACGCCCGCCATCTGTTTGAACAGTTCCCCCGCCAAATGCGGCGGCGTGCCGGCGCCGCCCGCACCGAAACTCAACTGGCTCGGCTGCGCGCGCGCGAGCTTGATCATATCGCCCACGGAGCGGATCGGCAGCGAGGGATGCAGCGCCAGCAGCAGCGGCGACAGCGCCAGCGCGCTCACCGGAGCGAAATCACGCTGCGGGTCATACGCCAGCTTTGCCATCAGGCTCGGCAGGATCGAGTGCGAGGTGGTGGCAGCGATCAGCAGCGTGTAACCGTCGGGCGCAGAGCGCGCCACCATTTCCGATGCGATGGTGGCGCTGGCGCCGGGACGGTTTTCGACCACAAACGTCTGACCGGTGGCCTCGGAGAGTTTCTGCGCCACCAGCCGCCCGACTATATCGGTGGCGCCGCCGGGCGCGTAACCGACAACGATACGCACGGGTTTTGACGGATAGGGTGCGCTCTTCGGCGCTTGCGCGTGCGCGCATGCCGTGGCTACACCGAGAAATACCGCACTGGCCATGCGCAGGGTCTGTGTCATATTCACTCGTATAATAAAGGCGTTGTTCGACATGAAGCGCGGTCTTTCCCACTCCGCTTTAGTACAGCCACCTCATTATGGCATCGATAACGCAGTGACGCTTCGACATTCCCCATGGCAAAAATAGATACAGAGATCGTCCCGACCGGCAAGCTGCGTGTCGGCATCAACGGCTCGAATGCCACGTTATACGCGCGCGCGGCCGATGGCAGCGCCAGCGGCATCTCTGCTGATCTGGGCAGGTTCATCGCCGAAAAACTGGGCGTGCCTTTCGAACCCTTGGTCTACTCGGGGGCAGCGACTTACACGGCAAGCTTTGGCAAAGGCGAATGGGACATCATTGTCACAGGCAGAAATCCGCTGGCGGCGACGCTGGTCGATTTCATGGCGGACGTGATTCTGATTGACTATGTGTATATCGCCGCGCCGGGGCGCGCGTTTGCGGGGCCTGACGAGGTGGACCGGGCCGGCGTCAGGATCGGCGTTCCGCGCAACGCTTCAGCCGACGCATTTCTGAGCCAGCGGCTGAAATCCGCGCAACTGGTGCGCGTGGCCGGCGACGCGGATACCGCAGTCGCAATGTTGCGCGACGGCCATATGGATCTGTATGCCACCGGTATGGATAGTGTGCAGCGCATCGCCGACCGTCTGCCGGGGTCGAAAATCATCGGCACCTTCGAAACGGTTGCGTTTGCAATATCGACTGCCAAGGGATGGTCACCAGCAGCGAAGCGCCGGCTCACACAGCTGGTCAAGCTAGCCAAGGCCGCCGGCATCGTGCACAGCGCGATTGAAAAATCCGCGCTGCAAGGGGCGCGCGCCGCGCCCCACTGAGCACGGGTGGGCACGCCCCGGTGCGGGTCAAATTCGTTATCATGCCGCTTCCTTCCCCTCGGAGAATCGCATCATGATCAACGCCAAAACCGCCCGCATGCTCACGCGCTACAACACCTGGTCGAACCAAGTATGGTTCGACGCGATCGCCGCACTGCCGCCGGGCGAGGCCCTGAAGCCACGCACCAGTCTATTTAAAAACATCGTGCACACGATGAATCACATATGCGTCATCGACCTGATCTGGCAGGCGCATCTTGAAGGCCGCGATCACGGCATGACCGCGCGCAATTCTGCCGATGCGCCAACACTCGCCGAGTGGTATGCCCAGCAACAGGGTAGCGACCAGTGGTATGAGCAATGGAGCGGCAAGCAAAGCGATGAAACCTTGGCGGATCGCCGCCCGGTGACATTGATCGGCGGCAATCGCGTGGTGATGTCGCTGGGCGAAATGCTGTTGCATCTGTACCACCACACCGCGTATCACCGCGGCTACGCCGGCGACATGATGTTCCAGGTGCCGGGCCATCGTGCACCGGTCACTGACCTGCCGGTGTTCCTGCGTGAAGCGCCGCAGAGTTATTGATTTCATACCGTGGATTCAAGCGTCTGCTACACCGCGTTTGTGGTAAAAGTCAGGCTATGACGTTCACAGCGCCATCACCATCAAGGGAGGCATCATGACTACAGAAGGAAGCCTCAGTCCGGAAATCGTTCTGGCTGAAATGAAAAAACACGGCATCACCCACGTGGTGTGGCTGCCGGACAGCGAAACCAACTGGCTCTACACGCTGATGAAGGCCGACGCTTCGATCACGCTGGTGCCTGTGCCACGCGAGGGACTGGCGTTTTCATGCGCGGCCGGCATTTATATCGGCGGCGGCAAGCCTGTCATTCTGATCCAGAACACCGGCTTGATGGAGTCGGGCGACTCCATGCGTGGCTGGACCATGGGCCTGAACATTCCGGTGGTGCTAATGGTGGGCTATCGCGGCTATACACGCCACGGCGTCAACAAGGACACCGCAGCCACGTATACCGAGCCTTTCCTCAACGCGTTTCACATCCAGTATTACCTGGTCGAGAACAGCAGCGACGCGCCGCGCATTTCGGTAGCTTTCGAGGAAGCGCAAAGAACCAAACGTCCGGTCGCCGTGCTCATCGGCGACGAGTATCACGGCTTTAACCGCTAAACAGGAGACCTGTCATGATGCAAATGGAAGAAATATTGAAGGTGCTCCTGCCGCACCGCGGCGACGCCCTCGTGGTATCCGGGCGCTCCAACCGTCATTGGGACAAGATCAGCACCCTCAAAAACCGCGACCTCTCGCTCGGCGATCCGGCGATGGGCGGACATGCCTCGTTCGCGCTCGGTCTCGCGCTGGCGCAACCGAACAAAAAAGTGGTGCTGTTCGATTCCGAGGGTGATCTGCAGATGAGTCTGGGTGTGCTGGCGATGGTGGCCGAGCAAAAGCCGAAGAATTTTTATCATTTCGTGCTCGACAACGAATGCTACGGCACCACCGGCGGCCAGCCTGTACCGAACGCGAAAACCATCGCCTACGATGTCATTGCCAAAGGCTGCGGCTATCCGTATGCCTACGCCTACACCAACCTCGAATCGTTCGCGGTCAACGTCAAGCGCATCATGTCCGAAAGCGGACCGGTTTTCGTGACGCTGAAGATCGTGCCAGAAATAGAGAACGTACCCATCGGGCAGCGTACCCCGCGCCTGGGCCGCACCAAGGACCAGGCGATAGCGGATCTGCGCAAGGAGTTGGGCGTAACCAATTAAGACGTCTCCGCCAGCTCGGGCTTGCGCACCAGTGGCCAGCTCGGGCGCTTGATTTCGAAGGCCTGCGTTACCACTGCGTAGTCCATATAACCCAGTCTGCCGACAGGCTGCGCGCGCGCCGTGTCGAAGCGGCCATCGACGATGAACGCGTCGTCTATGTGTATCGCAACCACGTGGCCTATGACCATCACATTGCCTTTACCCGTGCGCGGATCGGCCGGCAGATCGACAAACTGGTGCAGCTTGCATTCCAGATGGGCGGGCGAAGCGGCCACCCGCGGCGGTTTGACGAGCCGCGACGGCAGTTGGGCTAGCGCTACCGCCTGCATTTCATCCACGCCGTGGGGCGCGGGTGTGGCGGTGTCATTCATCTGGTGGCACAACGCCCAGGTCACCAGATTGCACACGAACTCTCCGCTCTCGCGCACGTTACGCAACGAATCTTTTTCTCCGCCGTCGGCAGCGTGGGTGCCATTCGCGCTATAAAACACCATCGGCGGATCCGACGCTACCGCATTGAAAAAAGAGTAGGGCGCAAGGTTCACCACGCCGTTGCGGTCCACGGTGGTCACCCACCCGATCGGCCGCGGCACGACCACGGCTTTGAAGGGATTGAAAGCGAGCCCGAGGGCTTTCAGCGCATCGCGCGAGAGATCTTTGGTTTCGCAAAACATGGACAGGCCTCGTGTAATCGTGAACACAGCAACTCAAAACCAGAACACAAAGTAACAGAAACAATGCACCGTGGGTATAGGCGTAATGGGCTACTATCACCGCCTCGCGTTGCAGGCGAGTCGCCCATCACCCGGGGGGGCAATGTTGGAGGCAACATACCCCATCGTGGTTTATTTATTTTAATAAATTCAATTATTTGCAATGGGTATTCGGTAGCACCTAGCCCACCACAATTTCCATGACTGAATCATGCGATGTCGCGATAGTGGGGGCAGGCTTGGTGGGCACGAGCCTGGCGCTGGCCCTGGAACACTCGGGGCTGAACGTCGCACTGATTGAAGCGCGCACGCCGGCGGCGCCGGCGCCAACCTGGGACAGCCGCGTCTACGCGATCAGTCCGGGGTCGGCGGCGTTTCTGGATGCGCTGGCGGCGTGGCAGAGTATCGATACGCAGCGCGTGGCGCGCGTGGAGACCATGCGCATTTTTGGCGACGCGCCGGCGGCGCGGCTGGAGTTCAGCGCCTATGACGCAGGCCTGCGCGAGCTGGCATGCATCGTTGAGAATGGCCACCTGCAACAGGCGCTGTGGCAACGCCTCACGCACGCGCCGCATGTGCGGCTGCACTGTCCGGCGCGCTGCCAGGCTTTGCTGCAACAGGCCGATTACGCCGAACTCGCGCTCGACGACGGCGTGACACTGCGGGCGCAGCTGGTGGTGGGCGCAGACGGCGCTGATTCCTGGGTGCGCGAACACGCCGGCATCAAGGCCATGGCCCACAACTATCCGCAGTGCGCAGTGGTGGCGAATTTTTCGTGTGCCTTGCCACATCGGCAAACGGCGTTGCAGTGCTTTGGCGCCGCGGGTGTGCTGGCGTTGCTGCCATTGCCCGGCTTGCGCGTTTCAATGGTGTGGTCCACGCCGCAAGTGCATGCGCAGGAATTACTGGCGCTGGATGCCAGCGCACTGGCGCAGCGCGTGAGCGCGGCCGCCGCGGGCGCCGCAGGTTACGCCATCGGCGCACTGGAAGTGATCACGCCGGCGGCAGCGTTTGCCTTGCGCCTGCAGCGTGTGGAAGCATTCGTCAAACCACGCATTGCTCTGGTGGGAGACGCTGCGCACAATGTGCACCCGCTGGCGGGACAGGGCGTCAATCTGGGATTTCGCGATGCGCGCGCGCTGGCCGCGGTATTGTGTGCTCGCGGTGCGCAGAATGATTGCGGGGATTACCATCTGCTCAGGCGTTACGAACGGGCGCGCAAGGAAGATGTGCTCTCCATGCAACTGGCGACCGATGGTTTGCAGAAACTTTTTGCGTCGCAGGCGGTCTGGTTGTCACGCAGCCGCAATCTGGGCCTGCGCGCGGTGCAAACGCAGCCGCTGCTCAAAAATATGCTGATGAAACACGCAGTGGCCTGAAACTTACAAGGGATGCCCATGATGAAGCGATGGTTTCCACTGCTGGCAGCGACGGTCGCTCTGCTTGCCACCGGCGTGCGTGCGCAGGATGCGGATGAGACCCGGGTGCGGCAGGCGATTCAAGTCAAGTTTCCGAAATTTCAGGTGGATACGGTAACCCGCACGCCCTTCGCTGGATTGTTCGAGGTGGTGATGGGCGGCGAAGTCATTTACACCGACGGCAAGGCCGAATTCATGATGGGCGGCACGCTCTACGATCTGCGCACCATGCCCATGCGCAATATGACGCAGGACACCACGCAAAAAATCGTGTCTAAAGCGCTGGCCGCGTCGCACGACTCAGCGATCAAGATGGTGCGCGGCAATGGCAAGCGCGTGCTCTACACCTTTGAGGATCCGAACTGCGGCTATTGCCGCGAACTCTACAAAGAGCTGGGCAAGATGACCGACATCACGGTATATACCTTCCTGCTGCCCGTGCTGTCGCCGGATTCGACCGACAAGTCGCGCGCCATCTGGTGCGCGCGGGATCGCGGCAAGGCGTGGGAACAAATGATGCTCAAAGGCGCGCTCACCGAGGCGTCGAAACCCTGTGATACGCCGCTGGCGAAAACCGCTGAAATCGCCCAACGCCTGGGCATACGCGGCACCCCTGCGATTTTCCTGGTCAATGGTCAGCAGCTCGGCGGCTACCTGCCAGCACCGCAGATCGAACAGGCGTTGGCAAAAAAATAAAGGGGCCCGATGACGCTGGGAGCGCATGACACGGACCGCGCCAGGCGGCGACTGCTGTGGGCGCTGGGCGCATCCGCACTGCTGCATGCGTGGCTCGCCCACCACGCGCCGGGTTTCACCGGCGCACCGCGCGTGGCCGTGAGCGGCGCGCCGCTCACCGCGCTACTCGGCGCACCGCCCATCGATCTGCTCGCCCCTGCGCTCGAACCGCCGGCGCAGCCCCTACCCACCCACCCCACCAGCGCCCCGCTACGGCTTGCGGTCAGCGACCACGCCATTACACCCAAGGCGCGCGCCGTCGCGCCGCTTAATGCGCACGCTAATGCGCACGCTAATGCGGCATTGCCGCAAGCCAGCGACCCCACCTATTACGGCGCGTTGAGCCTGGACCTGTACCCCAAGGCCATCGGCAATCTTGATCTAAGTGCGCACCTTGCCGGCGCTACTCACGCCAAGGGCCAGGTGCGCGCGACGCTGTTGATTGATGAAGCAGGCACAGTCAATGAAGTGCGCGCGGTGTGGGCCGCTGCACCCGAGATTGAAAACGCGGCGCGCGTATTGCTGCTGCAAACCCGTTTCACGCCAGCGCGCAAGGATGGCCGCCGGGTCAAAGCGCAACTACAGATCAGCCTCGACTACGCTGCAATCCCCACGCCATAAAACAACGTAATATGTTGTTTTTATTGTTATAAACGATGCGCGCTACGGTTTCGCGTCGGGCACGGGATAACCCTTGGGTAACAACACCCACATGCGCAGCGACTGCTGCATGCGCCCCGCCTCGATAGCCGCTTTATCGCTGGCACCCCAGAAAAAATCCGCACGCACCGCGCCGCGGATCGCGCCGCCGGTGTCTTGCGCCAGCATTAGACGTTGCAGCGGCTTGTCGCTATTGGGCCAGGTGGTGGCAATATGCACCGGCGCGCCCAGCGGCACGTAGCGCGGATCGATGGCGATGCTGCGTTCCGGCGTGAGCGGCACACCCATTGCACCCGGCGGCGAACCCCCATTGCCCGGCAACTCACGAAAAAAAACATAGCGCGGATTTTGATTGAGCAACTCGGCCAGTTTGTCAGGATGCGCGCGCGCCCACGCCTTGATCCCCTGCATGGAGGCGCGCTCGGCAGCAAGGTCGCCGCGTTCGATCAGCACGCGGCCTATCGAGCGGTAGGGATGGCCATTGTGTTCGGCAAAGCCAATGCGCATGACGCCGCCTTCGTTAAGCGCGATACGGCCCGAGCCTTGCACCTGCAGGAAAAACAGATCTATCGCGTCCTCCACCCACGCGATTTCCTTACCGCGCAACGGTGAATTTTCGCCGTCGATTTGCGCACGCGTGTAGTACGGCACGACCCGCTTGCCGTCAACGCGCCCGCGCAACGCACTGGATTTTAATTCGGGCGTAAGCGTGTCGAGGTCGAGCGCCACCATATCGTCCGGCGCGCGGTAGAGCGGATAGCGGTTGCGTGCCGAGCGTGTGCGGCTGCCGCGCAGGGTTGGCTCGAAGTAACCGGTGATCAGCCCGTCGAGCGTGCCATCGGTATGGGCGACACGATGGGGCGTGTAGTAGTGCTCGAAGTAGCGTTGCGCGGCATTACGGTCTTTGACGGAAGGCGCGGCTTCGCAAGCCTCGCGCCACAGCGCCTGTTTGGCGACGACGCGGCACCCAGCCAGCAAGGGCGGCAGCGCCTCGGCATGATTGTCGTGCGTCCATCCGGGCAGTTCAGACCACGCGACCGGTGTGAGTACTGGAGCGGGTGCTTGCGGCGGCGTTGGCGACGTTAGCGGCGTTTCGGGTGGCGCGGGTGCCGTCTCTGTGGCTATCGCGGGCGGGGTGAACTGCGGCTTGGGCGCCGGCTTGAGCGACGCGCAGGCGCTCACCAGCGCCAGCAGCGCGAGCGCCAGCAGGCGCTTTCCAGCGTTGCAAGGTTGGATTTTCCGCGCCGAATCATTCATCATGGCGCGCCCGCATAAAGGCAACGATCCGGCAACCAGGACACAACTGAGGCTATGGAAATTTTATCGTGGTTCCTGGTGGAAGCGCTGGCCGCTGTCGCGCTGCTGGCGCTGGTGGTGTGGTGGACATGGCCGCGCCCGCCAAAAAATGAAAAAGACGAGGTTAAAAAGTAACCGGCTTTGCGTGCCGCGGTTAATGGAGTACGCGCGGCATCGACAGCGTGAACTCGGGTATCGGCACATCGAATGTTGTGCCATCGTCCGCCACCATCTGGTAGCTGCCGCGCATAGTGCCCACCGGCGTGGCGATGGCCGAGCCGCTGGTGTATTCGAAACTTTCGCCGGGACGCAAATGCGGTTGCTCGCCCACCACGCCTTTGCCTCGCACCTCCTGCACCTTGCTGGCGGCGTCGCTGATGATCCAGTGACGGCTGACCAACTGCGCCGCCACGCTGCCGCTGTTGGTGATGGTAATGGTGTAGGCGAACACGTAGCGGTCGTTGGCCGGATCGGATTGATCGGCGATGTAGACCGTGCGCGTCTTGACCAAAATATCGTGGGGTTTGCTGGACATGAACAGAAGAGCGATTGCGTAGCGCCCTAGTATACGCGAGGATCACCGGCGAGCGGCGAAACAGTTACAATATCCGCATGAATTACCGCATCGCACCGAGCATTTTGTCTGCCGACTTCGCGCGCCTGGGGGACGAGGTGAAAAGCGTGGTGGCCGCTGGCGCCGACATCATTCACTTTGATGTGATGGACAACCACTACGTGCCGAATCTCACCATCGGGCCGCTGGTGTGCGAGGCGATACGCCCGCATGTGCAAGCGCCCATCGATGTGCATCTGATGGTTAAGCCGGTGGATCGCATCGTGCCGGATTTTGCCAAGGCGGGCGCGAACATTATTTCGTTTCACCCGGAAGCTTCCGAGCATATCGACCGCACCATCGCGCTCATACACGATCAGGGTTGCAAGGCGGGCCTCGCGTTTAATCCGGGAACACCGCTGCATTATCTCGACCACGTGCTGGATAAGCTGGATCTGGTGCTCATTATGTCGGTGAACCCGGGTTTCGGCGGACAGACCTTCCTGCCCGAAGCGCTAAACAAGTTGCGCAGCGTGCGCCAGAAAATAGACGCCTGCGGCCGCGATATCTGGCTCGAAGTCGATGGCGGTGTGACCACCGGCAACATCGCCGCGATTGCCGGCGCCGGCGCCGACACCCTGGTCGCGGGTTCAGCGATATTTCGAACTGCGGACTACAGGGCCACTATTGCTGCCATGCGCGCCGCCCTCGCCGCACTGTAATTCCACCGTTGGAGAACCCCTTGAAATTTACGCCGCCGTTGCGCGTAAAAGCCGTCATGATCGATCTCGACGGCACGCTGCTCGATACCATTCCTGATCTGGCTGCTGCCGCCAACCTGATGTTGACGGAACTGCAGCGGCCCGCGCTGCCGGAATCCTTGATCCGTAACTTTGTCGGCAAGGGCATCGACAACCTGATTGAGCGCACCCTCACCGGCAGCATGGACGGCAAACCCGACGCGGCACTCTTTCAGCAAGCGCTGCCCATCTATGAACGCAGCTACCGCGCGGTGAACGGAAAACACACCACCCTCTACCCCGGCGTCACGGCAGGCCTCGACTGGCTGCGTGCGCAGGGCTACCCGCTGGTGTGTGTCACCAACAAAGCCGAACGCTTCACCCTGCCGTTGCTCGATTACGTATCGCTGTCCAGTTACTTCGAGATCATAGTCGCAGGCGATACGCTGCCGCAGAAAAAACCGCATCCCGCACCGCTGCTGCACGCCTGCACGCAGTTGAACGTAGCGCCCGGCGAAATGCTGATGATCGGCGATTCGATTAACGATGCGCAGGCGGCGCGCGCGGCGGGCTGTCCGATTTTTTGCGTGACCTACGGTTACAACGAAGGCCACGACGTGCGTACCCTGGATGTGGATGCTGTAGTAGAGTCACTGGTTGAGGCGGGTCGATTGATTGCAAAGATCAATGACTGAAGCCGAATTCACGCAGCTCGCGCAAGCGGGCTACAACCGCATCCCGCTACTGCTCGAGACCTTTGCCGATCTCGACACGCCGCTGTCGATCTACCTCAAGCTCGCCCACCAGCCGTATACCTATTTGCTCGAGTCCGTGGTCAGCGGCGAACGATTTGGGCGCTATTCTTTCATCGGCCTCGCTGCCCACACGCGCATCGAAGTGCGCGGCCATCAATGCACGGAATTCTCAGGGCAGGCGATTACCCGGCAAGACACCGTTGACGACCCGCTGGATTACGTCGAGAAATATCTCGCGCGTTTCAAGGTGGCGCCGCTTGCAACCTTGGCAAAGTTACCGCGCTTTTGCGGCGGACTAGTGGGTTATTTTGGCTATGACACGGTGCGTTACGTCGAGAAAAAACTCGCCCGCACGCAAAAACCCGATCAACTCGGCACGCCTGACATTGCGCTGCTGCTGTCAGAAGAAATTGCGATCGTCGATAATCTGTCGGGCAAACTTTTTTTAGTGGTGTATGCGCAGCCGGGCGCGCCTGCGGCGTTCAGCCGCGCCCGCGCCCGCCTTGCCGAATTGCTGAAAAAACTGCGCGCGCCGGTGGTAATTCCGCCCGCGAGCACAGCGCCCTCGGCACCCGCAGTGTCGGGCTTTGGCCGGGAGGCGTATCACGCGGCAGTCGAACGCGCGAAAAAATACATTTTTGACGGCGACATCATGCAAGTGGTGCCCTCGCAGCGCATGGTGAAACCACTGCATGCGACGCCGCTGGCGCTGTACCGTGCGTTGCGCACGCTGAATCCATCGCCGTATATGTTTTATTTTGACTTCGACGATTTTCATGTGGTGGGCGCTTCGCCGGAAATTCTCGCGCGGCTCGAAGACGGCACCGTGACGGTGCGGCCGATTGCCGGCACTCGCAGGCGCGGCGTTACCGCTGAAGAAGACAAAGCGCTGGCGGAAGAACTGCTCGCCGATCCGAAAGAGCGCGCTGAGCACATTATGCTGATGGACTTGGGCCGCAACGATGCCGGACGGGTGTCGCAAACCGGCAGCATCCAGGTCACCGAGCAGATGGTGATCGAGCGCTATTCCCACGTGATGCACATCGTCTCTAACGTGGAAGGCAAACTCAAACCCGGTCTGGGCGCGATGGATGTACTGCGCGCGACCTTTCCCGCCGGCACCGTATCGGGCGCGCCCAAGGTGCGCGCGATGGAAATCATCGACGAACTGGAGCCGGTCAAACGCGGCATCTACGCCGGCGCGGTGGGTTACCTCGGGTTTGACGGCAACATGGATGTGGCGATTGCGTTGCGCACTGGCGTGGTTAAAGACGGCATGTTGTACGCGCAAGCGGGTGGTGGCGTGGTGGCCGACTCACAGCCTGAAGCCGAATGGCAGGAAACGCAGAACAAGGCTCGCGCTTTGTTACGCGCAGCGGAGATTGCCGAGGCCGGACTCGATAGCAAAATTTAAGTTCGATTTCAAGCGCATGGATGGTTTGAAACGTAAGGCATTCTTGATAGAATCTTGAGGTGTTCAATGCTACCCTGCTGGACTCTCCGTGTCGTCTCGCGTTTTTGTGAAGGCATAGCGCCATGACTCCGTTTACCGTCCGTTTTTCCAGCGCCTTAGACGCCTTGTGCGACTGCGCCTCCCTGGCTTCATTGTTTAGATCGCTGTTCGGCATTGCCGGGTTGACTGCGGCCTTGCTGCTGATTCCGCACGCGCCGCAGGCCTACGCGCAAACCGATGAATTGCAGGACGTTAATCAAATGCTCAAGCTGGGCCAGTTCGATCAGGCGATGACGCGCGTGAACAGTTATCTTTCCACGCGCCCCAAGGATGCGCGCGGACGCTTTCTCAAGGGCCTGATACTTGCCGAGCAAAACAAACCCAACGATGCGATCAAGGTATTCTCCGATCTGACGCAGGATTTTCCCGATCTGCCAGGACCCTATAACAATTTGGCGGTGCTCTACGCGTCGCAGGGCCAGTACAACAAGGCGCTCGGCGCGCTCGAACAGGCGATCCGCACCCACCCCAGTTATGCCACCGCACACGAAAATCTGGGCGACATTTACGCCAAGATGGCCAGTCAGGCCTACGACAAAGCGCTGCAACTCGATAAGAGTAATGCCACCGCGCAGTCCAAGCTGAATATGATTCGCGATCTGTTTCCGGCTGATCCGCGCACAGCCAAGGCGGCGGCGACCCGGGTAGAGCAACCGACGAAGATCGCGGCAGCAACGCCGGCCGCAAGCACACCCGCTTATGATCCAACTAAAGTGGTGCCTGCTGCCGCAAAGTCGGCGGGTGCGCCCACCGCGGAAGACGTACTGGCATCGGTCAATGCTTGGGCAAAATCGTGGTCGGACAACGACATCCCCGGTTACCTCGGCGCCTATGCAGCAGATTTTCGTACCCCGGGCGGCGTATCGCGCGCGGCATGGGAGGCCGAGCGCAAACCGCGCATCGCCAAGCCGCGCCAGATACAGGTGGCTATTGAATCACCCAAGGTGGTGTTTGATGACAGTGGCCACGCCACCGTGACGTTCCGCCAGAATTACCGCTCTGATACGCTGAAGTCCACCAACACCAAGACGCTGGTGATGACCAGAGCCGGAGATAAATGGCTGATCCTGCAAGAACGAAGCGGCGGTTAAGCGGACGTATCTCGCTGATTGCTGTCGGCTTGCTGGTGGCGGTTGCCGGCACCGCGGCGTTTTTGGTGAGCGGCCAGCCTCAGTTATCGGCGGCGTTTCTGCCCGTCAATTTCGCGCAAAAAGTTACCCCGGCAGGCCGCCCGGCAACCGCAACGGGCGCGCTCGAGCCCGAAGCGCTGCTGGTCAAAACATTGGCCGAAATCAGCCTCCAGCGGCCCGAGAAAGCGCTGGCCGAAATCGAAAAAGTCATTAACGCCTATCCCAACTTTCGCCTGGCGCACTTGATTAAAGGCGATTTGCTGATGGCGCGCATGCACCCGCTCAACGGTGTGGGCAATAGCAGCGAAGCGCCACAGGAGCAACTTGACGACTTGCGCGATGAAGCGCGTGCGCGTGTGGGCCGCCAGTTGCGAGAAAGGCCCAAGGATCAGGTACCGCGCTACCTGGTGCAGATGCCACGTGAACAACGGCATGCGTATGTGGTGGATACCGCGA
>CAMDRT010000053.1 GCA_945906815.1 Bordetella parapertussis
GGGTAAGGACACGAGATTGAACCAGTAGCCGGTCAACTGCTCCATCAAAACCACCATGGCCACGTAGTTGTACGGCTTGATCACATAGGAACTGCAACGGTAGCGGTGGCAAAGGTAGATGTCCTCGGCGTTGTCGGAGGTGGTAAACATCACCACCGGGAGATGGGCCAGTGCCTGTTGTTGCACGATCTCCTTCAGCAATTCAATGCCACTCATGCCCGGCAGGTGCAGGTCGACAAAGATCAGATCGGGCCGCGGCACATGGGCGTAGCCTTCCTGGCGCAGCAGGTAGGCGAGGGCTTCCTCGCCGGTCTCGACATGGCGCAGGTTAACAGCCCCCCCCAACGCCGCCAGGCTTCTGCGCGTTAACTCGACGTCGACCAGGTCGTCCTCGACCACCAGCAACTCGTGCGGCTGCCCATCACTCTTGTTGCGCCACGTCCCCGTCGCTCTGCCTGGTGCCGGCATCACTGTCATTCCCCGCCCCCTTAAGAATCGTAAACCAAAACCGGCTGCCGCCCCCGAGCGCTGAATCCACCCCGACGCTGCCGCCGCGTTGTTCGACGATGCGCTTGACCAGGGCGAGTCCTATGCCGGTGCCCGGATAGCGATGCTGCGCATGCAGGCGGCGGAACACCTCGAATATGCGCGCTTGGTATTTGGGATCAATGCCGATGCCGTTGTCCGCGACCGTCACCCGCCATGCGTCACCCTGCAGCTGCGCGCTGACGTGAATGTGCGGGGCCGCAGCGCCGTGGAACTTGATCGCATTGCTGACCAGGTTGCGCAGCAACAGCAGCATTTCCGTACGCACCGCCCTCACGCGCGGCAGCGGATCGTGGCTCAAGCTGCCGCCCAGCGCTGCGAGCGCATCGCGTAGCGTGCTCACGGCTTCCTCTAACGCCTCTTCCAGGTCGACTTCCACGCTGCTCGCTTCCAGGTCAGTGGCCTTGGCATAGGCCAGCAGGTCGCTGGTCAGCGCCTGCATGCGTACTGCCGCCGCGATGATGTGGTTGAGCGGCTCTGCGGTCTGCGCGTCCGGCCTGGCGTGCATGGCGTCGCGCAAGATGTCACTGAAGCCGCGAATCGCGCGCAGCGGCGTCTGCAGGTCGTGCGCGGCAATCGAGGCAAACTCCTGCAGGGTCTGGTTGCTGCGCTCGAGTTCCCTCACCGCCCGCTGCAGCTCGACTGTGCGCTGGGCCACCCTCTGCTCCAGCGAGGCGTTCATCTCCTGCAGCGCGAATTTATGCTGCTGGCGTATGCTGACGTCGGTGATGGAGGCGAGGATCACGGGGCCGCCGGGGATGGTGACCGGGTTGAGACTGATCTCGATGGCGACCTCGGTGCCGTCCTTCTTCAGTCCGCAGAGATCCGGGGTGCCCATCAGGCGCCAGCTCGGGCTCGCAGCGTAGGCTTCGCGCTGGCGCGGGTGCGCCGCGCGAAAACGTGTGGGCAGCAGCATCTCGACCTTCTGATCGACCAGCTCTTCGTGCGCATAGCCAAAGAGATGAAGAGCGGCGGCGTTGGCGAGCTCGATGCGGCCATTGCGAGCGACCGCCAGCATCGCGTTGGGCGCGGCATCGACCACCAGCTTGAAGCGCGCTTCACTCAGTGTCAGCGCGGCTTCACCGGCGAGGATGCGGCCACCCAACACACGCCCGATGAGCGCGGTCGCGCCCAAGCCCAGACCCAGCAGGGTGAGCGCGAGCCAGCCCATGTTACTGATATCCCTCATGAGCTCAGCCCGCATGGCGGTATGCACCATGAGCGCCTCGGGCTGCAGCACGCCGTCGAGAAATGCCTCGGTTGCGTACACCTGCGCGTGCAGTCTGGAGAGTTCCTGCGAGGCATCCGGCAGGCCGGGATTGGCGAGCAGCCCCTCGCCCTGCTGCTTCACACCCCGCCACAGCCCGGAAAACTGCTCGGCTATCTCTTGCTGTCGCGGGGTCGCCACTAGCCTGCGGTAATCCGCGTACGCCTCGTCCAGGGCACTCTGGACTACCCTGGCCGTAGCGGCATCCATCAGCAACCGGGTGTCAACGTAACGCCGCACCGCGAGGCCATAGCCCAGCAGGTTGTTTTCCATCTCCCGCCCAGCCACGCTGCGCATGTGATCGACGTTCGTCAACTGCAGCACATGCCCCTGGGTGTGGAAGTTTAGCCAGACGATCGGCAGCAGCAGACCGACGAGCAGCAGGCTCAGCAGGGCGAACGCGCTCCACAGGAGTTTACGCATACTCACCCCCCCGCGGGGTCAGGCCTTGCCTTTTGCCTATCCATGCTTAACGCCTCACAGGGTTAGGTCTTGCCTTTTGCTACTGTAACCGCTAGGACGCCCCCTGCTTCAGGTAGCTTTCGGGGTCACGCGTGAAACGGTTGCGGCACTCCAACGAGTCGAAGTAATACCACGTCCCATCGTGAAACTGCCGTGTTCCCATCTTCGGATCCACTTCCTTCGCGCCACCCGGGGTCATCCCCGTTTGCGTCTTGGCAGCCGCTTCATCCACGGGCTGCTGGCACACTGGGCATTTCGCCATACTGTAGGACTCCTCTAAGTTAAGCCGGGGCTGCGGCCACCGGCATGGGGCGGCCAAGTATCACTTCGCCGGGAATATCGATGAGCGCGTGCGCGATACGCGCGCGGTGCTCGAACGAGGTGCCCATGCGCATGGTCCATGCCGACACGCGCCTGAACCAAAGTTGCAGATCGAATTCCATCATGAATCCGATGCCGCCGTGTATGGCCTGCGAATTACGGATGGCCGCCTCGCATTTTTCGTTGCAGAACGCCTTGGCCTGCGACACTTCCACCGAGGCAGGCAGGCCCTGGTCCATCTTCCACAAGGCCTCGAAGGTCAGCAACTCGCCGCCATCCACCCAGATCTGCATGTCGGCACAGGTGTGCTGTACCGACTGAAAAGACCCGATCGGCTGGCCGAACGCGGTGCGAAATTTCGCATACTCGATGGCCATTTCGATATCCTTGCGCGTCGCGCCGACCATCTGCGCACACAGCAGCGCGGTGCCGCGGTCGAGCATGCGTTCGATAATCGGCCACCCCTCGCCGACGGCGCCTATCACATTCTTTTTGGATACCTGCACCGCCTTGAAGCTCACCTCGCTCTGTTTGTCTTTGGCCAGTGTGATCAGCGGCGTGTGGCTGATGCCCTTGGAACGCGCATCGACTATGAACAGCGTCAGACCTTGCGCGCCTTGCGTACCCGCGGTGGTTCTCGCGGCCACCAGGCAGTGATCCGCACCCGGAAAATTGTCGACAAAAAGCTTGGTGCCATCGAGCACAAAGTTTTCCCCTTGCTCCTGCGCGCGCATCTGCACCGCCTGCGGGATGAAGCGCGGATCGCGTTCGGTGAAAGCCCAGGTCAAGACCGACTTGCCAGCCACCACATCCGGCAGATAGTTTTCCTGCTGCGCCGCCGAGCCATCGCGTGCGATCGCCAACGAGGCCACCGCGGTGCTGTGCAGCGGAATGGGCGCCAGCGCGCGCCCCGCTTCACGCAGCACCAACCCCAGATACACCAGCGGCATATCCGATCCGCCGACCTTCTCCGGCAGGCACATGCCCTGCCATCCCAGTTCAGCCACCTTGGCCCACAGCGCTGTGGAATAGCCCAGCGCATCGCCCTCCATCTCACGCACCAGCTTGGTGGAACACTCGCCGGTTAAAAATTCACGAGCACTGTCTACAATCAGATTCTCGTCATCATTCAGTAGCACGTCCATTTACTTTGCCTCCACTTTTCTGGGTCTGCGCGAAGACGGCAGTTCGAGCCCGCGGCGCGCGACCTGGTCGCGCATCACCTGCACGCTGCCATGATTAATACCGGATTGGAATGAGCCCATCACATTGTGCGCGAAGACACCGTCCTCGATCGCGTGGGGGGAAGTTCTGAGCAAACTGCAGTACGGCCCCAGCATCTGGGTGATCGCCTCGGTGACGCGCACGCCATGCTCCGGCGCCCACACTTTTTCGGCGGAGCCTTCATAAGTGAATTTTCCACCGCGTTCCACGATCGACATGCTGCGCAGCGTCATCAGCCTGCACACCTGCGCTTCGATCCACATCTCGGCAATTTTGTCGCGAATGGCGGGGTTTTGTCCGGGTGAAAAACCGTCCATGCTGTTGTTCTTGACCCAGTTGACGATATCTTCATCGCGCCGTACCGATATCAAATAGCGCGAAGCGCCGACGCGGTCCAGGTTCAAACCCATGGAACCGACGCGCCAGCCCTTGTTCTCCTCGCCCAGCAAACACGACTTGTCGATACGCACGTCGTCGAAGAATGTTTCATTGGTGCGCGAGTTGCCATAGGTGGTGCCCACCGGCGCTGTCGGATTATTCTGAATGGTCCACAGTGGCCGCACCGTGATGCCAGGGGTGTCCATCGGGAACAGGAAAATCGATATGCCTTCGTGCTTGGGCGCATTGCGGTCGGTGCGCGCCATCAGATAAATGTGGGTCGACATGTGCGCGGCGCTGGTGTACATCTTCTGGCCGTTGATCACGTAGTCGTCGCCGTCACGCACCGCGCTGCAGCGCAGATTCGCCAGGTCGGCCCCCGCATGCGGCTCGGTGAAGCCGAGGCAAAAGGAAACCTCGCGCTTAATCAGCCGCGGAATGTAAAACTGCTTCTGCGCCTCGGTGCCGGCCGCCATGATCGCCGGTGCGCCACTGCCACCCAACGTAATATTGATGCCAGCGCGGGTGAATTCCTCCTCGACGATGTACTGCGTCAGACGGTCGCCGCCCTGTCCGCCGTACGCCTTCGGGTAGGTAATACCCAGCCACCCGCGCTCAAATATTTTCTGATACAGCGCAGCGGCTTGAGGTCCCTGGCCACGCGGCCGCTCCACGCCAGACTCGGGATTCGCCTCGTCGGCGAGTTCAGGGGTGACGTTTTGTTTGATGAACTGGCGCACTTCGCGCCGGAGCGCTTCCTGCTCTGCTGTATAGGCGAAATCCATAGTTTTCCTTTGTACGTTCCACCACTCAAATGCACAGGCATGCGTTCAAGTGATACCCAATTTCTGCTTGTAATCGGCATCCCAATACGCGAGACGTCCTATTTCCACGCGCTTGTCCATGCTCATATTGGGCACTTCCCGGGGTTGCAGCGGCTTATCCACGGTAATGCCGGCGTGGGCCAGTGCGGCACAGCGAGAATCATCATACCCCAGAATTTCGCGCAGTACGTCGCCATTGTGCTGACCGTAAGCCGGCGCAGGCCCCTTTATGGACAAGGGCATGGCGCTGAATTTCCACGGCCGGCCGAGCAGCGGGCGGCGCGGCCCCATCCCCCGCTCCTCTGGGAAATCCACCATTTCCACTAGGCCGCGCGCCTTTAACTGCGGATCAAAGTGCAGGTCGCGTCCGTCCAGCACCGCCCCCGCCGCAATACCCGCCGCCTGCAACCGCTGCATCGCTACGATCTTGTTCACGGTCATCGTCCAGCGTGTGATGATGGCGTCGATCGCATCATGATGCGCACGCCGCGCGACCTCGCTCGCAAAGCGCTGGTCATGCGCGAGCTCGGGTTGTCCGATCACCCCGCACAGCGCCACCCATTCTTGGTCATCCCGAATACTCAACGCACACCAGGCATCCGTTCCAGCACAGCGATAACACCCTTGCGGGGCGAATTGCCGGTGCCGGTTGCCGATGCGCGCGCCCGGCGCGCCGTTCGCCAGCGCATCGAGCACATATTCGCTGACGTTGTAACAGCCGAGTTGATACATGCCAATGTCGGCCCACAGTCCGCGCCCAAACCGCCGCCGGTAACGCAGGCCCAGCAGCGCCGCGGCGGCTATGCTCCAGGCCGCCAGAAAATCAACAAACGATTGGCCTGCTTTGGACGGCTCGCCGTCGGCGTAACCGGTAACGGCAGCCAGACCGTGGGTCGCTTCCTGGGTGGTGGCCTGCGCCGGGTAAGCCGAGTACGGACCGCCACGTCCGTAGCCGGTATTTGACACCATGATGATCTGCGGATTTATTTTCTGCATGTTGGGGTAGTCCAGACCCCAGCCGCGCATCACGCGCGGCGTGAAATTCTCAACGATGACATCACTGACCTTGATGAGATCGATCAAGACCTCACGTCCTTCCTTGCGTGTCAGGTCAATGACTACCGATTTCTTGCCCCGGTTCACCAGATTGTAGGCACTCATGCGGTTCCACGGATCCGCCTTGGCTTCATTGTCGGGCAACAGCCCGGAAAACGCGCCGCCGCGCGTAAAGTCGGGCCGCGTCGGGCCTTCGACCTTGATCACTTCCGCGCCCAGGTCACCCAGCAGTCCCGTGGCATACGGCCCCGCGAACACGTAGCTGCTGTCGATGACGCGGATGCCCTCCAACGGCTTTTTGCTCATGCGTATCATGTAGCGAGTCCTATGTCTTGCGCGGCGAGGATTTAAATGACGCCCTGTGCCGCGAGCGCCGCCATACGGCTGGCATCGAGTCCCAGCAGGTCGCCAAACACGGCATTATTGTGCTGACCCAGCAGCGGCGCAGGACTGCGGTATACGGCGGGAGCATCCGGCATGCTCCACAGCCGGAACGGTACTTTGATGCGCCCGATGACGGGATGGTCGACTTCCTGGAAGAATTCGCGCGCCTCCAAATGCGGGCACCGCGCCAGGTCGTCGGGTTCCTGCACCACGCCGAACAGCATGTGATATTTCTCCGACGCTGTTGTAAAAAGCTCCTGCATGGTCCGCGCCTGGGTCGCCTCGACCACCAGCCGATCCATTTCCTCGCCATGCAGCGCGCGGCCCGCTACCGTGGTAAAGCGCTCTTCCTTCAGCCCCTGCGCACCAAAGAACTCTGTAATCTCCTCCCAGGTCGCACCACCGCCGGTCTGCCAGATAAAGTAGCCGTCCTTGCAACGCTGCACCTGGCCATAGCTGCTGCCGCTCGGCCGCCGCCGTCCCGCGACCGCGCCCACCCAACTGTACATGGGTTGGTGTATGACCAGCGTTGAGGCGACCACGTCCTGTAGCGACACATCGACGTGCTGCCCTTCTCCCCACATATCCCTGGCGTGCAGCGCCGCCAGCACGCCCACGGCACCACTGAGGCCACCCTCGTACTGCGACTGCATGCCACCATGTTTGATGGGCTCACGTTCCGCCGTGCCGCTGATACTCATGATGCCGCTCAAAGCATAGGTGACAATCTCCTCGCTCTGGTACGCGCGATACGGTCCGCTCTGACCGAACGGCGTGATGGAGATCATGATGAGCTGCGGGTTTTCCTGCGCCAGCGTCGCGTAGTCCAAACCACGTGCGGCCAGATAACCCGGCTCAAAGCTCTCCACCACTATGTCCGCAGTACGGACCAATTGGCGTAGCAACGCACAGCCATCGGGGTCATCCAAATTGAGCGTGACACCGCGCTTGTTGAGATTCGCGAGCAGGAAGACCAGACTTTTTTCCGCATGCGGCACGTTGCCAAAGTGCGGCGCCATCGAGCGCGCGACGTCTCCCGCGGGCGGCTCCACCTTGATCACGTCGGCGCCAAAATCCGCGAGTATCTTCGCGCAAATCGGGCCGGCAAGCCCTAGACTCAGGTCCAGCACCTTCAGATCGTCAAGCGTAGCAGGCAGCATGATTCTTCATACGGCAATCGTATTCTATGGGTAGGGTATTCAGGGACTTGGCCTTACTCAATAATGCCTGGCAAGGTCCCCGCACAACGCCGTGAACCCCGTGCTGCGGTCCAGCGACGTCACTTGTCGTTCGGTTGCGGTGAAAGATAGCATAGCTGCGGGCAAAAAGGTTGCAGCCGATGCGCTGCCGTGATGTGAACTTCGGCGCGCTGGCTTGCGTTCGAAAAGCCTCTGGTATTACACTCAAGGCCAGCGGCAAATGCCGTATCTCAAGGAGACATTCATGGCTCAAGGCTATCCGAAGATCGTCTTCACCGAAGAGGTGATGCGCGAAGGCATGCAGATCGAAAGCGCGTCTATCCCCAGCGAGGATAAGATCGAGTTGCTCAATGCCCTGTCCGAAACGGGTCTGCAGAACATCGTGGCGGGCTCCTTTGTGAGCCCCAAGTACACGCCGCAGATGAAAAACATCGAAAATGTGCTAATGAATTTCAAACCCAAGGCGGGCGTCAGCTACCTGGCCATGATTCCGAACGAGCGCGGCATGGAACGCGCGAAAGAGTTTTCGCCGCCGCTCACGCTGTCGCGCGGCAAGGGACTGCCGCGCACCAGTTGCCATCAATGCGACGTGTTTACGCGCCGCAATTACAACCGCTCGCAAATGAAGGAAATGGCGGGTTGGGCGAAGACCATCGCAACGGCAAAGGAACAGGGTGCCACCGAAGCAGGTATCGGCACCAACGCCACCTTCGGTTCCAACTTCCTGGGTGATTTTTCGGTTGACGTGACCATGAAGTTTCTCAGCAAACAACATGAGCTGTGGGACGCTGCCGGCATCAAGGTCACCCAAGTCAGTGTAGGCGACCCCATGGGCTGGGTGCACCCCACCAAGATCGAAGAAATCTTCACGCGCATCAAGAAAATGTGGCCGGACGTCATTGATTTTCGCGCGCATTTGCACAATGCCCGCGGTATGGCCATCACCGCGACCTACGCCGCGATCAAGATACTGGAGGAACGCGATACGCTGCACCTGGAAGGCACGCTGGGCGGTGTCGGCGGCTGTCCTTATTGCGGCTGCGGACAAGCCACCGGCATGATGCCTACGGAAGACTTCATGCACATGCTCGAAGGCATGGGCATTGAAACCGGCGTCAATCTGGAAAAGCTGATCGAGTGCGTGTGGTTGCTTGAGCGCATTCTGGGACGCCAGGTGTGGGGGCATGTTTCAAGAGCAGGCCCGCGGCCGATGCAAAAAGAACGTCTGTTCTCCGCCAACGCGCCGTTTGTCGAAACGCTGGAACAAGCCAAACACTTCATGTATGGGCCGAAACTCTACGAAGGTGGCATCTCACCGTGGACCGAACCCATCACCAGCCCGTATCTCGAGCGCTTGGAAAAAGGCCAACCGGTCTACGAATTGAATGGCAATTGGCCATGGCAGGAAGCGTTCTTTCCCAAGGTGGAAGATCTGCGTGCGGCAGGCGTGGTGACGAAAAAAGAAGTAGCCGCAGCATGAGTCAGTCACCCGCTACCAGCGAAAGCGCCCTGACCCCGGCGGTAAAGGCGGTCATCGGCGCTACCGCTGCCAAGATCGAGGCCAGCCTGCCATGGGGCATAGAACGCGAGGGCTTGCGCATTTTTACGCAGGCCATCATGGACCCTGACCCCCGTTACTGGGACGATGACTTCGCCAAGACCACGAAGTTCGGTGCCATCATCACGCCGCCGATTTATTGCACCTACCTCGGCCGGCGCACGCGCCCGGGATCGGAAGATCCGATCACCCGCGCATTCGCCGAAAACCCCAATTCCGATGGCATCGGCGGTGTGCGGGACGCCGAGGACGGGCCTGCGGCGCTGCCTAAGGTGCCAACGCATCTGAAGCGCATACTGAATGCCGGCAACGAGATTGAGCTGCGCCAGTATCCCAAGCTCGGGGACCGCGTGTACTCGCAAGCGAAGTACGCAGACATCAAGGAGCGCGTCGGCAAGGATGGTTCGCGCATGCTGATCGTGACCACGGAAAACATTTATACCAATCAGAATGGCGAGGTGCTGTGTATATTGCGCGCATCGTCGATCAGGCGCTGAGGACCGACCATGACCACTGTGCAGGAACTGAGGGACAAAAAACAGACTTATTTCGACGATGTGGCGGTCGGCCATCAGTTTGAGCCGCTGGTCATCGGACCCATGACACCCACGCATCTGTTCCGCTGGAGTGCCGCCATCGAGAACTGGCATCGCATACACTACGATCAAAGCTTTGCCATTTATCACGAAGGCCTACCCAACATACTGGCGCAGGGCTCGTGGAAGCAAAGCATCTTGCCGCGCTACCTGAAGGACATTTGCCTGCCCGACGGCTGGCCATGGAAGGTGACGTTTCAGCACCGTGCCATGATCGTGCCCGGGGATACCCTGACGGTGTGGGCGGCGGTCACCAAGAAGTACGAAGAAGAGGGCCTCGGCTTCATCGATCTCGATGTCGGTATACGCCTGCAGTCCGACACCGAGACCTGCCCGGGCAAGGCGACCCTGGTACTGCCGATTCGAAACGGTAAGGCCATACCTTATCCTTTTGTTCCCCCGAAAAAACTCGTTAGCCCGTAACGCCAGATAAAGAGGAAACAGCATGGGACGTTGGATTGCAATTGGGAAAGCGCCAGGCTGGGACGATTTGAGTCGCTTCGGCGTGGAGATGAAGGACACCAGTCAATGGCGGATTGATGCTAAATCCACCGTCACCAGTGTGTATGCACTCGGCGATGGGCGCATGATTGCGGAATACCATGGTCCTGCATCAACCGAGTTCGAAGATTGGCTGAAGAAAAAAGGCTGGAGCGTGGAAAGCCTGACCCCGATCCAGCATATCGCCAAGTCTGGAGAAATCTGGAAAGTCGCTTAAGTCCTCGCTTAGGTCGTCACTTTGCCTGCGTAGCACTGCTGTCCCGGCAATGACGCTGAAGCGCACGCTGGCATGCCAGCGTCGCGGCGGCAGATGTTCGCTGAGCTAAACCGCAGTGAACCATCGCGTATCCCTTGTCGACTGAAGCTATCATCGCAGCCGACCACAAGCCTGGCTGCGCAGCGCGGTTGCTCCTCGCGAGCTGCTGCCAACCGGAATATTAAGAGGCAATCGACTATGCAACAACCGTGGCTACCGAAGCAATGGGACAAGGAAGCGGACATCGTCGTGGTCGGCTTCGGCGCGGCTGGCGCTGCGGCTGCTATCACCGCACAAGGTCTGGGCGCCAAGGTGCTGCTGCTGGAAAAGGCGCCGCCAGGCGAAGAAGGCGGCAATACCCGGATCGCCGGCCAGGGTTATCTGCAAGTCTATGATGCCGACAAGGCTGTCACCTATCTGAATGCCTTGTGCGGACCGTTTCCGGTGCCACAAAGCATGGTGCGCACCTGGGCTGAGGAAGTGCGCGGCAACAACGACTGGGCGCTCAGTATCGGCGGTGATCCGCAGGAGCATCAGCATCAGCCGGAAGGTATCGAGTTTCCGGAACTGCCCGGTGCGGATTGCGCCCACAAGTTTCACAATGGCGACGTCCTCGGCTACTCGAATACCTGGAAATTCTACGAATCAGCAGTGAAGAGCCGGCCGATAGAGATTCTCTACGAGTCACCCGGCCGCGAGCTGATTCAGGACGGCATCACCAAGGAAATAATTGGCGTCAAGGCCGAACAGCACGGCAAGACAATCTACATCAAAGCGCGCAAAGCCGTGGTGCTGACCTGCGGCGGCTTCGAGAACAATCAGGACATGATCCGCAACTACCTGCCGGGCCTGCCCTACTGTTACACCTCAGGGACGCCGCATAACGAAGGAGACGGCATCAAGATGGCGCTGACGGTCGGCGCTGACCTGTGGCATATGAACAACTACGCCGGCCCATCGATGGCGCTGAAGGTGCCTGAATACAAAACCACCTTCTCCATGACGGCGCTGCATTTTAGCCACGAGCAAGCCGGCGGCATGATCGTGGTCGGCCCGGATGCGGGCCGCTTCGCCGACGAGAAATTCAAAACCCGGCACGGCAAGATTAAACGCAACGGATTATGGGGCCCCATGCCCGTGCCGTGTCCGATGCACATGGTGTTCGATCAAGCGCTGTTCGATTGCGGCCCGCTGTATGACAAGAAGCCGGTGAGTGGCTGGGGGCGCATCATCGAGCGCTATGATTGGAGCGCGGACAACAGCGCCGAACTGCAACGCGGCTGGATCAAGCGTGGTGCAACCCTGTCCGAGCTGGCAAAGGCCGTCGGCTTAAATCCAGATGCGCTGGAAGCAACCATCCAGCGCTGGAATCGCAATTGCGCGAGCGCCAGTGATCCCGAGTTCGGCCGCAAAAAAATGCTGCTGCCGTTCGGCAAAGGACCGTACTACGCGATTGAACTGTCGCCCTCGATGCTCAACACCCAGGGCGGGCCGCGGCGCAATGAACGCGGACAGATCGTGCGGCCTGACGATACACCGATACCGCGGCTGTACAGCGCCGGCGAGATGGGATCGATCTACAGTTACCTCTATCAGGGTACCGGCAACATCGGCGAAGCATTTGCCTTTGGCCGCATCAGCGCGCGCAATGCGGTTGCGGAAGCGCCCTGGGATTCCAACTAGAATTATTCAATAAATAAAGGTCTGAGTTCAGCGCGCGGTTAGGAGCCGACATTCCGAATCGACCTGGATGGAATATGGCCAAGTTCCCTCAGGATCCCGGGCACCAGCGGTATAAGGTGCTCCATTCGGTTACTTACTGCCTCAACCACAAGGACAGCAATCGGAAGAGTGACAAGGTTCTGCTGGAACTGTAGGTTCCTGTCCATCGTCAGGAACACATCGAATTCAGCAGCGGCGAGTCCGAGCAGCTTTCCATTCTTGATGCCTGTCCATCCGCTGCGTTGAACAGTGGAAACTTCGTGACCCATTAGCATTGCCCCAAGGCGACGTGGGAGATCCTCGTCAAGCAGGATGCGCATCGGGGATGAGTGCGGCACGCGCCTCTTCAAGAATCGCTATTGCCGCTTCGCGACTTACGGACGGAAAGTCATCCAGGAAGACCTCCAACGAGTCACCACTTTCCAGATGATCGAAGAGCGTCTTGACGGGCACTCGCGTCCCGGCGAAAACAGGCGTTCCGCTGTGGATTTCGGGATCGATGGTGATTAGCTGTATCTTCATCGCAGAACTCCGGCAAAGGCCATCGCTTCAGTATAACCCAGCGGCGGCTGATCGGCGCCTAACGATATAGTATAGTTCGTTCGAACCTGCACCGGCGATAACGCATCGTGCAACATCTGCATGTTGATTTTCGACCCTGCCGCGAACCATCACCCCTCATCACGCTTTCCACTCTCGAGGACTGCATCCATGTCTACTGCTACTCTGCACTTGCTCAGCGTCGAAGACGGTATTGCTGTCGTAACGCTCAATCGCCCGGCAGCGCTCAACTCTATCAATAGAGCGTTGCGCCTGGAGTTGCTGGAGCTGTTCCCCGCACTCGACCTGCGTAAAGACGTGAAGGTGATCGTCATCACCGGCGCCGGTGACAAGGCCTTTTGCACCGGCGCGGATCTCAAAGAGCGCGCTACCCGAACCACTGAGGAAATGGTCTACGACCGGCACTATCTCACGTCGAAATCGACCAGCACCCTGTCCAGTGTCAGCAAGCCGGTGATCGCTGCCATCAAAGGCTACTGCATGGCGGGCGGCTTCGAGATGGTGCTGCAGTGCGATATTTCCATCGCTGCCGACAACGCCATCTTCGGCCTGCCCGAAGTAACACACGGCTTTTTTCCCGGCGGCGGCGCGTGCCAGCGGTTGCCACGCCTGGTCGGCTATCAGATGGCAAAAGAACTGATCTTGACGGGCCGGCGCTGGGACGCCAAGGAAGCAAAAGAACTCGGCCTTATCAACAAGATTGTGCCAGTAGACAAGGTGATGGACGAAGCCATGGCCATGGCAAAAAAAATCGCCTCGTACCCGTCGATCGGTGTGATTCAGGCCAAACGCGCCTTGAATCAAGCGATGGAAGTAGGCATGACCGCAGGACTGCGCTTCGATGTCGAAGCCTGGGTCGGCTGCATGCACTCGGACGAGTGGAAGGAAAGGCTGGGCGGGTTCGTGCGCAAGGAGCGCAAGTCGTAAGCACGTCCGCAGGCGCGCCACAATGTGCTCATATCGTGGCCCAATAGTGTCTGCATCCTGCGTGATTGACGGACACAAAATTCGTATGGCATGATGTATTTTTCTACGGCAGCCGCAGTCTCGGCCGCCGCCTTAAACCGGCAGCAATCAACCATCAAGAGGGTATCCATGGGAACTACTGAAACCTTGGCGCGCTGGATCGTCGCCACCCAGTATGATGACATTCCGGCTGCGGCGTTCGCGCAAGCCAAGAAATCGATACTGGATTATATCGGCACTGCCACCTATGGCACGTCGACCCCTCTGGGGAAAATCATCCTCGAATTCACCCGCGAGCAAGGCGGCAATCCGCAGGCGCGCGTGATCGCAACCAATATCCGCACCGCCAGCACGGCCGCTGCGTTCGCCAATGGCGCGACGGGCCATGCCGAAGACTTCGATGACCTCGGTGGTGTGGGAGGCCACCCCGCGACCGTGCTCACCCCGACCGTGCTGGCGCTGGCGGACGAACTGCACCTGTCGGGCCGCGATGTGCTCACCGCATGGGTTATTGGCTATGAGATCGGCACCCGCTTGAGTGCCAACATACACACCGACCGCGACTGGCACCCCACCGCCATTTACGGGACGATGGCCGCTGCGGCCGCAGCCAGCAAACTGCTGGGACTGGACGTGGAAAAAACCCGCATGGCATTGGGCATCGCAGGCTCCGAGGCCGGCGGTCTACGGCGCAATTTCGGCACCATGACCAAGCCGTTCCATCCGGGGCAAGTGGCGCGCAACGGTGTGATCGCCGCCAAGCTGGCGGCCAAGGGATTTACCGCAGACCCGGACATCATCGAAGGCCGGCAAGGCTACGCCGACAATTTCGGCGGCGCCAAATGCAATATTCCCGCCATTACCAAGTTTCTCGGCAAGATTTACTTCCTCGAGGACGAGGGCACGCGCATCAAGCCCTGGCCCTGCTGCGGCGGCAATCACCAGACCCTCACCGGCTTGCTTGCGCTGTTAAAAGAGAAAAAGCTCAAGGCCGCCGACATCGAACTGGTCGAACATATCGGCCCCAACATTCCATGCACGGGCGCCTTGTTGCGCTCGACCGTAACCCAGGGCCTGGAAGGCAAATTTACCCTCGCCTACAACATTTCCGCGGCCATCATCGACGGCAAGGTTGATTACGACACGTTCACCGACAAGCGCTCAGCCAAAGGCGACCTGCAGGCGTTCATGGAGCGGGTCAAAGTCCGTCGCAGCGACGACGTGGCGCTGCGCCGTCCGCACATAGCCGACGGCAATCCGGAAGCCCGGCTACGCGTCACCCTGCGCAATGGCGTAGTACACGATGTGCTGCTGGGGACTGCGCATCATCTTACGGGCGCAGCGGTGCTCGACAAGTTCCGCCTCAATGCAGAAGCTACGCTCGGCCGTGAGCGCGTCGCATTAACGATAGGCCTGGTGCAGCGCCTGGAAAAGCTGAAAGACGTCGCCGAGCTGATGGATGCGGTAACCCTCGACACCAAGCGCGCCAAGGCCGGCGCACAAGATCGAGTCCTCGTCAGCGCATAACCAGCCGGCGCTACGCACCACCCGCAGCCATGATGTATCACAGGCTGCGGGTGCCAACGTGGCGCACGTGGCCACGTTACGTTGGTCGCGCCTCAGGTGCGACTCAGCCGACGTGCTTGCTTAGAAACTCCAGCGTGCGGGTGCGCGCGAGCGTGGCGCTTTCCGCGTGGTACGAACCGCGATGATCGCAGTTAAAACCGTGGCCGGCCGCATAGAAGTAGTGGATCTGGTTGGCATGCGCCGCCGCGAATTCCTTGGCCTTGTCGAGCGGGATCGAGTGATCGGTTTCGCCCCAGTGGAACATCACCGGACATTGCGGCTGCTCGCCGATTAAACCCGGGATACCGCCACCGTAGTGAGGCACAGCGCACGCCAGCCCAGGGACGCTGGCGGCCGACTTCCAGGTACAGGTGCCGCCCCAGCAATAACCGACGATACCGGTCTTGCCCGCCGCTTTAACTTCATTGAGTGTGGCGGTGACATCCATGATCGCGTCGTCGAGTTTCATGTTTTGCATCAGCGGACGCGCGAAATCGATATCTGCCGGCGTGTAACCGACATCGAGCCCGCGATGCACACGATCGAACGACGCAGGTGCAATCGCCAGATAACCGGCGGCGGCGTAACTATCGGTTACTTCCTTGATGTGCGCGTTAACACCAAAAATTTCCATGACGACGATCACAGCGCCGCGCGGTTTCCCTACGGGGTCAGCGCGATACGCAGAGAACTTATGACCATCGGCGGCTGTGAGTTCGATCAATTTGCCCATCTTTCAGTCTCCTAATAAGTGAGTCGCTTGAAGGCGTGCGCAGTGTCGCGCGCCGGTATAGTAGCGTTTTACCAATGCCCTGTCCTGTCGCTTGCGGATTAACGTTGTGGCAGTCATGACTGCGGCCGCTGCGCCTCGGTGAGCAAGGCGCGCACCAGCTCTAACCCTTCGCGCGCCACCACGGCCGCGGGACGATTCCATTGCGCCGGATTCGGCGCTTCGTAACTCATGTAGCCTTGATAACCCATCGCCATCAGGGTTTTGAAAATCTCCACAAAAGGCGCCACACCTTTGCCCGGTGGCAGCCGATCCACCGGCGTACTCGCTACCGAAGGCACTCCCGCCGGCGCATCGCTGAATTGAAAGGTGATGATTTGCGCCACCGGCACATCTTTGAAGCTGCTGCCGTTGCCGCCACTGCAATGCAAATGGTAGGTATCGAGCAGCAGCCCACAGTTTTTCATGTTTACCGCGTTGATCAGTTCCATGCCTGCCGCCAGCGTATTTATCAGCGGGTGACGCGAATTGAATTCCAGCGCGAGCTTCACGCCGTAGCCGGCAGTAATCTCGGCGCAGGTCTTGAGATTTTGTTGTGCCAGCGCCATGCCGCCAAGCGCGTGCTGACCCGGCGCCAGCATGATCACATCGCAGTTGAGCGCAACCGCTTTTTCACACACGTAGCGCAACGATTCGAGCAGCCGCTGCAAGTTATCACCGGTCTCGAACAACACGCCGCTTTCAGTACCGATCACCGCCACCTTGATACCCGCATCGCGCACCAGCTTCACCATGGCCTCTTCGCTCATGCCCGCTTTGCGCCCGCGCATGAAATCGATGTGACGCAACTCAACAGCGTTGTAACCGGTGTCGCGCGCAACGCGCAAAACATCCGCCAGCGGCGTGGTATCCAAGGTCCAACTGTGGATGGCGATGCGATTGTGCAGTAAGTTCAAAGGCGTATCCTTATATAACTTATTGTTTTTAAAATATATTTAAATCCATATTGCGTTGTTTCTATGCCGCCGGCACTTCCAGAAATCGCATGAAGTCGCGCGCCGATGCTAGCCGCAAAGGACTGCACCGGCCACCCGCGCAAGGAAATGCCTTATTCCGGCACCACTACCTGTGGTGCCAGCCTCATGCGTCGAGACCTGCGTGCGAATTTTTTGTCATCAAACGAGGCCATGCTGTCGCAACCCCGATAACTGGCATGATGCAAGGCATCCGCCAACTCCAATCCAGCTTGGCAATGTGAAAGCGCCTGGACGATGCTCTCCCGATCCTCGACAGTGACCTGGGGCAAAGCAAGCAGGTGATGAATGACCGCTGCAATCGCTGTCGTCGAGAACTCGTAATATCCTCGCATCACCCATTCCAGTTCAAGCACCACCGTCTTACAAACCATCAGCGACTTACCAGATTCGATAAGCCGGCGTGCAGCTTCCCGCTGCTTTAATGCCTCGGCGTCTGCCTTGTCCTCAATGTAATAGCGCGCCAGAACGTTGGTATCCAGCCCGATCACTTGCGTCGTCTCGTCTTGCCCTTCGCCAGCAAATCAGCCGGATCAAAATCCACCGCTACCGCTGCCCGTTTGCTCTTTAGCATCCCAAACCCGCTTGCGGGAAGATCCGCAGGCGTGCTGACGATACGCATTTCCACATGGTCACCAATCAGCGCAAATCCTACCTTGCTCCCCCGACGCAGCCCCAATTGCTGCCGTAGTGGTTTCGGAATGGTAACCTGTCCCTTGCTTGTAACGGATGCTATTTCCATAGACAGCTCCTTGATGATACCGAGTAAGAGTACCACGATTTCCGGGGTGACGAGGCTACCGATCAAAACCTGTCTTACCACAGTTATCACTTCGAAATAGTTGTCAGGCCGCCGCCTTTGTACGCCACGTAGCCGAACGACACGCCGGTGCGCGACTTGAACCACTCGCTGACCAGGCGTGATGTGCCCGCCCCGGTAGTGGAAAAGTTGAGTTTGTCCAGCCGCGCACACATGAAGCAATCCGTTACTTCATCTCGGCAAACACCTCCACCGCGATGTTGTGGGCGTCGAGGGACGCGGGTATGCCGCAGTAAATGGCGACCTGCAGCAACACTTCGCGGATTTCGTCTTGGCTGCAACCATTGGTGATGGCGCCGCGCAGGTGTATGCGCAATTCGTGCGGACGATTGGCCGCGCACATCATCGCCAGTACCAGCAGGCTGCGCATCTTGCGCGGCAGCGCGTCGCGGCCCCAGATCTCGCCGTACGCGTACTGGTTGATGAGCTTTTGCAGCGGGGCGCCGAATTCGCCGGCGGACGTCATACGTCGCTCGACGGTATCCGCGCCGAACATTTCTTTGCGGATGGTCATTCCGGTTTGATGCATTTCCTGATCAGCCATACTCGTTTTCTCCTCGTTACACAGTGGTTAGAACCCGCCGGATCGCGGCGATGATAGCAGCGCGATCCGGCAGTGCGGCTTTTTCCAAAGTCGGGCTGTAGGGCACAGGCACGGACGCCGCGCACACCCGCTGCACCGCGGCTTTGAGAGCGCGGAAGGTCGCCGGATCCTCGACCACCACTGCGGCAATTTCGGAGGCGGCCGAGCAGGTGGGAGGCGCTTCGTCGACTATCACCAGGCGCCCTGTTTTACGCACCGAAGCGCGGAGGGTCTCGACATCCAGCGGCACCAGCGTGCGCGGGTCTATGACCTCGACCGAAATGCCCTGAGTAGCCAACTCCTCGGCCACCGCCAGCGCTTCCTGCACATAGTAGGCAAGGCCAACCACCGTAACGTCGGTTCCGCTGCGCTTGACTTGCGCGACACCCAGCGGCACCAGGTGATCGCCGTCAGGCACCGGGCCGGTGACCGTGTTCAGCCGGCTGCATTCGAATGAGACCACCGGATTGTTATCGCGGATTGCGCTCTTGAGCAGACCTTTGGCGTCGGCCGGCGTGGCCGGCAAAATGATTTTCAGGCCGGCCACGTGCATCCACATGGAATACGGGCTCTGCGAGTGCTGGGCTGCCAAATTCATGCCGCCGCCCGTCGAACAACGGTAGGTCACCGGGAAGTCCGCCTGCCCACCGAACATATAGCGTATTTTGCTGGCCTGGTTAACGATTTGATCCATCGCCACAAAAGAAAACGTGACCATGCGCCAGTTGACTATCGGCCGATATCCGCTGGCGGCTGCGCCCAACCCCATGCCCGTCAGCACCGACTCGGAAATGGGCGTAAAGCGCACGCGCGCCGGGCCGAACTCCTTGAGCGGATTGCCGGTGAAGTCGGTGCCGAGCGTGATCACCCGTACGTCGCGCCGCATCTCCTCCGCCACTGCTTCATCCAGCGCCTGAGCAAAACTGATCTCCCGCATGGCAAATTCCTTGTTTGTGAAGTCAGCGCGGCGTGGTCAAACCGGCGCCGCGTACATGTCTACCAGGATGTCTTGCGGATCCGGAAACGGGCTCGCATCGGCAAACGCAACCGCCTCCTGCAAATCAGCATGCACCTGCCGTTGCAGTCCCCCCACATCAGATTCGCTGAGCACGCGCCGTGCAATCAGATCAGCCGCCAGATGGGCGATCGGGTCACGTTCCTTCCACGCCGCGATCTCCTCGGGCGGGCGGGTTTCGGGCGGCGGCGCGGCGCGCATGGCATGAAAATACCAGCGGTAGGTCTTGCACTCGAGCAGCGTCGGACCCTGGCCCTGACGCGCCCGTTCAATCGCAAGGCGCGCGGCTTCGCTTACCGCCAGCACATCGTTGCCATCGATGGTGAGACCCGGCATGCCGTAACTGCCCGCACGCACCGCCACATCGCTAATCGGGTGCTGCACTGCGAGCGCATTGTTGGCGGCGTACTGATTGTTCTCGCACACAAAAACAATGGGCAGCTTCCACACGGCACTGATGTTAAGCGCCTCATGAAACTCACCCTCGGTCACCGCGCCGTCGCCAAAGAAGCACACCGCGACATGGCCCTTGCCGTCGAGCTGGGCAGCCAGCGCCGCGCCCGTCGCCAGCGGCAGTCCGCCGCCGACAATGCCGTTGGCACCGAGCATGCCCACCGCGAAGTCGGCGATGTGCATCGACCCACCCTTGCCTTTGCAGTAACCGTCGACGCGCCCGAACAGCTCCGCCATCATGCGTTTGATGTCCGCCCCCTTGGCGATGCAGTGGCCGTGCCCACGGTGCGTGCTGGTGACCCGGTCAGCGTGGGTCAAATTGGCGCATACGCCCACCGCGACCGCTTCCTGACCGACGTAGGGATGCACCGTGCCGTAAATCTTTCCCCCGCCTCGCAGCTTGATCGCTAATTCGTCGAACTCGCGAATCAGGATCATTTGCCGCAGCATGCCAATCGCATCCCGTGTAGTGGTAGCCATCGCGCCGCCTCCTTTAAGTGCCTGCGGCTTTGCGCACGGTCTTGAGATAGCCTTCTCCGGCGCTTTGCAGCAGGCTGCCTACGTTGCTGTGAAAGTACTGCACGCCCAGATCCAGGAACTTGGGAATAAGCGCATCGGGACAGCTTACGCCAGCCACAAGGCCCGCATCGCGAATGCGCTTCACGCCTTTTTCCATCACCGCCTGCACCTCGGGGTGCGCCTGCTGCCCCGGATGACCCATCGACTGTGACAGGTCGCCCGACCCGATAAACAACACATCCACGCCCTTGACGGTAACGATCTCGGCAATATTGTCGATGGCCTCGACTTCTTCGAGCATCAGGCATACCAGCGTGTTCGCATTGGCTTTGGCAAAGTATTCCTGAGTTGTGCCACCCATCCCGTACTCCGCGGGCCTGCCGCGGCTGAAACTGCCACGCTGTCCCGCGGGAAAATACTTGCAGGCCGCAACCGCGGCCTCGGCTTCCGCCCGGGTATTGACGTGTGGCACTTGCACGCCCCACGCACCGCGATCGAGGAACGGCGCAATCACCTCCGGGCGGTTGGCCACCGGCCGCACGATGGGTGCGATGCCGGTTAACTCGGCGGCGCGTATCAGCTCCTCGGCAGTATCCACCGTGATGGAGCCATGTTCGTTATCGATGAGCACCCAATCGAATCCCATGTAGCCCAGCATCTCCACCACCGGCGGCGACGGGAAAGTAATCATCACTCCGAAAGCCGGCTTGCCATCCCGCAGTTTTTGCTTGAGCGTGTTGCTGCGCATGTCAGATACTCCTTGAATGTTAAAGGGGTCAGACTCGATTTATATACATAACCTATTGTTTTACCTATATTTTTTACTCGCACGAAAGATCGTGTCGCGCATGCAGCCGCAATCCTTGCTTACACGGGGTGCAACCCTTTTTCGCGCAACACCGCACGCGCCGCCTCCGACCCGAGAAAATTCACAAAGGTTTGCGCTACTTCGCGTTGCGCCGATTGCGCAAATACGCTGGCACCATAGACGATAGCCTGCTGCAATTCCTGCGGCAAGGGATCGAGAATCTGAATGCCCGGCACCGGCAACAGTTCGCTGATCTGCTGTACCGCGATGTCGGCGTCACCCCGTGCCACCACTGCGCCGACCAACTCGCCCGCACGCGGCAGCACCCGCTTCGCCACTATGGCCTCGGCAATGCCTAGCTGTTCCAGCACCTTGACGAAATGCATGCCGCTCGCCCCCGCGCTATACGACACCTTGCCCGCCGCGAGCAGGACGCTTTTGAGTTTTTCCGGCGTGCTGATGTCCGGCTTTGCCACGCCCGCGCGCACCGCGAGGCCAGTGCTGGAGCGCGCGAACGCGGTGCGGCTGGCCGCCAGCAGCTTGCCTGCTTTTATCAGCGGATCCGAGAATTCTTCCGGCCCGATGAACAGATCCCCCTGCGTGCCGCCGAGTATCTGCTGGGCAAGGCCCGAACCGCCGGCGTAGGTGATGTTGACCTTGTGCCCGCTCGCGCGCTCGAACTCCGGCACCAGCTCGATTAACGCTTCCTTCGCGGAAATCGTGCTGTAGACGACGATCTGCGCGCATTGCTCTGTCGCCAGACTCATTTCACCACTGCCACTGCGAATGTTTCGAATTCTGAAAAATGCATGTTGATCTCCTCTGCCCCTCAGTCTTTACGGCTGTAGCAACTACTGTTTTACCAATCCCAACTGCGTCATCACGGCTTTAAGTTCTTCATAATCGGTTTTGAGCTCGTCGCGCATGCGCGCACTACGCAGGAACTCGTTGGTGACGAGATCCCGTTCCAGCATTTTTTTCCAATCATCGGACTCGACCACGCGCGCGAGCACATTTTCCCAGTATTCGGTGTGGGGCGGCGGCAAACTGCGCGGACCCACCATGGCGCGCCAGTTTGAGGTCACGGCGTTAGCGCCTAACTCTTTCCACACCGGCACGGCAGCAAACGCGCCTTCGAGACGATGGGGCGCAGCCAGCGCCACAAAGCGCAGCCGCCCCGCCTGCACATGCGGCAACACGCTGGCGGCAGGCCCCACCAGCATGTCGACATGTCCTCCCAGCGCCGCGCTGATGGCATCGGCGCCGCTACTAAACACCACGACTTTGAGTTTTTTGGGGTCACCCCCCGCCGCACGCGCCACCAGCGACAGCGCAATATGGTTGTGATTGCCGACCCCGCCGGAAAGTGAAGCGCTTAACGATGTGACATCAGCTTTCAAGCGCGCCATGATATCGCGGCCAGACTTAAGCGGTGAATCAGGCTTGACCGCGAATGCCACATATTCGGTAAACAACTGCGCTATGGGTGTGATATCGGTGGGGCTGATGGCGCTGCGTCCCGACACGTAGTCGCCGAGAAAGGTGGACGACACGATGGCAATGTGATGGCCGTCGCCCGCAAATTGATTGAGGTAAGTCAGCCCCATCACCACGCCCGCGCCGGGCTTGTGTATGACACTCACCACGGGCTCTATCCATTTTTGCTCCTGCGCAATTTTCAGCACCAGCCGTACCAGCCGGTCATTGCCGCCGCCCGGTGCGTTGGGCACCACCACTTCAATGCGCTTCGATGGTTTCCACTCAGCGGCCTGCACGCACATGCACGCGCTGATCGCTGCCATCAAACACACCACAAGAAAACCATCCTGCATACCTGCCTCCTGGATTTTCATGATAGCACTGTCACGCACCCAGGCAGGCTTGCCCGCCGCGATGCCCCCCTCTATACTCAATCTGAACCAAGGCATTCCCACACTGTGGAGAAATTCATGGACCAGCAACCCTACGAGCTACCGCATATCGCGTTGTCGGTGCCGCATGTCGCGGCGGCGCAAAAATTTTTCGAGGACGCGTGTGTATTGCATAGATTTCTATCCGGGTTGGCGCTGCTGCTGTGCGCGCTGCCGGCACTGGGCCAGGCCCACTATCCCAACAAGCCTATACGCATGATTGTGACCTTCCCGCCGGGCGGCAGCACCACCATCATCGCGCGCCTGATCGGGCAGAGACTGACCGATAGCTGGGGTCAACAGGTGGTGGTGGACAATCGCGGCGGTGGCAATACCATCATCGGTTCGGAAGCTGTGGTGAAAGCTGCGCCTGACGGTTATACCCTGTTGCATGTGACCAGCACGCATGTGATCAACCCCAGCCTGCTCAAAACGCCTTACGATGCAGTGAAGGACTTCGCGCCGGTTGCCACGCTGGTGGGCACGGAGACGTTGCTGGTGGTGAACCCGCAAGTACCTGCCAACAACCTGCAGGAGCTCATCGCGCTGGCCAAAGCCAGGCCGGGCCAGCTTAACTTTGCTTCATCGGGAAGTGGCACCACCAATCATCTGGCCATAGAGTTATTCAGCATTCTTGCCGGGATCAGGATGCAACACATTCCGCACAAAGGCGCGGGGCCCGCGGTTACGGATTTGATCGGCGGGCAGGTGCAGTTGTTTACCAACAACGCGCTGCCGCTGGCGCCTTTTGTGAGGAGCGGGCGGCTACGCGCTATCGCGGTGTCTGGCGAAAAACGATTGACAGCCTTGCCCGAGGTGCCGACTTTCACCGAGTCCGGTGTACCAGGTTTCGAAGTCAAGTCATGGCAGGGGGTGATGGCGCCGGCCAAAACGCCAAAGACCCTTATCCACAAGCTGTCACTGGAATACGCGCGCATCTTGCGCACGCCGGAGCTCAGCGATACCCTGCTGAAGATGGGTGCAGATCCCCTGATCGGCTCGGCAGAGCAGTTTGCGGCACTGATCAAGGTGGATTTAGTAAGGTATGCGAAACTCATCCAGGATGCGAAAATAAAGCTGGAGTGATGGTTACCAGCGACAGGGAGGCACTGAGAATGGCAAATAATATAAGACGTTCGTGGATGATAGTTCCCGCGCATGATCCCGCGGCAGTCATGCGTTGTGCGGATTTCCATGCGGACGTGGTGGTGCTCGACCTCGAGTATTCAGTACCGCCCAAAGCCAAGGAAGCCGCGCGCGAGGGTTTGGGGGCTTTGATAAAAACCATCGCGGACAGTCAGGCGCAGGTCTTTGTGCGCATAGACCGCGACACCCGCTGGGCGGATGTCAGAGCGGCCCTGCATCGCGGCATCAAAGGCATTATTTTTGCCGGCCCCGATGCACCCGAGGAAGTCGCCGAACTCGGCGAACTCATCACCCGCATGGAAAAAGAGCGCGGTGTTGATCCGGGTGCCACCGAATTGGTGCTGATGCTGGAATCCGCCAAGGGGTTCTGGAATGCGGCCGCCATCGCGCAAGCCAGCCCGCGCGTGACCGCGCTGGGCGTGGGGCGTATCGACCTGACCATGCGACTGGGACCGCTGCCGCAGGACGAATTCCGGCTGTATCGTTTCCTGATGACGCGCGCACTGGTTGCGGCACGGATGCTGGGCAAACAGCCGTTGGGTGCACTGTGGCGGCCCCACTCGCGCGGCGGCGTGGCCACTCAAGAAGGCACAGCAAAAGCGGCCCGCGAAGCCCGCCTCATGGGCTTTACCGGCTGTGTGTGCGCTACACCGCAACAGGTGGCCGCGGTCAATGCAGGATTTACTTCCGCCTAAGCGTTCAACTAAGCGCTCAACTAAGCGCTCAATATTGACCTTTACGAATTCTGGATAAACAACGCTATGCAACCCAACTCAGAAATCAAAGCGCTCGTCAGCGAGCAGCCTATGCCCAAGTACATACGCCGTTCGCTGCTTGCGCTGTCCATCGACGATGCGCAACTCGGCGCAAAAGCTTATGCCTCATGGGCCGACGCGATCATTCTGGATTGCGTAAAGCAGCCGGATCGCGACTGGCAGCAAGACCTGAAGTCGCGCATGCCTGCGGCGATACACGCGGCGGCACGGGGCGGCGCTGAGGTGTTTGTCAGAATTAACAGTGACAGCGTTGCCGCCGAACTTGAAGCCACGGTGTTCTGCGGCATTGCGGGAGTGGTGCTGAAAGGTGTCAGTGGCGCCGGGGATATGGTGACCGCAGCGCGATGCCTGGATGCGCTGGAGGTGAGCCGCGGCATCGCTAGTGGTTCTGTGGAAATTGATGTGGAAGTGAATAACGCCGGGGCGGTGTGGCATGCGCTGGAAATTGCCCGCGCGAGCGAGCGCTTCGGTATTTTCTTCGTCAACGAACCCGAGCTGTGCAGCAGTCTCGGTATGCAATCCACGCCAGACCTGGAATTCGATCCGCTGGAATACATCAAGTCGCAACTCATCACCGTGGCGATTGCCGTGGGCGGGCAGGCGCTGGGCATGAGTTACCCCTTGAGCCTGACGCTGGAAAATGCCAGCGAAGAGGCACTGAAAAACGCCGTGCGGCGCGCGCGCGACACCGGCTTCAAGGGGGCGGTATGTGCGCATGCCTCCTGGATCAAATTCTGCAATGACGGCTTCCGTCCCAGCGCTGACGAGGCCGCCTACTACGTCAAAGTCATCGAGGTTTTTGCCGAGGGGCTAAAGCGTGGCATGGCGTCCGTGCCGATAGACGGCAAGATGATCGACGTGCCGGTGGATTTGCGCGCCAAGCTCTATCTCCAGTGGGCAACCCGGGTGCAGGCACGCGATGATGCGAAAGCCCGCGCGCATGAAAGCGCGCGCTGAAATTCTCACTGCCCTAACGTTGGTTTTTCACCGATTTGAATGGAATTAACCATGAATAACAGAGTCGCCCGCTGCTCGATGTTCGTTACCCCCACCAACCCGCGTTTTATCGATAAAGCGTGGACCCGAGGTGGCGATGTTTACATCCTGGATATCGAAGATTCCATCGCGCCGGCGGAAAAGCAACGCTGCCGCACCCTGATCCGCGAGTCGATACAAAAAGCCAACAAAGGCGGCGCGTCGATTTACGTCAGGATCAACAAGCCCTATGTCGATGCCGATCTGCCATACGCAGTGTGGCCCGGCGTAGACCGCATCATGCTGCCCAAAACGGAATCACCGGCGGAATATCGCCGTGTGCATGAAATCATCCTGCGACTGGAAAAAGAACGCGGCATAGTGCCGGGTACCATCGAGTTGTACCCGATGATTGAATCCTGCCTGGGTGCGGTGAATATTTATGAAACGCTCACCGCGGCACCGCGCAAACTGCGCTCGGTGGGCGGCGGTGGCGGTTACGATATGGCAGTCAATCTGGGTATTGAAATGTTTGCCAATTTTGATCAGTACGCGTTTCCGGTGGCTTACGTGGCACTGGCGGCGATGGTGCTGGACATAGAGCCCACCGGCGGCGTGTTCGTGCCCAACCCCTCGGGGCGCGTCGATCAGGGCGACCAGGCCGACGCCCAGGCCGCAGCACTGCACGCAGCGGGCGTCCACCACGCCGGTGCGCTACATCCTAATTTTATTCAACCGCTGGTGTCGGGCCTGTCGCCGACCGCGGACGAAATTACCTGGGCCAACCAAGTCATCGCTAGCTTCGACCATCTGAGCAATGCCGGTGAATCAGTAGGGCAGTTTGAAGGCAAAGTCATCGATAAATACGAGCATGATATGGCGCAGCGCACCGTTGCTTGGGCCGCGGCCTGTAGCGCCAAAGATGCGTATAAAGCGCGGGCGCTGCGCCTCGCCCACAGCGAGCAGCCTGTGGCCGCTGGCGCATAAGCGGTTTTCTATGTGTATTTCTCTCTCGCGCGTTGCGCTAGGCGCACTCGCACTGCTCACCTTTGCCAGCAGTGCCAGCAGTACGTTAGCGGCGTCATTCCCCGTCAAGCCGGTGCGCTTGGTAGCGCCCTATCCGCCGGGTGGCGGCACCGATGCGGTGGCGCGGCCGATAGCCGCGAGTTTCTCCAAAGCATGGGGACAGCCCATCGTGGTGGACAACCGCGGCGGCGGGGGTGGCGTGATCGCGCACCAGATGGTTGCCCATGCGCCACCTGACGGTTACACGCTGTTTCTGTCGACCGGTGCTGGCATGGTGAGTGCACCACTGGTGATGGGTGCAGTTGGCTATGACCCGTACCAGGATTTTGCGCCGGTGGGCATGGCCGCGCTGTTGCCGGCGTTTCTGGTGACGCAGACCGCGCTGCCGGCTAAAACCGTGCCGGAGGTGCTCGCACTTGCGCGCACCAGTCCGGGCAAACTGACTTTTTCCTCTAGCGGCACCGGTGGAGGGCATCACCTGGCAGTCGAGATGCTGAAATCCCTGTCCGGCGTCGACGTCATTCACGTGCCCTACAAGGGCGGCGGGCCCGCCATCGTGGCATTGCTCAGCAGTGAGGTGACCTTCAGCTTCTGCAACTTTCCG
>CAMDRT010000054.1 GCA_945906815.1 Bordetella parapertussis
TTTTCACGAGCGGGCGCTGGTGGGATTTTCCTGCTGCATGGCGCATTGGCCCGATGTCGGTGGCACGCTGATGGAAGGCACCACCGATATTTTTTCCGAAGGCCTGCAGATGCCGATCGTGAAAATCTATCGCCAGGGCGTGCCCAACGAAGAATTGATCGCGATCATCAAAAACAATGTGCGCCTGCCGGAGCGCGCGATGGGAGACTTCCGTGCGCAGATCGCAGCGGTGAAAACCGGTGAACGGCGCTATCTCGATCTGATCCGTAAATACGGCCGCGACGCCGTGCTCGGCGGCATCGCTGCGATCATGGACCAGAGCGAGGCGCTGGCGCGCGCGCGGGTACGCGAAATGCCCGACGGTGTGTATGAAGCCGAATCCTTCATGGACGACGATGGCATCAATGTCGGCCAGCGCGTGCCGATTCACGTGCGCATCACGATCAAGGACGACCGCATGACTGTCGATCTCTCAGAAGTGTCGCTGCAGGTGCAGGGCTTCTACAATTCCGGCGTCACCGCGGGGCGCTCGTGTTGCCAGGTGGCGTTCAAGTGCCTGACCTCTGCGCTCGAACTGCCGATCAACGACGGCGCCTTCCGCGCGTTAGACATTATCCTGCCGCCGGGCCGCGTGGTGAGCGCGGTGAAACCCGCAGCGATGCGCATGTGGATGTGCTATCCGATGACTATCGTTGACACCATTTTCAAGGCGCTGGCGCCCGCGCTGCCGAATCAGGTGATCGCCGGCCATCATGCCGACCTGGTGGTGGGCCGCATCAATGGCCGCCGCCCGAAGGACAACAGTTTCTATATTTATCTGGGCGGCCTGATCGGCGGCGGCTGGGGCGCCAAATACGACAGCGACGGCCGCAACGCCACTATCGCGATGAATGACGGCGATACCCACAACGGCCCGTCGGAGCAGGTGGAGGCGAAGTATCCGCTGCTGGTGGAGCGCTATTGTCTGCGGCCGGATTCCGGTGGCGCCGGCCGCTTTCGCGGTGGCCTCGGCACCGAGCAGGTGGTGCAGGCGCGCCACCCCATCCGTTTCAGTTCGCAGATGGACCGCGTCAAGTGCAAGCCGTGGGGCCTCAACGGCGGCATGTCGGGCTTCGGCAACGGCGTTGCACTGCATCGTTTTGGCAAAAGCGAGGAACAGCATTTTCACAACGGCAAGGCGCTGAACCAGGTGCTGCAGGCGGGCGATGCCTACATCCTGCGTTCCGGCGGTGGTGGCGGCTACGGTTCGCCGCTGGAACGCGATGTGGCGTCGCTGGAGCGCGATGTACGTTGCGGCTACGTGACGAAGGAGGCGGCCGAGGCGTGGTACGGCGTGGTGTTCCAAGAAGGCGCGTTCACGATAGACGCGACGGCAACGCAACAGCGCCGCGCGCTGATGCGCGAACAGGGGCTGCCGCACGACCAACCGATTGCCGAATCGTTGCTGCCGTTCGCGCCCGTTCTGACCCACGAGCACCATCCCGAGCACGCCCACCTTACCGAGGAAGAGCGTGTGGCCTTCGCGATGCAAGGCCGCTGCTGCAGTTAGCGTAGGGGGGGCGTCTTCTGTGCCCACGCGATTCATCAATTCCGAACAGCACCCCCCCCGATCTTATGTGATCTGTTTGCCAGCCCGGACACCCCTATATCCCAACTTTCGGCATGGGCACAAAAAACGCGCCCACCCTAAGTAAGCTGCGAATTAAAGTGACAGGCTCGTCGAATGCATCACCTAGAAATCCTCCACACCATCAAAGGTAAAAACATGATCGACCAACGCATCATCGGAACCTGGCAGCTCAAAAGTACCAAGGGCGTCGACGACGCCGGCAAAGTGATGCCGCCGCCCCTAGGGCCGATACCCAACGGCTTGGTGTGCTTTCAGGCCGACGGACGTATGTACGCTGTGATTTGCGACGGCCGCAGCGAACTGCCGCCCGGCGAACCGCGGCAGTTCATGTCCTACGCCGGTAACTACACCTTCGACGGTGCCACGCTTACCACCCGCGTCGATGCCTCATCGGACGCCAGCCGCATCGGCGGCGACCAGGTGCGCCACGTGCGCTTTGAGAATAGCGGCATGGTGCTGGCGCCGCTGCGCCGGCTCTACGCCGGCGTGATGCAGCATCAGGAGATGTTCTGGAAACGTGCCGAGTAGATACTAACGCCCCTGAAACACAGGCTTGCGTTTCTCCAGAAAGGCCTTCGCGCTTTCGTGGAAATCCGCGGTGAGATGCAAGCCATGCGGTGCTACCGCGTGCGCTTTGACATCGATCTCGTGCAGCATGGAACGCCGCGCCGCGACCACTGCCTGCACCGCCAGCGGCGGATTTTTGAGCACCTCGAGCGCGAGGCTTTCCGCCACTGAGACATGCTCGCCGCTCTCGCACAGCCGCGTGAGTAGTCCGTGGGTGGCGGCTTCTTCCGCCGTCCAGGTGCGGCCGGTGAGGGCCACATCGGTCGCGAACGTTCCTGCGCCCAGGTTCGTCAGCATCATCCAGAACGGTGTGCTGTCGAGGCCACGCGGCGTTTCCGTGATCTGGAACCTGGCATCACGTGCGGCCACCAGCAGGTCGGCGTACAGCGCGATGCGCACACCCAGGCCATACACGTAACCATGCACCGCGGCGATCACCGGTTTCGAGTGGAACGAGCGGAAGAACGGCTCGCGAAAATTGCCGCCGCGGCCGGCGGGGCTGCCGAGCTTTTCGAGTTCTGCCTTGGCGCGCATCTGGCGCTGCCGCACGTCAGCGCCGCTGCAGAAGGCGCGGCCATTGCCGGAGATGATGGCGATCCGCGCATGGGCATCGTCGTTCAGGCGGTAGAGCGCGTCGCAAAATGCGACGCTGACGTCATCGGAGAACGCATTGAGTTTCTCCGGGCGATTCAACGTGATGTAGGCGATGCCGCCTTCTTCTTTGTATTCAACCAGTGCCATCGTGCTTGCTCCCTTAGTGGCGTATCCGTGTGGTGTCTCAGTGACGCGCATGGTGGTGTAGCCGCGCGCGCGTTCGCGCGCGGCGTTGCGGCGAGTGGTGCCCCGTCAATCGAGTTTGACGTTGGCGCTACGGATTACCGTGCGCCAGCGCTCAGTTTCCTGCTGCATGAACGCCGCCATTTGCGCCGGCGTATTGCCCACTGCATCCGCGCTCAATTCCAGCAGACGCCTGGCGACGTCGGGCAGCCGGAGCGTCTCGACGATGGCGCCGCTGAGCTGCGTTGCGATCCGCGCCGGCGTCTTTGGCGGTGCCACCACGCCGAACCAGGCCACCGCGACAAATCCGGGATAAAGTTCCGCCATCGCGGGCACCTCCGGCAACGCAGCAACGCGGCGCTCACTGCATACTGCCAGCGCATTCAATCTGCCGCTGCGCACATGCTGTAGCGATACGCCGAGATTGTCGAACATCAGGTTGACTTCGCCCGAGATCACCGCGGCAAGCGCGGGCGCCGTGCCCTTGTAGGGTACGTGCGTCGCCTTTAATCCGCCTGCCACCGATTTAAACATCTCGGTGGTGAGATGCGACGTGGTACCGCTGCCCTGCGATGAATAAATCAGGCGCTCCGGGTTAGCCTTGGCCCACGCAATCAGCTCGCGCACGTTGGCCGCCGCTAGTTTCGGATGGACCAGCATCACGTTGGGCACCGCCGCCATCACGCTCACCGGAACGAATAGCGCCGGATTGAATGCGAGCTTGGGGTAAAGACTGGGGTTGATCACCAGCGGTGGTGGCGGTGCTGCCAGCAAAGTGTAGCCATCGGGTTCCGCGTTGAACACCATTTCGGCACCGATGTTGCCGGCGGCGCCCGCACGGTTGTCAACGATCACCGGCTGGCCCCAAGCGGCAGACAGCTTTTCGCCGATGATGCGCGGCAGCAAGTCGGCGCTACCGCCGGCGGGAAAGGGCACGATGATACGGATCGCCCGCGCTGGGTACGGTTGCGCTGGCGCGGCAAACGCAGCCGCGCAGGTGGATGTGGCGCAGGCGAGCAGCCAACTGCTTGGTGCCATTGTTGCTCCTCTGATATGACTGAGTTGATTTTACCGTTAAAATTCGCAGCAGTAAGCGCCTATACCCGTCCAACGGAGTCGCCAGTGTCGATTGAGCAACAAACCCGCGTGTGGCCCGCTGACCGCCTGACGCGCGTGCCGTACTGGGTCTATCAGGACGAGGCTATCTACCGGCGCGAGCAAGAGGCGATCTTTCGTGGCAATACCTGGAATTTCCTCGGGCTCGAGATCGAGCTGCCGCATGCGGGCGACTTCAAAACCAGCTTCCTCGGCGACATGCCGGTGGTGGTGACGCGCGACGAAGAGGGCGCGTTGCGCGCCTTCGAGAATCGCTGCGCGCATCGTGGCGCGTTGCTGTGCATTGCGCCACGCGGCAACACCAAGCGCATTACCTGCGTCTATCACAACTGGAGTTACGACCTGCAGGGCAACCTGAAGTCGGTGGCGTTCCGGCAGGGTATTCAGGGCAAGGGCGGCATGCCGGACTCTGCATGCCCGCAGAGCCAGGCGCCGCGCAAGTTGCGGGTGGCGACGCTGGCCGGGTTGATGTTCGGCACGCTGTCAGAGGCGACGCCGCCGCTCGAGCAGTACCTCGGCCCGCAGATTGTCACGCGCATCCGGCGCGTGATGCGTGCGCCGGTCAAACTGCTGGGCGGTTACAGCCAGATATTTCCGAACAACTGGAAACTCTATCTCGACAACGTCAAGGACACTTACCACGCGAGCCTGCTGCATCTGTTTTTCGCCAAGTTCCGCTTGAACCGGCTGTCACAGCAGGGTGGGGTGATTGTCGACGGCGATGGCGGCAATCATGTCAGCTTTACCATGATGAAGACCGACCGGCACGACAGTGAGTACGAGAATGCCGGGGTGCGCTCGGTGCAGGGCGGCTATCGGCTGGAGGCACCGGAACTGCTCGACTCCGTCGACGAAATCGGCGATGGCATCACGCTGCAGATACTCGCGGTGTTTCCGAACTTCGTGCTGCAGCAGATCATGAACAGCCTTGCGGTGCGCCAGGTGGTGCCCAAGGGTGTTGGCGAAACCGAATTGGTGTGGACCTGCTTCGGCTACCAGGACGATGACGAGAAGATGACCGAGCTGCGCATGAAGCAGTCCAATTTCATCGGTCCGGCGGGATTTATTTCGATGGAAGACGGCGCTGCCACCAGCTTCGTGCAACGCGGCGTCAAGGGCGCGGAGGGGCACGCCTCGGTGATCGAGATGGGCGGCGATAGCATCGCCTCGGATGAATCACGCGTCACCGAATCCTCGGTGCGCGGACTGTGGCAGGCGTACCGCGGCCACATGGGTTTGTGAATGGACATCGAACTCCAGTTCACGGTCGAGAACCTGCTCGCACGTTATGTGCATGCCCTCGACGACGACCGGCTCGAGCTATGGCCGGATTTTTTTGTCGAGCATGCGCGCTACCGCATCACTACCGCCGAGAACCATGAGCGCGGACTGCCGCTGTCGCTGGTCTACGCCGATTCGCGCGCGATGCTGCGCGACCGTGTCAGCGCGCTGCGCCACGCCAACGTCTACGAAGCGCAGCGCTACCGCCACAGCGTGTCGGCGGTGCTGGTGGAGCGCATCGACACGCACACCGCGCGCGCGCAGTCGGCGTTTCAAGTGGTGCGCATCATGCATTCGGGAGAGTCCCTGCTGTTTGCGAGCGGTCGCTGCCTGGACCGCATCCGCATCGCAGGTGAGCAGGGGCTCGCGCAATTCGAAGAGCGCATCGTCGTGATCGACAGCCGGCGTGTCGACACGCTGATGGCCATCCCCTTATAAAAAATGGGGTCAGAGCCGAATTTATAGCGTAAGCAATTGTTTTAAAGGGGTTTTTTTGTTTTTCTAGGAGAGGTGTAAATTAATTCCACTCTGACCCCTTTTATTGAAGGGGCTATTTTTCGCCCCTGGATACATACGCCCACAGTGCATCAATTTCGTCAGGCTTGAGTTGCTCGCGCCACGGCGGCATGGCGTTTTTGCCGTTGCTGACCGAGCCGATAAAGCGCGCGCGCTGATCCGCGGGAAATGTCTTGAGGTCGAACAGGACCGGGTCACTCATGCGCTCGCCATGACACGGCGAACAATGGTTGGCAAAGGTTTGCGCGCCACGCAGGATTTGCGCTGGCGACAGGGTTTCAGCAGCGGGGTTTTGTGCCACGGCAGGCGCAATAATAGTGGTAGCGCATGCGGCAGCGAGTAGCAGCGCCCGACGCATCATGTCACCGTCAGTCCGGCATCAGCGCGAATGTCCACATCGAGCCGCCCGTAGGCACGGTGCCGCGCGCCATGCGCCGCGCGGAATTGCCGGCGAGCCCGGACGCGATGCTCACGTACTGTTTGCCTTGGTGGGTGTAGGTGACAGCGGTGGCATTGACCGTGGAACTGGTTTGGAACTCCCACAGGGTTTTGCCGGTTTCTTCGTCGAGTGCGATGAACTTGCCGTTGACATCGCCGGTAAACAAGAGCCCGCCGCCGGTGGCGAGCATGCCCGCCGAGCTGGCGCGCTCGACCAGCGGAATCGACCATTTCTTCTTGCCGCTGATGGGATCCATCGCGATGTGGTAGCCGACGATCTCACCGGGCTTCACGAGGTACTCGCGCGAAATCACGCCGGTCGAGCGCTGGCCGATGACCTGCGGCTTGCCGGAGGGCGGCGCAACTTTGAAGATGCGCGCGATGTCCCAGGTGCTGGTGTAGATCAACCCGGTGTGCGGGTTGTATGCCACGGGCACGGCATTGACGCCGCGTTGCGGATAAATCGACACTTCCTCGCCCTTGGCCAGCTTGTCGTAAATCTCCGCGTTCACCACGGGGCGGCCCGTTTTAAGATCGATGTGCGAGGCCCAGTTCACACGCGTGAACGGGTGCGCGGCCAGCAGCTTGCCGTTGGTGCGGTCTATGGTGTACATGAAACCGCTCTTGTTGACCTGAAACAACACCTTGCGCGGCTTGCCTTCGAACTGGATGTCGGCCAGCACCGGCTCATCGGTGCCGTCCACGTCCCACACGTCGTTCGGTGTGTACTGGTAGTGCCATATGATTTCGCCGGTCTTGGGGCGTATCGCGAGCAAGGTGCTGGCGTACAAGGCATCAAGCCCATTGCGGCTGCCGGGCGTCCACGGTGCGGGATTGCCGGTGCCCCAATAGACCAGATCCAGCTCCGGATCGTACGCGCCGCTGCGCCACGTCGGCGCGCCGCCATACTTCCACGCGTCGGTGTCCGCAGGCCAGGTTTCCGCACCGGGTTCGCCCGGCGCGGGAACGGTATAACGGCGCCACAGGTGCTTGCCGGTATCGGGGTCCCAACCGTTAAGGAAGCCGCGCGTGGTGAATTCACCGCCCGCCATACCGGTGATCAACACACCGTTGGCGATGAGCGGCGCGCTGGTGGCGGTGTAGCCTTCCTGGTGCTCGGCGAACTTCTGTTTCCAGATTTCCTTGCCGGTTTTCATGTCGAGCGCCAGCACATGATTGTCGAGCGTGATGCGAAACAATTTTCCGTTGTAAATAGTCGCAGTGCCGCGCGCAACCACGCCGCAGCACGCCTGCGCGGCGGCTCCCGGCGCCCAGTGCGCTTCGGTGCGCCATAACTGGCGGCCGCTGGCCACATCAATCGCGAACGTCCACTTGGCGTTGATCACATACATGACGCCGTTGTAGATCGTGGGTTGTGCGGTTTCGCCAAACTCGTTCATCAGGCTCATGCTCCAGATGGGCACCAGGCGCTTGACGTTCGACTTGTTGATGTGCCGCAGTGGACTGTAATTCTTCAGGTCATAACCCATGCCCTGCACCGGCACGTTGTCGGTGTTCTTGCCTGCGTTAATCAGTTCTTCTGCAGTTTGAGCGTAGCCCCACGTGCCCCACGTACACAAGCAAACAGCCAAAAGCTTTTTCATGAAGTTGCTTCCTGGTTTAACGGCATGGCGCGCATACCATGTGGATCATGGTAATTTTCGTTGATCCATTCTATGCCAGCGAAAGCCGCGATGCCAGCAGGCGCGTGTTTGCTGGCGTCGCGCAACCACAGGTGGCTTTAAATTGACAGACCATAAGGTGGTTTGTATAGTCGGTGCATCCGTTTTCCCTTCGTTCCAGACCCCATTCCGGAGACCCCGATGCCGCTGACGCTGAAGCAGGCCAATACTATTTGCGACCAAGCGCTCGCACACGCGCGCGCAAAAAATTTCGCCTGGCTGACTATCGTGGTGCTGGATGATTCCGGCAACGTCAAAGCGGCGCAGCGCGAAGATGGTGCCAGCATGTTTCGTTATGATGTGGCATTGGGCAAGGCGTGGGGTGCGGTGGCGATGAGTTGTTCCAGCCGTGCATTGGCGAACCGCGCCAAGGGCAATCCGAACTTTTTCCTCACGCTGGCGGCCACCGCACAAGGCAAGTTGTTGCCGCAGCAGGGCGCAGTGCTGATACGTGACGCCAGCGGCGTCATACTCGGCGCGGCGGGTATCAGCGGCGCCAGCGGCGACGAAGATGAAGAATGCGCGGCCAAGGGTGTGGAAGCGGCAGGACTAAAGCCCGACGCCTCGGCCTGACTGGACCGTGAACGAGTGAATGGGGTACCCCCTTCACCCGTTCACCCGTTCACCCGTTCACTCCTTCACCCTTCACCATCAGAGATAAACCATGACCCGTCCGCGTCGCAGCCCTGAACAATTACGCAGTTACAAATGGTTTGGCGTGCAGGATCTGCGCTCGTTCAGCCACCGTTCACGCACCTTGCAGATGGGCTACTCGCGCGAGGATTTCGGCGGCAAGCCGGTGATCGGCATCATCAACACCTGGAGCGACATCAACCCCTGTCATGCGCATTTCCGCACGCGTGCGGAAGAAGTCAAACGCGGCGTGTGGCAGGCGGGCGGCTTCCCGCTGGAGATGCCGGCGATTGCGCTGGCCGAGCCGTTTCAAAAACCATCGACCATGATGTACCGCAACATGCTGGCGATGGAAACCGAGGAACTGCTGCGCTCGTATCCGATCGACGGCTGCGTGCTGATGGGTGGCTGCGACAAAACCACGCCGGCGCTGATCATGGGTGCACTGTCAATGAATCTGCCGAGCATCTATCTGCCGGCAGGGCCGATGCTGCGTGGCAACTGGCATGGCGAACATTTGGGTTCAGGCACCGACTCGTGGAAATACTGGGCCGAGCTGCGCGCGGGCAACATCGATCAGAAAGCGTGGGACGAAGTCGAAGAAGGCATCGCGCGCTCCTATGGCCACTGCATGGTGATGGGAACAGCGTCGACGATGACCTCGATTGCCGAGACGCTGGGGCTGACGCTGCCCGGCGCCGCGTCGATACCCGCGGCCGATTCCAATCACCCGCGCATGGCCACCGCCAGCGGCAAGCGCATAGTCGATATGGTATGGGAGGATTGGAAACCCTCTGATTTTCTGACGGCAAAATCCTTCGACAACGCGATCATCGCCACGCATGCCTTGTCAGGCTCGACCAACGCGCTGATCCATCTGCTGGCGATGGCGGGCCGCGCCGGTATCCCGCTCAAGCTCGAACGCTTTGACGAACTCGCGCGCAGCGTGCCGGTGCTGGCGAATATCCGGCCGGCGGGCGACAAGTATTTGATGGAGGATTTTTATTATGCCGGCGGATTGCGTGCAATGCTCAACGCGCTTGGGGAATTGCTGAACCTCAATTGCGGGACCGTCAACGGCAGGACGCTGGGTGAAAATATCGCCGATGCCAAGACCTATAACCTGGACGTGATCCGCCCGCGTTCAAACCCTGTGTCGGCCACCGGCGGGTTGGCCGTATTGCGCGGCAACCTCGCGCCCAACGGCGCGGTGATCAAGCCCACCGCTGCCGAGGCGCATCTGCACAAGCACACCGGGCCGGCGGTGGTGTTCAAGGATTACAACGAGATGAACGCGCGGATCGACAGCGATGATCTGAAGGTCGATGAAAATTCGGTGCTGGTGCTGCAAAACGGCGGGCCGCTCGGCGGCCCCGGTATGCCGGAATGGGGGCAGTTGCCGATTCCAAAAAAATTGCTGAAAAAAGGCGTGCGCGACATGGTGCGCATATCGGATGCGCGTATGAGCGGCACCTCGTACGGTACTTGCGTGCTGCATGTGGCGCCGGAATCCTACATCGGCGGGCCGCTGGCGCTGGTGCGCGAAGGCGACATGATCGAGCTGGATATTGAAGCGCGTAAACTCGAATTGAAAGTGAGCGACGCCGAGCTCGCACGCCGCCGCGCCGAATTAAAGCCCAACCCGCCGCGCTTCGAACGCGGCTACGGCGCCCTGTTTGCGCAGCATGTCACGCAGGCGGATCAGGGTTGCGATTTTGATTTTCTGCATCAGACCGCAGTAACAACGGATCCGGAGATACATTGAGCACACTTTTTTCCCCGCTGCAAATTGGCAGTTTCACGCTGCCCAACCGCATCACGGTCGCGCCCATGTGCCAGTACAGCGCGATCGACGGGTCCATGACCGACTGGCATCTGATGCATCTCGGAAATATGGCGCTGTCGGGCGCGTCGATGCTGGTGATGGAGGCCACCGGCATCGTGCCCGAAGGGCGCATCACGCCGCAGTGTACCGGGTTGTATAGCGATGCCAACGAGGAAGCGATGGCGCGGGTGGTGAAATTCGTGCGCAGTGTTTCGCCCATCGTGCTGGGCATACAGCTCGGCCACGCGGGCCGCAAGGCTTCCGCGCACCGTCCGTGGAACGGGCGTGGCGCGTTGCAGCCCAACCAGGGTGCGTGGCTTACCGCGGCGCCATCAGCCGTGCCGCTGGCGGCGGATTGGCCGATGCCGCACGCGCTGACGGGGCTGGAAATGGAGCGCATCAAGCAGGCTGCAGTGGCCGCGGTGAAACGCGCAGTGCGACTGGGTTTGGATTTTGTCGAACTGCATTCCACGCACGGCTATTTGTTCTCGGAATTTTTGTCGCCGCTCGCCAATAAACGCACAGATGATTACGGTGGCAGCATCACCAATCGCATGCGCTGGCCGCTGGAAGTGTTTCGCGCCATGCGCGAGGCGTGGCCTGCGGACAAATTCATCGGTGCGAAAATTTCCGGCAGCGACTTCGCCGAGGGCGGATGGACCGCGGATGATGCCGTGGTCTACGCCGGCGAACTGAAGCAGGCAGGTGCGGCGTACGTCACCGTGTCCGGCGGCGGCGTGGTGCTGGATGCCAAAGTGCCGGTAGGCCCCGGCTATCAGGTGCCGTTTGCCGAGCGCGTGAAACGGGAAAGCGCAATTACCACTGGCGCGGTGGGCTTGATCAGCGACCCCTATCAAGCGGAGGAAATTCTCGCCGGCGGCAAAGCGGATTTCATTTCACTGGCGCGCGCGCTGTTGTTCAATCCGCGTTGGGCGCAGCATGCGGCAGTGGCGCTGGGTGCGGAAGCGCTCGCCGTGCCCTATGCGCCACCGTACGACAGAAGTTCGCCGAAATTGTGGTCGCCCGCAAAAGATACAATAAAAACAAATAGTTAGATCAGTAAACCCAGGGCCATCAACTCACCGATGTGGGCGCCGCTGGGTGGCGCGTGTGATGTCACGATTTGCGCCTGTTCCGGCGTGAGTTGCACCAGGCCATGCAGCGCATTGGTGACCACGTTACTGCGCGCCGCATGCCAGCGCGAGTAGGGTGACACGCGTGCACTGTCGAACGCAGGTCGATGCAGTGGCTCGCCATACAGCGTGAGCACACCCTGGCCCAGCAGCACCGCAAGCTCGGAAGAGACGTATTGCGCCGCGTCCAGTGTCAGGCCTGTCGCTTGCGCATAAGTACTCACCGCTGCAACGATCTGCACAAATGACACGGTGTAAGGCGCCGCCGCCACCAATGTGTCGAGCATCACTTTGGCGTGCGGCTGATGGGCATTGATTTGCCGGCCGTGGGCGTCGGTATACACTGCATGCGGGGTGGGCTGCGCTGTCTTGGTGGTTTGCAGCACGGGTTCCGGATGGGTGGCCTTGAGTTGCGCACTCACATGCAGATCGCGAAAACTCGTAACCGACAAAGCGCGTTGCACCGCAGGCGTGCGGTCAGCGCGTATCAGCAGCGTTTGGCGGAACGCGCGATTGGTCAGCACATCCACGTACTGTTCACAGGCGATGATATTGCCGTCGGAAAGCTGTCGCGCGGTGTTGGCCAGATCAACGCCGTGACGGTCCGGCAGCATGTCCGACAATGCGGATTCGCCCAGATAGGACAGTTGGTGCCTGGCCGCCGCTGCCACGAACTCATGAAAATAGCAGGGCCGGTTATTCGGCTCGAGATGCTCATGATAGATGTAACTGTCCGAGCAACGCATCAGCAAATTCGCTTCCTCGGACATCAGGCGGCCAAACGCGGCCTGATTGTTGGCGTGCAGCTTGCCTGCATATTGCAAAATAGCGCGCGCCTGCGCGAGCTTGGTGCGGTGATCGGTGAGATGGCCGACGTGAAACAACATCATCTCGCGCACCACTTCGCGCATTTTCCAGCCGGGATAAACGTTGTAGCTGACATAGCCCACACCACTGGCCGCAAGCTGCTTGCCGTAGAGTTGCAGCAGGGCGTTTTGCACTTCCGGCGGGATCCAACTGTAGACGCCGTGGGTAATGATGTAGTCGTATTGCGCGGATTCCTGCGCCAGATCGACTATATTCGCCTGCCGGAAGGTGATGTTGTCAAGGCCCAGTTCATCCTTGATTTTGTTGGCGTAGCCGATATGCACCTGCGACAAATCCACGCCAGTAAATTGTGCTGCGGGATAACGCGCAGCCAGCGGCAGCAAATTGCCGCCGAACGAGCAGCCGAGTTCCAGCACACGCGCGGTCGCGACTGCGGGCGCCGGCAGTCCGAACAACTTGGCCATGCCGCTCATGCGCGCGGGATGCGACTGTGCGAACGGGAAGGATTCGTACGGTACTGCGTCGTAATTGTTTTCCTGACTCATGCGGATACCTGTGGTGGTGAACGTTGCGCCGGCGTGGGGTGAGTCAACCTAGAAAAAGCATTTAGCCACAGCAAACACAGAGTTTACAGAGGAAAATACACAAGTTGGAGCGATTGTTCCGCTCGCCAAACTGGTGCGTGTGACGAGCGAGTGCAAGCACTGGTTTTCTCACAAGAAACAAAACACCCCGCCCCATGTTTCTTTGCGAACGCCTGGCCCGCGCGCGGGATTGAGAGTCTCTGTGTTCCTCGGTGCTCTCTGTGGCTGGGCTGTCGGTTTTAGGTGCAACGCAAAATTCCGCTGCAGCTTAGCGCAGCTCACTTCGGTATGCGTATCGGCTCGCCGAGCGGGTAGTAGAGCAGCTCCACATCGCCTACCAAACACATCATCTGGCGCGAGTCGGTGGTGAACAACGGGATTCCCGTGGTGGTGGCGGTGGCGGCAGCCGCAATGCCGACTATCGGGTTGGGCACGATGGTCAGCGCGCCCGCGACATAATCAAGCACCAGGCCTGCGCTGGCGAGACTGCCGATACTGATGTTGTAATTGCCCGCGGTTTCGCCGGGTGCCCGCGTCAGCGCGCCGGTGGTAATAAAGCCCGGTGGTGGTGCGGTGGCGGTAAAGGTAAACAGCGGATCGCTGGCGCCCTCGAACTTGAGCTGATTGTTGGCGGTAACGGTAACGTTGATCTGTACCACGGTCAGCGTGCCCGGCGCGTACGTCAGACTGTAGTTCATCGGCGAAGTCAAGGTGCCTGCCGCCGCGATGATGGGGTAGGCGCCCGCTACCGATGCCGGCGTTGCGGGGGTGGTGAGTGCTGGCGCGCCGGCGAGCGCGGCGGCGGCCGTGTCGCCCGCTATGAAACCCGTTGGCGTAAACGTGAATGCGGGATTTGCTGCGCCGACCACGCGCGCCGCAGCATCGGCAGTGATGGTCAACGTGGGTTGTATACGATAGAGGAAGCCCGAGCCCGCGAACGGTATATTGGCGAACGCCGGGTCAAAGGGGGCGCCGTAACGCGTGTTGGGTGCGCTAAGGCCGCCTTTGCTATCGAGCAGTGGCGAGCCGGAATAAATCAACAACCGTCCCGCCGGCGCGCTAACAGCGGCGGCTCCCGCATTGTTGGTAAAATTGCCCGCGGTGGTGACCAGCGTCACCGCATTGCCCGCAGCGGTGGAGGACACCGCGCCATCCAATGTCAGATTGCCGGGACTGAGCAGTTGCACTGCACCCGCGCCGCCGTTGAGTCCCGCGGCGGCCACCGTCATGGTGGTGCCGGCGTTAGCGATGACGCCCTGCGCCGCGCCGGAAACCGTCAAGGCCGTAGCGGCGTTCAGCGTGGCCACGCCAGTGGTGCTGAGTACGGCGGTGAGTGCGGTGAGGTCTGTCACCTGAACTGTGCCGCCGATGAAGGTGGCAATGCCGCCGAAATCGTTGGTCGCGTTGGTGAGGGTGATGGCGCTGGCGTTTTTGCCGGCATCGATGCGAGAAGTGCCTGCCACCGTCAGCGTGGTGCCGGCGCCTTGCGTCACGCTGTCGCCGGCGGTGGCGGTGAGGTTACCGCCCACCGTAGTGTCGCCGACAAAGACAATCGTCGCATCGGGAATGGTGGTCAGGGTGAGGTCGGTTCCGACTACGCCGGACACATCCAGGTTGCCGGTAACTTTTGAGAAACCGCTGGAACTGAGTATCACTGTCGTCTGATTCTTGTCGACGATTTCTATGGTGCCGCCGGTTAACTTTGTAGTGCCGGTGAAATCGTTGCCGGCGTTGATAGCCGTGATGGCGCCTGCGCCTGCATCCAACGAGAGGTTGTTCCCGCTCACCGCATCATTGAGCGTTATCGGACCGGTGGTGGTGATCGCGCCGCCACTTAGCGTAGTGCTGCCGGCCGCATCGCTAGTCAGGCTGGTCAACGCCGCAGTACCGCCGATGATGCCGCCAAAGGTGGTGCTGCCACTGTCGTTCACCGTCAAAGTCTTCGCGCCATTGATAGGGCCGGCAAAGGTGTTGCCTACACCGGTGATGACTGTGTTCGCCCCCAGCGTCACTGCACCGCTGTAGGTTTGCCCACCGGTGGTGGTGACGTTGCCCCCGAGTGTGGTGGCACCGGTAACGGCAACGCTGGCCAGTGGTGTCGTGCCTCCCACCGCGCTAGCAAAACTCGCTCCACCCGCGCCGCTCACCGTCAGCGCCTGCGTGCCTGCGCTTGTAGCATTCACCGTGCTGCCCAAGCTCACCAGGTTCGCACCCGCTGCCGTGGTGGTGTTGCCGGTGAGCACCACTGCGTCGGTATAGGTCTGCGTGCCGGTGGTGGTGATGGCGCCGGTCAGATTGGTGGCCCCGCCGTTGTTCGAGGTCAGGTTCCTGATGCCGGTGAAGCTCGCACCCTCTATCACCGTCGTGCCGGTGAAGGACAGCGTCAGGTCCTTGCCCGCGCCCACTACACCTGCGGAGAATGCCGGCGTCGCGCCGGTGAGCGTCACCACCGGTGCATTCAAGGTCACCGCGCCAGTGTATCTTTGATCGCCGCTGGTGGTGACATTGCCGCCGAGCGTGATGCCCGTGGCACCGGAAATAGTGCTGACGCTGCCGGCCAGTGTGCCGCTAGTGGTTACGCTGGCGGCGGTGGATGCCAGGATAAGGGTCGCGGTGCCAGTGTCTATCGCTGCTGCTGGTAGTGTCAACGCGCCGCCCGTCTGTATGTCCACCGCTTGGTTAAGGCCGTTGGTTAGCGCGGTCACGTTTAGCGCAGGGCTGTCTCTCAGGGTAATTGCGCCAGCGGTGACGCCTATGGCATTGAAAGCATTGGTTGCGGCGTCGAGGCTGACATCTCCGCTGGCGTTTATCGCTACGCTGTTGGCGACGATCTTCCCGGCCGCACCCTGGGTGATAGTGGAAGCGCCTCCGCCGGTGGTGGTGAGTGACATCGCGCTTGCGCTCGTGTCGAGGGTGTTGTTCAGCGCCAGCGCGCCACTGGTGTTCAGGGTAATGCCCCCGGTAGCGGCCACCGCGCCGGTAACGGTGAGGCCACCCGCATCGAGCAGTTTCAGTTCGCCCGTGCCGAGCGCGCTGGCGCCCAGCTTGGTGACGGCATTAGTGAAGCCATCGAGGGTGGCATTGCCGCCCGCGGTGGATAGCGTCAAGGTATCGGTTACAGTCAACGCCCCTGTTTGATTTACTGTGCCGCCATTGCTGGTGGCAGTCAGTTCGTTTGCCGACCCCGCCAGGGATAGACTGCCGCTCGATGTCAGGTCAGCCTTTCCCCCCACGTTGAGCGTGACAGCAAGACTATTTGCGTCGACAAGCTTGGCATCTTTATTGGTGGAAAGGGAGGCGATGCCGGTGATATCGTTACTCGCGCCGAGCGTGATCGAGCCGTTACCGCTGAGCGTGCTCACCGTCAAAGTTTTGGTGGTGAGGGCTACCGTTTGTGTAACGCTGTCGCTGGGGTTGGTGAGTGTGATTGTACCGCCGCTGGCAGTCATACCGCCGTTGATCGCCAGATTGCCGCCCTCGGTTCTGAGGTCGATAGCCGCAGCGGTCACCGGGCCGGTGACGTTGAGGCCGCCCAACTTGTCATACAGTGTGAAGCTGCCCGCGCCGGTAGCAACGTTGCCGAGGGTGCCGATATTGTTGTCCTGGGTGAGCACGGCATTGCCGCCCGCGGTGGTGACACCCAGCGTGCCGGCGCCACCGCTGATCGACAGCACCCCATCCTGAATAATCGCATTGCCGCTGGCCTTGCCGGAAAACAGATTGAGTGCAGGGTTGGCGATGGTGGCTGCGCCTAGGTTAATGATGCCCGCGGTGTTAGTGGAGGGGGGGATGGCATTGACGCCGGTGCGGCCGATGTTCAGTACGGCGGCGGAAGTCATTTTGTCCAGAGCAGCGGTGTTGATGATCAAACCGTTTGCATCAGCGTTGGTGGTGGGGCTGCTCAAGTCCACCTGCGTGATGTTGGTAACCGGTGCAAGGGAAATGCTGCCTATGGGTGCCACGGTGCCGGCTGCAGTATTGATCTTGACGATGCCGGCAAAATCCATCTTGTCCGCGACCAGCACCACATTGCGCGCAACAATATTGTTGTTGTTGCCGTCGCTCGAATCCGGTGTAGCGATAGCTGCTGCCAACAAGGTATTGCCTGGACCAATCTGCACCGTAAACGTCTTGCCCACCGCGTATTTGACAGCGTTCACGACACCCGTGCTGGAGATCAGCGTCAGGTTGCCATTGGCGGCAGATAAAGTTGCCGGGCCGTCATCAACAAGTCTGACATTGTTGCTGCCGTGTATCGTGATGTTGCCGTTTGCAGAGGTAATCGTGGGGGCCTGCGCCGATTCAACCTTGCTGCCGATCGAGCGAATGGTAATGTCCTTGTCGGCCTGTAGCGGGGCAAATAGAGTGATAGCGGCATTGTTGGTAACGGTAAGGCTGTCAGCCGTGGTTGCCACGAATGGACTAATGCGCAGGGAACTTGTATCGCCGGCGTAGGTGAATTGGCCGGCGCCGAGGTTAATTTGATTGATGATGCCAATATTGTTGGTCGCGGTGTTCAGCGTCACGTTGCTGTCGTTGGTTATGACGAACAAATTGCCATTGAGGGCAGTGAGATTGCCGGAGCTGTTTTGCGTGATTTTTCCCGCGCCCGCGCCGCTGCTGGAGGTGTCCAGTACGAATGAGCTGCCGCTTACCGTAACCGCGTTGTTGATCGCCAGCGGTCCGCTGGTGAGCAGCGTGACATCACCGGCACCTACCGTGCCGGTGACGGTAAGGCCGCCCGCGTCGATCAGGGTCAACCCGCCAGAGCCCAGTGCAGTGGTGCTGAGTTTGGTGATGGCGTTGGTAGATGCGCCCACATTGGCAGCGCCGTTGACGGTTTTGAGCGCCAGCGTATCCGCTGTAATCACGCCGGCAGCTTGAAAGATCGCATTGCCCGCGCCGGTGGTGGTGAGTGACACCGTGCCCGCGCCAGCGTTCAGGTTATTGTTCAGCGTCAGCGCATCGGATTCCAAGGTAATGCCGCCGCTGGCGCTTATCACTCCGGTAACGCCGAGGGCGGCGCTGTTTTTAAAGCTCAGCGCGCCCGTGCCGAGCTTGACCGTGCCCAACGTAGTCACGCCATTGGTGGGGTCGGTCGCCGTGAAATTGCCGCCGCTGGATTGGACAGTCAGTTGATTGGCCGTGATGCGCGTCAGAGAGATGTTGCCACTGTGCGCCTTCAGCGACATATTGCCTGTCGCCGCCAGCAGATTGCCCAGATCAAGGATGGAGCCTGCGTCAACGGCTATATCGCCGCCGAAGGTTTGAGCGCCGCCCCCCACCGTATACTGACCGTTGGTGCCTGTTACCACAGTCAGCGTGCCGCCACCGGTGTTGGTGGTGTTGGTGGTGACATTGCCGGCTTGCTTGCCGGCCGTGGCTATCGACGCGGGGGTGCCATTGGAGCCCGCATACACTCCCAGATTCAGCGTGGTTCCAGGATTGTTGTTGATGGCTTGGTTGATGGTGACATTGCCACTGGCAATGAAATTGAGGGTGCCCGCACCTGCGGCGGTAATGCTGTCGTTGACGATGATCGACCCGGTCAGCGGTGTACCCGCATTGCTAGTTTGCACGGTGATCGTGGCGCCACCCGTGATCGCGTTGCCCAAAGTCACGTTGTTCACAAAGGCAGGTGCGTTGCCGCCATCGTCTTGAAAGGTGGGCGCCCCCGATGCCAGGTTAGAGCTACCACCGGAGAATATCGTAATGTCATTGGGATCGAGCAACCACGACCCGCCCTTGCCCTTGGGCGCGCTGACATCTACCGTGCCGTGCAAATCCAGCGCCTGTTTGCCTGACGTTTCAACCTTGCCGCCGTTGCCGCCCTCGGACCCGCCGCGCGCAGCGATGTTGCCGCTCATGTGCGTGGTGTTGTCGGCCCACACCACAGCCGTGCCGCCATCACCCACTTGTGTGGCGCTGGCATCAAGAGTGGCGCCGTGGGCGACAATGACGCGCTGCGCATTGGCCAGCGGGCCTTGTCCTTGCCAGTTGCCACCGATAAATATATTGCCACCGCCTGCCATGCCCGAGGCGTCCGCCACGGCGGTGGAGGTGAGCAACACATGGGGCGCAGTGACGCTGACGGTGCCGCCGCGTTCACCCGCATGCAGCCCGCGCGCGAGCAGGCTGCCGCTGGTGCTGACTATGCCCGCGCTGGATTCGAGTGCGATGACGCCGTGGCGATCCACCAGTGTGTCGGCGCGGATGATGCCGTCATTGTTGAGCACGGTGTCGAGCAGGGCGTTGGCGCTTTTGGCGCTGAGGATGACCCGTCCGCCATCGGCGGTGATGGTGCCGCTGTTGCGTATGGCCGCCGTGAGCGCGGCCTGATCCACGCCCAGACGCATCAGACCGTCACCGGTAAAATCAAGTGTCACCCGATCACCTGCGGCGAGGACCACGCTGCCGAGCCGCGCGGAAATGTAGCCGTGGTTTTCGACGTGGGGCGCGATCAGCGCGGTGTAGCCGCCGCTGGTGTTGATGCTGCCCTCGTTAATGACGGACCTGGCCACGGTGCCGCGGGTAAAGCGGTAACGCCCACCCAGAAAATCGCTATCGGTAATGCCGAGTGATGAGGCCAAAAAGCCTGCGGCGGAAATCTGCGCGCCGCGTCCCATCAACACGCCGTTGGGGTTGAGCAGAAATATTTGTCCGTTGGCCGACAGCGCGCCGAAGATTTCACTGCCGCTGTTGCCCAGCACGCGGTTCAGCGCAACGCTGGATGCCGACGGCTGATTAAAGCGCACGCGCTCATTCGCGCCGATGGAAAAGCTGTTCCAGTGGATGATGGCTTTATTCGACGCCTGGTCGATCACCAGGCTGGTGGCAGTGGGGGCGCTGATCGCGGCCTGGCCGGACACCACTAGTCCAGCAGTGGGGTTGGACCATGAGGGACTGGCGAAGGCGAGTGCGGCGGCTACGGCGAGTGCGGGTTTGCTGGGGGTGAACGAAGCTAATCCCGCCTCGAGCGCCGGCGTGCGTAGCGCAGGATGGGTGACGTTTTTGCTGTTACGGACCATGCTCGCCTCCGTTCAGAGGGGTTGCTTGCTTGGTGTTGACAACCGTAACGTCAAATAGTTTGAGCCGTAGAGTACAAAGCGCTGCAATCACCTACGCTGTCGTTCCTGCCCAGGCGGGTATCCCTATTTCTCAAAACCACTGTATTGCCTGCAACCACACGCGCGGTGTGCGGTCGGCGCGATCCGAGCGTGGGTCGCCGCCGCTGGCGCGCCAGGCGATGCTGGTGCGTATTAAATAGTTGCCTTCCAGGCCGATGCTTGCACCCACGCCTGCGCCGCCTATGCTGCGTGAATTGTTGTTGAGTGTGCCGCCGATGGGCGGATTTTTAAGTGTGCGGATGTGGCCGTAGTCGTAAAACAGCGACAGCCCGATGCCGCCGCTGCCGAGCTTGAGAGTGCCTGAGCTGTAACGCAACTCCGCGGTGCTGAGTAAGCCCTCGTCGCCCGCGCCTTCGCCCACCGGAAAAGCGCGTACCGCGTTAGGACCGCCCAGAGAAAACTTTTCGCTGGCGCTTAAATTCTTGCTGGCGAATTGTCCCGACAGTGCGCCGTAAAGCGAAAAGCCGCCGCCGAGGCGTTGCAGCCGCTGCAATTCAACATGGGTGCGGTTAAAGCGGCCGTGGACACCGAGGCCACCGACAGCTTGATCGGTGGCGAACACGCCGGGCGTATCCAGCGTCACGTCGCCCTGACTGTAGGTAACGCCGGCCGCCGACAGGCCAGTGCCGTCGCGCGCGTCCATTTGCACGCCAATGGATGTCAGCCGTACTGTGCGTGCGTCGGTAAAGCCGCTGGCGGTGATGCGATCCTCAAGGTCTTTGTGCTCGTGGCCGAGGCGCACATACAGGTTGATGGGGCGGGTGCGGATCAGCGGATGCGCTACAAATACGTGCACGGTGCGCCCATCGCCCTCGGCCAGCAGACTGGCGAAGTCCTTGCCGAGGCCGTAATCAAAGCGCGCGTAGCCTACGCCGAAGGTGGTGCCGTAATAACCCACCGGCGTGGCCCAGCTCAAGCGCTGCAGTTGGGTTTCGTGTTCATTGGCTTTTTGAAAGCGTGCGTTGAGCAGATCGCCGTAGCCGCTCAGGCTGATGGCTTGCAGGGTGACACCCAGCCGGTATTCGCCGGTGAAACGGTTGCCGTGGTTATCGACATCGACACTGCCCGACAGCGCGCCATGGGTGTGGCTTTCGAGCCAGCCCGGTGAGGTAGAGCGCACTTCGACTTCGATGTCGGCAGCCCCGCTGGCGGTACCCGGCACCACGGCGGCACTGGCGCGTGAACTGGGCAGGCCGTCAATAATCAACAGTGGGCGTTCGAGCGCGGATTCGACCAGCAACGCGCCCGCTTGCACATGCGCATCGAGTATGCCCTTCAAAAATAAGTCACGTATGCGCAGACCCGGCTCGCGCTTGATGCTGAGTGCGCCGAGGCGCCCTTCGACGATGGCCACTTCGACCACGCCATCGACGATCTCCTGGCGCGGCAAATAAGTCTGCGCCAGAAAAAATCCTGCACTGCGGTAATAATCGCGTATGCGTTCGGTTGCTGTGCGCAGCGCTGTGAGGTCCAGCGTTTTTCCGGTGTAGGCGGCCAGTTGTGCTGACAGCAAGTCTGATGTGATCTGCGTATTGCCGCTGAATTTGAACGACTTGACGGTGACTTTGATGTCGGACGCGACGTCCGGTTCTGCTTGGGGCGTAACGCGCGGCAGCACCTGGCGCGGTGTGGCGGGTTCGAGGCGCGGGGCGGGTTGTTGCAGGGTGGAACCGGCGTCAGGGCGGACCTGCGCGTGAACGGGGAGGGCGACACTGGTGAGGAGCGCCAGCGTCGCCAGACTGCCAGCAGCCCCATTCGAATTCCAGCGCTTTGGTCGAACCTTGAATTCAGACACGGCAGCCCCTGAAAACCTGTTCGCCAGATTCTAGCAGACCCCCTCGTTTTTATAGCGCCATTAAAAGCAAAACGGGATTTTTCAGAATCCCGTTTTTTGCTTCAACAACAAAATCTTATTACTTGATGGGCGAAAAGCTCGCGGCCACTAAAATTTTGTTTTCCTGCATCAGCAGCGATTCGATAGGGCGGCCATCGGTTTTGGCGCGCGCCGAGGGGGGCCATGCACCCGTGTCATGGGCTTTATTGCGCACTTCATTACGCTGATCGAGCGTCTTGTACGGCCACACATGTATCCATTTATTCAGGCCGCCGAGATCGCTGTACCAGAGTGCGGTAATCGGGCCGAACTGGGTGCGGGTCGACAGTGCGACCTCCCAGTTTTTCATCATAATCGGCAGTTGCCCGGGGTTGTGGGTGTACTCGCGCCACTCGAAAAAAGGGCCATTGTTGCTGGGCTTTAATTCGGGCGAGAACGGAGTTTGATGCATGATCTCGGCCTTTTGGCTCACCAGAAATTCCGCTATGGGTGGCGGCCATGCGCCATCTTTTACCGCAGCGGCGCGGATGGTGGCGCGCTCAGCCAGGTCTTTGTAACCCCACACGTGCATGAAGGTGTTGAGCGGGCCGATTTCAGTTTTCCAGAAGGCGGCGAGTTCGGAATATTTTTTGCGCTGCTCGTATTTTTCGCCAAAGCGTTTTTCGACTTCGGCCATGGCGCGCGGCTTGACGGCATAGGTTCTGACTTCATAGATCATGGCGGGTCCTTTTTAGGATTGAGGATTGAGGACTGAGGATTGAGTAGAACGGGTGCAGCGTGAGGTGACTACAGCTTGAGTGTATCAAACTGCGCGGGCGTGGTGAAATCTTCGGGGCGTGAGAAAATACAATAAAAACAGGCGCTTGTGTTTTTTTCATGCGCTGCGGCGTGGATCGCGAGTGATACAAGCTGGTAAAATTTCACCATGCGTAATTTTCTCCGAGGGTTGATGCGCGCAGGGCTTGCGGCTGCGCCTACCCTGCTGTGCGGTGCCGTTACGGTGAGCTGGGCATGCACGCCTGCACTCCCCAGCGCCCAAGGCACTCAGGCGCGGACGCTAGACTCGGCACAATACGCACTCGCCTACCGCACTCTGCCCGAAAACATCGTGATCGGCCAGCATTTCGCGATGGAACTCGCGCTGTGCGCTAAAGGCAGTGCTGCCGCCGTCGACAGCTTGCGCGTCGATGCGCATATGCCGGAGCATCGTCACGGCATGAATTATAAAACCGTGGTCAGCGCTACCGGCGCGCAGCGTTATCGCGCGGAAGGCCTGATGTTTCACATGCCCGGACGCTGGGAGTATATATTCGAGGTGCGTGCCGCTGGCGCGATTGAACGCTTGACAACGAGTGTGATGATGCCATGAAAAAATATAAAAAACTGTTGTGCGCGGGCGTGCTGGCGAGTGGCGCCGCAGCCGCATGGTTTGCTGGCGTCACGCAGGCGGTTGAGCCGGGCGTGATCGAATTCAGCGCAGGCGAAGTGCAGCGGATTTTGAGCCACGGTCCGTGGCCGATGCCGTGGGCGCCCGACGCGAGCAATCGTGTGTCGGGCAACACGCACGCGATTGATCTGGGCGAGCGCTTATTCTTCGATGAGCAATTGTCGGTGAAGCAAAACGTGTCATGCGGTACCTGCCATATCGCCGAATACAACTGGGCCGATGGCGTCAAGCGCAACCAGGGCCAGGCCCTGGTTGACCGCAACACACCTACGCTGATGAATCTGCGCCACCATCGCTGGTTTGCGCTGGATGGCGCGGCGGACAGTCTGTGGGCACAGAGCATGCGTCCGCTGGTGGATCCGCGTGAGTTGGGTTCGAGCGCTGCGCATGTCGCACAGTACCTGCGCCGGGATGCGGATTTTTCGTGTCGCTACCAAAAAACCTTTGGCATAAATCCCGCCGCGCAGGACGACGAAACCGTGCTGGTGGGCGTGGGCAAGGTGATGGCGGCATTTCAGGAAACGCTGGTGACGGATGTCACGCCGTTTGATGCGTTTCGCGATGCGCTGGCGCGCGGCGACCACAGCGCGGCATCGTTGTATTCGCGCGATGCGCGGCGCGGCCTGAAAATTTTTATCGGCAAAGGACAGTGCAGCACCTGTCACGCGGGGCCGCTGTTCACCCATGGCGAGTTTCACGATATCGGGGTGTCGCATGTCATAGATGGCAGCAAGGATAAAGTCGATGGCGGCCGTCACGACGGTATCAAAAAACTTACTGCTAGCAAGTTCAATCTGCTGGGGCCGTACAACGATGATGCCACGCGCGCGAGTGCCGTAAAGACCGCACAGCTGAAGCCCGAGCAGCGCCATTTTGGTGAATTCAAAGTGCCCTCGCTGCGCAACGTAGGTTATACCGGACCCTATATGCACAGCGGCGAACTGCTGACGCTAAATCATGTGGTGCGCCATTATTCCGAGTTGAACGTGGATCGTTTGCACGCCGACGGCGCAAGCATACTGAAGCCGCTTAAACTCACGCCCGGCGAATCGTCGGACTTGGTGGCGTTCATGCACACACTGAATATGGATCGCTCGCCCACATGGCGCGGCAAGGAATACGCGCAGCCGCCTTGTGTGTTGCATGCGAAACCGGCGGCGGAAAGTAATTACGCGCCTTAACTTTGGGTGCAGTGCGTAGTGCATCGTGGGTAAAGGAGATGTCAAACGTGGCGAACGTGGCTGACTCCAGCGGGACCCCAGACCGACACCCGTTTCGGATGGGGCATGCCGCTGCCGCTACTGCGCTCGTTGCACTGGTGTATCTGGCGCTGGGGGCACTGGGGCTCACTTTTGCCATCGCTCCGGGTTATTCCAGCCCGATCTTCCCTGCGGCCGGATTCGCGGTTGCCATTCTGTTGTGGTCGGAGCGGCGGGTCTGGCCAGGTATCTGGATTGGCTCATGGGTGCTCAATCTGGGTGTGGGCTGGCTACAGGTTGGCGAGCTTGGCTGGCACGCGGGCCTGGCTGCCGCCGGGATTGCCAGCGGAGCGACGCTCCAGGCGCTACTCTCCTGGTGGCTGGTAATACGTTGCGTCGGTACGCACTGGCGCACGCTGGAGAGCGAGCGCAGCATCGTTTGGGTTCTGGCACTGGCCGGGCCGGCCGCCTGCGTGATTTCTGCGACCACGGGCGTGACGATACTCCTCTGGAATGGTGTGATTCTCCCTGCGGAATATCTCTACGCCTGGATCAACTGGTGGTCCGGCGATACGCTGGGCGTGCTGATCCTGTTGCCGATCAGCCTGTGCTTGCTGTACCGGCACGAAGCGCCGTGGAGCGGCCGCCTGACGACGCTGGTAGTGCCGATGCTGTTAGCGCTGGGCCTGGTGGGTGGCGCGTTCTATGCCATGGCGCTATGGGAGCGTGCGACACAGAAGTTGCACATCCAGGCGCATGGCGAGGCGCTGGCGACGCTGCTCAGCCAGCGCTTCGCCGCCCATCGGGAGGCGCTTTCCGCCTTGCGCCGCCTGATCGAGGTGACGCCCGACATGAGCTACGCCCAGTTCGAGTACTTCACGCAAATCACGCTCAAGGACAATCCGGACATTTTCGCCTTGAGCTTCAATCCCTATGTGGTGGCGGCTCGGCGCCCAGCCTTCGAGCGCGACATGACCAGGAAGACCGGCAAGGCGGACTTTGAAATCACGGAACGCAACAGCGAGAAGCGGCTGGTACGCGCTGCCGAACGGGCGGAATATGTAACGGTCGGCTATATCTCCCCTCTGGCAGGGAATCGGCCAGCGGTCGGCTTTGACATCAGTTCCGAGCCCGTCCGGCATGCGGCGATCGAGCAAGCCATTCGCTCCGGAGGCATTACGGTCACGGCCCCGATCCGGCTGGTGCAGGAAAACCGCGACCGCGTCGGCGTGCTCCTGCTCGACCCGGCCCGCGCCCACGGTCTGGGGTTCGACGCGGCCATCAACCGCGAGACACTGGGCGGCTTCGCCGTAGGCGTGATCAAGGCCGATGAGATGGTGCAGATCGCCACCCACGCTGCAACGATTCCCGGCCTGGTGTTCCAGGTCGACGACGCACAGTCGGCCACGGGCAAAGCGGTGATTTACCGTTCTGAAAATGTCACCAGCACAGCCGATGCCGACTATGTCTGGCAACAGCAGATCGCCATTGCCGACCGCACCTGGACGCTCACGGTTACGCCGACGCCCGCATACCTCCGCCAGCAACATCACTGGGTTGCACTGGTGGTGGGGGCGGCTGGGCTTACCCTCAGCGCGCTGCTGCAAATGCTGATACTGATCACGACCGGCAAAACCGCCATCATCCAGCGCACAGTGCGGGAACAGACTCGCGAGTTGGAAATCAAGAGCCACGATCTCGAAGACCGAAATGCACAGATGTCCGCCCTGTTCGATCTGAGTGCGGATGGGTTGATTACTTTCGACCGGCAACTAGGGGTCATTAAGTATGTCAACTCGGCATTTACGCCCATGACTGGGCTGGTCGAAACGCAGATCGTTGGTCTCGATGAGGTGGCGTTCTCCGACAGGCTGGCGCGTCTGTGCATACCCTCGGCCAGCTTCTGCGGTGTCGATGTGTTGCGGTTGCGCACCGCGCAGGAAAGCGGTTACCACCGTGAGCAGATCGAACTGTCCGGTCCCGGCAAACGGGTGCTGGAGATAGGGCTGAAGCTAAGCGATGCCAACACCGTGTCGCAGATCCTCTATTTTCGCGACGTCACCCATCAAACCGAAGTCGACCGCATGAAGAGCGAGTTCCTGTCGACGGCGGCGCACGAATTACGCACGCCGATGGCTAGTGTTTACGGTTTCGCCGAATTGCTACTACTAAGGGAGCGCGACGAGGCAACCCGACGTGAGTTGCTGGGAATAATTCTGGCACAAGCGAAGCGGATGACCCAGATCATCGACGATCTGCTGGATGTCGCGCGCATCGAGGCGCGACAGGGCAAGGACTTCGTGCTGGAGATCGTGGCGGTGGACGCACTGGTGGCGGATGCGGTCGCCGCCTACAAGGTTCCCGCCAACCGCGAGGCACCGCTCGTGACGCCGCTCGCGCTGCCACTGCACATCAACGTCGACCGCAACAAGATGTGGCAGGCGCTGACCAATCTGCTCTCAAACGCCTACAAGTACTCCCCCGCTGGCGGCGAGGTGGCCATCCGGTTTGTAACGACGGCGGATGGCGCGCGCGTCGGTATCGAGATCCGCGACCACGGCATCGGTATGACGCCCGCCCAGGTCGCCCGCACGGGCGAGCGCTTCTACCGCGCCGACGCCTCGGGCAAGATACTCGGCACGGGCCTGGGCATGAGCATCGTCAAGGAAATCGTCGAACTGCACGGCGGAGCGATCGCCATCGACAGCACCATCGGCGCCGGCACCACCATCACCCTTTGGCTGCCCATCGCCAGAGCGCATTAAAACGCATAACGACGCAATCCACCGTCAACCGGCAATACGGCGCCCGTAATATAGCCGGCCACGGGTGAGGCCAGAAATACCGCCAGTACCGCCAGTTCTTCGGGCTCGCCGTAACGGCCGACAGGAATGTCGTGGGCGGACTGATGC
>CAMDRT010000055.1 GCA_945906815.1 Bordetella parapertussis
ACGTCAAGACCTTCGACACAGATTTCGCAGATGAACGCAGATTAACTGCAAAACAATCTGTGAAAATCTGCGAAATCTGCGTCAATGGTTTTGAAGTTACGGTAATTTCTACACGTTGTGTGCATAGAGTAGCCCTGAAGGGGAAGGGACTGTCCGTGGGGGCTATTCAGCCTCTGCTCAGACATCAGTTTGAATCGCACCCCCCACCAACTGCGCGCAAGGTCGTGTCGCGGCGAACCTGAATTCACGGCGTAGACCAGAATGTTCAGATCGATAATCTTCACTTGCGCAGCGCCAGCTCGCGCACGATTTCCTCGTCTTCCAGCGCTACGGTCTTATCGAGTACGACACGCGGAATACCCAACTGGTGTGTTTGTTCGCGGTAAACACGCTGCGCGACGCGGCGCTTACCGCCGCCTGACTTTAGCCCGGCCCTCAGGGTGCGGTTAAGCAGGCGCGTAAGGCTGGTTTTTTCCGTTCGCGCGCGTGCCTTGAGTTGTTCAAGGAGTTCGTCGTCCACGCGCACGGTTGTTCGCATAAATGGCACCATAGCATCATTCTGGTTGATGCAATAGCATCAAAACGTGGCCAGTCAGACCGGCAGACGCCGCGTCGCGGAATGCCGGCCGCTATTTCAGCGGCGCTATACCGGTCGAGATGTCCATGATCATGCGCGTGGTGAGGTACAGCCGCGGTTCGATGGACGGAATCAGAATGTATTCGGCGTTGGTTGAATGCGAGCCGAAGCCGCGCAGACCAAGGCCTTCGACCACCGGAGCTTTGGTGCTTAACGCGGCGAAGGCGGCATCGGTGCCACCGCCGGAGGGGCGGTCGCGCAGCGCGAGCTGGTGTCCCATCTCGGCGTAGATGCTCACCGCGTGCGCGCCGAGTGCGCGCGAGGCAGCGGTGGCCTGCAGCGGCGGGCGCCGTCGTTCAAACTCAAGCGTGACTTCGGTTTCGGGCAGCAGCTTGTTCTTGATGCGTTCGCGCAATGTCTGCTCAATGTCGTCGAGGTCCGCCACGATATCGACGCGAATGTCAGCCTGCGCTTGTGCGCCCGGAGGAATCATGTTGCGCACAATGCCGGCTCGCGCCAGCGTCCAGTTCACATGGGTGCCGACTTTCGGATTAGAGAGATCGCGCGCCTGCAACACCTGATGCGCGATCTCGTACAGCGCATTGACGCCGAGGTGCGGCGACGCACCCGCGTGAGAAGCACGCCCGCGTACATTGATCGTCGCTGCGCCGATGCCGCTGGTGGCGAGACGTATTTGATCGACTTGCGGCCCGCCACCGCCTTCGAACGACAATACAGCATCGTGCTCGCCGCCGAGCTTGGTGATGAGTTGGCGTGATCCCGGTGAGCTGATTTCTTCGTCGGCATTGATCAACACGGTGAGCGTGCCGTAGTCACGGAAATTCAGCGTGCGCAGCATCGCCAGCGTATGCAGGATGATCGCGATGCCCTGCTTGTCGTCGGCGATGCCAAGACCGTAAGCGCGATCACCCTCAATCTTGAACGGCTGTCCGGCCAGCATGCCGCGCGGATACACCGTGTCCATGTGCGCCAGCAGCAGAATTTTTTTCGTGCCGGTGCCGGTCAATGTGGCGCGCACCATCTTGCCGATCTTCTCGGGCGTGTCGAACATCTTGTAGATTTCGGGGCCTGCTTCGACCAGCTCAACCTTGGCGCCCAGCTGTTTGAGTCGCCCGGCGATCACACCGGCAATTTTATCGAGACCTTCGTAATCCGCGCTGCCTGACTCTATCTCCACCAGCGCCTTCATCGTTTGCAGCACCGCGGGCTGCTCTTTTTTGGCGAGTGCGAGTACCGGTTCGACTGCGGCGGCGCGTAATTCGGTCGCCGCGAGCAGCAGGAATGCCGCTACGAATGCAAGGTAACCATATGTTTTTAAATGATATTTCATAAAGGTCTTTGGTCTATGGATGTTAGTTGCGTGGCCACAACGCCGCTACTGCGGCCACCGCTGCATCGACATCAGCAGTGCCCACATGCCGCTGCGTGACAAAGCGCAGTGTAGTCGTATCCGCCGGACTCACCAGCACACCGCGTTGCCTGAGATCATCCGACCACTGCACGGCTGTGCGTTGGGTGGCGGCAACATTCATGCGCACGAGATTGGTTTCCACCTCTGACGGATCGGTGATACTGGCGTCGATTTTGTGCAGGCCCGCTGCCAGCCGCTGGGCGCTGGCGTGATCTTCGGCGAGACGATCCACCATGGTTTCCAGGGCGACGATGCCCGCCGCCGCCAGCGGCCCGGCCTGGCGCATATTGCCGCCGACCATGCGTCGAAACGTGCGTGCGCGTTCGATGTAGGCGTTGCTGCCGCACAGCACCGAACCCACCGGCGCGGAAAGCCCTTTGGATACGCAAAAACACACCGAGTCGGTGTATTGCGCGATTGCTTTGGCCTCGACGCCTAGCGCGACCGCTGCATTGAACAGCCGCGCGCCATCGGTATGCACCGGCACGCCGTGTTGGTGTGCGAGATCATGCACCGCTTTCATGTGCGCCAGCGGCAGCACCGCGCCGCCGGCGCGATTGTGCGTGGTTTCCATGCATACCAGCGTGGTGCCCAGGTTGTTGCGCGTCATGGGACGGATTTTTTCACGCAGTTCTTCGAGGTTCATCGCGCCGCGCGTACCGGATATGCTTTTGTGAAATGCGCCTACCAGTCCGGCGATGCCGCCCAACTCGGAATTCAGAATATGCGCACCCGCTTCGAGCAGTACTTCGCCGCCGCGCTGCGCATGCGCGAGCACCGCCACCAGATTGGTCATGGTGCCGCTGGGCATGAACGCGCCGGCTTCCTTGCCGGTGCGCTCGGCGGCGAGCGCTTCGAGCCGCATCACGGTTTCATCACCGTCGCGCGAATCGTCGCCGTAGCTCGCTTCGCGCATCGATTCGAGCATGGCTTCGGTGGGGCGGGTGAGGGTGTCGCTGCGTAGATCGATCATGGAAGCACTCCTATATCTCGCCGTAGTGTATGCGCCGGTAAGGCGCAGACACAATGGCATCATCCACATGCACATCCCACAGCTCAGCCTGCTGCGCCGTTTCGTGTGCCGCAAACAACGCCTTGAATCGATCGAGGCTGGTGATCTTCTCGCCGCGCAAACCAAAGCCGCGCGCGATGGCTGCGATGTCGCCGCGGCCGTGCACGGATTCCTGCGGGTCGTAGCCTTGCGCTCTGAACTTGTGCACCTCGGCGCCGTAACCGCCGTCGTTGATCGCGCAGATCAGCATGCGTATGCCCTGGCGGCGGATGGTTTCCAATTCCTGAATGTGCATCATCAGGCTGCCATCGCCTTCAATCAGCAGCAGTTTGCCATCGTTGCGTGCGGCAGCCATGCCGATCGCAACCGATAATGCCGAGCCGATAGCGCCGAAGTCGTTGATCACATGCACGTGTTCCGCGCGGCGACCATAGAAGTGCGTCACCATGATGCCTGCGAAATGTGCGCCACCGCTGACCACGGTCCAGTCCTTGGGGATAGCCGCATCCAGTTCCAGCATAGCCGGGCGCGGATCCACCGTGCCTTCCGCTACCAGATATTCTTTGGAGTCCGGCCGTGCGGCCATGGCCGCGATTTGATTGGCGAGTAGGGGCGAGCGCGCACCGGCGGAAGCATAGTTGCGCTCCACCAGCTTCGCCAGCACGGCCTCGGCGGCGGCCTTGGCATCCGCCTTGATATGCATGTCGGCGATGCGCAGCCCCTGGTAAAGGCCGCGCGGATTGAGGTCAATCTGCACGGTCTTCGCGTTCGGGTAGAGGTAGCCCGCCTCGGTGGTGTAGTGGCCCAGGCCCGCGCCGACACCGATCAGCAGGTCGCACGCGGCAAACGCCTCGCGCGCGAGCGGACTCGCGTACGCGCCGGCGACGCCGATGCCGTAGCGGTTGTGGTCAAACAGTCCCTTGGCGAAGAGCGAGGTTGCCAGCAACGCGCCACAGCGCTCGGCCAGCGCCTCCAGCGCCGGTGCCGCAGCGGCACGCATCACGCCACGCCCGGCGAGGATGATCGGATGCTTCGCGTCTGCGATCATCGCCGCCAGCCGCTCTACCAGTGCCGGGTCGGGCATGGGGCGCTGCGGCGTGGGCATGAGTTCGGTGGAGGGCGCATACTCCGCGCCCCACGGAAACGGCGCTTTCTGCAAATCCATCGGCACACCCAGCACCACGGGGCAGCGCTCCTGCCGCGCGGTGTAGAAGGCTTCGCGCACGGTGTCGAGCATACGATCCACGCTTTTCACCGGCAGGTAGCGCGCGCCGGTCGCGGTGGCGAGCGGCCCGAGTTCGAGCTGCTGCACATACCAAGCGGCTGATGTCGGCGAGTCGCCCGCGAACACGACCAGCGGAATGCTGCCGCGCGCGGCGGTGGTCAACGCCGTCATAATTTGCGTGAACCCAGGGCCGCAGGTGACGGTTGCGATGCCCACCTTGCCGGTGTGGCGGGCATACCCGTCCGCCATGGCAACGGCGCAGTGCTCATGCCGCGCATGCACCACGCGCACGCCGTATTTCTGCGCCATGATCGTGCCCCAGTACATGTTGGCATCGCCCAGCAGCGCAAACATCGTATCCACCCCTTCTGCGACGAAGGCCTGCGACAATACTTCGTATCCGTTCAGCTCGCTACCCGTGCTCAACTTGCTCATGCGTTCCCCTTGTTGTTATTTCCTGCGTTTTTGCCCACCATGCTGCGCGCGCCGTCGAGTAACGCGCGCCCCAATATTTTTGTTGCGGAAGCCGCTGGCGCCTGCTCGGGCACGGCATCGCTTGCGCCTGCGCGCCGCTGTTCGATAACGCGCGCGATATGGGTGGCGAACTCCGCCAACAACGCACGCGCAACATGCACGCCGCCCGCCGAGGCAAACATCTCCAGCGGGCCTGCAACCTCGAATCCGCCCGCCAGGGTGACCTGCGTGGTGTCGGCGCCGTGTGCCTCCAGCTCAAAGCGGGCACGCGCGCGCGACGCACCCCTCTGGTCGATGCCGCGCGCCTCGATCAGGCAGCGCTTGACGGGATGATCGTAAGTGAGCCGCGCCTCACCCCGAAACACCGCCACGGTGGGACCGAACTTGAACGTCACCTTGCCGCGATGCGCGCCATCCGGCGTCAATTCGGTAAGCTCTGCGCCGGGTATGCAGGCTGCGACCACGGCCGGGTCCGACAGCAGCGGCCATACCTCGTCCGGCGCCGCCGGAACCTCAAATTTTTCCTGCAGATTGATCACACGCTCTCCCGGTTATTTGATTAAAAACAATACGTTACTAAATTTTCGCTGCCAGAACATAATCCGCCACTTCGGCGAACCCGGCACCGCAGCGTTGCACGCTGACGTAGGTGGGCAGGGGCGTGACGCGCGCGCCAAACTCCAGCATGTTGGCCACGCCGACGGCGTGCGGGAAGTAGCCGAACATCGGTGCGTCGTTGGGTGAATCACCCACGAAAATGTAACGCGCGCGCGCCACATCGAGGTCAACGCCGAACGCTACACGCATCAATGTTTTGCTCATGCCCAGTTTATCGTAATCGCCAAACCAGCCGTTGACGTGGATCGAACTCACCTTAGCGGTGAGGCCATGCTTTTCCATGCGCATCACGATCTCGTCGATAGCGGATTGTGGCAGCGGCGTGACATCCTCGCAGAAATCAATCGCCAGATCGGTTTCGCGGTACTGTTGGTCGGCGGCAATCGCGGTGCCGGGTACGGCGTTGAGAATCTCCTGCGCGATGTGCGCAAGACGCGTGCGGTGCGCGGCGCGCGTGGCCGCAGCGTCAACAAAATGCCGCCGCATCTTGCGTGCGCCAGTGTCATAGCGAAAATAAAACGCGCCGTTCTCACCCACCACGCCATCCACCGGCCACATGCGCGCAATGTGGTCACACCAGCCTGCGGGCCGGCCGGTCACCGGTATCACCAGCAGCCCGGCTTGCTGCAGGCGCTGCATGGCGCTGTAGGCTTCGGCCGTGATGCGGCCTTCGCTACTCAAGGTGTCGTCAATGTCGCACAACACGCCGCGTAGCGCGCGCCGTGCCTCGCGTGAAAATTCCGTCAGCGGTTGCATAGGGCGAGACGCTACGCTGCGCCTTCCGCTTCGACCATCGCCCACACCCGTCGCATCGGGCCGCGCGTGCGCAGCAGTTCCGCGCCAGCGTCTTGCGCCATTTTCGGCTCGATCCATTGCGGCTGGCCGAGCGTGCATGAAAGGTAGGCGCGATGCGCGTTTTCTTCGAGGAAAAACGCGCCCGCAACACTTTCCTCGATGTCGCCGCCGGTGATCACGCTGCCATGCGCATAGAGCAGCGCGGCACGATGCGTGCCGAGCGCGGTGGCGAGTGCGACGCCGCGCTCGGTGGTGCTCACCAGTCGCGGGTCTTTATATAGCGGCAGTCCGTCGGCGAACAAGGTTCCCATCAGGTGTATCGGACGCAGGGTATGCTGCGCACTGGTGCTGAACGCGGTGGCGTGCATGCCGTGGTAGTGAATAATGCTGTGCACATCGGGCCGCGCACGGAAGATTTCATGATGGATCGGTGCTTCGCCCGGCTTGTCACCCTTGCCCGCGAGCTGGGCGCCGTTCATGTCATACACCAGCATGTCGTCGGGCGTGATGCTGCAGCCCAGCGAGTGGCGCGTGAGCATATAGTTATCCGTGCCCGGTATGCGCACGCTTAAGTGGCCAAAGCCTTCGATGAATCCGCGGCGATACAGAAAACGCCAGGCCTTCATGCAGTGGTCCATCAGGGCGGCTTCGGCAGAGGGCATGCGGCTCCTTTTATCAGGTTGCGTGCGGCGGCGCAGGATGGGGATCAAACCCAAATCGCTGCGGCACTTGCGCCGCGCGCAGGGTTGCAAAGGGCACTGCGCGCTGCTGGAACTTCAGTGACAGCAACGCCGGCGGCAACGGGCGTTGCTGTTCGATCAGTTCCACTACTTCGTCGAATGCGCTTTCCTCGACCACCTTGCCCCTGACGTCGATCATCGAGGCGAGCAGCAACGGATCCAGATCCTGATCGTGGATGAGGCCGATGCCGCGATCGGTTTGCAGCAGTAGCGTGCCCTGCTCGTCGATCCATGCACCGAACAGGGTGTTGACGGTATCCCCCACCTGCGTGGCCAACGCCAGCGGCGCACCTAAATCGTTCGTCACGCGATAGACCCACGGCGTGTAATCCAGATCGACAAACACGCGCTGCGGGCCGTTCTGGAAATACCAGCAGCCTGCATCGTCGTGCAAATAGTTGCGGCTGATAAAAGCGTTCAATGCGGCGTTACCGATGGTTTCGCGTTTGATCAGCCAGTTGCCGCGGCGATCGAGTGCGAGCCAGCCGTAGACGGCGGGCACGTTGGGCCATTTGGCCATGGCGCGCAGAACGATTTCATCCATGATCAGATCACTGCATAAAGGTCTTGATCCATTGCCGGTATTCGCCGTTGTGCGTCATCTTGTCCATCTCTTCGGTCGAGGCGATTTTGGACTTGAGATCGGCCGCCGCGCCGCCGTGGTAGAGGTGCGCGTAGATTTCGCGCAGCACTTTTACCGCACCGGCAAGCGGTTGATGGCCTTGTAGCATGACGCGTGCGCCGGCGGCGGCAAGCGCGTCGCGCGTCATCGACGCCGGCGCGGAGCCCATGATAATCGGCAGCTTTGACGCCGCATGTATGGCCTGGACTTGATCCAGTGTTTCCACACCGACGACAAAGATGCAGTCCACGCCGCAGGCCGCGTAGGCCTTGGCGCGCGCGCAGGTGGCCTCGGTGCCTTCGACTTTCAGCGCGGCGGTGCGGCCCGCGATCACGGTGGCGGGGTCTTTTTTGGCGGCGACGGCGGCTTTCAATTTGCCGACCATTTCCGCGGTGGAAAGCAGTTCATCTTTTTCCTGGCCAAAGCGCAGCGGCAGCGCGGTGTCTTCGATGCTCATAGCCGACACGCCCGCATGCTCGCACTCGATCACCGTGCGCATCACGTTCAGTGCATTGCCGTAGCCGTGATCGGCGTCCACCAGCAGGGAAATATCCGATGCGCGCATGATGCGGCGTATCTGATCGGCGAATTCGGTGAGTGTCAGCACAATCAAATCGGGTGCCGCCAGTGTGCTGTTCGACGATACCGAGCCGGCGAGGATGCCGAGGGTGTAGCCCACGTCCTGCGCGATACGCGCCGACAGGCCGTCATACACGCTGGCGGGCGACAGGCATAGTGTTCCGTTGAGGATGGCGCGCATACGTTGACGCTGTGCGGTGGGGGTCAGGCTCATGATTACTCCGTAGTTAAAAATAACAATAAAAACAATTCGTTATATATGAAAGCGAGTAGCTAGTGCTGCCAGCCGCAGGGTAACCGAGTTAACGTATGCGTGCTGAATTGCAGCACACGGAAATGCATTAATGCACCGTCGGCCCGTCACCCGCAACCGTCGTGCGATGCAAAACGCGCGCATGCTCGGTAATGGCATAGGGCCGCGCGCGATGCAGCGCGGCACGATTGTCGTACATCACCAGATCGCCCACTTGCCAGTGGTGCATATAAGTAAGTTCTTCGCGCGTGGCGAATGCCAGCAGTTCGGCGAGCAGTGCGCGGCCCTGTTCCTCGGGCAGTTCGCGGATGTGCGAGGCGTGCGAACCGACGTAGAGCGCTTTGCGCCCGTTCTTCGGGTTGGCGCGCACCATCGCCTGCGGCACCGGCGGAAAGCGCTGGTCTTCCGCTTCGTTGGTTAGTGTGATGCCGGTATTGCGGCGCGAGTAGGCGTAATGATGTATCGCCGCCATGTTTTCGATTTCACGCTGGCGTGCTTCGGGCAGCGCGTTATAAGCCGCACGCAGGCTGGCGAACTGTGTCTGGCCGCCCTCCGCACTATCAGGTGGCAACAGACGCGCATGCAACAGCGACGCCTTGGCAGGCACTTTTTTGAACGAGCTGTCCGAATGCCAGTTGCGCTGACCGAGGCGGTAGATCAAACGCGGATCGCCGGCGGCCATCAGTTTGCCGTCAGCATCCAGATTCGAAATCACCGACACCTGTTTCACCGTGTAGTTGTTGGCGATATGGCCCTGCGTGGATTCCAGTGGCCCGAAGCGGCTGCTGAAAGCGATCTGAGTCTCATCGCTGAGTTGCTGACCGGGAAACACCAGCACAGAATAGGTCTCGAAAGCGTCTTCGACTACAGCAAAGGTGGCGTCATCCAGCGGGCGCGTAAGATCGACGCAGGTGATTTCGGCGCCGAAAACGGGGGTGAGTTGCCGCAGGGTGATGGACATGGTGATTGTTTGAATTTGATCCGGGGCGCCGTTCCGGCAAGCGGTCAACTACCGTTTCTAGGTTTATGATAGCACCGAGTCGCCGGCAATCCATGCGTTGCGTCCAACCGAGATCGTGATAAGGAGAAATTTTGACCGCGAGTATCAACACAGGTGATCCGGCTTTGTCCGGCCAGCAATGGGTGACGAGTTGGGCGGCGTCGGTGCAGGGGCCTTATCCCCTTGGTAATTCTGTGGCGCAGCCGGACATGAGCCGCGTGTTTCCGCTGCCGGACAAGGGCGCGCGTGAGCTATCGTTTCGGCTGATCGTGCGGCCGACCTTGTGGGGGCGTGAGACGCGCATCCGCCTGTCCAATGCGCTGGGTAGCAGGCCAGTGACCTTCGACGGCGTTTATGTGGGCTTGCAGCATTCGGGGGCTGAAGTTAGCGCGGGCACCAATCGCCCGCTCACGTTTGCCGGCAAAGACAGCGTGACGCTCGCCCCCGGACTGTCAGTATGGAGCGACGCGGTGGCGCTGCCGTTTGTGCGCGATGCGGCAGCCAATGAACTGGTCGGACGCAAACTGGCGGTGAGCTTTCATGTGGTGGGTGATAGCGGGCCGATGACTTGGCATGCCAAGGCGCTGCAATCGTCGTATGTCACCTGGCCGGGCGCGGGCGCGCAGGGGCATGAAGAGGCTGAGGGATCATTTCCGTTTGCCACTACTGCGTGGTACTTCCTCGACGCGCTCGACATGCGCTGCGAGGAGGATGCGTATGCGGTGGTGGCGTTCGGTGATTCGATTACGGATGGCACGGGGTCCACCCTCAACGGTGATGACCGCTGGCCCGATGTGCTGGCGCGCAGACTGCGCGCGGCGTACGGCAATCGCATCGCGGTGGTGAACGCGGGCATCGGCGGCAATCAAGTGCTGGGGCCGGTGGTGTATCCGCCGCCCACGCCCCTTCCACCATTTGTCGGCGGGCCGTCCGCATTGTCGCGGCTGGAACGCGATGTGCTGACGCTGTCAGGCGTACGCGTGGTGATCTGGCTCGAAGGCATCAACGACTTCAGCCGCAACGGCAATGCGGCCTATGCGGCGGTGGCGCAAGGCCTGCGTGAGGGTGTGGCGCGCATGCGTACTCATATACCCGGGGTGCGGGTGATAGGCGCGACGGTGGTGTCCGCGCTGGGCGCAAGCAACCCCGCGCATGGTTTTACGGAGCAGGACGACAAGCGCCGGCAGTTGAACGCATACATCCGCACCGCGGATGTGTTTGACGGCGTTGCCGATTTCGACCCGGTGGTGACCGATCCGCAGAGCGGCGCCATGCGCGCCGAGTTCGTGCCCGACAACACCGTCGGTGGCGTCGGTGACAAGCTGCATCCCAACCGGCTGGGTTACCAGACGATGGGCGCGCTGATCGATCTCAAACTGCTGGCGCCCACGCGGTAGGGAAAAATACAACGGTGACCAGCGTTACTTCTAAAAGCAGTCGCAAGTGAACGTTCGAGTTGTCTCGTGAGCCGCAACGGCAAGAACATTAACCACGGAATACACGGAACACACGGAAAATTTCGTGAGTCGTTCTTTCCGCGTATTCTGTGTGTTCCGTGGTGCACCGCCGTCAAAATGGCGATGCGGGTTAGAGCGATTTATGCGTGCCGTCGCAAAACGGCGGGGTTTTGGTTTGCTTGCAGCCGCATAGCCATTTTTTCTCGGCTTGCGTGATGGTGAATCTATTCGGCTTGAATTCACCGCCCTTGTGCGAGCCGTCGCAAAACGGTTGCTTTTGGGACAGCCCACAGGCGCACCACGAGTAATCGCCGGCAGCGAGATCGACGCCGTAGGGTGCTTTTTGCGCGCAGGTAGGTTCGGCCATGAGAGTCCTTTCGTTTAAAAATGTGCATCATTCCGATCATGGCATATTGGGCGTGTCTTGTCTTCGAGGCGTATGCGATGAAACGGTTATGCGCTGTCGCGGGCTGCGGGTGTGCGTGAATTGCGGGATTGCTATCATTCGTAAGAAATGAAGGCGTATAAACATCAATTTGACGGAGTGATAGCCATGGCAGCCGTGACCATCAGAAATTTACCGGATGAAACCCTGCGCGCCCTTAAGAAACGCGCTGAACAGTGTGGGCGCAGTACGGAGGCCGAAATGCGGGTGATCTTGCAGAATGCGGTACTCCCACAGCGCGGCATGGGAACGGTGTTGGCGGAAATCGGCCGCAAACATGGGGGCGTTGAATTTCCGAAGGCACGTAGGCGCAGCCGGGCGCGACCGGTGAACTTTGAATCATGATTATTCTGGATACGAATCTTGTCACCGAACCCCTCAAACCGAAGCCTGATGCGATGTGTGCCCCTGATTGGGAATGCACTATTCAACGAATACGAGGATGTTTTCGGTCGCGACGACTTGTTTAAAAATTGCAAGCTGAGCGGGGGTGAGCGAAACGAATTACTCGACATATTTTTTTCCTGCTGCGAATGGACACGTGTTTATTACTTATGGCGACCCAATCTACCGGACGAGGCAGACAACCATCTCGTAGAGCTGGCTGTGGCTGGCGGGGCGGATTTCATCGTGACGCGAAATCTGCGTCATCTACGGAACATGCAGTTGCGTTTTCCTCAGTTGCGTATTGAGTCGCCCGCAACTTTCTTGAAGGAGATCTGAATTGACAGCACTTACAGTTCGCTTACCCGACGAAAAGCACCGGCGTCTCAAGGCTTTGGCCAAGAGCCGCGGCACACCGCTCAATCGTCTGATAGATGAGATGACAACACTGATGTTGGCTGAATTCGACGCGGAAACACGCTTTCGCCTGCGTGCAAAGCGCGGTTCTGGGAAGGCTGAACGCGGATTCGCTTTACTGGAAAAAGCAGCGGGCTGAGACTTGGTCGGCGGTATCCGCTTGGTTCCTATTGATGGCGGGTACCGCTGCGCTGCTAGCCACAGACTGCGCACGACAATTTCCCGCGCCGTCCGCTTTCGCATGCATAGCGGACTTTGGATTACTGCGGAGTCTAAAGCGGCTATGGCCGACGAGTGGACGGACCCGGCAGTTCACGGTGGGTCCCGGCTTTCGCATTCGCCGGGACGACAACGCGGGCATCCAAGCATTCCGGAGTGCCTTGCGGCGTTCAAACCGCGGTGCGCCCGTTGCTGGTCACAAAGCGGGCAATGTCGTCGGCGAACACGCGCTCGGAGTCGTCCTGCGGCGCATAAGCGATGACTTGCCGGGCGTTGGCGATGCTCCAGCATGAGCGCGTATTGGCGGACACGCCATAGAAGCAGTGCCACGGCACGCCGTCGGCGTTGCGGATGTCGGGCGTCTCGATAGATTTCATGTAGAGCTGCTGCAGATCGCGCTCGCTGATGTAGCCCGCCAGATCACGCTTGTAGGTGGTCTGGTCATTCGCAAGCTTCGCGCCCTCGACCGGGCGTGGCACGACGATGCGGATGTGTATGTTTTCGACCGGCCTGCCGAAACGACCGGTGGCGAAAATAAAGCCGAGATTCTCATAGGCGATCTTCGCCCAGCCGTAGAAGTTGTCCGAAAGCGGATAGGTCGTGTGATCGCAAGTATCCATGCGGCCGTCGTGCAGTTTGGTTTCGTACCAGTCGGTGGCGTGGTTCGAGCTCGCTGTTACGACGCGAGTGACGCCCTCTTCCTGGGCGAGGCGAAACACGTGATAGGCCATGTCGAGCGAATCGCGCTCGACGTAGTAACCCTCCAGATCGCCCAGCGGTCGGTCCTTGAGCCACTGCCGCGGTGCGCCGGTATTCACGCCCGGGCGAGTGCTGCGCGTGTTGTGAACGATCGCATCGACTCCCTTGAAGTGCTCGCGATAGGTGTCGATGTCGCGATTGACGAGATCGACCTCGATAATGTCGTCGATATCGTGCGGTTTGCGTCGATCCAGCAACACTAGGTCATAGCGCTCGCGGAACAGGGGCAAGAGCTGGCGCGAGAGGTAGCCGGCTGCGCCGGTGATCAAGACACGTTTGCGAGCCATGGTCGGTCACTCCGTAAGTGAAACGTTACGATGGGGTTACCCGCGCGCGGCGATCTTGTCTTGCGTTTTGGTCCTGAAGTCGCTGGCGTCATGGCGCTCGTGCAATTGCTCTTCAGGCGGCCCGCTGGTGCGGTTGACCATGCGCCCGCGCTTGACGGTCGGGCGCTCGCCGATTTCTTTCGTCCAGCGCGCCAGGTTTTTATATTCGTGCGTCTGCAGAAACGTGCGCGGGTCGTTGTAGGAGGCGCCGTTTAACATGCCGTTGCCGTACCACGGCCAGATCGCCATATCGGCGATCGTGTATTCGTCGCCGGCGATGAATTGATTGTCCGCAAGCTGCCGGTCGAGCACGTCGAGCAGGCGTTTCACCTCCATTGCAAAACGGTCGATGGCATATTTGATCTTCACCGGAGCATAGGCATAGAAATGCCCGAAGCCGCCGCCGACATAGGGCGTTGATCCCATCTGCCAGAACAGCCAGTTCAGCGCTTCGGTGCGCTTGCCGTGATCCTGTGGTAGGAAGGCGCCGAATTTGTCCGCCAGGTAGAGCAGGATCGCGCCCGATTCGAACACGCGTCGCGGCTGCTGCTCGCTATTGTCCATCAGCGCCGGGATTTTGGAATTCGGGTTTACCCCGACAAATCCGCTGCCAAACTGGTCGCCCTCGCCGATCCGGATCAGCCAGGCGTCGTATTCCGCTCCGCCATGACCCGCGGCCAGCAACTCCTCCAGCATGATCGTGACCTTGACGCCATTGGGCGTCCCTAACGAATAGAGCTGAAGCGGATGCTTTCCGCGCGGCAACGCCTTCTCATGCGTCGCGCCCGCGATAGGACGATTGGTGTTGCCATAGCGCCAATTGGGATTGTCGCCCTTCTCCCAGACCCAAACTTCCGGCGGCGTGTATTGAGGTGTGTCATTCATATTGGGCTCTCGTGTGTCGCTCGATGGGTGGGTCGAATGGATAAGATAAGTAGGGTCAGTGTAAGCTTTTCCGCAGCGCGTGCGTTGAAAAAAATCGATCGTCCATCAGCCAACGCATCCCGGTTTCCAGGCCCAGACGCCCCGCTGAATGGCCAGTTTCAACCTGATGCAATGACCGGCCTTACTCTTCCTCTGCATGCGCGGTCTTGGCATGCTGTTCCGCGAGTTGTTTTTGCATGGCGGCGGACACCGGCTCGTAGTGCGAGAGTTCGATCGAATACGATCCCTGCCCGGCGGTGATGGATTTCAGGCGTGTCTGAAAGTCAGTGAGTTCGGCTAGCGGCGCGTGCCCCTTGATCGCCAGCATGTCGGCGGCGAGTGTATCGGTGCCGGAAACCTGGCCGCGGCGCGCTGAAATGTCGCCCGCTATATTGCCCATGTAGTCGCTGGGCGCGGCGATCTCGAGGTTGACGATCGGTTCGAGGATGATCGGTCGTGCTTTGCTGATCGCATCCATGAATGCGCGCTTACCGGCGGCGACGAATGCGACCTCTTTCGAATCCACCGGATGGTGCTTGCCGTCGTAGACGATAACGCGCACGTCGTGCAGCGGATAGCCCGCAACGGGGCCTGCATCCAGCACCTGGCGCACGCCTTTCTCGACCGCCGGAATGTATTGTCCCGGTATGGTGCCGCCCTTGACCTGATCGACGAACTCGAAACCCGCGCCGCGCGCGAGCGGCTCGATACGCAAAAACACTTCGCCGAATTGTCCGGCGCCGCCGGTCTGTTTTTTGTGGCGATGATGGCCTTCGGCTGTGGTGGTCACCGTCTCGCGATACGGCACGCGCGGTGGCCTGGTGTTGACCTCGGCGTGATACTGGCCCTGCATGCGCTCGAGAATATAACGCATGTGCAGTTCGCCGAGGCCGCTGATTACGGTCTCGTTGGCGGCGCTGTGTTCGAAGCGAAAAGTCGGATCCTCGGCACACAGCTTGTGCAGCGCGTCCGAGATGCGCTGCTCGTCGCCGCGCCTTTTCGGTTCGATGGCGATGCGGTGCATGGGCAGCGGAAACTCCAGCGGTACCAGATGGATGTGATCTTCGTCGTGCGAGTCGTGCAGCACGGCATCGAAGTGGATGTCGTCGATCTTGGTCACCGCGCCGATATCGCCAGGTGCGAGCGCGTTGGTCTCGATGAATTCCTTGCCCCGCAGCAGGTACAGATGCGATACCTTGAACGGCTTGCGGCCGTCGCCGATGTAGAGCTGCATGTCGCGCGTGATGGTGCCCTGATGCACGCGAAACACGCCCACCTTGCCGACGAACGGATCGATGGTCACCTTGAACACATGCGCCAGCACATGCCTGGCCGGGTCGGGCGTGGCGTGCATCGTCACCGCAGCCGCGCCTTCACCTTTGAGGAACTGCGGCGGATTGCCCTCGGTTGGATCCGGCAGCAACTTGACGATGATGTCGAGCAGTTCAGCCACGCCCGCGCCGTTGCGCGCGGACACGAAACACACCGGTATCAGATGGCCTACGCGCAGCGCTTGCTCGAACGGCGCATGCAATTCCTCGGGCGAAATATCCCCCTGTTCGAGATATTTCTCCATCAAAGCCTCATCCACCTCGACCACCTGATCGATCAGCGCCTGATGTGCGTCTGCTACCGCGGAAAAATCCGCATCGCCCGCTGGGTTGAAAAAACAATCGACGACTTTTTTGCCGCCGTCCGCCGGCAGATTGATCGGTAGACACGCCTTGCCGAATGCGGCCTGGAGGGCTGCAAGCAGCGCTGGCAAATCGATGTTTTCGGCGTCGATCTTGTTGATGACGATGATGCGGCACAGTTCGCGTTTTTGCGCCCAGTGCATCATGCGCGAGGTGATCATTTCGATGCTGTTTTGCGCGTTGACCACCACCGCCGCGGTTTCCACTGCCGGCAGCGCGCCGATCGCGCGGCCGATGAAATCCGGCAGCCCCGGCGTATCGATCAGATGAATGCGTGTGTCGCGGTGGCTCAGATGTACCACCGCCGCGTTGAGCGAATGGCGGTAGGTTTTTTCGAGCGCATCGAAATCGCAAACCGTAGTGCCTTTTTCGACGCTGCCCATCACCGGGATCGCGCCCGCTTGGGCCAGCAGGGCCTCGGCTAGTGTGGTCTTGCCCGAGGCGCCATGACCTACCAGCGCGAGGGTGCGGATGGCTTGCACCGGTGACTTCGGCATTACGGCCTCCCAGGTGGTTTCCAAATATAGGGATTCATATTGCGTGAAATGTCAGCTGACGCGAGGTGAACCAGTGTAATCCCATATCACGATTCGCGGAATTCTCTGCGCCTCACCCATGCCACGGGCTAATGCGGGGCGGCATCTCCTGCGGCTAACCCCATTCTCGGCGCTGTGCCGTTTACAGCTTCAGTATTGCCGTAGGCTAAACCCTGCAAGGAGTGTGTCATGAAATTATGTAATAAAATCATATGCCTATCAATCATATCGACCAGTTCCAGTAGCGTTGGTGCGGTCGGCGGCATTGCCGATGTGACGGTTTACGATCGCGTGGAAAACCGCACGCTGCCGATTCATCAGCACCAGGGCCGCTATTACGTGGTGGGCAAGCCCGGCAACGAATATCAGATACGCGTGGCCAATCGCGGACGGCAGGAGATTCTGTCGGTGGTGGCGGTCGACGGCGTGAATGCGGTGTCGGGCGAGACGGCGCATTGGGCGCAGACCGGCTACGTGCTTGGCAGCCGTCAGGGATTTGACATTCGCGGCTGGCGCAAGAGTATGGATCGTATCGCGGCATTTTATTTTACCGAGCATCAGAATTCGTATGCGGCGCGCAGCGGCCGTCCGCATCATGTGGGCGTGATCGGCGTCGCAGTGTTTCGCAAGAAGTACGAGCCGCCGCTGCGTCCGTGGCCGCACCCGCGCTGGGAGTCGCCGTTTCCGTCGTCCTCGGACCATGACTTGTCGCGCGGCGCCCCTGCCGACAATACGCGTTCCGCTGAAGCGCCAGCACCAGCGCAGGCCGATGCGCAGTCCAACGCGCCGTCCCACGCGCCGTCGGGCGCGATGGAAGGCCGCGCGGACAGTGGTAGTAGAGACATGGCGCGCGTCCCGCAAAAAGCCTCAGCGTTGGGCACCGGCCATGGCCGTAGCGAAGAATCGCATGTGACCTATACCCACTTCGAGCGCGCTAGCGAAGCACCGGCGGAAATCATTAGCATTCATTACGACACCTACGAAAATCTGCTGGCGCAGGGCGTGATGATTCAAGCGCCGGTGTATGCGCGGCCCACGCCGCTGCCATTTCCGGGGCAGTTTGTGCCTGACCCGCGGTGAACGCGTGAACGGGTCAAGGGCACACTTGAAGCGAAGCAGAACGAGTGAACAAGTTCGCACGGCCACGGGGTGTTGACGTTTCCCGTTCACCCGTTCACTCGTTCACTCGTTCACGAATTTTCCGCCGTTGCACACGCGCAATGGCTCCCGCATACTTGCGCTGATATGGTGACGGATGCGCAAGCTTGCGACGAAGACCTCATGCTGGCCTATCGCGACGGCGACGCGGCTGCGTTTGACACGCTGTATCGCAGGCACAAGGGCGGTGTTTACCGCTACCTGCTGCGCCAGTGCCGCGAGCGGGCGGTAGCGGACGAATTGTTTCAGGATGTGTGGATGAATTTGATCCGCGCGCGCGCGAGCTATACCGTGCAGGCAAAGTTCACCACCTATATCTATAAGCTTGCGCACAACCGGCTGATCGACCATTACCGCAGACACAGTCAGGCAGTGCTGGTGTCGCTGGATGAGGAAACAGAAAACGCGCCGCTACTGCCCGAAACGCGGGCCGCCCCGCGTGACGAGCCGGAAAAGCATCTGGATATCAAGCAGCAGGCAGCGCAGCTTCTGCAAATACTGGGTGCGTTGCCGCTGCCGCAGCGCGACGCGTTTGTGATGCAGTACGAGGGTGGCATGAGCGTGGAAGAAATCGCCGATGCCACGGGGGTGACGCGCGAAACGGCCAAAAGCCGCTTGCGTTATGCCTTGGCGAAAATCAGACAAGGACTGGCGACGTGGCAGTAGACGACGGCAATCGCGATGACAACCTGGAACGCCAGCCCGAGCTGGCGCGCCTGCTGCAAGCGGCGGGTGGCGAAGAGCCGCCGGCGGCGCTGGACGCTGCGCTACTTGCGGCTGCGCGGCGCGAAGTTAGCCCTCGCCCGCAGGGGGTGGGCGGCAGTGGCGAGGCGGCGACGCCGGTGCCGCGCCAGAAGCGCAACTGGTATGTGCCGCTTTCGATCGCAGCGGTGCTGGTGATGAGCGTGAGTCTGGTGACCCTGGTGCATCAGGAAAAAGGCGACGCATTGACGCAGCCGCCGCGCGTTACCCAAGAACCCGCCCCAGCCACCGCAGCAGCGCCGCCCGCTGCCGAGCCGCAGCCCGCTGAACTACCCCAGGATGCGGTTGCCCCAAAGCCCGACGCGACCCTGCGCGCCACCGCGCCGCTACTCACCTCAAAAGTCGAGGCCGGGCTACGCTTGCAGACAGTCCCGCCCGCGGTAGCGGAGTCGTCCGCCAGCGACGCCCAAAAGCAGCGCAACGAGACTGCCCAGCGCGATGCCGTGACCGAGGGTATCAAGCCGCTGGCGCAAGCCGCATCGCCCGCAGCGCCGGCACGCCCCGATGCCCCACCTGCGGTTGCGGCGGATCGTCCCTCGGCAGCGGCCTCACCAGCGCCCGCGTTGGCAGCCAGGACCGCGCAGCAGCGCAGCGGGCCGCAGCAGATGACGCGCCCGCCGTGGCTCATTGAACTCGACAACCAGCCGCTGGAAAAATGGCTGGAGCGGTTGGCGCAGTTCAAGCGCGAGGGACGCGTAGCTGAAGCCGATGCGCTGATGAGCGAATTCCGCCGGCGCTTTCCCGATCATCCCTCTGGTGCGGGTTAAGCGGATGGCCGACGCAGCGTCAAGCGCACCGCAGGATCCCCAACCGGTGCCGCCGAATGTCGACGATTACAGCGGCTGCTGCGACAGTGGTTGCAGGCCGTGTATATACGACCTCTATTGGGAGGCGCAAGCGCGCTACGAGATTGCGCTCGCTGCGTGGCGCTCGCGCCAACCGCCTGAAAATTCATAACTTGAAATATTTGGGTGTATTTTTTAAAAATGAGTAAAAACAAACAGTTATAATATATTGCAATGCAGCATTATGTGCGTAATAATGAAGCCACCCAACAGTGGCGGCGCTTTTGGGGTTGCGCGCACGCAATTCCGTCAATAGAATGGCCCCTGCTTTCCAGTCCTGATCGTGATACCACTACTAATAGTGGTTTTCAGGTGGAGCAGTACAAGGGAACAGGCTAGCCCAGACTTAAGGTAGCCTTCCAGGCCGCGATAACGCGCCGCCCAATAACCAAGGAGGTTTTGCATGTACGCAAAATCAATAATCGAGTACGTGCACGCGCGTGCGGTTGCGGGTGCGTGGTCACAGCATCTATATTTCGTGCCGGTGGCTTTGGCGTTGACGGTGGCGTTTCTGCCCTTCACGCTCGAACCCGCATTTGTCAAAGTGCCGCAGCTCAACCCCACCAGTGAGCGGCGCGCCGAACCGGTAGCGGTGGCGAACAGTCTGTTTCAAGGCCGGCTGCTAACCACTTTCGCAAGCGCGCCCAAGCGCGCGGCCCTGCCGCTGGATGCGCAGCAGCGAGCCGTTGCCGGATACATCACGCGCAAATATGGCGTCTCCACCGAGGTGGTGCAGGAGCTGGTGCGCATAGCGTTCGCGGCAGGCCATCAATTCGGGGTCGATCCGTTGCTGGTGGTGGCGATGATGGCGGTGGAGTCGAGCTTTAATCCGATCGCAGAAAGTGTCGCCGGTGCCAAGGGACTGATGCAGGTTATCCCCAAATACCACCTCGAAAAATTCGCGGATTATGGCGGTGAAAACACGGTGTTCGACCCGCGTGTGAACATCCTGGTTGGCGCCCGCATTTTACGAGAATACCTGCTGACGGCTTCGGGGGATTTATTCAGGGCGCTGCAAACTTACGCCGGTGCTCTGGCCGACCGCGGGGCGGTCTACAGCCACCGCGTACTCAATGAGAAAGACTTGCTCGATGCGCTGGCAGGCGTGCCGAGAACTGACCGCAGCAACCGGGTTGTGATGCAAGTAGAGACGCAGCGGCCAGGCACGCTGGTTGCACCCACGCCCGCTGTAACGCCGCCCGCCCCGCCGGCGCTGCCAGCGCCAGCGCAGCAGCCAGCGAATCTGCTGGAAGAGGCGGCGCACACACCACCGATGCAACTTCCGCAACCCTCAGCGCTGTTGCCGCCGATCAATACCTGACGCGGGTTACGCGAGACCTTCGGCGCTATTAGACGCCGAGTGGATTGGGTGCCCGCGCTTGCAATCCCGCTGGCCTGACTTCTGCTATATAGTGCCGCTGTGCGCCACCCCCTTTTCCTTCAAGCGGCGCGGGAGTTTGCGATGACACCTGAACTGCCCCAGGACTTCATGGCGTTCATGCAGAAAATGTGGAACCCGATGTCGTTTCCAGTGCCTGGCATGTTCATGCCCACGGCCAATGTCGAGGATATCGACAAGAAAATTGCTGAACTTAAAGCCGTGGAAACCTGGCTCACCATGAACATTGGCTTTGTCCAGATGACCACGAAAACCCTGGAAATGCAAAAAGCTGCGCTGGCGTCGTTTGCCGCTGCAGCGGGAACAGATCAGCCACCAAACAAGTAACAACTGACGGGAGAAGATGCCATGTATCGTGTTTCAAAGCTGCTGCTGTGGCTGGCCGCCACCGCTATGGTCACGGGCGCTGCGGCGCAGAATTATCCCAGCCGGACCATCCGCGTCATCGTTCCGGCGGGCGCGGGCGACTCGTGCGATGTGCTGTCGCGGCTGGTCGGCCACAAAGTGAGCGAGAAACTTGGCCAGCAACTCGCCATCGACAACCGGCCCGGCGCCGGCGGGCAGCTTGGCTTGCAGATGATTGCCAAAGCGCCGTCCGACGGCTACACCATCGGCTGTGGGCAGGGCGGCAACATGGTGATTGTGCCCATCGCTTACAAGAAAGTGGATTACGATACACACAAGGATTTTCTGCCGATTTCGCTGATGGCATCGAACTTTCTGGCGCTGGTGGTGCATCCCAGTGTGCCGTTCAAGAACACGAAAGAACTGGTGACCTACGCCAGAGCTCATCCCGGCAAGCTCACATTCGGTTCCACCGGTGAGGGCGCGTTTCTACACTTCGCTACCGAACTCCTGCGCACCAAGGCGGGGTTCACTTATCTGCATGTGCCCTATAAGACATTCCCCGCTGTGGTCACCGATTTGATGGGTGGCCGGTTGGATGCGTCGCTGGGCTCGTTCGTCTCGATACAGCCGCATGTGGTGTCGGGCCGGTTGCGGATGCTGGGCATTGCCAAAGCCACGCGTGCGGTCAACTACCCTGATTTTCCGACCATCGCCGAAAGTGTGCCCGGCTACACCTCGGGTGGTTGGTTCGGATTCATCGCACCGGCCGGCACGCCGAAGGACATCATCGCGCTGCTCAACCGGGAAATGAACAACGCGATGAAGTTGCCTGACGTGCGCGAGAAAATGACCGCCTACGGGCTGGAAATCCACACCGAGTCGCCGGAGTATTTCACCGAGGTCATCCGCAGGGATTTCGAAGTGTGGGGTAAAGTCGCGCGCGACATCGGCTTCAAGCAGCAGTAGCCGCCACCTGAAAACTCTCCCTTCTTGCGCAGGGAGAGTTGCAGGCTGTCGCTGGTTCAGAACCGGCGTTGATGATCGCGCGCTTCGTGGTAGATGTGCTGCGATGCGAGGTCCAGACGGCGCTGAAGTTCGCCTCGCTCATGCGGGGCGAGGAAGCCGTCCGCTACGAACGCGCGTTCCATGGCTTGTATCTCGCGCTGCTCAGCCATCAGCCGGCGATATTCCCAGCGCGTGATCGCGCCATGGCGAAAGCCGTGATCGATGCGGGCGTGCTGGTCAGCTTGGCGGTGATTGATTTCGCGCAGGCCCGCCAGGGGATGCTGCACCACGTAGGCCGGGTGAACCGTGACGCGCCCATAACCGTGCGGGCCGTTGGCCAAAGCCGGGGTGATTGCCGTAAAAGCCGCCACCGCTGCCAGTGTGCTCAGGATCGTTTTCATATTGCACCTCTCTCGGTTAAAAGCGGGTGCGAGAAATGCGCGCCCGTAGCTGCAAAAACGAGGGTGGTGCAATGTGCGTGTACGCGCCGGCGGGCGGGTTTGTAAGCGCTTGTTACGGCAACGGCGTGGATGTAACGATTTGTTTCCGTTGCTGGATTTGCAATAGAAACTTACATTTGATTAAGGTGGCGTGGCTACCTAGCCCCGCCGCATAGCATCGAAAAAATCGCCATTCGATTTGGTGGCGCGCACTTTGTCGAGCAGGAATTCGGCAGCTTCGAGTTCGTCCATCGGATATAGCAGCTTGCGCAGCACCCAGATTTTTTGCAGCACGTCCTTGGCCACCAGCAATTCTTCGCGGCGGGTGCCGGAGCGGTTGACGTTGATGGCAGGGAAGATGCGTTTTTCGTACATGCGCCGGTCAAGATGGATTTCCATGTTGCCGGTGCCCTTGAATTCTTCGTAGATCACGTCGTCCATGCGTGACCCAGTGTCGATCAGCGCGGTGGCGAGTATCGTCAGCGAGCCGCCTTCTTCGACGTTGCGCGCGGCGCCGAAAAAGCGCTTCGGCCGCTGCAGGGCATTGGCGTCGACGCCGCCGGTCAACACTTTTCCAGATGCCGGCACCACCGTATTGTAGGCGCGTGCCAGGCGGGTAATCGAGTCGAGCAATATCACCACGTCTTTTTTATGTTCGATCAGGCGTTTGGCTTTTTCGATCACCATCTCGGCGACCTGCACGTGGCGCGACGCGGGTTCGTCGAAGGTCGACGACAGCACTTCGCCTTTGACCGAGCGCTGCATTTCGGTGACTTCCTCGGGGCGCTCGTCGATCAGCAGTACGATCAGCACTACTTCGGGATGATTCGCGGCAATCGCGTGCGCGATGTGCTGCATCAACACGGTTTTGCCGGCTTTGGGCGGCGACACGATCAAGCCGCGCTGGCCTTTGCCGATCGGCGCAATGATGTCGATGATGCGCCCAGTGATGTTTTCCTCGGCCTTGATCTCGCGCTCGAGTTTCAGGTGCTCGGTCGGATGATAGGGGGTGAGGTTTTCAAACAGTATCTTGTGCTTGGAATTCTCGGGCGGCTCGCCGTTGACGTTATCGACCTTGACCAGCGCGAAGTAACGCTCGCCATCCTTGGGCGTGCGGATTTCGCCATCGATGGTGTCACCGGTGTGCAGATTGAAGCGGCGGATCTGCGAGGGCGACACATAAATATCGTCGGTGCCCGCAAGATACGAGGTATCGGGAGAGCGCAGAAAGCCGAAGCCATCAGGCAGCACCTCCAGCGTGCCGGCGCCAGAGATCGATTCGCCTTTTTTCGCCTGGTTTTTTAACAGCGCGAAAATGAGTTCTTGTTTTCTGAGGCGATTGGCTCCCTCTACCTCGTTGGTAACCGCGGTCTCGACCAGTTCACCAATGGGGAGGTTTTTAAGATCGGATAAATGCATGGATTTAGGGTGCTGCCAGTGGTTGTTAAAGCAGGGTTGTTACGCGAAAACGCCGGAAAAATCGGAACAAATGGGGCGGGGGAGCGGGGAGGGGGCGGGAAGGAATCCTCGCCCGCGCAAGAACCGCTGAATGATGTTGAAGCTGAAACTGAGTTACAACGAACGAGCGCGGCTCAAGCGCTGAGAGCTAGAGTATAGCGATCAGCCGGGGCTGTCAAATGACGCGTTATATATGGCTGTCGATAAAGGCTTTGAGTTGCGATTTTGACAGGGCGCCGACTTTGGTGGCTTCGACCGTGCCGTTCTTGAACAGCATCAGCGTGGGAATGCCGCGCACGCCAAATTTCGTGGGCGTGGCCTGATTGTCGTCGATATTGATTTTGGCGATTTTGAGTTTGCCGGCGTAATCCTTGGCGACCTCATCCAGAATCGGCGCGAGCATTTTGCACGGTCCGCACCATTCGGCCCAGTAGTCCACCAGTACCGGCGTGGTTGATTTTAATACGTCGGCTTCAAAGGTATCGTCCTTAACGTGCTGAATATGCTCGCTCATTGCTGCAAACCTCTTTTGGGATTAGGGAAAGAAACCGCCCGGACCATGTCCAAGCGTGTGGCAACAGGCGTTGTTGAAACCATGCTAACCAAAAACGCTCAGTTTGGAAAGAGAAGTCACGGTACGGTGGCGGTAGGGTGACTCGCAGCACTGTGCAGCACAGGCGTAAGCGCTTGTTTCTGTTAAAATATGGTCACTTTTGCCGATTTCAAGATCAGCGCAGTTGCATTTCAATTTTCGTTCTAATAGCGCCACCGGGCGAGGGTTCCCATGACTTATGTAGTGACTGAAACTTGCATCAAGTGCAAGTATACCGATTGCGTTGACGTATGCCCTGTGGACTGCTTCCGCGAGGGTCCCAACATGCTGGTGATCGATCCGGACGAATGCATAGATTGCACCTTGTGTGTGGCGGAATGCCCGGTCGAGGCCATTTTCGCCGAAGACGATGTGCCGGACGATCAAAAGGAATACACCGCGCTGAATGCCGAGCTGGCGAAAGTATGGAAGCCCATCATCGAGAAAATTGACGCGCCGGCTGACGCCGACGAGTGGGCCAAGACCAAGCAGAAGAAGCACCTGATCGAGAAATAAGCAGCACGTTCTTTCGCTTGGCGTGTGATTTTGTGCGGAGGTACTGTCACATGATAAAAATTCCGACGCTGGCACTCTGCGTGATTTGCGCGATCTGCGTTCCGGCGCTTGCCCAGCAAAAACCGCCCGTTGCGCAGTACTGGATGAGCGTTGAAACCGCAGCCGGCATGAGTATGCCCGGCATGGGTGGCATGGCAGGAATGATGAGTGGCATGATGGGCGGGCAGCAACAAAGTGGCCGCAGGATCGGTTTACAGCTTGGCTCGCAGCGTGCCGCTGATGCGCCCAACGCCGCGCACGATATTCCTGCGGCGATGAACATGGGGCCGTCTTTGCCGCTGCTTACGCCGCACGCAACGGCTGCATCCGCGAGCCCCGAACGAGCCGAGCGCGAACCGCCGGAAGCCATGGAGCGTCCCAAGGGCCGCATGCTGCTGTATTGGGGCTGCGGGGAAGCTACCCGCAGTGGGCAGCCGGTAGTGATGGATTTTTCCCGCATGGCGCAGGGCCAGATGCCCCCGGGATGGGTGTCGCGCAGGATGGCAACGGGATCGCCACCCTCGGGCCGCACCGTCGGTCACTGGCCCAACCAGCAGGACAGCAAGGCTGTGCCTGATAGCGCATCGCTGATTGGCGAACACACCGTACGCGGCAACTACACGCCGGACATGCGTTTCTCTCTGGCGCAGGGGCAGGATTTCATGGAGCGCGTGGAACTCAGTGCCACGGCCAGCGGCGCCGGTGGCGCGGTGGTGCGCTGGAATACGCCCGCGACTGCTACCGGCTACTTCGCGACGGTGTTTGGCGGCGACGGCAACGACAGCATCTTCTGGAGTTCCAGCGAGGTGCAGGAATTCGGCCTGCAACAGGATTGGCTGCCGCCCGGCGAAGTGGCGCGCCTGATACGTGAAAAAGTGGTGCTGTCGCCGCAGACGTCGGAATGCACGGTACCGGCCGCAGTGGTTAAGCAAGCAGGCACGCCGCTGCTGAGCTTTATAGCCTACGGCCCTGAAGCGAACTTTGGCTTTCCGCCGCGCCCGCAGGATCCGCAGTGGTATGTAAAAGTGCGTTTTAAATCAACTGCTTCCACCTTGCTCGGTGATGCCGGTGCAGGCCGTGGCCGCGCACAGCGCGCGCAGCCCGCGCGTGCGCCGACGGTGCCAGCGCCAGCGGGCGATACGACGGCGCAACCTGCACCGCCTGCCACGCCGGATCCGCTCAAGGACGGTCTCAATATCCTGCGCGGCATCTTCGGACGCTAAACCACGCCGCGTCAGGGCGCGCGTGGTTGCGCGCGGTGTGTGATGCAGTGGGCGAGGTAACATCGGCATGGCTTCGTGTTGATGCGGGGCCCCCGAGCCTATGTTGACCACCGCAATTCAACGCACCGTTATTTCACCCGCCACGTTCGCCCAGCGCGCGGCGCAGGAGATCATCGACCGTCAGCGCGCAGCGCTACCTGATCTGCATCACCTGGTGGTGGTGCTACCGGAGCTGCATGCCGCGGGAGATTTTGCGCGCGAACTGCGCCGCGCGGCGAATGTGCCGGTGCTGCTGGCGCCACGCATCACGACGTTGCGCGCGTGGGCCGGCGACGTGGTGCTCAAACGGCTGGTGTTGGCGAACGCCGCGCGCGAAATGTTGCTCTATCGTGCGCTTGCCGAACAGGACTGGTTCACCGAGCAAGATCGCTGGGCAGTGTGCGGCGAACTGGCAGCGCTGTTCGATGAATTAACGCGCGAGCGCGTCGAACTGCCGGCGACGCACGCCGAGTTCAGCAGCCGGCTTGCGCGCGCCTATGGTGTTTCAGGTGCTTCAGACAGCTTGGGAAAGCGTGGCGGCGCGCGCGCCGGAATCTCTCTCGATTTCGAAGCGCGCCTGGTGCATGATTTGTGGCGCGCATTTATGCAGGCCGGCGGCGCGCTGGATGGTGAGTCGGCGTATGTGGCGCGCCTGGCACAACTCGCCGCTGAAGCGCGCGCGCCGCTCTACGTGATTGCGCCGCAAGGCTGGTCGACCGCCGAGAACGGATTTCTCGAGCGTTACGCCGAACGGGCGCCGGTGCAGGTGATCGAACCTGCAATCGACGCCGCGGATGCGCTATCGCAAGCGCTCGCCGCAGCGTGGCCGCAGGCGCGCGATGCCAGTCTTTTGCAGCGCGCGCAGGCATTGCGCGCCGCCCATGCGCAAAGCGCGCTAGCCGCACGCGTGCGCATCGCTGCGGCGGCGCATGCGGAAGCGCACGCGCAGATCATCGACACCGCGGTGCGCGAGCG
>CAMDRT010000056.1 GCA_945906815.1 Bordetella parapertussis
GCCGCTCCCGCTGCAAATTGCTTCATTTTTTACGACTCCCCCGTGTATTGAGATTGAAACGCGGCAAATGCCATACTGTGGATTCGCCGCCGCGCCGTCAACAGAAGTTACGACAAATATCAGTTTAGCCGTTTTTTCATACCGATGCCAAGTTTCGTCGCCGCGGCGTGCCGCATCCTCTTGTGCGGTGTCTTGACTCACGATTGCGCCCTGTCATAATCTGAACTCCAATCATCCCCATGGGTGCGCAATGACTGTTCGTTCACTCCAACATATTGCCCTTACCGTGCCGGACGCCGCCGCCGGCAAGCAGTTTTACACCGATTTCGGCATGCAGGGCCGCGATGACGGCAAGCGCGTGATCATGCGCTGCCACGGCCGTGATCAGGATCAGATCATTCTCATCGAAGGTGCGAAGAAGCGCGTGCACCACCTCTGTTTTGGCGCGCGCGCCGAAGCTATCCCTGACCTCCAGCGCCGGCTCGAACAAAATGGACACCCGCTTACGGACGCGCCGCGCGAGTCCCCCGCGGACGGCATCTGGTTTCACGACCCCGACGGCGTGCTGGTCAACGTGCGCGACGCAGCGCCCGCGGCGTGGCTGCCCGCGCCGGAATGGAAAATCAACAATCCGGGACACCTGAACCGCGCCGGCATACCCGGCCATCCGCCGCGTGATATGCCGGTGCAGCCACGGCGGCTAGGCCACACCCTGCGCTTTACCGCTGATCTGGATAAGCAAACGGATTTTTACACGCGCATCGTCGGCATGAAGCTCTCTGATCGCGCGGCGGACATCGTTTCGTTCATGCGCAGCGGCGAAGGGGGCAGCGATCATCATGTGCTGGGTTTCATCAAGAGCGACCGCCCCGGCTTTCATCACGCGAGTTTCGAGGTCGCCAACCTCGATGAGCTCGGCGTGGGCGCGTGCCGCCTGCTCGACAAGGGTTACCGCAACGGCTGGGGCGTCGGGCGGCATGTCATCGGCTCAAACTTTTTTCATTACATCCGCGACCCGTGGGGCAGCCTCGTCGAATACTTCTGCGACGTCGACTACATCCCTGCCGACTGTGATTGGCAACCGCGCGATTACCCGCCCGCCGATGCGCTCTATGCCTGGGGGCCGGGCGTGCCCGATGATTTCGGCGTCAACTACGAGTAACCCGTGTAGCAACCATGTCGATTGACAAGTCAGCGCGCAGGCACGCATCATAGTCAAAATAACAATCAAATCAGGCAGGCAGGCATTTAATCCAAGACACCCAAGGAGACCGCAGCAATGAAAATCATTCGTGGTATTGCCGCATTGTTTTGCGCCGCGCTGTTGACGGCATCGGGCGCGCTGTTTGCGCAGCAGCCGGTAAAAATCGGCATGAGCATGCCGCAAACCGGACCTCTGGGCGGTGGCGGCCAGGCGGCACTGCTTGCGCTGCGCATGTGGGTCGAAGACGTGAATGCCAAAGGCGGTTTGCTCGGACGCAAGGTTGAATTCATCGTCTACGACGACCAGACCAATCCGGCACTGACGCCGGGCATCTACACCAAGTTGCTGGACATCGACAAGGTGGATCTCTTAATCGCACCCTATGGCACGGTACCCACCGGGCCGATCATGCCGCTGGTGAAGCAGCGCGGACTGCTGCTGATGGGCAATTTTTCGTTCCAGGCGAACCGCACAGTGAAGCACGACATGTGGTTTAACAACTCACCGTGGAACGACGCCTCGAGCTGGTCCGACGGCTTTTTCAAGGCCGGCGAAAAAGTCGGCGCCAAGACCGTCGCGATTCTTGCTGCCGATCAGGAGTTCGCGCAAAACCTCGCCAACGGCGCGCGCGAGCTGGCCAAGAAGGGCGGGTTAAACATCGTCTACGACCAGAACTACCCGCCGGCGACCGTGGATTTTTCCGCCATGATCCGCGCCATCCGCGCCGCCAAGCCCGACATCGTGTTTGTCATGTCCTACCCCAACGACTCTGTAGCCATCGTGCGCGCGGTGAACGAGATCGGCGTGGGCGAGTCGGTGAAGCTGTTCGGCGGCGGCATGGTCGGCCTGCAATTCACGCCCAATATGGTGGCGCTGGGCAGCTCGTTAAACGGCATCGTCAACTACAACTCGTGGGTACCGGGCATCAAGCATCCCGGCATCGACGAGTTTCTGGAGCGCTACGCCAAACGCGCAGCGGAAGCGAAAGTCGATCCGCTCGGCTTTTATTTGCCGCCGTTCAACTACGCCATTGGCCAGATGCTGGAGCAGGCCATCAACGCCACCAAGAGTTTTGATCACAAGACGCTGGCAGCCTACCTGCGCAAAAACGAAATGCGCACCATCGTCGGCCCGATCCGTTACGGCCCGGACGGCGAGTGGGCAACGCCACGTGTGGTGCAGGCGCAGTTCCGCGGCGTGGTGGACAAGAATATGGATCAGTTCCGCCAGCCGGGCAAGCAAGTGGTGCTGTACCCGGAGCAGTACAAGACCGGTGAGATAGTCGCGCCGTTTGAGAAGGCGCGTAAGTAAGTTACGCAGGCAAGGGCGTTGGAAATTCTTAAATTGCCGTTACTCATGTCTCCTCATTTGACCCCATCCCCCTCCTAGCCTCCCCCTTGAATGGGGAGGGACTCTATTCCCTCCCCTTCAGGGGGAGGGTTAGGGTGGGGGTGGGGTGCGTTCACCCACTCACGCAGGGTACTCCGTGTTCTCACTGGATCTGCTCCTCGACGCGCTCGTGTTCGGCTTGCTGCTGGGCTGCTTTTACGCCGCGGTCAGCGTCGGCCTCACAGTGGCGTTCGGATTGCTCGACGTGCCGCACATCGCGCACCCGGCGTTTTTGGTGCTGGGTGCCTACGGCACCTGGCTGCTCAATGGTTATGGCCTCGATCCCATCGTTTCCGGCATCGTGCTGATGCCGGTATTTTTCCTGCTGGGCATGGCGGTCTACCGCTTTTATTACGAAACGTTCGAGCGGCGCGGTAGCGACGCCGGATTGCGCGGGCTGGCGTTTTTTTTCGGCGTGGTATTCATCATCGAGGTCGGGCTGGTACTGCTGTTCGGTGTGGATCAGCGTTTGGTCGAGGCGGCCTATATCGGCAAGAGTTTTGACCTGGGCGAGATGCGCTTGCCGCGGCGCATGCTGGTCGCGTTCGCGATGGCGCTGGTGCTGACCATAGGCCTGGCGCTGTATCTATCTAAAACCTTTACCGGCCGCGCCATCAAGGCGGTGGCGCAGGACGAAACCGCGCTGCGCCTGATGGGTGCGAATCCGGTGCGCATCAAGCAATGGGCGTTCGGCATTGCCACCGCGGTGACCGGTTTGGCGGGCGCACTGCTCATCATCGTGGGCCCGGTCGAACCGACTATTGATCGCGTTTACATCGGACGCACCTTCTGCGTGGTAGTGCTGGCGGGGCTGGGCAGCATGTCCGGCACGCTGGTGGCCGGCATCATCCTCGGCATATCAGAAACCATCGTGCTCACTATGCTGGGCGCATCGTGGGCGCCCGCGGTTGCGTTTGGCCTGCTGCTGGTGATGCTGGGCATGCGCCCGCAGGGACTCTTCGGCAAATGAGTGGCAAATGAGCGTCCGATGAAAATGCGCGGCTACGGCTTCTGGATCGGCTCGGCACTGGTGCTGGCGGCTGCGTGCCTTGCTGCGGCCACCATCAAGAACGAGTATTACTTTTACGCAGCCTACGTGGTGATTCAGTTCGTGGTGCTGGCGACCGCCTGGAATATCCTCGGCGGTAACGCGGGCTATGTGAATTTCGGCAGCAGCGCTTTTTTTGGCGTGGGCGCGTACATCGCGGTGATGCTGATCAAGGCACTGAACCTGCCGCTGGGGCTGCAGATACTCGTCGCCGCTGCGGTCGGCGGCGCGCTCGGCTTCGGCGTGGGACTGCTGACGTTGCGCTTGCGCGGCATCTTCTTTTCCATCGCCACCGTCGCCATCACCATCATTCTGGAAACGGCGATCATCAACTGGCGCTACGTCGGCGGCGCCACCGGCATCCAGATTTTGCGCCCGCCGGTGACGGAGCCGTTTGATTCCTACACCAAGATGCTGTTTGTGTGCATGGTGCTGCTCGCGATCGTCGCCGTCGCCATCGCCCGCTACATCGAAACTTCGTGGATCGGACGCGGCCTGCGCGCCATCCGCGACAGCGAGGAAGCGGCCGAATGTACCGGCGTGCCCACCCTCAAACTAAAACTCGCGGCGTGTTCGATTTCCGGCGCGCTGATGAGTGCGGCTGGCGCGCCACTCGCCATGTATCAAAGCTTCGTCGAACCGGCGTCGGCCTTCAATCTCACCTACTCAGTGTCGGCGCTCGCCATGCCCATCATCGGCGGCACCTCACACTGGATCGGCCCGGTGGTCGGCGCACTCCTGCTGGGCACCGTGCAGCAAGTGGTCACCGTCACCATTTCTTCCGAACTCAATGTGCTGGTAGTGGGGGTGCTGCTGGTGGTGTTCGTCGTCGCCGCACCGCAGGGCATCGTGGGGTTGTATTTGAAGCTGCGGACCAAGGTCAAAGGCAAGAACCTTTAGACACAGATTTCACAGATTTACACAGATTAAAAACTATTTAAAAACAAATGCTTATGAATGAGAAATTGAGGACGTGCAGCCTTTGCTCTAATCTGCGTTCATCTGCGTAAATCTGCGTCAAAAACGTTTTTGACCTTGAACACATGACCGAACCGCTACTCAAAATCACCGCTGTCAGCAAACGCTTCGGCGGTTTCACCGCGCTGGACGGCGTTGATCTTGCCGTTGCCGCGGGTGAGCGCTTTGGCTTGATCGGCCCCAACGGGTCGGGCAAGACCACGCTGATCAACTGCATTTCGGGTTCGCTGCGCAACGACAGCGGATCGATCAACTTTTCGGGCGAAGAGATTTCCACCTTGCCCGCGTACCAGCGCACGCGCCGCGGCATCGCGCGCAGCTTCCAGATTCCGCGGCCGTTTTCGAGCATGACGGTACTGGAGAATTTGTTGGTGCCGCTGGAGTTCGTCGCGCACCGTCACTCGCTGCACCTCTCCGACACGCGCGCGGAGGCGATGGCATTACTGCATTCGATCGGTCTCGCGGGCAAGGCCGCTACGCCGTCGAACCAGTTGTCACAAGTAGAACTGCGCAAAATGGAGCTGGCGCGCGCGATGGCGGCGCGGCCGCGCCTGCTGATCTCGGATGAAGCGATGGCGGGGCTTTCGGGAAACGAGATTGACGAAGTGCTCGATATTCTGTTCAAGCTCAACGCCAGCGGCATCACTATCATTATGATCGAACACATCATGCAGGCAGTGATGCGCTTTTCGCAGCGCGTGATCTGCCTCGACGCAGGCAAAATCATCTGCGAGGGCGCGCCCAACGCGATCATCGCCAACGCCGACGTGCAAAGAGCTTATCTTGGCGCTTGAACTCACCATCGACAATATCGATGCCGGCTACGGCGCAGTACGCGCGTTGCACGGGGTGTCGATGCGCGTGGGCAATGGCGAAACCGCCGCACTGCTCGGCACCAACGGCAACGGCAAAAGCACACTGATGAAATGCGTGATGGGCATGGTGCGCCCCACGCGCGGCACCCTGACCCTGACCATCGATGGTGTCCCGTACGATCTCACCAAACTCTCCACCGAGCAGATCGTCAACATCGGCGTGGCAATGGTGCCCGAAGGCCGGCGGCTGTTTCCGCGCTTGACCGTGGAAGAGAACCTGCTGCTCGGCGCATTCCGTCCCCAGGCGCGCGCCGACATCGCCAACAACCTGAGCTTTTGTTACGCAGCGTTTCCGTTGCTGAACGAACGCCGCCGCCAGCTTGCGGGCTCGATGTCCGGTGGGCAGCAGCAAATGCTCGCCATCGCGCGCGCGCTGATGTCGTCTCCCAAACTGCTGCTGGTGGATGAACCGTCGGTGGGCCTCGCGCCGATACTGGTATCGCAGACCATTACCAAGATCAAGGAACTGAAGGAACGCTACGGCCTCACGGTGCTGATGGCGGAGCAGAATTTCCATCAGGCGATCCGCATCGCTGACCGCGGCTACATCATCGTGCACGGCGAAATCGTGTTCGAGGGCACTGTAGCCGAGCTCGAGAAAAACGATTTGGTGAAAAATTACTACCTGGGCACTGCCGCCTGAACCGCATCGAAGCTGCCCGCTTGAGCATCACGCGACCGCTGCGCTTCCTTCGTTACAACAGCCTGCGCCGACTGCAACCGGCCTCCCCTACAGCCAGCGCTTTTGCCGGCACTTTTGCTTGACCGGGCCGTGCATTGTGATGCAGTATTCAACGCGCTTGCAGCGATCTTCGAAGACAAAAAAGGCGTACCGGCCAGTCGCTGAATCTCAGTCCTGCTTGACCGTCCCGCAGCCATACTCTGGAGGTTACATGCTTAGTCTCAGAAAACTCGCGGCGTGTGTTGCCGCAGCCGCAGCCATCATGGCCGCCTCGATTCAGGCGCACGCGCAGGATCCCGCGCCGCTCAAGATCGGCGTGGTTTCTTTCCTGTCTGGCCCCGCTGCCGGGCCGTTCGGCGTGCCAGCGCGCAACGCGGCCGAGATTACTTTCGAGATGCTTAATGGCGGGAAGGTGCCTGAGCCGTACGCAACCAAGGGTTTCGGCGGCGCGCCCCTGCAGATGGTGCTGATCGATGAGGCGGGCAGCACCACCACCCAAGTGACCGAATTCCGCAACCTGGTGCAGCGCGCCAACGTGGATCTCGTGATTGGCTATATTTCCAGCGGCAACTGCCTGGCGGTCGCGCCGGTGGCCGAGGAATTGAAAAAGCTCACGGTGTTCTTCGATTGCGGCACACCACGCATTTTCGAGGATGCAAGCTATAAGTATGTGTTCCGCACCTCTGCCACGTCCACCATGGATAGCGTCGGCGCAGCGCTCTACGCCAGGGAAAACAGACCCGGCATCAAGAAAATATCCGGCATCAACCAGAACTACGCCTGGGGCCAGGATTCCTGGGGCGATTTCGAGCGGGCCATGAAACAGTTGGTACCGGCGGTGCAAACGGCCACCTCGCAAATGCCCAAGCTGTTCGCGGGGCAGTTCAACACCGAAATCTCCGCACTGCTCGCCGGCGGCGCCGACGTGGTCCATTCCAGCTTCTGGAACGGCGACCTGGAAGCGTTCATCCTGCAGGCGGGGCCGCGCGGTCTGTTCAAGAAATCCACCGTCATCCTGACCACCGGCGAGACCGCGATGTACAAGCTTGCCGGGCAGATTCCCGACGGCACGGTGATCGGCGCGCGCGGGCCCTACGGTCCGTTTGCTCCCGACAATGCGCTCAACAAATGGTATGTGCCGACGTTCAAGGACCGCTACAACGTGCCGCCGAATTACGCAGCCTACCAAATGACGCAGGCCATACTCGGTGCCAAGGCCGCCTGGGAGAAGGCGCAAGCTGCCAATGGCGGTCAACGACCAACCACCGATCAGGTGATCGCGGCGTTCGAGAACCTCACGTTCGAGAGTCCCGGCGGAACCATCCGGCTGGCGCTCGGCAAGGGGCACCAAGCGATCACCGAGACCGTCTACGGCCAGACCAAGATGGTAAAGGGCCAGATGACCGTAACCAAGGTGAAGCGTTATCCAGCCGAGCAGGTGAATCCGCCCGAGGGTGTGAAAAGTGCAGATTGGATCGACTCCGGTTTCAAGAAGAAGTAATTCTTCCCTCTCGCTGCATGCGGCGGCAGGTTGTTGTTGTCGCCGCCGTTTTATTTGGCGGAACACGTTGTGATGGGTGAAATTCTCGTCGTTGTCATCGATAGCATCATCTATTCGTCGTGGCTGTTCATCACCGCGATCGGACTGACGCTGATCTACGGTGTGATGAAAATCGTCAACCTCACCCACGGCAGTTTCTACGCCCTGGGCGCGTATGTCGCGGCTTCGGTGGTCGGCGCGCTGCTCGCCAGGGGTTACTCGCCCGCGCTCTCGTATCTGGCGCTGCTCGGCGCGGCGCTGTTCGTCGGCTTTGTCATTGGCCCGCTGCTCGAGCGCGTGTTTCTATCGCGCATGTACGCACGCGACGAGGTGGTGCTGATGCTCATCACCTATGCCTTGTTCCTGATTATTGAGGACACCATCAAGCTGGTGTGGGGCGTGTCGCCGTATTTCATCGCCGAGCCCTACAGCTATCTGGGCAACCTCGAATACGGCGAACTGAACTATCCGCTGTACAACTTCCTGCTGGTGGCGGTGGCCGTGATCACGGGCGGCCTGTTGACCTGGGTGCTCAATCACACGCGCCAGGGCAAACTGCTGCTGGCGGTGATTCATGACCGCGAAGTGAGCGCGGCCATGGGCATCAACGTCAGCCGCATGTACCGGGTTACCTTTGCCTGCGGCAGCGCGCTGGCCGCCATCGGCGGCGCATTTACCGCGCCGACCGTTTCGGTGGTGCCGGGGCTAGGCGTGGAAGTCATCGTGCTGTCGTTCGCGGTGGTGGTGATCGGCGGCCTGGGCAGCCTGCCGGGTGCGGCGATCGGCGCACTGATCGTCGGCGTGGTGCGTTCGATCAGCGTCCATTACTGGCCGGAGGTGGAATTGTTCACCATCTACTTTGTCATGGCCATGGTGCTGGCCTTTCGCCCACGCGGGCTGTTCATGACCGCGGAGCCGCGCAAGATATGAAGCCCGACCGTACCCCGGCGATACTCGTCATCCTGTTTGCTTCGGTCGCCGGCCTCGCCCTGGTATTGCCGCAATGGGTGACCTTCCTGCTGACCATCGCCATGGCCAAGTCCTTTGTCGTGCTCGGGCTGGTGATTCTACAGCGCACCGGGCTGGTTTCGTTCGGGCAGGCGCTGTATTACTGCCTGGGCGCCTACTGCGCCGGCGCCCTATCCCGTTTCTATGCAGTCAGCGATGTGATGCTGCTGATGGCGGCGGGGGGTGCAGCGGCGCTGCTGCTCTCTGTCATCCTGGGTTTCCTGCTCTCCAATTACCGCGGCATATTTTTCGGCTTGTTGTCGCTGGCCTTGTCGATGATACTTTACGGATTGCTGGTGAAAAGCCAGTCACTCGGCTCCAGCGACGGGTTTAACATGCTGGCGCCGACCTTGTTCGGCTACAAACCCGCCACGCAGGGCGATATACGCTTTCTGTTGCTCGCCGCGGCCTGCGCCTGGGGCATCGTGCTGACGCTGCTGGTGCATCGTTATCTCAACACACCGCTGGGGCGGCTGTGCGAGCCGATACGCGACAACGAAATCCGCGTCGAGTACATGGGCGCCTCGGTCAAGAACGCCATCCACGTCAAGTATGTGATCGCCGCCGTGGTCGCCGGCATCGGCGGCGCGCTCGCCGGTGTGACCGTCGGGCATATCGATCCGGAAATGGCCTACTGGACCACCTCCGGAGAGTTCGTGTTCATCGCCATTCTTGCCGGTACCCGCAGCGTCGCCGCGCCTTTCCTCGGCGCGCTGATCTACCAGTTGATCTACAGCGCCGCCTATGATCTGTCGCCTAACACCTGGCAAATGGTGGTGGGCGCCGCTTTGTTGCTGGTGATCGTGTTTCTGCCGAATGGTCTGTGGTCAGTGTTCACGCGCGGCAAGAGGGCTTGATATGCCGGTGATACTCGACGCACGCGGGCTGCACAAATCATTCGGCGCCGTGCCCGCCGCAACCAACGTGAACGCGGCGATCGAGCGCGATTCAGTGGTCGGTATGATCGGTGCCAACGGTGCGGGCAAGACCACCTTCGTGAACATGGTGACCGGCTATCTCAAGCCGGATGCAGGCGAAATCCATTTCGAGGGGCACGACATCACCCGGCTCGCGCCGCGCGACATCACGCGCCTGGGCATCTGCCGCTCGTTCCAGATTCCGCAGCTCTACAATTCCCTCAGCGTCCAGGACAACATCATGGTCGCACTCGGTATCGTGCTGCGCAATGCCGGCGTGGGCGGCTATTTCTCGCGCGCCGGCGCCCTCGTACCAGGCCATGGCGTGGCGGCCGCCGAAGCAGCCGACCGGCTGCTGGAACGCTTCGGACTTTCACCCTATCGCGACCATGCCGCGCAGGTACTGCCAGGCGGGGTCAGAAAGCTGCTCGACATCGCGCTTGCCATGGTGGTGAAGCCCAAGGTGTTGCTGCTGGATGAACCCACCAGCGGCGTCGCGGCCGAGGAGAAATTCGGCATCATGGACCTGATCATGAGCGCGGTGCGGGCCGAAGGCGCCACCGTGCTGTTCGTCGAGCACGACATGGAGGTAGTGGCGCGCTACGCCGAGCGGGTACTGGCGTTCTACGATGGCCGCATCATCGCCGATGCGCCACCGGCAGTGGCGCTGGCCGACGCCGAGGTACGCAAGTACGTCGTCGGGCAGCGCGATAAACCGGCGGGCATCAACCATGGCCATGCTTAAGCTGAGCGCGCTGGATGTAGCGATCGGCGCCGTGCAGGTGCTGCGCAGTGTGTCGCTCGAAGTGCCCAGCGGCACCATGGCCGGGCTGATCGGGCGCAACGGCGCGGGCAAGACCACGCTGATGCGCTCGATCATGGGTTTGCTGCCGCCGGCGGCGGGCCGCATCGAATTCGACGGTAATAACCTGGTGGCGATGCCCACCCATAGCCGCACCTCGCTCGGTATCGGCTATATGCCGGAGGACCGGCGGCTGATCCCGAATCTAACGGTCGAGGAAAACCTGCTGCTGCCGGCGTGGGCGCTCGGCAGCACTGATCCAACGGGGCGGCTGGCCTCGGTCTATCAACTGATCCCGGAACTGCGCCAGTTTGCCGCCAGCAAGGGGGCGCAATTGTCCGGCGGCCAGCAGAAGCTGGTCGCACTAGGGCGGGCGATGATAGCGGGCACGCGCCTGTTGCTGCTGGACGAGCCGTTCGAAGGGGTAGCCCCGGCGCTGGCGCAACGCCTGGCCGAGGTCATTTCAACCTTGAAAGGCGAGGGCCTATCGGTGATTCTGTCCGAATCGGATTTCCAGCACTCGACGCGTCTGGTCGACAAGGTGTTTATCATCGATCGCGGCGTGTTGACCACGGCGGGTTGATTCACCGCCCGGGAAGCACCAGAGACGCCTTGATTTACACCACACCCAATACGAAAACGCCGGCGGCGTCGCTGTGCTCACGCTGTGCCGTCCCGAGGGCGTTAACGCTATCAATCGCGCTGCCAGGACGGTCGGCTATCGCAATCAATTCCCATGCCGCGTAAGGAATGATCACATGACACATGCGGCATTGCTACGCTTGATACTCCCGGCAATCGCGGCTTTCACTTGCGCCGCAGCGGCTGCGGCTGACTACCCCACGCGGGTGGTGCGCATCGTCCTGCCGCAACCCGCGGGCGGCGGCACCGACGTGGTGGCGCGCGCCATCGCCGGCAAGCTCGGTGAAGCATGGGGGCAGCAGGTGATCGTGGACAACCGTCCAGGTGCCAACGGCATCATCGGCATGGACGCAGTCGCCAAGTCGAAACCCGATGGCTACACGCTGCTCTATGGTTTTAGTTCGGCGCTGACGATCAATACCTCGGTCTACAAGACGTTGCCCTACGATACCTTGCGCGATTTCGCCGGCATCTCGCAGACGGTGAGCAACACCATGGCGTTGGTCATCAATCCCCATCTGCCCGCGCGCTCGGTGCAGGACGTGGTTGCCCTCGGCCGGCTGCGGCCCGGCGATTTGCTCTACGCCTCGTTCGGCGTCGGCAACCAGACCCACCTTACCGCAGAGATGTTTCGACTCGCCTCCGGGCTCAGGATGCTGCATGTGCCGTACAAGGGCGAGACGCCTTCGATCACAGATTTGGTTGGCGGGCAGGTGATGATGATGTTTTCACCCTCCGCGGGCGTGACGCCCCATGTGCTCACGGGGCGCTTGCGGCTATTGGCGACCTGCGGGGAAAAACGTGCGTCAGCATTTCCGCAGACGCCGACGATGATCGAATCCGGATTTCCCCAAGTGATCTCGACCGGTTGGGGCGGATTGCTTGCCCCGGCCGGCACAGCTGCCGCTATCGTGCGCAAGATCCAGATCGAAGTGGTGCGCCAGCTCAGATCGCCGGAAGTGCGCGCGCGCCTGGCGCCTCTGGGCGCTGAAGCCGTGGGCACGACGGCCGAGGAATTTACGGCCTTGCTCAAGACTGAAACCGACAAGTGGGCGCAGGTGGTGCGCGGCGCCGGTCTGTTTCATAGCCAGTAGCCCGGTAAAAAACAATGCGGCAAAGAACATAGAGCACTCTCAGGATATTGAACGGAAAGTCAGCCGCCTCGCATGTACCCGATTTCTCATGCACTGTTCGTGCTCGCCGCGACGCTCGTCGTTCCCGTTGCAGCCGGCGCGCAGTCCTATCCCGCGCGGCCTGTGCGTGTGATCGCGCCCTATCCGCCCGGTTCGAGCGCCGACGTGCTAGGCCGGATTTACGCACGCAGTCTCACCGAGGTATTCGGACGGCAATTCGTGGTAGACAATCGCTCCGGCGCTTCGGGCAATATCGCCGCGGAGCTGGTGGCTCGTGCCGCGCCGGACGGCCACACCCTGCTGGTCCTGAACACCTCCGTTGCCGCGAACCACCTGTTGCAGAAGAGCGTTCCTTTCGACGTGGAGCGTGATTTCCAGGTGATGGGCATGCTCGGCATCGCACCGTACCTCCTCGTAGTCGACAACGCGCTGGCAGCAAAGAGCGTCAAGGAACTCATCGCCATGGCGAAGGCGCACGCGGGCAAGCTGGTGTATGCCTCCACCGGGGTCGGTGGCGGTCTCCACCTGACGATGGAGCTCTTCAGAATGCAAACGGGTATCGATATGCTGCATGTACCGTACAAGGGCAGCTCCACCACGGTGCCGGACATGATCGGTGGACGCATCGACGTGATGTTCGGTTCTGCTCCCTCCCTGCTGGTTCACGTCAGGGCAGGTAGAATACGCGCGCTCGGCATTACCAGCACGAAACGAAGCGCCGCCGCGCCGGACTTGCCCACCGTTGACGAATCTGGCGTACCGGGGTTCGAGTCGGCCACGTTCGGCGCGTTCGCCGCACCGGCGAAAACGCCGCGCAGCATCGTCGGCATTCTCAATACGGCGATCGCGAAAAGCGCGCAGTCGCAGGAAGTCGCGGGTGCCCTCGCGAATCAAGGCACGGACACGGCAATCATGACGCCCGAACAGTCCGCAGCCTACGTCAGCAGGCAGATCGCGAAGTGGAAGAAGGTGGTGGAGACGGCGGGAATACGAGCTGAATAGAACGCGGCGGCATAACGCGGATGCAGACACAGGACAGACTCTCCCGCCTTCGCGGCAAGTGTGCGCTACGCACGAATTAAATTGTAAACAACACGAGGAGCACGCTAATGCGCGACAACATCACCATCGGACTGGTCACGCCGCAAGCGACCAACAGGGTGCCCGCCGAGGGCCTTCAGATGTATCCGGGCGTGGTGTTCATTCCCAGGGGCGTCGGCGTAAAAGCGCTCACGCCAGAGGGTTACGACAGCGCCTGGGACGGCATCGTCCCCGCGGCAGAGGCGCTCGCGCAGCAGCACAAGCTCGACGCGATCATGGTGCTCGGTACCTCGCTGACCTTTTACCGCGGCTTTGAGGCGCACGAAAAACTCCTCGAGCGGCTGCGCCGGATCGGCTTGCCGGTGGCCACTATGAGCAGCGCGGTGGTCGACGGACTGCGCGCGCTGGGCGCGCAAAAGATCGGGGTGAGCAGCGCCTACGCCGACGAGGTAAACCAGCGGCTGCGCAATTTCCTGACCGACTCGGGCTTCGAAGTGCAGGCGCTGGAAGGCTTCGGCATTGAGCGCTTCGGCGGGGCGGCCGAAAAGACCGCGGACGACATCGTCGCCCTCGCCGGCCGCGTGACCGCGAACGCCAGGGATGCGCAGGGGATGCTAATCTCGTGCGGCGGCCTGAAAACGCTGCAGGTCGGCAAGACCATCGAAGACAAGTATGGCCTGCCGGTGGTGTCGAGCACGCCTGCAGCATTCTGGGCCGCGATGCGGCTGGTGGGAGAGAGCGGCAAGCTTCCCGGGTACGGGAAGCTGTTCGAGACGGTGCATTAGAGCACCGCCAACGACGGGCCTTAAACGACCCACACCGCGCGCCCTATAATTTCAGCCGCTTCAAATACCCGGCTAGACCACCCCTTCCGCCTTCAAGGCCGCAACGTCGGCCTTGGAGAGTCCGAGCATCTCGCTGTAGATGTCGGCATTGTCGGCGCCGAGGATGGGCGAGGACGTCACCTTGACGTAGCTCTCCGACATCTTCACCGGCCAGCCGGGAATAACGACCTTGCCGCGGACAGGATGATCGATCTCGGCGAATATCTCGCGTTCGCGCATGGTCGGATCCTCGGACAGCTCCATGGTATCGAGCACGGCGCCGCACGGCACACCGGCCGCCCCGAGCTTCTCCATCGCTTCGTGCTTGGTGAACTTCTGCGTCCAGGCCTCGATGTGCGCGTTGATCTCGTCGCCGTGGTCGCCACGCAACGGCGGCGTCGCGAAGCGCGGGTCGGCCTTGAGATCCTCGCGTCCGATCACCTCGCACAGCCGCTCCCAGTGCGCATTGGTGGCACGGCTGGTGTAGATGTAGACGTAATCGTTGTGGCCACCCGGGCTGCACTTGAAAACATCGCAGGGCGCGTTGCCGAGCACGACGCGGTTGCCTTTGCGCTCGCAGGCCTTGTTGGTGGCGAGTTGGTGTGAATAGGCGATGCGGCAGTAGTTCACCATGGCGTCCTGCATGGCCACCTCCACCTTCTGGCCGCGGCCAGTAACAGTGCGCTGGAAGAGGGCGGCGAGCACGCCAATGACGGCATGCAGGCCGGTGCCGGTGTCGCCAAGGGTAACGCCGGGCTTGATCGGCCGGCCCGTGGGCTCGCCGGTGATACTCATGACGCCGCCGGCCGCCTGGGCAATCATGTCGAAGGCAAGGTTCGTCTCATAAGGGCTGCCCTTGCCGAAGCCTTTCACCGTCGCATAGATGATGCGCGGGTTGATCTTCGCCACTTCCTCGTAGGAGAAGCCGAGCTTGTCGATGACGCCCGGTGCGAAGTTCTCCGCGAAGATGTCGGCCTTGGCGATCATCTCACGCAGCATTTTCTTCCCGCGCTGGTCCTTGAGATTGAGCGTCACCGAGCGCTTGTTGGCGTTCAGCAGCATGAAGTAGTAGCTGTCGGCGTCTTTGCGTTCCGAGGAAGCGCTGCGGCCCTGCTCACCGCCCACCGGGTTCTCGATTTTGATCACGTCGGCGCCGAGCCAAGCCAGCGTCTCGGTGATCGAGGTGCCAGCCTCGAACTGGGTGAGATCGACAACACGGATGCCAGCGAGTGCAGGTAACGATTGGGGATTCATCAGGCTTTCTCCAGTGGTAAATCTTTCGAATGAACTGAATCAGGACGCCGCAAATTTCAACCTACAACCCCGCGCCCGGCAACCAGCTTGTTGCCGACATAATATCGCGGCGGCAGAATAAAGCAAAAATTACCACACCCGCCATGGCCCAGCTCACGGCGTGGACGCGTAGGTCACGGGCGCCACGGGCGCCTCACGCAGTGGCAAGCGGCGCGCCGCCGCAGATTTCCGTGATTTCATGTACTCGCCGCCCTGTTGCCCAGGTTGCCCCTGTTGCTTATGGCATTTTCGGCGGCGGCGCCAGACGCCGCAGTGCGCTGCTTCTGGCCAGGGACAGCCACACATAACTTAACACGAGGGCCGCGCCAGCGACGAGCGCAACGCGAGGCCCGGTCAGCGAGCCGGTGAAGTTTAGCAGGAAGCCGCTGAGGTAGACCAGGCTCCACACCAGCGTGAACACCCCCATCACCCTGCCGCGGTAGCGGTCGTCCACCTGCGTCTGCAGGATCACCTGGCAACTGGTCATGAAATACGCCTGACTGAGGCCGACCACCAGCAGCAACACGAACGAAAGCCAGAACCATACACTCAACCCGAAGCCGATGAGCGCGCAGCAAAAGGCGCTCAGCGCATACACGATCGCATTCCTGGGGCTCGTGCGCGCCTGCAGCCACGGGTATGAAAACAGCCCGCACAACGCGCCCATCCCAGCCGCCGATGCCAGCAAACCGAGCCCGCGCGCATCAACGCCGAGCACGAGCTTGGCGAACACCGGCAGCATGTGGAGATACCCCATGGCGAAGGTCGCGTTCAACAGCGCGGCGACAATGACTCTAGCGAACACTTCGTTGGCACGGATGTAGCGCACGCTGTCAGTCAGGCTGTCGAGCAGGCTGCCGTGCGAGCGCACGCTGGCGGCGCCAGGCCGCACCAGAAACAAAACCGCGATCATCGTGCTCATCCCGATCGCCGAGAACAAAAACACCGCGGGCGCGCCGGCACCGGCGATGACGAAGCCCGCGATCGACGGCGCGACGCTGCGCGAGGTGCCGAAGGCCATGGAGATGAGCGGGATCCCCGAGCTCAGGTGCGACTTCGGCAGCAGCCGCGGAAAGAACGCTGCGCGGCTGGGCTCGTCGACGGCGTTGGCCAGGCCGAACAGAAACGCCCCCACGGCGAGATGCCACAGTTCCACCTGGCCTAGGAGCGCCAGCATCCCCACCCCGATGACCCCGGCCGCCGACAGCGACTGCGCGCTCTGGATGAGCCTGCGCGGGTCGATGCGGTCGGCGAGCACCCCGCCGAGCAGGGTGAGCGAAAACTGCGGCACGAATGCGCACAGATAGATTAGGCCAAGTTGCGCCTGCGAGCCGGTGATTTCGAACGACAGCCATCCCAGCGTGAACTGGTACATGTGCTGCCCGCACACCTGCACCACCAGCCCGCTCCAGTAGAGCCTGAAATCCCGCACCTGGAGCGCCATCAGCACGCTGCCTTTGAACACACTCATGCCCGTGAGTCGGGTTGCCTAAAGTAATTCATCATCATCGTTAATAAAAATTGGCTTGCACACGAAATAACGCATCACGATTTGTTTTTTTAATATGCTCTAAGTTTTACTTGCCCTGCCCGCTTGCCAGAAAAAGCCCGGCCTTTTCCGCGGCTATTTTCAGACCACCATCCCAGCAAGCCAGAGGCAGGCCACGCCGCAGCGCAAGCTCAAGGTAAGTCGCGTCGTAAGCCGACAGGCCATAATGCTCTGCCAGTGTAAAGAGTCTCTCCGGTTCAGGCGTGTTGTGATCGATCTCTAGCCCCAACGCCGCAAACCGTTTCACGGCGCCCGCAGCAATCTCTCGTGAGAGCTTGCGCTGGCGCATAAGTTTGAGGAATACGTTGGCAAACTCCGACAGGAACAGCATCGGCACCACCGCATCCTGCTTATGCAACAAGTCAAAAACCGCATTCGTGTAGGGCGTAGCCTCGTCGGGCAGCAGCCAGCGTGCCGCCACCGAACAGTCCACCACAAAACTCAAGGACGGCCCTCATTGATCAGGGCTTCGATATCCACCTTACCCGTCTTGCAGGACTTGCGGAAACGTTTGATTTCGCTGAGCGCCTTGTCCCTTTCGTGCTGTATTCTGACGGGCGGCACCAATAAAGCAGCCGCCTCCCCACGCCGGGTGATAAGCACAGTTTCACCCGCACTCACCTTATCCAGCAACTCCGCGATTTTGGCTTTGGCTTCAAATGCGCCTACGGTAAGCATAGCGTCACCTTTTTTGAACTGGTTAACCAGATTGTAGGAGCGCGATGTACTCAGTGCAAGCGGTCTGCTCAGGTAGCGACTGAAAACACGTAACGATTGAATATTTTAACGGCAACCTGTTGTTTTAATTATTTTTTTGTTAACCCGCGGCAAAATCAATGCGCCGCGCATGTCCGGGCGCAAATTTTCCCGCCAGCGCATCGCTCAGCCAGTCGGCGAGGTTGGGATTCACCTGTGTGTTACCGGCGGAGTTCGCGCTCAATCCATAGTCTGCACAATACGCCTCCTGCGTCAGGTCGCTATCATGCCAGGCGTCAAGATGCTTTTGCCAGTAATCCAATCCTCGTTTCTTTGACATGCGCCTTGCCTTCGATAAGGCGCGCACTTTGCGCGAGCTCGGCAAAACTCTACAGGTGGTGCCGTTACATGCTTACGAACTGTTTGACCTTCACCGCAGCGGAACATTCAGCTGAACTAACACGCCTGGATTGTTGTTGGAGATGCTGAAGTCCGCGCCTAAGGTTCGCGCTCTTGTCGTCATGTTATTTTTACCGCGGCCCCGGACTAGCTCAGAGCCCAACCCCACACCATCGTCTGCGATTGACACAGTTAGCTGCCTTGCAACCGGGTCGTAGGCGGCATCTACCGTAAGGGTGGTTTTCATCGGTCATGGCATAGTCGTGCCAAGCCTTGGCTCTGATATAAATGCCTGTTTCCCCTTTGCTAATCCCTAAGCTTCCAATTATCTTGAGGACTGTCGAGACGGGCTTGTTCTTTTCAAAATTCAAATCGCTAGAGCCTGCGTTTCCCGTGGCACTTAATTGACCTGCGGGTAATCCCACTCTTGCTGGGGCTAATCCGCCGAGGACCGCTGCATTGGGATTTTCTGTTCGAATAGAAGTCCCGACGCTTGCGGAGATACTTGTTTTGATGACGACCTTGTCGTTACCGTGACCCTCACTGAATGCCCAGGCGCCGCAACTTACCGTCAATGACGCAAGCAAAAAAAACTTGCGGGGATTGGCGTAGTTAATTGAGTAATTACCGATGGTCATTTCCTCCAGTTGTCAGCTTTCAGTGGCTGAAGGGCTAGTGCAATCGTTTTGCCCGTCCGCATTTTCGTTTGTTAAGTCATCAACGAGAATTTTATAGCATCAACAGTGGACACGGTGAGCTGTGGACGGAAAAATTGGGCAAACTCGGCCCTCACGCCATCGTTTTTTGGGTTGTAACACTGACTTATTAGCCCCTATGGTGGACTTCAATATACCTGATTCATATGATGTTCAAGTCATTCCTTTATGCGCACAATGACACATGCAATTGCACATCAGTCGGTAAAGAAGTCGCAAATGTGGTGATGTTCTCGATGAGCCGAATCGCAATTCGCGCTGCGCTTTCGCCGAGAATAAAACACGGTCGGAGGGGATCGATGTTTATAAGACGCAAGGCCTTGGTGCCGCCACGTTGCTACCCATTGAAGTCTTCGCAGAATCTATCAAGACTGAACTTGTTAGTGACTAACACCATCGGGTTTGGAGTTGTCGTGCTGGCCAATATATCCATATTACGGACTCCAACATACCTGATTTATGTGATCTTAAAAGTATACCATTTTATGCATAATAACTAATAGCAACGGCTCATACATCGCCCAATAAGTCACATACCTCTGTGATTTGTGGGGATTTTGTCGATGAGCCTAATTGCAGATCACGATGCGGTATCGACGAAAAAATAACGCCTAGTGATACGCCCCTGGCTTTGTCGGGGGACTCCCCGAGGTTTGACCTTACGACGGTCGGCGTGGACTTCTGCTCTCTGCCAAGAGAAAGGGGATTGTGCGCCTCAGAGGGGAGGGCGATAAAGACGTAGGTTTTTGAGCAAAATTTCTATCCTCCAGAAAAATCGAGTGTTTCTGAATAGAGCGCAAAACTTGTGAGTCAGGGGCTTTTAGTGAATCAGGTAACTTTTGGGCAGTGCTTAGCGACACTGCTCCTCATTCAGCTTTCGGTCGCAAACGCCCAGACCCTACCTGACGCGGGGTCGTTGCGCCAACAGATCGAGCGTGATCGCGTGCCTATTCTGCCGGGCAGGGTCGCGCCTGAACGTCCTGCCGAACCGGACACCATGAAGCAGCCGGGCGCTGCCACCATAGTCGTTACGGCCTTTCAATTCGCCGGTAACACATTGCTCAGCGCTGACCAACTCGCGGCAGCGGTGGCTACGTATCTCAACCGCCCACTCAATTTCACAGACTTACAAGAAGCCGCTGCTGCCATCGCTGCCGTCTATCGAAAGGCCGGCTGGGTCGTGCGCGCCTATCTGCCAGACCAGGCCATCAAGGACGGCGTCATTACCATCCAGATCGTCGAAGCCGTCTTCGGCGGCGTAAAGCCCGAAGGTCAAAAGTCCTCGCGCGTCAAGCTCGAACAGCTTGTCGGTATCGTCGACGCTCAACAGCAGACTGGCGCACCGCTCAATGCGGATGCCATCGATCGCGCGCTGCTGATAGCCGGCGATCTGCCGGGCGTAACCGTCACCGGCAGCCTGCGCCAGGGGGCGCACAAAGGCGAGTCAGAGCTGGCCCTCGCAGTTGCCGATAAACCGCTGTTCACCGGTGATGCGGCAACTGACAATACCGGTTCCCGCGGCACCGGTCCCCAGCGCCTCGCCGTGAACATGGGCTTTGCCAGCCCCCTTGGTTTGGGCGACCAAATAAACGTCAACGCGAGCCGCACTGATGGCAGCGAATACCTGCGGATCGGTGCCACCGCCCCTCTCGGTAATGGCGGCTGGCGCATTGGCGCCAACACATCGCACCTCGACTACAAGCTCGTAGCACCCGAGATGTTGGCGCTTCACAGCAAGGGCAGTTCCGATGCTTTCGGGATAGAGGCGACCTACCCCCTGATCCGTACGCGGCTCGACAACCTCTACTTCAATGCTAACTACGACCGCAAGACGTTCCATAATCTGGCGAACGGCGCTGTCACGACAAGCTACAATGCCGATACCCTTACCTTGGGGCTCAACGGCAACCTGTTTGACAACGCCGGTGGCGGCGGGGCAAATACCGCCAGCCTTTCACTGGTTAAGGGCAACATCAACCTCCAGGGCTCACCGAACCAGGCCGCGGACGCTATCACCACGCGCACTGCTGGCGGTTTCACGAAACTGCGCTATGCCGTAAGCCGCCAGCAGGTGCTCAGCCCAGAGCATGCTTTCTTTGCGTCGCTGTCCGGTCAGTACGCCAGCAAGAATCTCGATTCCTCGGAAAAATTCTCCCTCGGCGGCTCGAGCGCTGTGCGTGCGTATCCGTCGGGGGAAGGTGGCGGCGCGGTGGCCCGGCTGGTTAATCTCGAGCTGCGGTGGCGCCTGCCGCAGGGCCTCAACCTCACCGGTTTTTACGATTTCGGCAACCTCAGCGTAAACCACAGCAACAATTTTGTAGGTGCGCCCGCGCTGAACCAATTAAAACTCCAGGGCGCGGGTCTGACCTTGGTGTGGCAGTCGGCTACAGGCGCGAGCCTGAAGGCTACCTGGGCACATCGCATTGGCAACAACCCTAATGCCACCAATACGGGCAAGGATCAGGATGGTTCTCTTGTGAAAGACCGCTGGTGGTTGGCGGCTAACGTTCCTTTTTGATTGTCTTGGGAGTGCACCCATGAATAAGACCTATCGGTTGATATGGAACGAAATCGCTAACAACTGGGTGGCGGTTTCGGAAATTGTCAAGGCCCGTGGAAAACACGCCTCAGGAAGGGTCGCAGGTTTTGCGGGAGGCAGCGCGCGTGCGGGCAGCTTTGCGCTCAAGTCGATCACGCTTGCACTAGCGGGCATTGGCTTCGCACATAGTGCAGCGCCAGTGCCCAGCCAGTTGCCCACGGGTGGGCAAGTGGTGGCCGGTTCAGCGAGCATCTCGCAATCGGCTGCGACCATGAGCATCAGCCAGTCGAGCGCGCGTGCAGCGATCGACTGGCAAACCTTCAACGTAGGCGCCGCTGCCGCGGTCAATTTCCTGCAGCCCTCGGCCAGCAGCGTGACGCTGAACCGCGTGCTCGACAGCAATCCGAGCCATATTTTTGGCCGCATCAGCGCGCCGGGACAGGTGTTCTTCACCAATCCCAACGGCATGTACTTCGCGCCGGGATCGAGTGTGGACGTCGGCGCTCTGGTCGCCACGACGCACGCCATCAGCAATGCCGACTTCATGGCCGGCAAGCACCTCTTCAACCGCAACGGCGCGACCGGCAGCATCGTCAACGAAGGCACGCTGAAAGCGGGCCTCGGCGGCTACATCGCGTTGCTCGCGCCCGAGGTGCGCAACAAGGGTATCGTCGTCGCTAACATGGGCGTGGTGGCGCTCGCTGCGGGCGAAGTCTACGACTTGCAGTTCGAGGGTAACAACAGGCTCGCCAACATTCGCGTGACGCCGGCGACCATCAAGGCGCTGGTGGAAAATGGCAACGCGGTGCGCGCCCCGGGTGGCTTGATCATACTGTCGGCGCTGGCGGTCGATCAGGTGCAGGGGGGGGTGGTCAACAACAGCGGCGCACTGGAAGCCGTCGGCTTGGTCAATCACGGCGGCGTGATTCGCCTGTCGGCCTCAGGCAGCATCTCGCATACCGGTACCATCACCGCCGACGCTGCCCCGGGCAGCAGCGGCAACGGCGGCACGGTGACGCTGATTGCGGATCTCGCCAATCCCAACAGCAAGACAGTTGTCGGTGGCAGCCTCAGCGCGCGCGGCGGTGAGCTCGGCGGCAATGGCGGTTTCATCGAAACCTCGGCTTCGAAGGTGACGATCGAGGACAAGGCCCGCGTCACGACCGCTGCAGCAGCAGGACTCGCCGGCACCTGGCTCATCGACCCGGTGGACTTCAACATTGCGGCCACCGGCGGCAACATCACCGGCTTACAGCTCTCGACCGACCTCGGCGCCAACAACATCATCATCGCGAGCACTGCGGGAACGAGCGGTACTGCGGGCAATGTGAACGTGAACGACGTGGTGACGTGGAGTGCCAATAAGCTCACGCTCAAAGCGCAGAACGACATCAACATCAACGCCAACCTGAATGCTTCAGGAACCGCCAAGCTCGCGCTTGAATACGGGCAGGGCGCGGTCGCGTCAGGCAACACCGATACATACAGGGTGCGCCCAGGTATCCAAGTCAATCTTCCCGCTGGGCCTGCTGCCTCGGCCGTCTTCAGCACCAAGCTCGGGTCGAATGGCGGCACAACCGCCTTCGCGGTGATCACCAATCTCGGCGCGCCGGGCAGCACGACCAGCGCCGACTTGCAGGGGATGAGCGGCACTTCCTCTGGAAAGTACGCGCTCGGCGCAAACATCGACGCTGCGGCAACCGCTAACTGGAACTCGAACGCAGGCTTCCAGCCGATTGGTTTCAGCGGCACGTTCGATGGACTGGGTCACACGATTAGCAACCTCACCATCAACCGGCCAGGGACAAACTCGGTCGGGCTGTTTGCCTCGCTATCGAATTCCGCAACGGCACTCAATGTCGGGTTGATCAGTAACAGCGTGAGCGGGGGCGGCGACGTCGGCGGGCTGGTGGGCAAGAACTCCGGCACGGTCAGTAACAGTTACGCCACGGGCAACGTGACCGGGACCGGCGCCGACGTTGGCGGATTGGTGGGCGAGCACTCCGGCACGGTCAGCAACAGCTACGCCACGGGCACCGTAAGCGGCACCAGCAATGTCGGCGGGCTGGTCGGAAGAATGGCCAACGCCAACGCCACCGTGAACACGAGCTACGCCACGGGCAATGCAAGCGGCACCAGCAGCGGCGTCGGTGGGCTGGCAGGAAGCGGCACCGGCACGGTGAGCACGAGCTACGCCACGGGCATGGTAATCGGTGCGAGCAGCGTCGGCGGGCTGGTAGGAAGTGGCAACGTCACGGTGACGAGCAGCTTCTGGGATATCGAGACTTCAAAGCAAGAAACATCCGCAGGCGGCAGCGGTGCGAAGGGCATGAGCACTGCGCAAATGCAGACACTGGCCAATTTCACCTCGGCCACCACCGCCAACGGCAACCTCAATCCTGGTTGGGATTTCTCGACCGGATGGGTAATGAACGACGGGAGCACCTACCCTCGCCTGCGAGCGCTCACCAAGGTGCTTGAGGTCACCGCGAACACCACGAAAATTTATGACGGCTTAGCCTTCGGTGGCGGCAATGGCGTCACCTACAGCGGCTTTCTCAATGGGGACGATGCCAGCACGCTGGGCGGCACGCCGACCTACGGGGGCACTTCGCAGGGCGCGGTGAATGCGGGGGCCTATTCCCTCACGCCGAATGGCCTGACTTGCGTCACTTATTTTTGTCACTACAACAGCGGCACGCTGACGGTCGAGCCTAAGGGGTTGACGATAGCAAGCGCGCAGAACAAGACATACGACGGCACTACGACCGCGGCGCTGACGATCACGGCAGGGCAGTTGGTGGGCAACGAGACGGTGACTGCGACTGGGAGCTTTAACAGCAAGGATGTCGCGACCGTGAATACAGTGACGTTCAGCACCGCTTCACTTGCTAACGGCAGCAACGGGGGGTTCGCGAGCAATTACAGCATTGCCTCAGGGACGACGACAGCTAGCATCACCCCGAAGGCGTTGACGATGAGCGGGCTGTCGGTGGAAGGCAAAGTGTATGACGCGACGCCCACGGCTGTTGTGACGGGTCAAGGGACGTTGGCGATCGCTCAAGCGGCAGGCGCAGGTACGGCATCGGACGGCAAGCCGTACAGCGGGGACGCGGTCACGATTGTCGGCCCCGCGAGCGGTGTGTTCGCCAATACGAATGGCAACGACGGCAAGAACGTCGGCGTCGCCAAGCCGATCACCATCAGCGGCAACATCCTCACCGGAACGGATGCGGGCAACTACACGCTCGTGCAGCAAACCGGTTTGACTGCAGACATCACCAGGGCCAATCTCGCAGTCACCGGGCTGACGGCAAGCAACAAGGTGTATGACGCCACCACCACTGCAGCCGTGGTGCGCGTCGACTCTGAGGTCGCCCCTATGGTCACGGCGTTGGCCGGTGACATAGTCGCTCTTGCAGGCAGCGCGATCGGCGCGTTCGTCAACAAAAACGCTGGCAACAACAAGTCGATCACCCTTAGCGGGCTGAGTCTCACCGGCGCCGATGCGGGCAATTACACGCTCGTATCCAATTTGACTGCTGACATCACCAAGGCGAATCTCGCCGTCACCGGACTGACGGCGGACCACAAGGTCTACGACGCCAGCGCCGCGGCGACCTTGGTCGGCGAAGCTGTGGTCAAGGCCTTCGACGGTGACACTGTCAGGATTAGCGGCAGCGCGAGTGGCGAGTTCGACGACAAAAACGCCGGGGCTGGTAAGCCAATCACCGTCAGCGGGCTGAGTTTCAACGGCAACGATGCGAGCAACTACACGCTCGTGCAGCAAAGCGGTTTGATAGCTGACATCACCAAGGCGCCCCTGGTCGTTATCGGACTGACGGCGAGCAGCAAGGTCTACGACGCCCTCACTACTGCGACCTTGGTTGGCACCGCGACGGTTAGTGCGTTGTCGCGTGACGTCGTTACGCTTGGCGGCAGTGCGATCGGCACGTTCGGCAATAAAAATGTCGGCAATAACA
>CAMDRT010000057.1 GCA_945906815.1 Bordetella parapertussis
CACCCTAGCCCTCTGCTCCACTTCAAGGGTGCCCTTGCCTTGAAGGGCAAGGGCACACTTGAAGCGGAGCAGAGGGAATGTCTCATGAATTGCGAAGCAGTACACTAGCGCATTGTTGCTTGGCTATGCCCGGTAGAGCGCGCCAGATACTGCAAACCGCTGTCGCTTTGGCCCGGCCCGGTGAACTGGGCGTAAAAACCGGGAGCTGCCCGTTTTGCGGGCCAACGTTGTTGCTCAAACTCGCGAACCATGCCATTTCGGTGCGCTGCATGCGCTGCCGTGCCAGCGTAATCCACATGTCGATAGCCAAAGTATTGCAGGGGCTGTATGCGGATCTTGCGCCGCTGACGGTGTACGAAATGTCGTCCCGCGGTCCGCTGTTTGATTACCTGGGCCAGGCTGCCGCTAAGCGCGTGTATTCAGAATTTTTTGATGATGTGCCCGCAGGTGAATTTCGCGGCCCCGTGCAGTGTCAGGATGTGCAACGGTTGACCTACCCGGATGCATCGTTCGACTTGTGCACGTCTACCGAAGTGTTTGAACATGTGCCGGATGACCGGCAGGGGTTTAAGGAAGTGTGTCGCGTGCTGAAGCCTGGCGGGCGCTTCGTTTTTACGGTGCCGCTGACGCAAACCCACGCTACCGTCGAGCGTGCAATGCTGGTGCACGGTGCGCTACAGCATCTGCTCGAACCTGAATATCACGGCGACGCCATCCGCGGGCAGGGCAGGGTGCTGGCTTTCCGCAACTACGGTCTGGATATAGTGGCGCGCCTTACCCAGGCCGGGTTTAGCGCCGCTCGTCTGGTAGCGGCAGATGCCAGGGTATGGTGGGGCTTGGGCCAGCAGGTAGTGGTGGCAGACAAGTAAAGCTGGGGCGGCGGCGCGTGGGCATTATCCTGAGCCATTGTTTTCAATTACTTTTTACGGGTGCCGCCAGCAACGGCTGCAACGTCTTCCACACCGTATCCAACATCAGCGGTTGCGCGCGTATGGCGGGATGTATGCCATCCGCCTGAAACCACTCCGGTTTGTCGCCGAAGCCCTGCAGCAGAAACGGCACCAGCGGCAAGCGGTGGCGCTGGGCAAGTTCGGCATACAGTGCGTGAAATTTTCCGGCGTAGGCGCTGCCGTAGTTGGGCGGCAGACGCATGCCTATCAACACCACTTGCGATTGCGACTTGCGGCAGGCGGCTATGATGGCTTCGAGATTGTCGCGCATGGCGTCGAGGTTTTGTCCGCGCAGCCCGTCGTTGCCGCCCAGTGCCAACAGTACCAGGACGGGCCGGTGTAGTGCGAGCGTGGCATGGATGCGCTGCAAACCGCCGCGCGTGGTTTCACCAGAGATGCTGGCGTTGGCTACCGTATAATCTAGGCGTTCTTGCTGCAGACGTTCGGCAAGCAGGCTGACCCAGGCCTTGTCCTGGGGCAGACCGTAGCTGGATGAAAGGCTGTCACCATAAACGAGGAGCGTGCGCGCCATGACAGCGGGCGCCCCGCACAGGGCGCAAGCCAGTAGAGCCGACCACAGACGACGCATCATGCCCGATATACTCCCTACGCGAAATTTTCCTGCGATTGAAGTCTCTCTGCTCGGTAAAGAGGTTACCACCGGCAGCACTGCATTGACCATTTTGCGCGACGTGAGTTTCAAGGTGGCGGCGGGGGAGGCGGTGGCGGTGGTGGGCGTATCGGGTTCCGGAAAATCTACGTTACTGGCGTTGATGGCTGGGCTGGATACGCCCAGCAGCGGCAGCGTGCATATCGACGGACAGGATTTATTCGCACTGGATGAAGACGGCCGCGCGGCGCTGCGCGGACGCCGCATGGGTTTTGTGTTTCAGTCGTTTCAGTTGCTGGCGTCGATGACCGCGCTGGAAAACGTGATGGTGCCGCTGGAACTCGCGGGTGTGGATGGCAGCGGAGAAAAAGCCGCTGCGTTGCTGCGGCGCGTGGGCTTGGGTGAACGGCTTCATCATTATCCGAAGCAGTTGTCCGGCGGTGAACAGCAGCGCGTGGCGATTGCGCGCGCGTTCGTGATGTCGCCGTCGTTGTTGCTGGCGGACGAGCCCACGGGCAATCTAGACGCCGCCACCGGCGCACAGATTATCGGCCTCATGTTTGAACTGAACCGCGAACGCAATACCACGCTGGTGCTGGTGACGCACGACGAGTCGCTGTCGGCGCGCTGCGGGCGCGTGATTCGCCTGGCGGGCGGGGGACTTCAGGACTCTGGACTTCAGGACTCAGGACTCAGGACTTAGTCCTCAGTCCTGAGCCCTCAGTCCTGCTCTTATGCTTAGAGACTTCTTTTTCTCGTTGCGCTTGCTCACTCGCGACTTTCGCGCAGGTGAATTAACGCTGATCGCCATGGCCGTGATTATCGCGGTTGCAGGCGTAACCACGGTTGGATTTTTCACCGACCGTGTGCAGCTTGCGCTGAACCGTCAGGCAAACCAATTGCTCGGCGCGGACCTGGTGGTAGCGCACGATCGCGCGCTGCCGCCCGCCCTGGTGCAGGAGGCGCAGCGCCGGCAACTGGGCGTGACGCAGATGCTGCGCTTTCCCAGCATGGCGATGCACGGCGACAAAAATGTGCTGGCCGACATCAAGGTAGTCGCCGCAGGTTATCCTCTGCGCGGCGAAGTGCGTATCGCTGACCAGTTGTATGGCGCGGATCGCCGCGTGCAATCCATCCCCGCGCCGGGAACGGTGTGGGCGGACGAACGCATTTTGGCTCAGCTTAACGTTGCCACTGGCGAAAAAATATCTATTGGAAACAATAGCTTAATCATTGCGGCCGTATTGACACAGGAGCCGGACGCGGCCATCGGCTTCATCAACGCCGGGCCGCGCGTGATGATGAATGCATCCGATCTGGCAGCCACCGGGCTGGTGCAAACCGGCAGCCGCATACGTTATCGATTACAAATTGCCGGCAGCGCCGAGGCGATTGATGACTATCGGGTTTGGGTGGCGGGGCAGTTGCAACCCGGCAGCCGCATCGAAGGCATACGCGATGCGCGTCCTGAGATCCGCTCGGCTCTGGAGCGCGCGGAAAAGTTTTTGAACATTGCCGCGCTGGTGAGCGTGCTACTTGCCGCGATGGCGATTGCACTGGCAGCGCGGCGTTTTTTGCAGCGGCACCTGGATACCTGCGCTCTGATGCGCTGCCTGGGCGCGAGCCAGCCGCAACTGATGCGTCTGTATTTCATGCATTTCGTGGTGCTGGGCCTGGCAGCGAGCCTCATCGGTTGCGTTGTGGGCGTGCTTGCGCAACAGGCGCTCGCGCACTGGCTCGGCACCCTGGTGGCGGTAGCTTTGCCGCGCCCCGGTGCGTTGCCCTTTGCGCAGGGACTGCTAACCGGTCTCGCGTTGCTGCTGGGTTTTGCCCTGCCGCCGATTATCGCGCTCGGCCGCGTGCCCGCGATGCGTGTGCTGCGTCGTGATCTCGGCACACCCGATGGACGCGGTGTGGCCGGATACCTGTTGGGTTACGCGGTTATCGCGGGCATGATTTTCTGGAAAGCCAGTGACCTGCGTGTGGGCGCGTTTGTCGTGGTGGGTTTCACCGGCGCGATGCTGAGCGCAGGGGTGGCGGCGTGGCTGCTGCTGAAAATGGTATCGCGCCTGGGTCATCGCGGCGTCAGTTGGCGTTTCGGCATTGCCAATCTGCGGCGGCGTCCGCTGGGCACCATGGTGCAGGTGATCGCGCTGGGATTAGGCTTGATGGCGCTGCTCACACTGACCCTGATTCGCAATGATTTGTTGCACGCGTGGCAAACCAGCCTGCCGCCGGACGCGCCGAACCGCTTTCTGGTGAATATTCAAAACGATCAGGTCGCGCCGCTGAAGACATTTTTCGCCGGGCGCAAAATGGCAGAGCCGTTGCTGCATCCGATGATACGCGGGCGGTTGGTCAAGGTTAACCAGCGCAACGTCAACGCCGCCGACTATGCCGACGAGCGCGCCAGACGTCAGATCGAGCGCGAATTCAATCTGTCGTGGGCGGCCCTCTTGCCCCAGGGCAATCTCATCACGGCGGGGAAGTGGTGGCCGCCGGCCGGCGCGCCGCCCGCGCAGTATTCGATGGAAGAGGGTATCGCGCAGCGGCTGGGGGTGATGCTGGGAGACACGCTGACATTCGATATCGCGGGCACGCCGCTCAGCGCGCAGGTAACCAGTTTGCGCAAAGTAGATTGGGACAGCTTTAACGTTAATTTCTTCATGCTTGCTCCGCCGGGGTTGCTCGAAGCGCAGCCGGTGAGCTACGTCACCAGTTTTCATTTGCCGCCGCGCGACCATGAATTGCTGAATGCGCTGCTCCAGCAATTTCCCAATCTGCTGGTCATCGATGTGGCGCAGGTGATGGCGCAGGTGCAAAAAATGATGACGCAGGTGTCAAAAGCCGTGCAGTTTGTGTTTTTGTTTACCCTGCTGGCGGGGCTGGTGGTGTTTTACGCGGCGATTGCCAGCACGCAGGACGAGCGTGTGCAGCAGGCCGCGGTGTTGCGCACGCTGGGCGCGAGCCGGGTGCAATTGACGCGCGCGCACCTCGCCGAGTTCGCGGTGATAGGCGTGCTGGCCGGCTTGATCGCTGCAGCGGGAGCGAGCGGGCTGGGATATGTGCTGGCAGTCAAAGTGCTTAACGTGAGTTACCACTTCAGCCCGCTGGCGTGGCTAACGGGTGTGGTGTGTGGCGGCGCGGGTATAGCGCTGGCGGGGTATCTCGGCACACGGCGCGTGCTGGCGACGCCGCCGATGCGGGTGCTGCGAGAGCTTTCCTGAACGGCGGTATACTGCCTCGATGATGGATAGTGTCCTGCTCGTGTTGTCGGTGGCAGTGCTGATCGCACTGGCGCTGGTGTATCTGCGCATGCAGGCGCAGGCGCGCGCGCTGATGACGCTGTCCGCGCAATTCGATAGTGGCCTGGAAGCCAAACACCGCGCCATGCTGGTCGATCTGCACAGCGGTCTCACACTACAGGGCGACCGGCTCGGCGGGCATCTCACGGACACCAGCGAGCGGCTGCGTGGTGCGGTGGGCGCCGAGCTCAAACAAACGCGCGACACGCTACATGCACTGCAACTCACGCTGACGCAGAATTTTGCCGCGCAGCGCGAAGTGATGAGCGACAAGCTCGCCGAAACCACGCGCGCGCTCAATGCCAAGATCGACGAACGGCTGGAGCAGATTTCCAGCAAGGTGAGCGAGCGCCTCGACGAGGGTTTCAAGAAAACCAACGACACCTTTGTTAACGTGATGACGCGGCTGGCGACCATCGACGAGGCGCAGAAAAAAATAGAAGGGCTGACCGGCAGCGTGGTCAGTCTGCAGGAGCTGCTGGGTGACAAGCGTGCGCGCGGTGCGTTTGGCGAGGTCCAGCTGGAGGCGCTGGTGCGCAATGTGTTGCCGACCAGCGCGTTTGAAATGCAATGCACGCTGTCCAACGGCACGCGCGCCGATTGTGTGTTGAAACTGCCGCCGCCCACGGGCCTGGTGGCGGTGGATTCGAAGTTTCCGCTGGAGAACTATCATCGTATGTATGCTGCGGACACCACAGCCGTCGATTACACGCTGGCGCAAAAACAGTTCAAAGCCGACGTCAAACGCCATGTGGATGCCATCAGCGGCAAATACATCATTGCCGGAGAAACCGCCGATGGCGCGGTGATGTTCATTCCGGCGGAGGCGGTGTTCGCGGAGATCCACGCGCATCACGCCGAAGTGGTCGAGTACGCCAACGCCAGGCATGTGTGGATCGTGTCGCCGACCACATTGATGGCGGTGCTCAACACCGCGCGCGCCGTGCTGAAGGATGTGGAAACGCGCAACCAGATCCACGTGATCAAAGACGAGCTGGTCAAATTAAGCCACGATTTCGCGCGCTTTGATGAGCGTATGCGCAAGCTTGCCGATCACGTGCGGCAGGCGCACGAAGACGCGCAGCAGGTGCAGATCAGCAGCCGGAAAATATCGCAGCGCTTTGCGCAGATCGAAGGCGTTGAACTCGAGGCAGCGCCGGCCCCGTTGCTCAAGGTGGTCGAGAGCAGGGATTCCGGTAACAGCATTTAAACCACAGATGAGCACAGATGAACACAGATAACCCCGGTTTCTATCTGTGTTCATCTGTGTTCATCTGTGGTTAATTGTTCTTTAAAGTTTTGTTTATGTTCAGTTTTTTTAAGAAGCGCCGGCGCCAACGCATACTGCGTGAGGCGCACCTGGATGAAGCTGCATGGAACCGCGCCCTAGCGGATTACAGCTTTACCCGCGCGCTGAATGCTGACGAGCGCCACCGTCTGCAGCAGTGGGTGATACTGTTTCTGGCTGAAAAGCCCATCCATGCCGCAGGCAAACTGCATATCGACAACGGCGCGCGGCTGGCGATTGCCCTACAGGCATGCATGCTGATCCTTAATCTCGATCTAGACTGGTACAAAAGCTGGACCGAAGTGATTATTTACCCCGGGGAGTTCGTTGCCCGGCGCGAAGAAGTGGATGATGCCGGCGTGGTGCACACCTTGGACGAGTCCATGAGCGGTGAATCGTGGGCGCACGGTACCGTAGTGTTATCGTGGGCCGATGTGCAGCAAGCGGGGCAGGCCGGGCAGGTCGAGCATGGGGGAGCGTATAACGTGGTGATCCACGAGTTTGCACACCAGATCGACATGCTGAACGGCGAGGCCAATGGCTTTCCGCCATTACACGGGAATATGCTGCGTGAAGCCTGGGGCAAGGCCTTCACTGCCGCCTACGCGCATTTCTGCAAGCGTGTCGATGATTGGGAGGACACCGCGATCGACGACTACGCAGCTGAAAATCCGGCCGAGTTTTTCGCCGTGATCAGCGAGGCTTTTTTTGAGACGCCGCTGACGGTGCGCGATGCGTACCCTGATGTTTATGCCCAACTGGCGCTGTTTTACCGGCAGGATCCTGCAGCGAGGATAGCGTAGGGCGCAATCCCATTGCGCCATACACACGCTGAATTCAAAAGCAAGATCGGGAGTGTGCGGTATTGCGGCTGGCGTTACAGTGCAGGTGTCATCGCATGATAGAAAGTAGCGGACATGAAAACACCAGCCAACCTCAAGCAACGCGCCGCCACTACGCGCAATGATCCGCGCTGGGCCGCCGTGATCGCACGCGACCCGGCAGCCGACGGCCAATTCTTTTACGCGGTCAAAACCACCGGCGTGTATTGCCGCCCGTCCTGCGCATCGCGGCCGGCGCGGCCTGAAAACGTGCAATTTCACGCCACCCGCGCGGATGCGGAAGGCGCGGGCTTTCGACCCTGCCAGCGCTGCAAGCCCGAGCAGCCGCCGCAGCACGAGCGTCATGCTGCAATGGTGGTCAAGGTGTGCCGGCTGATCGAGAGCGCGGAGACCATGCCCAGTCTGGCTACATTGGCCGCGCAAGCCGGGTTTAGCACCCACCACTTGCACCGCGTGTTCAAGTTGGCCATGGGTCTGACGCCCAAAGGGTACGCAGCGGCGCAGCGCGCGCAACGCGTGCGCAAAGCGCTGGGTCGCGGCAGCAAGGTAACCGCAGCCCTCTTCGATGCCGGCTACAACTCCAGCGGGCGCTTCTACGAAAAATCCAATGCGCTGCTGGGTATGACGCCCGCAACTTTTCGCGCCGGCGGGAGCGACACGGCCATACGCTACGCCGTCGGCGCATGCACTCTTGGGGTGATACTGGTGGCCGCCAGCGAGCGTGGTGTGTGCGCGATATTCCTGGGGGACGATCCCGCCGCACTGGCGCGCGATTTGCAGGATCGCTTCCCGCACGCCACGCTGATCGGCGGCGATCGCAAGTTCGAGCGGCTGGTGGCTAAAGTGGTGGGGTTTGTGGAGGCGCCCGCACGCGGACTGGATCTGCCGCTGGATGTGCGCGGCACTGCATTCCAGCAGCGGGTGTGGCAGGCGCTGCAAAACATTCCCGCCGCTGCCACCGCGACTTACAGCGAGATCGCCAAGCGCATCGGCGCGCCGCAAGCGGTGCGCGCGGTGGCCGGGGCGTGTGCGGCGAATGTGCTGGCAGTGGCGATACCCTGCCACCGCGTGGTGCGCAATGATGGCGGTCTGGCGGGTTATCGCTGGGGCGTGGAACGCAAGCGCACGTTGCTACAGCGAGAACATTTAAAAAAGGGGTCAGACTCGATATAACTCATAACCCATTGTTTTTAAATTAATTTTCCGGTCACTTCTTCAGCGCCTCTGTTTCATATGCAGCGGGCGAGGTGATTTCCAGCAGCTCCAGATCGTCCGAGCAGTCGAGTTCGTTGTGGGTGATGGCTGGCGGCTGCAGGCAGCAGTCGCCGGGGCCAAAGGTGTGCTCGCCCTGTCCGGCGTAAGTAAATTTGATCCAGCCTTTGAGGATGTAAATCATCTGAAAATTCAGGTGATGCTGGTGCAGGCCGGTGCTATGCAGCGCGTCGTGATCCACGCCCTTTTTAACCCGGATCACGTGCGCCCTGAATTGTCCGTGGGTTGCATTTTTGATACCCAGATCACGGTATTCGAGAAAGGGGCGCAGGCCCGCTTCAAACTGCGCGTCCTTGAGCAGGCTTACCGAGAATTTCATTGGCGCCGCGTCCATGGGAGTCTCCTCAACAAAAACAATGAACCACTGATAACCACAGATGAACACAGATAACAGCACGGGTTTTATCTGTGTTCATCTGTGGTTATCTGTGGTTAAAACGATTTTGAAGTTGTGCTCGAAATAGTTACTGCCGCCGGCCTTAGCGCACCTTGAATACCAATTTGCCGCGGAAGTGACGGCCTTCGCTGATCTTGTGTGCGGCCGCGGCCTGCGACAGCTCAAACAGGGTGATTTCGGGCGCGCGCACCGCGCCGCTGGTAGCGAGTGCTGCAATGCGTTCCAAATGCGGGCGGTCGCGCCCGACCTTGGGTCGCAGCGATTGCACATCGGCGCGCGGCGATGCCGGAGCGGCCTGCCCCGCGGCGATAGACGCCGCGCGGCCGCCTGCCCGCAACACCGCGAACGAGCGTTTGGTCACGTCGCCGCCGACGGTGTCGAATACGGCGTCACAGCCCGACACCACCTGGGTGAAATCCTGCGCGTTGTAATCGATGATCTGGTCGGCGCCGAGTGTACGCAGGTAGTCGTGATTTTCTGCCCGCGCCGTGGTGATCACGCGCGCGCCGAGGTGCTTGGCCAGTTGTACCGCGTAGCTGGCGACGCCGCCCGCACCGCCCTGTATCAATATTGTTTCGCCGGATTTAAGTTGCAGCGTGTCTTCAATCGAGCACAGCGCGGTTAGGCCGATCAGTGCCAGCGCCGCGCACTCCGCGTGCGACAGGCTGGCGGGCTTGGCGGCGATGATGGAGGCTTTGATGGCAATTTTTTCCGCGTAGGCCTGTTCCTGGCCGACATCACACACGCCAAACACGGCGTCGCCCACGGCAAAGTCGGTGACGCCGGCGCCCAGCGCGCTCACCACGCCGGAGAAATCACGCCCTGGTATGTAGGGCAGGTCGGTGATCGGCGCGTAGCTCCCGGCGCGCACCTTCCAGTCGGCGCCGTTGACACTGGCCGCGTGCACATCGACCAGCACCTGATCAGGCCCTGCAACCGGATCGGCAATATCGCCGTATTCCATCACTTCGGGCCCGCCATGTTTTCTGAAAAAGGCTGCTTTCATGTTCTCTCTCCAATAACGGGTTGTTGATTTAACGGCCATCGTAGCACGGTGGAGTTGATAAGATTCAGCATGTAGTGCGGCAGGTAATATTCGCAAGGACGTTCGGCAGTTCAGCGGTGCATCACATTCGAACGTTGGGGTTCGCTGCACTCACCGCCAACCTACAGCATGCGTGAGTGAGCGTCAGCTAGCGTAGCTTAAAATCAAATCACTCCGCTACCTGTCGTTGGTTTGCTCACACGCTACTGACTTGCTCCTGCGGTGATCACCGTGGTGCGGTGCATCAGCCGTGGCAGCGATGCGGGGTAGTCGAACGTTGCCTTGTGTTGTGTTGAGCAGTCGTCCCACATCACCAGGTCATGCTGACGCCAGTTGTGCAGATAGGTGAACTCCGATTTCACGCAGTGCGCGGTGAGTTCTGCGATCAGGTCGCGGCTTTCGTCTTCGGGCACACCGAGGACACGTGCGGTATAACCTTCAGTGATGTACAGGCATTTGCGGCCGTTCACCGGATGCACGCGCACCAGCGGGTGGATGGCTTGCGGATCAGCTTTGACGGCTGCGTTGTAATCTTTTTTGATGCCCGACGCCACGGTCTTGGTGAGCCGGTGCAGGATGCTGTGCACAGCCTGCAGGCCATCGAGGCGTTGTTTCATGGACTGGGGCAGTGCCTGGTACGCGGCGGACACACTGGCGAAATTTGTGTCGCCGAGTATGCGGCCGTTTTGCTCGGGGACTTCCAGTGCACGCAGCGCGGAGATGGCATGCGGGTTGGCGAGATAGGCACCATCAGTATGCCAGAAGATTCCCGCATCGTAGCTGCCGATATACTGCCCTGCCTTCTTGATGTTGGAGATGACGAACATCTCGGGGTGATCGACGTGCAGTTGGCTGGTCAATTTTAATTTACGCAGTTCGCCGAAGCGCGCGCTGAAGCGGATGTGATCCTCGTCGCTAAGCGCCTGGCCGCGAAAGTAGAGTACCTCGTGCTGATAAAACGCTGTGCGGATCTGCGTAAATGCCGCATCATCAAGCGGACGCGTCAGGTCAGCGCCGATAATTTCCGCGCCGAGCGCGGCACCGGTGGGTTTGACTTGGATGGGCATGGGATTTTCCTTTTGCGCGCGCGGGGCGACGGTGGTTTTTATTCAGCATATAGCGGCAACGGCCGCCAGCTGTCAATCGCGTTTCCAGCTGGCGAGATAGCAGCAGCGTGCGTGACGATCTGCTACGATGAATGTCAACGAATCAGGTTATGGGAGGTTGAGCGTGGGTCACGGTATCCGATGGTGGGCAATTGTCGCGGGTTGCACGCTGGCGAGTGGCGGCGCATGGGCACAGACGCGCGCGGTGCCGGCCGAGGCGGCGAAATACCCGTCACGTGTGGTGCGCTTGTTGGTGGGTTATTCGCCGGGCGGTGCAGTGGACGTGTCGGCGCGACTGATTGCGCAACGCATGACCGAGGCGCTGGGTCAATCGACCATCGTCGAAAACCGTCCGGGCGCGGACGGCAATGTGGCCAGCGACCTGGTGGCTAAATCAGCGCCCGATGGTCATACGCTGGCGTACGTGAGTGCGGGCCACACCATGAATCCGGCGTTGCATCCGAAGTCGCTGCCCTACCACCCGTTGCGGGACTTCTCGCCGGTGTCGATGGTGGCCACCGGCGCGCAGACTTTGGTGGTGAATCCGTCGCTGCCGGTGCGTAACGTCAAGGCGTTGGTGGCGCTGGCGCGGGCAAGGCCGGGCCAGATCAACTTTGCATCGTCAGGTGCGGGCGGCCCCATGCACTTATCGAGCGAATTGCTGAAATCCATGGCGGGCATAGACATTGTCCATGTGCCGTACAAGGGTGGCGGGCCCGCGCTCAATGATGTGATTGGCGGGCAGATCGAGATGACGTTTGTAGGCACGCCAGCGAGCATGCCGCACATCCGCTCGGGCCGTTTGCGCATACTTGCCGTGTCGACGGCCAAACGTGTGACGGCGCTGCCCGAGGTGCCCACGGTGGCGGAATCGGGTTACCCCGGCTTCGAGGTCGGCGCTTCGTATTCCGTACTCGCGCCAGCGGGCACACCTGCGCTCATCGTCAGCCGGCTGAACAGCGAACTGGTCAGGATCGCCGGCCTGCGCGAAATACGCGAACGGCTGACCGGACTTGGACTTGAATTGGTGGGAGGCACGCCTGAACACCTCGCGGAATTCATGAAGGCCGATCTCGCCAAGTGGAGCAAACTGGTGCAAAGCATCGGGCTTAAGACGGATTGATGGGGAAGGGCCAACTGCTACACCGCAAAGGCGCGAAGGCGCAAAGGAAACGCAAAGAAAACTTTACCTGTATTGCCTTTGCGTGTCGTTCTTTGTGTCTTTGCACCTTTGCGGTAAGGCTTTTTAGGTTTGCCATGCAATGATTTTGCGATAAAATAGGCAAACGCTTAAGACATGAAATGACCAAATATATCTTTGTTACGGGTGGTGTGGTTTCCTCACTTGGCAAAGGTATCGCTGCCGCCTCCCTCGCCGCCATCCTTGAGTCTCGCGGCGTCAAAATCACCATGCTGAAGCTGGATCCCTACATCAACGTGGATCCCGGCACCATGAGTCCGTTCCAGCATGGCGAAGTTTTTGTCACCGACGATGGCGCGGAGACCGATCTTGATCTGGGCCACTACGAACGTTTCGTCACGGCCAGAATGACCAAGCGCAATAACTTTACCACCGGCCAAATCTACGAAAGCGTGATCCGCAAAGAGCGCGCCGGCGATTATCTCGGCGGTACGGTGCAGGTGATTCCGCATATTACCGATGAGATCAAGTTGTTTATCCAGCGCGGCGCGGGTGATGCGGAAGTGGCGATGGTGGAAATCGGTGGCACGGTGGGTGATATTGAATCGCTGCCGTTCCTCGAAGCTATACGCCAGATGGGCATAGAGCTGGGCCGCGAAAATACCTGCTATGTCCATCTGACGCTGGTGCCCTATATCGTCTCGGCGGGCGAAATCAAGACCAAGCCCACCCAGCACTCGGTGAAAGAACTGCGCGAGATCGGCATTCAGCCTGATGTGCTGCTGTGCCGTGCCGATCGCCCGCTACCCGATGACGAGCGGCGCAAGATTGCGCTGTTCACCAATGTGGTGGCGGATGCGGTGATCTCGGCTGTGGATGTGGACAGCATTTACAAAATTCCCGAGCTGCTGCATGCGCAGCGGCTGGACGAAATTGTTTGCCGCAAGCTCAACCTCAGCCTGCCGCAGGCCGATCTGTCCAGTTGGCGATCGCTGGTCTACAAACTTGAACATCCGCAGCGCGAAGTCAAGATCGCTCTGGTGGGGAAGTATGTTGATCTGACGGAATCGTATAAATCGCTGTCCGAAGCGCTGATCCACGCCGGCATCCATACCGGTGCCAGGGCGCGCATACATTACATCGATTCCGAGAGCATTGAAAAGGATGGCACGGCCTGTCTGGCCGGCATGAATGCGATCCTGGTGCCAGGCGGATTCGGCAAGCGTGGGGTTGAAGGCAAAATGCAGGCGATACGTTACGCACGCGAGAACAAGATTCCCTACCTGGGCATTTGTCTGGGTATGCAACTGGCGGTGATCGAGTATGCACGCGATGTGGTCGGTCTTGCGCATGCGCACAGCACGGAATTTGATCCGCTGACGCCGCATCCGGTGATTGCATTGATCACCGAGTGGCAGGATCGTGATGGCCGCGTCGAGCAGCGCAGCGAAACCTCCAACCTCGGTGGCACCATGCGCCTTGGCGCTCAGGAATGCGTGCTGGAAGAAGGCTCTGTGGTGCGCAACATTTATGGCGTGCCGTCTATTTCGGAGCGCCATCGCCATCGCTACGAAGCCAACAATCATTATCTCGCGCGCATACGCCAGGCGGGTCTGCGGGTGAGTGCGCTGTCGGCGAAAGACGAGCTTTGCGAAATGATCGAGTTGCCGGGCCATCCGTGGTTCATCGGCTGCCAGTTTCACCCCGAGTTCACCTCCACGCCACGCGCCGGGCATCCGTTGTTCAAGTCGTATGTGCAAGCGGCGATTGAAAACGCGCAAACTGCACCGCTTGCCAAGAACAGCGAGACCGTCATGGAGCAGGGCTAGTCATGAAATTGTGTGGCTACGATGTGGGTCTCGATAAACCGCTGTTTCTGATCGCCGGGCCGTGCGTGGTCGAGTCGCGACAACTGGCGATGGATGTCGCCGCTACGCTGAAGGAAATTTGCGACGAAGTCGGTATGCCTTTTATTTTCAAGGCTTCTTACGATAAAGCCAATCGCAGCTCGATCCAGTCTTTTCGCGGCCTCGGCATGGACAAAGGACTGGAGATACTCGGCGACGTGCGCAAGCAAATCGGCGTTCCGGTGCTGACCGACGTGCATGACATCGGCGATATCAGCGCCGCGGCGTCGGTGGTCGATGTGTTGCAAACGCCCGCCTTCCTGTGCCGGCAAACTGATTTTATCTGCGCGGTGGCAAGCGCCGGTAAAGCGGTGAATATCAAGAAGGGGCAATTCCTGGCGCCCGCGGACATGAAAAACGTGGTGGATAAAGCGCGCAGCGCCAGCAACGCCGACAATATTCTGGTGTGCGAACGCGGCGCTACATTTGGCTACAACAATCTGATTTCCGATATGCGTTCGCTGATGGTGATGCGCGACACCGCTTGCCCGGTGGTGTTTGACGCCACCCATTCGGTGCAGTTGCCGGGCGGACAAGGACACGCCAGTGGCGGTGAGCGTAAATTCGTGCCGGTGCTCGCGCGCGCGGCGGTGGCCGCGGGCATTGCTGGCATCTTTATGGAAACGCATCCGCAGCCTGAGCAGGCGCTGTCCGATGGCCCCAATGCGTGGCCGTTGCAGCACATGAAAGCTTTGTTACAAACGCTGAAACAACTGGATACGCTGGCCAAGCAGGCGGGCTTTGCGGAAAATCTCGTGGTGTAAATAGTACTATTTTCGAGCCGGAAAAATCATGAGCGCAATCGTTGATGTCATCGCCAGAGAAATACTCGATTCACGCGGCAATCCAACGGTGGAAGTGGATGTGCTGCTGGAATCCGGCGTGATGGGCCGTGCCGCGGCGCCTTCGGGTGCCTCCACCGGCAGCCGTGAGGCGATGGAACTGCGCGACGGCGACCCGGCGCGTTATCTGGGCAAAGGGGTGATGAAGGCGGTGGAAAACGTCAACACCGAAATCTGCGAAGCGATCATCGGCGTGGACAGCACCGAACAGGGCTTTGTGGACAAGACCCTGATCGATCTAGACGGCAGCGACAATAAATCGCGGCTGGGCGCGAACGCGATACTGGGCGTGTCGATGGCGGTGGCCAAGGCGGCAGCGGAAGAATCCGGCCTGCCGTTGCATCGCTACCTGGGCGGCGCGGGACCGATGGCGATGCCGGTGCCGATGATGAATGTGATCAACGGCGGCGCGCATGCGAACAACGGTCTGGATATGCAGGAATTCATGATTGTGCCGCTGAGCGCGCCCTCGTTCAAAGAGGCGTTGCGCTATGGCGCCGAAGTGTTTCACACGCTGAAAAAACTGCTGCACCAGCGCGGATTTGCCACAGCAGTGGGCGACGAAGGCGGTTTTGCGCCGCGTTTGCCCAAACACGAAGCCGCGATTAAATTGGTGATGGAGGCGATTGAAGCTGCGGGTTATCGCCCCGGCGTAGACATTGCGCTGGCGCTGGATTGCGCGAGTTCCGAGTTTTTTGAAGACGGCGCATATAAGCTGGCGTCTGAAGGTGCTTCGTTAAAAGCGGCCGAACTGGTGGATTACCTCGCGGCGTGGGTGGATAAGTATCCGATTATCAGCATCGAAGACGGCATGGCTGAGAGCGACTGGGACGGCTGGAAGCTGCTCACCCAACGCCTCGGGGAGCGGGTGCAACTGGTGGGCGATGATCTGTTTGTCACCAACACGCGCTACATCCAGCGCGGCATCACCGAGGGTATCGCCAATTCAGTGCTGATCAAGGTCAACCAAATCGGCACCTTGAGCGAAACCCTCGCCGCGATTGAGATGGCCAAACGCGCGCGCTACACCGCGGTGGTGTCGCATCGCTCCGGCGAAACCGAGGATACGACCATCGCCGATATTGCGGTCGCCACCAACGCCCTGCAGATCAAGTGCGGTGCGCTGTCGCGTTCCGACCGGCTGGCGAAATACAATCAGTTGCTGCGCATTGAAGAAGATCTGGGTGACGCCACCAGTTATCCGGGGCGCGGCGCGTTTTATCAAATCAAGTAAGCGCCGCTCATGAGGGCACTCAGCCTCGCACTGGTGGCGCTGATCGTGCTGATACAGTACCCGCTGTGGCTGGGCAAGGGCAGTTGGCTGCGGGTGTGGGAAGTCGACCGGCAGATCGCATCGCAGCGGGAAAAAAATAGCGCGTTGCAAGTGCGTAATAACATCATTGAGGCCGAAGTGCGCGATCTTAAGCAGGGCCTGGAAGCGATTGAAGAACGTGCACGCAGCGAATTGGGCATGATTAAACAGGACGAGATATTTTTTCAGTTGCTGGCACCGGGGCAAAGTGTGCCGCCGGCCCCCGCAGCGCCTGCGGCCAAGGCCCCAGCCCAATAACCCTTCATCATGACGGCACAAATCATCGATGGCGCTGCGCTAGCGAAACAAAAATTAATTGAATTAAAACAGATAGTTACGGAACTTATTGTACGGGGAATTCATCCTGGCCTGGCGACCGTGCAAGTGGGAGATGATGCGGCATCGCGCATCTACGTGCGTAACAAGGTGCGTGCCTGCATTGCAGCGGGCGTGAGTTCCGTGCATCACGATCTGCCCGGCAGCAGCAGCGAGGGCGATGTGCTGCAACTGCTCCATCAGCTGAATCACGACCCCAAGGTGCACGGCATTATTGTGCAATTGCCGGTGCCCAGGCATCTGGATGCGCGGCGTTTGTCGCAGGCGATTGCGGTAACGAAAGATGTTGACGGTTTTAATTGGCAAAATCTCGGCGCATTGGTCGAAGGCGCACCGGGCATGTTGCCCTGCACCCCGCGCGCAACGATGGTGCTGCTGGACAGCGCCAAAATTCCGCTTGAAGGCCGCCATGCCGTGGTGGTGGGGCGTAGCAACATCGTCGGCAAGCCCGTGGCGCTGTTGCTGATCGGGCGCGGCGCGACGGTCACGGTGTGCAACTCGCGCACGCCAGAGCTGGCTGCGGTGACGCGTCAGGCCGACATACTGGTGGTGGCGACCGGCAAGGCTGGATTGATCACCCGCGCTATGGTAAAGCCCGGTGTGGCGGTGATTGATGTCGGCATCAATCGTTTGACTAGCGGCAAGATCGTCGGCGATGTGGCGTTTGATGAAGTGACAGAAATTGCCGGCTGGATCACGCCGGTGCCGGGCGGTGTAGGGCCGATGACGGTGGCGATGCTGGTTGAAAATACCGTTAACGCCGCTGCGCGCGTAGCGCTGAATCAACAGTAAAGCGCGTTGGCGAAATTGAACAGCATATCCGCGCTCAGGTAGCCGCGAAATCCCATAAAGCACAGCAGGCCCACGAGCAAGGACATCACCGCCCATATCAGCGCGCGGCGTGTTTGAGACATCTGCATCATCAGCGTCAATCCGTGTGGGCCTGTTTGTCCAAGCATTTAAATGATTATCGCACAGCGCATATAACCTGAATAGAATCAGGGAATTAGCTCACGTACAGGGTGCCAGGCACGGTATAATCACAGCTTCTCCCGCGCCTAATACAAAGCTGTTTATCTTGAGTAACGCTACACTTTCTTCGCCCAGTGGTATCGCTTTCGCTGACTTTTATCGGCGCGACGGGCTGCAGCGCATAGACGCGCTGTTTCTGGCAAAGCTCGCTGTTGCCGACCAGCCGCTACATACGCAATTGATCGCCGCGCGCGCGGCACCATCGGCGCTTCCCGCCAAGCAGGAATCGGAATTGCTGCTGGCGTTGACCTCGCATCTGGAAGATTTTCTGGCGTGGTTATTCGCCATAGAAGCAGAGGTGGAAGCGCTGACTGCGCGCCATCTTGAGTTGTCACCGATCTACAGCGTGAAGCGCTTGTTCGTGCAGCGTAAGGCCGTTAACAAGTTCAAAGGTGCCGCGGCTGAGCAGCTCAATGGACCGGAACTGGCGTTGCGGCTGGAGCCTATGATGGGCGACACGCTCACCGAACTGGGCTACGCGAAAAAAGTGCTCGAGTGGCAAAAAGACGAATCCGCCCATGCCGACCAACTTGAGGTGGCGCTGCAATATGCGGCATGGGCTTTGCAGACTGCTGCGGGGCGCAAGAAACATCACGACGGCGTTTTGTTCAAAGCGCCGCACAAACTCGACATGCAGCACCTGGTGCCCAGCGCAACCGAATCGGCGCAAGGTTATACCACCCACACTTTTCCGCTGGAGAAGTTGCGCCGCCGTGAGGGTTTCAGGCTGACGGATAAAGGCGCCGATCTGAAGGGGGCGCTGGATCAGGCGCACTACTGCATCTGGTGCCACCAGCAGGGCAAGGATTCCTGCTCCAAGGGTCTGCTGGAAAAGGGTGCCAGCGGTCGCGGTGCGGCGTCGTTCAAGAAAAGCCCGTTCGGGGTGGCGCTCGCCGGTTGTCCGCTGGAAGAAAAGATATCCGAGTTTCACAAGGCCAAGTCCGAAGGCTATGCGATCGGTGCGCTGGCCATCATCACCGTCGATAACCCGATGGTGGCGGCGACGGGTCACCGCATTTGCAACGACTGCATGAAGTCGTGCATCTACCAAAAGCAGGAGCCGGTGGATATACCGCAGGCGGAAACACGCACCCTCAAAGACGTGCTGGAATTGCCGTGGGGCTTCGAGATATACAGCCTGCTGACGCGCTGGAATCCGTTGAATTTGCGCAAACCTTATCCACCAGCGCCCAGCGGCAAGCGTGTGTTGATCGCAGGCATGGGGCCGGCAGGGTTTTCGCTCGCGCATTATTTGATGAACGATGGGCACACCGTGGTGGGCATTGACGGCTTGAAAATCGAGCCACTGCCAGCGAAATTTTCCGGTGTGGATGCGCAGGGTCAGCGCGCTGCGTTCCTGCCGATCCGCGACATCCGCGATTTGTATGAACGTCTCGACGAACGCATGATGGCCGGATTTGGCGGCGTTGCGGAATATGGCATCACCGTGCGGTGGGATAAAAATTTCCTAAAAATCATAAGGCTACTATTAGAGCGTAGGGAGCAGTTTGCGCTCTTCGGTGGCGTGCGTTTCGGTGGCACCCTCACTGCCGATGAAGCGTTCGCAATGGGCTTTGATCATGTGGCGCTGGCCATCGGCGCGGGGCGGCCCACGGTGCTCGATATGCCGAATGGCCTTGCACGCGGCGTGCGCACGGCCTCGGATTTTCTGATGGCGCTGCAACTCTCCGGCGCGGCGAAAACCGATTCCATCGCCAATATGCAACTGCGCCTGCCGGTGGTGATCATCGGCGGCGGACTGACGGCCATAGACACCGCGACCGAGTCGCTCGCGTACTACCCGCTGCAAGTCGAAAAATTTCTCAAGCGCTATGAGGCGATGGCGCGCGAGCACGGTGAAATGGCGACGCGTCTGGCGTGGAACGAAGAAGAGCGCATCATCGCCGACGAATTTCTGGCACACGCGCGCGCGCTGCGTTCCGAGCGCATGCGTGCGGTGGCGGAAGAGCGCGCGCCGCGCATCGTGGAATTGCTGCAGGGGTGGGGCGGTGCAACCATCGCCTATCGTAAGCGCCTGATCGACAGTCCGTCCTATACGCTCAACCATGAAGAAGTGCACAAAGCACTGGAAGAAGGCATACGCTTTGCCGAGGGACTGACACCGCGGGCGGTGGAAGTCGATCAATACGGCCACGCCTGTGCGCTCAAGGTGTCGGCGCAGCTGCGCGCGCAGGATGGCTCGGCCGTCGATGGCGGCGAGGTCCTGCTGCCGGCCTATACCATCCTGATCGCGGCCGGCACCCAGCCCAATACCGTGCTGGCGCGCGAGGATGCAGAGAATTTTAAACTCGATGGACGGTATTTCCAGGCGTATGACGCTGCGGGTAACCCGGTCTCAGCCGAAAAAGGCATATCCAAACCCAATCAGATCAACGTCCTGTTGTCGCGCCAGGCCGATGGCCGTTGCATGAGTTATTTCGGTGACGTGCATCCCTCGTTTTTCGGCAACGTGGTCAAAGCCATCGGCAGCGCGAAGCAGGGGCACCCGCTGGTAAGCCGCGTACTCGAAGCCGTGACACCTGCCGCTGCAGTCAGCGATCAGGAATTTATCGCGCGTTTTAACGGTGACTTGCGTGCCACTGTGCATGAGGTGAAGCGTCTGACGCCGATGATTATAGAAGTGGTGGTGCGCGCGCCGCTGGCCGCGCGACGCTTCCAGCCCGGTCAGTTTTACCGTTTGCAGAATTTTGAATCCAGCGCGCCAAAAACAGAAGGCACGCGCCTGGGCATGGAAGGCCTCGCACTCACCGGCGCATGGGTGGATCGCGAACAGGGGCTGATTTCAACCATCGTGCTGGAAATGGGCGGCTCATCCGACCTGTGCGTGGAGCTCAAGCCCGGCGAACCCATCGTGCTGATGGGACCGACCGGCGCGCCGACAGAAATACCTGCAGATGAAACCGTGGTGCTGGTGGGCGGCGGCCTGGGCAATGCGGTATTGCTCGCGATCGGACAGGCGATGCGCAAGGCGGGCAGCCGTGTGTTGTACTTCGCCGGCTACAAAAAAATGATCGACCGCTACAAGGTCGCCGAAATCGAAGCGGCGGCCGATGTCGTGGTGTGGTGCTGCGACGAGGAACCGGGTTTCACCCCCGATCGCCCGCAGGATCGCACCTTTGTGGGCAACATCGTGCAGTGCATGCAAGAGTATGCCAGCGGGCAACTCGGCGAGCAGCCGCTACCGTTCAGCGACGCCGACCGCATAGTTGCGATTGGTTCGGATCGCATGATGGCGGCGGTGACGCGCGCGCGGCATGAGATACTCAAGCCCTACATGAAACAAGGCCACTGCGGCATCGGCTCCATCAACTCACCCATGCAATGCATGATGAAAGAAATCTGTGCGCAGTGTTTGCAGCCGCATGTCGATCCGCTCACCGGCAAGACCAGTTACGTGTTCTCGTGTTTCAATCAGGATCAGCCGCTGGACAGCGTCGATTGGAGCGGCCTTAATCAGCGGCTGCGGCAGAACTCGGTGCAGGAAAAACTTACCGCCGAGTGGCTGGATCACTGCCTGATCAAGCTCGGACTGCGGGACATGCAGCGGATTTAACTTACCACCCTGAAAAAGCGACGACATGAAACTCGGCTACTTCACCATGCCCATCCACCCGCCGGAGCGCAATTACACGCAAACGCTGAAGGAGGATCGCGAAGCGGTTTTGCTGGCAGATAAACTGGGCTACTGCGATGCCTTCATCGGCGAGCACACCACGGATATCTGTGAAAATATCCCTTCGTGCCTGGCGTTTATCGCCAGCGTCGCGCACGAGACCACGCAGATCAGACTCGGTAGCGGCACGGTCAACCTGCCCAACAGCCATCCGGCGGCGGTGGCGGCCAATGTGGCAATGGTCGATCACATGCTTGAGGGACGATTTTTGTTTGGCATCGGTCCCGGGGGATTGCGCTCCGATCAGGAAGTGTTCGGCAACATCAAGAACGACCGTACCAAAATGTTTGTCGAATCGATCAATCACATACTTGGCATCTGGGCGGGCGAGCCGCCGTATGACCTCAAGGGCGAATTCTGGAATATCTCCACCGCCGAAACGACGATTCCCGGCGTGGGGCAGGGGGTGATGTTAAAGCCCTATCAACAACCGCATCCGCCCATCGTGGTGACTGTGGTGGAGCCCTACTCCAAGGGCATTGTGGCTGCGGCCCAGCGCGGCTGGAAGCCGATTTCGGCGAATTTTTTGCAGCCGAATTGGGTGGCGACACACTTTCCGGGCTACGAAAAAGGTTGCGAACTTGCAGGACTAACCGCCGCCCGCGAGGATTGGCGCGTGTGCAAAAGTATCTTCGTTGCCGACGACGATGCGACGGCAAAGCGTTATGCCAAAACACGCGAAGGGCCGTACGGTTTTTATTTCTGGAATTTGCTGACCAAACGCCTGGCTCGCGGCAGCGCCAACATCTACAAACCGGATTTATCGATGCCCGATTCGGCGCTGACGGTGGAGTTCCTGCTCGACACGTTGGTGATTGCGGGTAGCGTGGATTCGGTGGTCGATCAAATACTCAAATTCAGACAGACCATCGGTGATTTTGGCACGTTGCTGTACTGCGGCCACGACTGGGTGGACCCCAAGCTTGCGCGCCGCTCGATGCAGTTGATGGCGGAACAAGTGATGCCGAGAGTGAATGCCGCGCTTCGCGGGTGATTGTAAAACCGGGATTGCGCCCTACGCGTTGTTAGTTTTGCATGCCCTTCATCACCTGGGTGAAGAAGGGCATGCTCATGGTGCTACAGCGCAAATAAATCCACAAACGCGTTGACCGGCGTGGCTTCAAGCTTCTTTTGATCCTGGCACAAGGCGTAAATTGCGGTGCGCTGTTTGTCAGCAAAGCGCCGCGCGAGGTTTGTCCTGAACTTCGCCTCCAGCAGCGGAATGCCATCCTTGCGGCGACGGCGGTGGCCGATGGGGTATTCCACTGCCACGTTTGCAGTCTTGCTGCCGTCCTTGAAAAATACCTGTATCGCGTTGGCAATCGAACGCTTTTTCGGATCGAGATAATCCGCGGTCCACTGTTTATTTTCCACACAGGTCATTTTGTCGCGTAGCGCGTCTACGCGCGGGTCACGCGCGACCTCTTCTTCGTAATCGGCAGCGGTGAGATTGCCTTTGATGAGGCCGATGGCGCACATGTACTGGATGCAATGGTCACGATCAGCCGGATTGTTGAGCGGGCCTGTTTTGTCGATGATGCGGATGGCCGATTCGTGTGTGGTGATGACGATTTTTTGGATGTCGTGCAAACGATCCTTGACCGCAGGGTGCAGCGTCACCGCGCATTCGACAGCGGTTTGCGCGTGGAACTCCGCCGGAAATGAAATCTTGAACAGCACATTTTCCATCACGTAGGCAGCGTAAGCCTGCTTCAGTAGCAGGGGTTGTCCCTTGAACAGTACGTCATAAAAGCCCCAGGTTTTGGCGGTGAGCGCAGAGGGATAGCCCATCTCGCCTTTGTGCGCCATCAACGCGAGGCGCACCGCGCGGCTGGTGGCGTCTCCGGCCGCCCATGATTTACGCGAGCCCGCATTGGGCGCGTGGCGATAGGTGCGCAGAGACTGGCCGTCTATCCATGCGTTGGATACCGCGTTGACGATTTCCTCATGATTGCAGCCGAGCATATGGGCGACGATGGCGGTAGACGCTACCTTTACCAGCACCACGTGGTCGATACCGACGCGATTGAAGCTGTTCTCCAGCGCTATCACGCCCTGAATTTCATGCGCTTTAATCATGCCGGTCAACACATCACGCATGGTCAGCGGTTTCTTGCCGGCTGCGACCGCGTTGCGCGACAGCCAGTCCGCAGTCGCCAGAATGCCACCGAGGTTGTCCGACGGATGGCCCCATTCCGCAGCGAGCCAGGTATCGTTGAAATCCAGCCAGCGGATCATGCAGCCGATGTTAAACGCCGCGCTTACCGGATCAAGCTGGTACGAGGTGCCCGGCACTTTTGCACCGTTGGGCACTATAGTGCCGGGAACGATAGGCCCCATCAGCTTGGTGCAGGCGGGGTAGGACAAGGCCTCGAGGCCGCAGCCGAGGGTGTCCATCAGACACAGGCGCGCGGTGTTGTAGGCCTCGGCGCTTTTAATAGTGTATTTCGCCGCGTAGTTGGCGATGTCGGTCAGCACTTTGTCGGGCTTGGGACGGATGTTGGAGATTTGAGTTGACATGGTTTTTCCGTAAAGGCGTGAACGAGGGAACGGGTGAACGAGTGAACGAGTAACCCCGTGCGGGTTTTACCCGTTCAGTCGTTCACCCGTTCACTTGTTCACCGTTGAGCTAAAGGCGAAAATTTCCGATTTTCCGGCCCCCTGTAGAGCGCCGTAGGCCGGATCAGCTTGTTGTCCAGACGCTGTTCCATCACATGTGCCGCCCAGCCCGCAGTGCGCGAGATGACGAATATCGGCGTGAACATCAAGGTCGGCACCTCGAGTTTGTTGTACGACACGGCAGAGAACCAATCGAGATTCGCAAACATGGTTTTCTCGCGCATCATCACCGCTTCGATGCGGTCGGCAATGTCGAACATTTTCATATCGCCGGTGTCCTGCGACAGCTTGCGCGCAACTTCTTTGATGATCTTGTTGCGCGGATCTCCCACGGTGTACACCGCGTGGCCGAAGCCAATGACAGTCTCGCGGTTGCGCACACGTATGATGATGTCGTTTTCGGCGTCATCGGGTGTTTCGTAGCGGTTCATCACTTCAAAACCGACTTCGTTGGCACCGCCGTGCTTGGGGCCGCGCAGCGCACCGATGCCGCCGGTGATCGCGGAGTGCATATCTGCTCCGGTGCTTGCCACCACGCGACAGGCGAAGGTGGAGGCATTGAATTCATGTTCGGCGTAGAGATTGAGCGAGGTGTGCATGGCACGCAGTGCAGGCGCCTTGGGTGCTGCGCCGGTCAGCAGGTGCAGAAAATGGCCGCCGATGGAGTCGTCGTCGGTTTCCACGTCGATGCGCTTGCCGTTGGTGCTGTAGTGGTACCAATACAGCAGCATCGACCCCAATGAAGCAATCAGGCGGTCGGCGATATCGCGCGCGCCAGGCACATTGTGATCTTCTTTTTCGGGCAGCGCGCAGCCCAGTGCCGAGCAGCCCGTGCGCATCACGTCCATCGGGTGCGCCGCGGCAGGCAGGGCTTCGAGAACTTGCTTGACAGCATGGGGCAGGCCGCGCAGGGTTTTGAGTTTGCCTTTGTAGTTGGCCAGTTCGGCGGCGTTGGGGAGTTTGCCGTGGATCAGGAGATAGGCAATTTCCTCGTATTCGCAGGTTTCGGCGATGTCATAAATGTCATAGCCGCAATAATGCAAGTCGTTGCCGCTGCGTCCCACCGTGCATAGCGCGGTGCTGCCGGCGGCTATGCCCGACAGGGCAACGCCTCTTTTGGCACGGGGAATGGGGGTGTCGTTGCTGCTCATGAGGGCTCCTTAGTCGTAAAGACAAAAAAAGCGGACGCCCCAAGGCAGTCCGCTTTTTTCATAAAAAACAAAAATGGGTCTTCGCGTAAGAGTGTGGGCGAATTTGGGGCATTTTAGAGCACTGGCAACATGCAAGTGAGTATTTTCAGTCGCAGATATTCCTCATCGCGTAGTCCGTATGCACGACGTTGGATGACGCGAATTTTGTTGTTCAAGCCTTCA
>CAMDRT010000058.1 GCA_945906815.1 Bordetella parapertussis
ATCTTCGTTCAACCAGTCATCCACCGATGGCGGCAGCAGATAGTCGGTCTTGCGGTCAGCGAGTATGAAGTTGGTCATGGCTGTACTCTGCTATTCGTCAATTCGAGTATAGTACTTTTACGACTGGAAAGTCCGACAGGCTGCTAGGCACCTTTACCTGGCCGGAACAGAATTTCTACTGCCGCGGCGATATCCGCAGCGTCGCCGACCTCAAGGGCAAGAAGATCCGCGTGCAAGGCGTGTCGCAGGCCGACCTGGTGAAGGGTTTTGGCGCCTCGGCTGTAACCCTGCCCTTCGGCGAGGTCGTGCCCGCGCTTGAAAAGGGAGTGGTGGACTGCGGCATAACCGGAACCATGCCTGCCTACAAGGCGAAGTGGCACGAGGTGACGAGCACGCTCTTCCGCCTGCCGGTCGGGTTCACCGCTTCACTGTGGGCGGTCAACCTGAAAACCTGGAACCAGATGTCGCCGGCGACGCAGGCCTTGATGAGAAAGGAAATGGCGCGCCTCAGCGACAAGTCCTGGAAGACCGCCGAGGCCGAAACCGACGAAGGGGTCGCCTGCACTACCGGCACCGGGGTATGCACAGCCGGCGTGCCCGGCAAACTGAAGCTCGTCATTCCGTCTGCCAGCGACCTCGTAGCGCGCGACAAAGTATTGAACGAAGTGGTTCTGCCTGCCTGGGCGGGCCGCTGCGGCGCCGAGTGCGCGAAGAAATGGACGGAGTCAGTCGGCAAGAAATACGGCCTCACGGCAAAAGCGAACTGAAGCCCATTCACCCTTGAGGAGCACGCGGCGTGCGGGTTTCCCGGATGCCGCGCCCCATCACGATGGATATACTCTGGAACTCGACCGCGAGAGTCTCGCGGCTCTTCGCCTGCCTGGGCGGCGCTCTGGTACTCGTTGCCGCACTGCTGGTGTCAGCCGAGGTCATCGCCAGGAAAGTCCTCGCCTTTACTTACTCGGGCTCGGACGAACTCGCCGCTTATCTTTTTGCGCTAGGCACCACCTGGTCGCTCGCGCATGTGCTCGTCACGCGCGGCCATGTGCGGATCGACCCGCTCTACGGCCGCCTGTCGCTACGCTTGCGTACCGCGCTCGATGTCGTGTCACTGCTCGCCCTCGGCGTCCTCGCCTGGGTCATGCTCGAACGTGGCTGGGATCTCTGGCATACGAACTATCTCGATTGGAGCCGTGCCAATACGCCACTGCGCACACCGCTCGCGCTGCCGCAATTGCCTTGGCTGTTCGGCCTCGGCCTCTTCTTCGCTGCTATCGCGATCGCCCTCGTGCGCACCCTGCTGGAAATCTGGCGCGGCGACCTGGTAGCGGCCGGCCGGATCGCCGGCCTTCCCTCCCAGGATGACGAGATTGCGGGAGAACTCGACAGTCTCAACATCGCCCATAAAACACCGGCCAGTGCGGGTAACTCTGCGCCAACCGCTAACCAACAATCCCGATGATCGCCACCGCCCTTTCCATGCTCGTCGTAATGCTGGCGATCAGCATACCCATCGCCGCGGTGATGGGCACGCTAGGCCTGGCGCTCAACCAGTTTTATTCCTCTATGCCGCTTTACCTCGCGATGGGGGAGGTGCTGTGGAACTCGAGCTCAGAGTACATCCTGATTGCGATCCCGCTGTTTATCATGCTGGGAGAGATCCTGCTGCGTTCAGGCATCGCCGAGCGCGTCTATAACGGCATCGCCCAGTGGCTGTCGTGGCTGCCAGGCGGGCTGATGCACGCGAACATCGGCACCTGCACCCTGTTTGCGGCCACCTCGGGTTCCAGCGTGGCGACCGCTGCCACGGTGGGCGTGGTCGCGATACCGCAGATCGAGAAACGCCAGTACGATCAACGCCTGTTCCTCGGCACGCTCGCCGCCGGGGGCACGCTCGGCATCCTGATTCCGCCCTCGATCAATTTCATCCTCTACGGACTGCTGACCAACACTTCGGTCCCGCGCCTCTACCTCGCCGGCATGATCCCGGGGATCGTGCTCGCGGTGCTCTTCATGGTCTATGTTTACGTCAGCTGCGTTGTCACCCCCGCCAAGGGCGGCACGAAAGTGGAGACCACTTGGCGGCAGCGCATTTACGCGCTTAAGGATCTGGTTGCGCCGTTATTCATATTTTTTGTGGTCGTCGGGTCGATCTATGCCGGTTGGGCAACACCCACCGAAGCGGCCTCCCTCGGCGTCCTCGCCGCGCTGCTGCTCGCCGCCTGGGAACGCGTACTGAGCGTAAGGATGATGCGCACGGTGCTCGAAAACACCATGCGCACCACCGGCATGATCATGCTGATCATCATCGCCGCTCAACTCCTCAATTTCGTCCTCGCCTCCATCGGCCTGACCGACGGCATGAGCAAAGTGATCGCTGACCTGGGTTTAGGCAAGTACGGCACGATGCTGCTGATCATCGCGTTCTATCTGGTGCTCGGCTGCTTCATGGAAACCATCTCCATGATGATCCTGACGACGCCCTTCATCTACCCGATCATCCTGGCACTAGGCTGGGATCCGATCTGGTGGGGCGTGGTGCTGACTATCCTGATCGAGGCAGCACTAATCACCCCACCGGTCGGCCTCAACCTCTACGTCGTGCAGAGCATGCGCGAACGCGGCTCGATCGCCGATGTCATTTGGGGCTCGCTGCCCTTTGTCGGCCTGATGATGGGCCTCATCGCGACGCTGATGATCTGGCCAAGCCTCGCGCTGTGGCTGCCCAAGCTCGTTATGGGATGAGCCCTTACGGTCAAAAATAGGACAGCCGACACGCCCTTTCATCCAGCACCGATACCCGCGATTGATACTTCGATTCGGCCTACTCTATCGTGATGGCAATCTGCATGCCGCTTTAGCGTTCATCAGCACCCATTGAAGTTCTTAGCCTGACAATCTAGCCCTAGCTTTTTCGCTTCTGCGATTTGCGCTGGAGATAGGCGCCGAGAAATTGTATCGATCTCCTTTGCGCTTTCTGGTAGATGGGTGACGCTGACGTTGAACCACATTAATGCACGCATATCGTCTTTGAGCATGCCGTAGCCATCCCGGTGCATTACTGCAAGTGCATACTGGGATAGTGCATGTCCAGTTTGAGCGAGTGGCTGCCAAAGTTTTAAAGCCGTCGCGTAGTCTTTTTTTAGTGCTGCCGCCATACCCTCTTGATAGAGTTTTGTAATTTTAGCGTCGTCTTGCGGAGGTCTCCCTCCTGGAGGGGCAGCTGCATCGGTCACAGAGCCTTTCTCAGCAAGGCTTTGAAATAAAAACAATGCCGTTAAATAATCTTGCTTACCGACTGCTTCGATCGCTTTTTGATAATTACTTTCCTGAAGCGGATTTTTTTTAACGCCCACCTGCGCTAAAGGCAGCCACAATTTTATGGCAGTCGCGTAATCCTTCTTTATCGCCGCGGCTAATCCATCCTCATAAGGCCCACACCACGCGCCGCTCGCGAGGGGGAGTAGTGCGATCAGGAGGAGTAGCTTCGTCTTCATTGCGCAGGGTCCGTATTAGTGGACGGGCAAGTCATCGCAATTATGCCGCAGATCACTGCCTGTTGGCGTAATGCCACTCACAGTACCGAACAGTGAAGATGAAATAGATGAAGCGTTCGCGGTAGGCTGGAAAATGGGGGCCACCTTGGTCAGCCCATGATAGGCGCCACCCTCTAAACTGGTCATTCTTCGTTCGGCGGGAACAGGATCAGGAATTATCGCCTTTGCCATCCGTCAAACAGGCGATAGATTTCACCCATGTAGTTTTCGCGGTAACTCGATACGACGATTATTTTTTCGCCGACCGGGTCTATCCCAACCCGCTGGCCGCCGTAGCCCGCCCACCAGTAGGAAGGGCTCCCGCTGCTTTGGAAAATCCAGGTTTGATAGCCATAACTCTCAAAATTAGAGCCTACACGCTTCGACGAATTTTTAATCTGCGCCGAAGTTGCCTTGTGCATAAAATCCCGTACGCAAAGGTCATCTGAGCTCAACTGGCGCAAGCTGAACAATGCCAGTCTGATCCAGTCGCGGCCGATCGCGCTGAAACCAGCCTGTGCAATGGCGCGATTGTCCCTGTCAAGAAGCCAGTAGCCAGGAGCCTCCGCCCCAATCCTGTTCCATACATATTTTTCAAAGGCCGGCAGAAATCCGCCAGCACTGTCGGCCACACTCGCCAGAGCCAGCGTATCGAGACCCGAGTAGGCAAACCGGCTGCCGGACTCGACGGCATTGCCCAACAACGTTTTGCCGCGCTCCGGAAATTTATGCAGATACTCCATCCCCGTCATCAATTGCGCGCGCATCATTTGCCAGCCATCGCAATTGGTTCCGGGCTTGCAGTCCGGAGTGGGTGCGATATGGTCGCCACTATGCAACGCCTCCTTGCCGCCGCTCGACATGCTAAGCAAATGGCGCAGCGTCGCTTCGCCGAATACCGTCCCCTTAAGCGCCGGCGAGACCGTTGCGGCCGGCTGATCCAGCGCAGGAATCTTCCCGTCGCAATGCATCTGGCCCAGGGTGTACGCGGTCAGGCTCTTGCTCATCGACCATGAAAACAGGGGTTTGTTTGCTGCCGCCGGAGCTCGGTAATTTTCATAAACGATGCGGCCTTTATCAACCATCAACAGGCCCAGCACGGCATGGTTGTCAAATATGCGTTGGGCGTGCTCAATCGTGCGCGCATCTTCCGTCAACGGCACTTTCAACGGCAACGCTAAGGGGGCGGTACTCGGTGGGAGCTTCTGGTTTCTGAATTCGGTGGCCATGTCACCGGCCGCCCTTCTTGGCGATACTTCTGCATCGACCGCCGATGCGCTGAGGGGCCATCCTGCAAGGCAAAGCTGCAGGGTCACCCTGTAAAGCCAGTATCCACTGGCGCATCGATTCGTCATGCGCCCCAGTGCCTTGACCATGGCCGAGTGGCCTGACTTCGTGCCGCCGTTGGCGCGCACGTCAATGCGCCCGGGGTTAGGATAAAGTGCGACGGGCATAGCGGATTCCTTGCCTTCGGTGATTAGAACAGGGCCGGTAAAAGCACAGCCAGTGGGGTTGATTCTCACCGAATTCCGAGCTGGAATCCACGGCGAACTGAGCACCTGTGGGCGGCGAATTGCTAGTTTAGGCTGCCGCCGGGATCTGCAAGGCAGGCGGCCGAACATCGCGGCGAGCAGCTTCACCCCCATGATCTCCGCGCATTCGCGATCGGGTTTCAAGGGCTAGTCTGAATACGATGCTGATTCCACCACCATTCTTTTTCACCAACTGCTCTCGGTTGGCATGTCCATTTTGATTTCCTGTGTTTGTGCGGGGCTCATCGCCCTTCTGTCACTATAATGACCACATCGACACGGCACGGAGGCAACCCATGAAACAGCGATGGTTCGCGGCCTGTCTGGCTTTGCTCACGTCAGCCGCCAGCGCACAGGAAATCCTCACCGTTGAGGCGCGGCCCGGCGTGACGCAATCCGTTCTCGTGGAACGCGCGCCGGATAAACCTGCCGCCATCGCACTGCTGTTTCCCGGCAGTGGCGGCAACATTCGCCTGCGCATGGAGGGCGAACAAATCCGCTTCAGCCCGAACAACTTTCTCGTTCGCTCGCGTACGGAGTTCGTCAAACACGGCGTCGTCGCGGTGGTGTTCGATGCGCCCTCGGATCGAAGCAGCGGCATGGACGACACCTTCCGGCTCGACGCCGCACACGCGGCGGACGTGGCCGGGGTCATCGGCGAACTGAAAAAACGCCATCCCACATTGCCAATATACGCGGTGGGCACCAGCCGCGGTACGGTTTCCGCTGCTGCGCTAGGCCGACGCATGCCGGATGCGTTGGCCGGTACGGTGCTAACGGCATCGGTGTTTTTGTCGGGCAAACGCGCGGGACAGCAAGGTCTGGGCGGCTTTGATTTTGCCAGCATCAAATCGCGCCTGCTGTTCGCCCACCATCGGCAGGATGGCTGCGCGTACACGCCTTATCACAGCGCCGCCGCGTTAGCAGATCGGTATCCGTTGATTTCTGTTGCGGGCGGGAAACCTGCGCAATCGGCACCGTGCGAGGCGCTGGCGGAGCACGGCTTTCTGGGACGCGAAGGCGAGACCGTAGAGGCCATAGTCAACTGGATGTTGAGCCGGCCTTATCCAAAGGAAATCCATTAGGGAAGTGCCGCCCCCCCCGCAGGCAACTGCCTGCGAGGTGCGTTACTGCCATCGTGACGCCACCAACGTGGCACAGTCCTATCCGGCGGACTGGACCGCCTGTTGCCGCCAGCCGAATTCCATGACCGTCGAGCGCCAGTTGGTTCGACGCTCGTTTGCCGGGTAATTGCCGGTGGCGCAATGTATCGAGCAGCGGTTATCCCAGATTACCACGTCGCCGCGTTGCCACTGATGGCGGTAATCGCCGTTTTCGCTGGCGGTGCGCTGGGCAAGATCCGCGATTAGGGCCTCGCTCTCGGCCTGGTCGATGCCCATGATATTCATGATCTGGCCATCATTGAAATAGAGTGACTTGCAGCCCGTTTCGGGATGCACCGGCATTAGCGGGTGTAGCGCCGGTGCGCGGTTGCGTTCGGAATCCTCCAGCCGATCCTGCTGGCGCTTCAGACGCCCGCCATAAATATGCGTCGCGCAACGGCCTTCCAACTTTTGTTTGAACACGTCGGGCAGTGCGTCATAGGCTGCGTACATATTGGTGAACAGTGTATCGCCGCCCACGCTGGGTACGTTCACCGCGTACATGCCGGTGGCCTTGGCGGTGACGTATTCGTAGCTGGTATCGGTGTGCCACACGTTGCCTACCCGCACCAGTAATGGCGAGGCGGTCTGCGTCTGCTCGCCGCTACGCGTATCCAGGATGCGGTTGTCCATGAGCATCAGTTCCGGATACTGCGGGTGATGCGCCTTTTTTGTCATGTGCGGCTTGATCTCGCCAAACCGTGCGCTGAAATCGATGAAGTCCTGCTCATTAAGATCTTGCCCGCGAATCACGATGACGATGTAATCCAAGAACGCCTGATACACCGTGCGAAACGTGGCCTCATCCATGCCCTTGACGCTGACGCCCTGAATTTCTGCGCCGATCTTCGGCGCTGCCTTGACAATTTTCAGCATGGGATGCTCCCGCTTTATCCGTCCAGGCGCACGCCAGCCGCCTTGATAATCTTATCGAACTTCGCCATCTCTCGGCGCGTATATTCGACCATCGCCTCCGGCGTGCTGGGCGCTGGCGTATTCCCTGCCGCCTGAAAACGGGCGATGGTATCGGTGTTTTGCAGCGCCTTGCGCACGCCTTCATTCAATTTCGTCACCAGCACCCGCGGCATTTTGGCGGGACCGACGATGCTGTACCACGTCACCACCTCATATCCCGGCCAGGTTTCTGCCAGCACTGGCGTATCTGGCGTCAGCGCTGAACGCGTGAGCCCGCACGTTGCGAGCAGCGTCAGGCGCCCGGCCTTCACTTGCGGCAAGGCCGACGCCATGCTGTTGAACAGCATCTGAATATGCCCGCCCACCAGATCGGCGACCGCCGGCACCGCCCCCTTGTACGCCACATGGCGTATGTCGATGCCAGTCAGCATTTTCAGTTGCTCACCACCCAGATGCGCGGTGCTGCCCACGCCTGTGGAACCGAAATTCAACTGTCCCGGCTTTTGCTTTGCCGAGGCCACCAGATCACCCACGGTCTTTACCGCCACCGATGGATGCACCACCAGCGCAAACGGACTGATCGCCACCATGCTCACCTGCGCAAAATCGCGTATCGGATCGTAAGGAATAGATTTGACCACCAGCGGCGCAATCACCATATTCGCCCCCGAACCCAGCAACAGCGTATAACCGTCCGGTGCCGCGCGTGCCACGATTTCAGCGCCTATGGTACCGGCCGCGCCTGCGCGCGTATCGATCACAATCTGCTGTCCCCACTGCTCGGTCAGTTTTTGACCCACCAGGCGCGCGATGAACTCAGCTGGACCGCCCGCCGATGTGGTACTGATAATGCGTATCGGCTTGGTGGGATAGTTTTGTGCAGGGGCATGCTGCACCCACGCCAGCGCGACGACTGGGCAATACCCCAATATACGTGCCACGCGCCTCCTATTCCGCACGGATATTCGCCTCACGCGCCACTTTTTTCCATTTGTTAAACGTCTCGGCCAGCATGACGCCGAATTGCGCTGGCGTCAACGCCGTGACTTGCGCGCCTTCAGCCGCAAGCTGTTGGGCTGCTTCCGGGTCGCGCAGTATGGTATTGACCTCGGTGTTGAGCAGCGACACGATCGCTGCCGGCGTTTGCCGCGGCGCGAGCAACCCCCACCACACGGTGAATTCATATCCCGGCGCACCGGCTTCGGCGAGCGTTGGCACCGCGGGCAACAACGGCGAACGTGCGACGCCACCTACGCCCAAGGCGCGCAATTTTCCGGCACGCACATTGGGCATGGCGAGCGGCATGGTGGAAAACATCATCTCCACTTCACCCGAGAGCACCGCAAACGACGCCGGCCCACCGCCCTTATAGGCCACGTGCGACAGGTCGATTCCCGCATGATGCTTCAACAACTCGCCACCGAAGTGATGCATGCCGGCGATGCCCGTCGAGGCGTATTTAAACTTGCCAGGACTGGCCTTTGCCAACGGCACCAGATCGGCAAAGGTTTTAGCCGGCAGATTGGGGTGTGCCACCAGCACATTCGGCCCGCGCCCAAACATCGCCACCGGAGCGAACGAGCCCAGTGTGTCGTAGGGTACTTTGCGTATCGCCTCGATCATGGTGTGCGAGGTCGACGCGAACAGCAGCGTATAACCATCGGCAATGCCACGTGCCGCAATTTCAGTGCCGATCACACCCGCGGCGCCGCCACGATAGTCGTAGACGATTTGCTGTCCGAGCTTGTGGGTGAGACGCACACCCACAAAACGCGCAATGATGTCGTTGCTGCCGCCCGGCGGAAAGGCAATGACCATGCGGATGGGCTTGGTGGGATAGGCCTGCGCGGCATGTGCCGAACCGATCATGCCACTGCCAGCCCAAACCTGCGCCATAAGGCCGAGGCATTGCACGGCTTGAAGCAAACGCTGTTTCATTCCATCCTTTATTTGTTATGGCAGCCTGAACCGCTCGACGGCATTTTGATAAGCCACTTTTTTTAGCGTTTCAGTGGATAGGTACGGTAGAAACTTTTCTCGTAACTCAGTGACTATTTCTGTATAGCGATGGTGCAGGCCGCAGCACGGATCTGTGCCCACGAAAAATCGCTCTGGATATTTCTCGATGAGCTGTCGCCAGCTCTCTCGCAGCCCATCCTGAGTAAGGCGGTGTTCGGGATTTTGTATTTCTTGAATTTGTTAGGCGCGCAATTCCCACGCCCTCAACCCTCATGCCCACGCAAGCTACTTGAATTTCAACAACGCCACAAAAAAGGCGTCAGGCAGACAAAAACAGCAGCGCGGGAGTTTCATTTAACTCTCCTGTCAAGACGAAGTGATGGTTGTTACCCACTTCAGGATGGCCGGAAAGGATGCCTTGGGTACCTCGCGGTGCGGGGCGTCGCTCTCAATATATAGACTGAGGGGATGTGCGGGCAAGCGGCCGAAGATGTAGCCCTTTCCCTGTCCGGTGATGTAATCGCCGTGGCCCATGATAATAAGAACCGGCACGGGCTTCTTGACTGTCGCGGCCGACCGCGACATGTTAGCCAGACTGTTTTCGTCATAGAACGACAGGTACGCCTTGGCACTGATCTGCAAACCTTTGCTGCGATTGCCGTCGTTGTAATCGATCAAATCGACAAGCGCATCGCTCTTGCCTTTGGCGACCATTTCTTTCGCGTCAGCGATAAGCCTCGTCCCCTGCCGCTGCTTCCCCAATTCCGGATGGTGCCCCGGCGCCATCATGAAAATACCATCGACATCGCCGTAAACGCTGGCGTAGGCCAATGCCCCGTTGGCGCCGAAACTCTGTCCGCCGATGAGGATTTTGCGGAAACCCTTCACCCGCAGTTCAGCGATCGTTTCGTGTAGGGCTTTCAAAGCCTCTTCGTAAGTGCTGTTGTAAAGACGCCCGCCGCTCCAGGGCATTTCAGGTGATATGACGTGGAAACCCTCTTGCGTGAAGCGCTCGGCGAGTGGTGCCGGGGGCTTGCCCCACTTCCCGTGCAGGATGATCAGTGCGGTCTGTGCGGGAGAAATAGTGGCAGGAACTGCGGCGCCCTGATCTGCCGCTGATGCGTGGCCTATCTGCGCAAAAAGACCAAGAATGAAAAATAGATTTGTGAACCAACGCATGCCGCCTCCCGGGTAAGATGCTCATTCAATTATACGTGGGGCGTCTGTCGTTCGAGTTGTATAGCGCGTCTCCAAGAGACAGATCGGCGGTTTTGACGGCTATTACAGCCGGGCAACCGAATTTGTTCGCCATTGGCGCAAGAAATTACTTAGGAATCTTCGATCCCCCCCGTAATTCGTGGTGCCAGCCATGCACGCAGCTCCAGGATCTCTCGCTCCCCTATGCCCATGCCGCCATCGCAGCGGATCAGCTGAGGGCGGTCGGGCGGGAATTCGAACGCACTGTCGTCGAGTGCCCGCCAATCGACAATTCGGTGCTGCGCGCAGTACGAACGTATCTCCTGCCACCTTGCATGTTTGCCGATGAAGACGTCGCCGGTGGTCCCGACGACCTGGCTGCGCACCTGGAGTGGAAGGCGGTCGAGGATCTCCGTCATCGGGAAGTGGAGCCGCCAGCTGGATGAGATCACGACATCAGGTTTGTGCTGTTCCAAGACCGCAACGAGCAACTGGGCACAGCCAAAATGCTCCGCGGGCTTGGCCAGGGTCGGATGCAATACACCATCAAAATCAAGAAACAGCGTCTTTGTCGCCACTGTTGGCAGCCCCCTCGTCGACCCGGACGCCGTGTTGAGTCAGGATCTTACCTCATCTGATAAGATCATCCTCTGACATGGTTGCCATGTACGTTCAAAAATAAAAACACTGCAGAAGAAAAGTGGCCAAAATATTTGAACAACGAGAGATTACGTTAAGGGGATCTCGATGAAGTCGATCTATTTAATTCTAGGGGCGGGGAATACCCGTAAATCCAGTCTGGTTCGCTGTTTGATAGGAACCGATACCCCGGCGACTCAAGTCGAGGTCCGGACGGTGACCGGGTTCGATTTCCGAATTCGAGGCCTGATTGGAGCTGCTCAGGAGAGAGGATTAATGCCGGAAGACTGGGTGAGCGAATTAGAGCGGCAGGAACATTGGTCTGGGGCATTCCCTACCGTTCGCAACATTATCGCAACACTGCGCTACGACTCGGAGATGGTGCGCCGAAAGAGATATCCACCTGGCGAAGAATACGTGGATGTGCTGATTAATGCCGGGTGGCACGTTAAAGCCATCGTCTCGCTAGGAGAACAAGCGAGAGATTGGGTGCGGGTATCAGGGTTGCCCAATACTTCCATTCCCCACAGTGCCTCAATGCCCTCAAACGCAATCGCGGCCTCCGTACGGGGGGCATTTGGCTGGTTGTAGGGCGGCGGCGCGCGTCAAGGTAGTTGTCGCTTTGGTCATGCAGCCAATGCTTGAATATGTGCGTATCCGCCAAGCACGTATTCCGGGCCATCGTGACCGCAATTTCCGGGCGAACGTGGCCGGCAATTCCGGACGAAGCTGACCTGGGATTCCGTTTGATCGAGACCGATTTTGGGCTAAACCCGGAATCGTCGACCATGATCCGGGAGCCGAGCTGCCATAACGAATGCCTCTTTGACGATGATTGAAGTTGTACCGGTGTGCGAAGGCGGCGGGCCAAGTGCGCGCTGGTGGGCCCTGGCACCAGAAGCCGCGCCACGCCAGCGTCCTAGCCTGAAGTTTCACTCAGCGTGACTTTCCTTAATTTGCTTAACCAAATCTTTATGTGTCTTGACGTCTTTTAGCTTCTTGGACACTTTTTTGAAGAAATCTTGGTCTTTCCGAACACTTGCATCCGCCAATAAAAAAGCAATTGGGGCCTGGGCGGTTCCCCCTTCAAACATTGCACTCCAGACTAGGTGAGGATCCTTTTTTTGTTCTGGAAGGGCATATCTAAGCGCCATTGAATTGCTAATTACTGCAACTTTCATAACGCTAGGTATAGACTTTACTCTTTCATTCGCAAATTGTATTTCTGCACCAAAAGTTTTGGGCTTAATAAAAGCCAGAACAATATCCTCATTATCTTTAATTTCATCGGAAAAATAACCTAATGCGCCAAATTGCATTAGTTCTGCAACCTTCAGTGCGAAGGCTTGATTATTTAATAAGCGCTGTGAACCTAAATTCTGAATTTAGCGGTTCTGTTTGACTTGCCGGGATGCTTGCGTTCGAAATGCCGAGCGCAAGACATTGATCAGGTGAGATCATTGCTCGACACAGAAATACATTTTTCGTAGGGCGCCATTCCAATGTGAAGATGTTCTGACCTTTTTTAGCCTTTGTGCCGCTAGAGCGCGGCCGCTGATCCCGAACGCGCAAGTCGGGAGGATTACGCTTCTTAAAATGAACTTCTGTTTTGGCGGCGTAGGAAAACTGTTCACATATCCCGCGCACCAAATTTGACGCACATTCAGGAGCGTTTTCTAGCCGTTCAAAAAAGAGTGCTGAAGACGTCTTCGCATAATCATCTTCATCAATAAAGGTTCCCCGAATCACTGTCAATGAAGTGGCAGGGATTGTCTTGACATCGGTCCTTGCGGGCGCGGAATTACCAACGCCCCCTGATAATACCTTTGAGATCGTTAGCTGAGCCTGCTTGATCGTATGCATTTCGTGCTTTGATGGGGCATCAGGGAATTCAACCACTGCATTGCAACAGGGATTTAGTAATTTAACGATTTGACTTTCTGCATCACTCACAAATTTTCGGATTTCTCCTGTGTCAACAGTGAAAGCACTAACGCGCACATATAGGAATTGGAACCGCTTTAGGTGACTTTCATCAAGGTTTTGAAATAAATTCCAGTACCGTGATCCAAAGGAAAATTTATTAAATGTTGAAAGGCACCCTCTATCACGAAGTAGCGTATCTTGATCCGCTATTCTCAAGTCACCTACTAGGTGAGGCCCATCACTATGCAATATTCGACCAAGCGATTTCTTTGAGAAAGAGGTATTTCTGGAGCGTAATGTCATTGATCCAAGATGCTTATCCCATCTCGCGTCTCGAATGTCACCGCCAAAAGGATTGTTCTTCTTTCCTAAAAATTTTCCAACATAGATCAAGTATTTGTCAAAAAAAACAGCATAAATACCAGAACCGGAAAAATTAAGCGGCTTGATTTTCTTCTTTGTAAACCTCAAGTTGGCCCATGTGGGCATTCCAGGTATCGATTGGACATGGCCAATATTGAATAGATCATCCGCGATAAATGTTTGTGTTTCAATATTTGTTGGATTTTTATCCATAACTGTGCAACCGTTTCAAGCTGAAATTGTGGAACTAAATTAGTTCACAAGTTTCTGCCAAATATCAATCATCACCTTAGTATCTGTGCTGCAGTACTCGAGCAGAGCCTGTCTTAAGCTGTCTCGACCCTCACCCTCAGGTAACTTTAAAAATAGTTCATATCCCCGCATGGCATCCACACCGTTGGCTATGGCCAGTAAACTATATGGGCTTATCGAGAACATCGATTTAGCAATGGCCTTTAAGCCCCAATTTCCTTTCATGGCGGGATGATAAAAAGTCTCGCGGAAAATTTTGATGGGATCGTTTTCCTTGCAGCTGTCAGCAACGCGTCTTAGAGTGTCGCGCTTTTCGGGGCAGTAGTGGATCAACCCTTCTGTGATCGGCCCTTCCGTGGACTTGCCGTTCCATGCATACACTGGGCCTAGTTCTTCCATGGCATCTGCAAGCTTGCGCGCGAGCGTAGGGCGAGGATCCTCGAACGTCTCGGCCAAGAAAGTTACATGCTCTATCGGGCCGTCTTCACTAGTCCATTTATGGAGTGAGAACTGAAATTCCACGCGCTCGCCTGGTCTGGTGCCGTACCACAAAGGCAAAGGCGCGTTGTTAGTTTCATAGTCTAGAAAATAACGTGGGAAAGGCTGCTTACGCAGATGCGCGATCAGTGCAGGGTCAATGTAAGGATCCGCACCGCGAGCAATCGTATGCATCACCTTATGCATTGTTTTCTTGAGGCGCTCTTTTGGTACATCAGCCAAATCGCGATAACCGGCGCCCATCAACGCTGATACAACCCTCGATGTCGGTTCGCCGGCCAAATCCCAGATCGGGATTAGTATTTTCTCGCCAGAACGTACGGTCGCGCCGCTGCAGTGATTTATGAAGCCACAGTTATGTGGCTTATTGCACCAAGGACCAATCTGTCTAGAGGGTTCCGCATCCTGATTGACAATCTCCAGGGCTTCGGTAATTGAATGTTCGAACTCATCTGCTATCGAGCGAGCCATCGAGGTGACATCCACGCGTTTCAAGATGCCGTTGATATCGCCATTGGCTGGTAGGGAGAAGTCACGATCCGGTTGACCCAGTTCTATTGCGGCAAGTGGCACATCACAATGCTCGAGAACATAGGCTTGAATGGCTGCATCACGGACGTATTGATGCCGCGGCGCATCGCCATCTTTTGATACGCTGCTTTTTACTTCAATTAATGTCCATTCCCCATCGGGGGCCGGCTCCAGTATGTCTGCCCGAATGGTGACATTGTTGTAGGCAAAGGCAGCCTCAAACAGGGGAACGCGTTCGTGACCTGCTGCGAACGAATGCATCCTCTTTCGAGTCAGCTCTAGAGCATCTGCGGGCCTCGTTTCGTCAATAAGTATCCCGCCCGGAAAACATTCTCGTACGGCGTCACCAAATTTGATTCCACGCTGCAGGATTAGCGTGGCCATCTCGCTGGTCTCTTGCAGATCTGACCGGTTCAGTTCAAGCCAAAGTTTTTTGGGGCACTGGAAAAACGACTGAAGCTTTGACTTCGACAATTTACCGGCCATCGCTGGAACTTCATTCATCTGATTCTTCCTCGCATCGATTGAATTCGACCTTCGCGTATGACCTGCCATCAAATTTCGAGCCCGTTATTCCTGGACGATGCCAGATGGCCACAAAACACATCCTATTGAACCAGCCCGCATTGATCTAATACCGTCAGACTATCGCCTCACCTCAGGGGGGGCTATCGGTCAGGTCAGTACCGCCTGCACTTCGCACTTGTATCCGCCAAACTCTATTAGAGAGACTGAACAAAAATTTGTAATTTATCCAGGAATTGCTGCCCTTTATTTTGTGATTCAATTTGATCAGTTATGTAGGTGATAGAAAAGTTCGCTTCTATTTCACTCGCTACTGAGGCATATTCAGTGCTGTAATTTTTCTTAAGCCATGCCGTAAGCAGCCCTATTTTATTGCTCTGTAATTTGCCGCACGCTGTAACTGCGGCACCACCTAAGTCATCATCATCAAACTTAAAGTTTCCAACTGTATACATTTTATGCTCCTTGTGTTGTTTAACTACGGTTGACCTGCGTTAAATCCTGATCCAGTTCGAGTGCGCATTTTCAGTCTAGCGTAAGGCATGCCTGCGCGCCACTCCGTGTGTGGGCATTGTTTATGTCTGACCATGCAAAGGTCATTCCGCAATCTGGGAATCCGCGCACAGTGATATGAATCCGGGCGGACCACGGCAAGTGTTTACGGCGACACAATATTCCCATCCCCTAAATCAGGAACCAGCATTCGCCGCAATGGACGCTAGGCGGGCATGCTAATATGCACCGGGAATACATGCGCGAGGAGGAACCTTATGCGGCAGTCCGTGTGGGTGGTCATGGCAGCGCTCGTTGCGTTTACTGCTCCCGCTGATGCGCAGAGTTTTCCCACGCGGCCGATACGCATGCTCATACCGTTTCCGGCGGGCGGTCCATCAGACATCATCGCCCGGGCGATGGAGCCCGCGCTACGCGAAAAGCTCGGCGCTGCGGTGGTAATCGACAACCGATCCGGTGCGGCCGGCAATATCGCCAGCGAGATCGTGGCCAAGGCTACGCCCGACGGGCACACGATTCTGATGGCTACCATAGGCACGCACGCGATCAATTACAGTCTGTATTCAAAGCCGAGCTTTCATCCGCTGCGGGATTTCACGCCGATCGCGCTGCTCTCCGAAAGCCCCAACGTGCTGGTGGTGCATCCGCGGCTGTCGGCGAGCTCAGTGCCGGAACTGATTGCGCTGGCAAAAGCGAAGCCCGGCGTGCTCAATTATGGTTCCGGTGGCGCGGGAACGACCCTGCACTTGTCCGCGGAACTGTTCAGCGTCATGACCGGTGTCAGGATGGTGCATATCCCGTTCAAGGGCGTCTCCGAGACGCTGCCCGCTCTGATCGGCGGTGAGATCGACCTGATATTCGCGAGCCTTTCCGCCGCCATGCCGTTCGTCAAATCGGGAAAGCTCAAGGCCTTTGCAGTGACTGGCGCGCGGCGCTCCCCATCGATACCGGAACTGCCGACGGTCGCTGAAGCAGCGGATCTGCCGGACTTCGCGGCCACTGCGTGGTTCGGTCTGGTAGGTCCGGCAGGTATGCCGCGCGCGGTCGTCGAGGTGTTGCACAAAAACGCGTTGGCGGTACTCGACGATGCCGAGGTCAGCAAACGGTTTCTTTTCACCGGGCTGGAAAAGCTGCCGGGCGGCCCCCAGCAATTCGCTAAATTTATCGAGGCAGAAATGCTGAAATGGGCGAGTGTCGTCAAGGCATCCGGCGCACGGGTCAATTGAGCTAGGCGGCGAGGGCCGCCTCGTGTCCTCATCGCATCGACATTGCCTTTGGCTCGCGGATACTGACGGCACGTGTGTTGAAGCCGTTCGGTAACGCTGAAGGAGCATGACACATGCAAACCACACGCTGCAGTGCCATCACCTTAGTGGGTCTGCTGCTCGCGGGTGCCGCGGGCGCGGCGCGCGCGCAGGCCGACGCCTACCCGGTGAAACCGCTACGCATGATCGTGCCGTATCCACCGGGCGGCAGTGCGGATCTCAACGCGCGGCTGGTGCAGCCGAAGTTCGCGGAACTCCTTGGGCAGCAGATCATCGTCGACAACCGCGGCGGCGCTTCGGGCATGATCGGCACGGAACTCGTAGCGCGCAGCAGCCCCGACGGCTACACCCTCTTGCTGCAAAGCGTTCCGTTCGTCACCACGCCTATCGTCTACGGCCGCGCGCCGTACGATGCCCTGAACGATTTCGCGCCGATCTCACTACTGTCCAGCCTGCCGATGGCGGTCTCGGTCCATCCCTCGATACCCGCGCGCACGGTGCGCGAGTTGCTGGTGCTGGCGCAGGCCAAGCCCGGCGCGCTCTACTACGGCTCGGCGGGCATCGGCACCAATTCGCACATCACCGGCGAGCTGTTTAACCTGCTGGGCAAGACGCGCATGCAGGCGGTGCATTTCAAGGGCGGCGGCCCTGCGCTGGTCGCGGTGGTGAGCGGCGAAATCCACGTGGCCTTCTCCAACATCGCAGAAACCTCCCGCATGGTCGCGGCCGGGCGGCTGCGCCCGCTGGCGCTGAGCAGCGCGCAGCGCACGCCGGTAATGCCGGAGGTTCCCACCAACGCGGAAGCCGGCCTGCCGGACTTCGAGTTCTCGGGCTGGCACGGGCTGCTCGCGCCCAGGGCGACCCCTACACGGACAGTCGCCACACTGAACGAGAAGCTGCGTAGCGCGCTGTCGTCGCCGGGCGAGATCAAGCGCTTCCAGGAGCGGGGCATTGACCTCGTCACCAACTCGCCGGAAGAATTCGCGGCCTATCTCAAGCACGAAGTCGTGAAGTGGACCGCGGTGATCAAGGAGCGCAACATCAAGGCCGAGTGAGACCGTGGTGGGCACCACCGCTAACTCTAAGTCAGTCGGCCTTCGCCCCTGACGCCTTGATTGCCTTGCCCCAGCGCGCGACATCGACTTTGATTAAATCCGCAAACGATTGCGCGGAGCCACCGATGATATCGGTGCCGAGCGCTAGCAAGCGGTTTTTGATGTCGTCCTGCGCGAGGATACGGTTCACTTCGGTATTTAACTTCGTCACCACCGCGCCGGGCGTAGCCGCGGGCGCGAGGATACCAATCCAGAAATCCACTTCAAAGCCGGGCAGACCCGATGCACCGGCGGTAGGAATCGCCGGCAGCGCAGGCGAGCGCCGCGGGCCATTCACCGACAACACGCGCAATCGGCCCGCCTTGATGTGGGCCAGCACGGACGCCACGCCGGTAAACATCAGCGCGGTTTCTCCGCTGACGGTGGCAATGACACCCGGCGTGCTGCCCTTGTATGGCACATGCACGATATTCACACCCGCCATGGTCTTGAACACTTCCGCCGACAGGTGCGGCGAGCTGCCGTTGCCGGCCGACGCAAAGCGCAGCTCGCCCGGTTTGGCCTTGGCCAGCACGATCACGTCGGCAATGGTTTTTGCCGCCACCGACGGATGCACCACCAGCACACTGGTGGAGTACGCCAGATTCACCACCGGCACAAAATCCTTGATCGGATCGTAGGGAATCCTGCTGTAGAAACTGCTGTTGATGGCAACGGTACTGGTGCCGCCCGCCACCAGTGTGTAACCATCCGCTGGCGCTTTCGCCACGATTTCCATGCCCACGATGCCATTAGCGCCCGGACGATTGTCCATCACCACCGGCTGGCCGAACGCCTCGCTCAGCTTTTGTCCGACGGTGCGCGACAGTATGTCTGTGGTGCCGCCCGCCGCCTGCGGCACGATAAAGCGTATGGGTTTGACGGGATACGCTTGCGCGGCCACCGATGCAGCCCACCACAGCCCCGCGACCGCCATCCATGAATTATTCATAAGTGTTTGTTATTAAACAGCTATTTATGATTGTTGCGAGAGGGCGTTTTCTTTCCCGCGATCATTTTCAGGATGCCGCGCACGCCCTCGGCGCTGTGCTTTTCAAGGCGATCCAGTTGCGCCAGCAGCGCGTCCACCTGCGCATCCGGCAGCGCGCGGCTGAAACAGTGTTCCAGTTTGACGCGATGCTCGTCATCGCGCAACGGCGGCATGCCCCACGTGCCCTTCGGCCCCTTGCACACCACGCGATGCGTCGCGCCATCCCTCATGGTCGCGGTGAGTTCGATGCGCATAGCGTGAAGATCATTCGGTATCGATGCATCCTGCAGCAGTTTGATTTTGCCGAGCAAGCGCACCATGTCCGCGCGAAAGCGCCGCTGGTCGGTGAAGCTATCGATGTTCACGCTGCCGTCGAGCAGCGCGGCAGCAGCCGTGTATTGCAAACTGAATTTGCCTGCCAGCCCCGACACCGGCGCGGGACGGTCGATGTAATTCATCACCGGGCCTTTGATCTCGATGCTGCGCAGGTGCTTCGCGTTGCCAATTTTTTGCTGCATCTCCAATCCAGCGGTAATCGCAAAATGCGTGGCGTATTGCGACGGAAACATTTTGATCGCATGCCCCGGCTTGACGATGCGGTACGGCTTGCCGAACGCTAGCAAGCGCTTGGCATCAAAACCCTTGGGGTAAAACGCTTCGATGATGCCCTTGTGCGCCTCGAACACGTCCGGGTTGGCGGTAAACCCGCGCCGCGCCAGCAGCGCCGCATCCAGCCCCGATGCGCCTGCGTTACCGCAGTGCGTGCTCTTGGTCATCGAGCCGATGTTGGCAAGAATAGTGCCCATGCGCGAACCGGCGATACCGATGGCGCACCGCAACTGATCGGTGTTGAGTTTCAGCAAATGCCCTGCCGTCACCACCGCGCCCACCACGCCCGAAACCCCCGGCGGATGAAACGGCAGTTCTTCCGGCACATATTGATTGCCCGCGTATTGCATGCGCCCCTGAATCTCGATGCCCTTCGCCACCGCCGTGACGATTTGCTTGCCGCTATAACCGTAGGCCTCGGCCAGCGCAAACGCCACCGGCACCGTCGGCGACACCGAATGAGTTGGCGGACTCCACATCGGCTCGAAATCCAGCACGTGCGTCGCCATGCCGTTGACCAGCGCCGCATACGTCGGCGAGGTCTTGAAGCCGTGGCCCCACACCGACGATCTTGGTGTTGCGCCGTAATCCGCCACATGCGCGGCGACAATGTGAATCGGCGCCTGATCCGCTCCCGCCACCGCCACCGCAAGGCCATCCTTGATCGCGCGCTTCACGCGCGCGACGCAGTCCGCGCCGAGGTCGTCGTAACCGATGCTCTGCATGGTTGCGCAAATTTTTTGTGTGATCCCCAACCTATTCTCCTGATTACCGATAGCCAAAAAGTAGATTAACCCCTGTGCAAGGTCAGCGCGTGGTAGCAGCACGGCATGATGATAAGGCCGGGCTGCTGCAATCGCCGGCGTAAACGTGCGGCGCTCAAGCATCTGACGCTGTTCTGGCTAATGCGCCGGGATGTCGTGACGCATTAGCCACAGCAGCGTGAGTGGTCGAGGCTGGCAACCTGTCATCAACTACTCGACGATGTCAGTGGCAAATCGTGCCAACCGCAGCAACCTGCCGACTGTCGTCAGCAGCAGCGCTGTGCGCAGCATAAGCCTAGCCTTACGGTGCAACGCCAGCAGCGAATCGCGATAGTCGCTGCCCCTCGGCGCGGGCCGCGGCCAGCAACTGGTTCCAGTCATCTGGAGGATGGCCGCTTTCCAGCATTTTACGGAACACCCGATAGGCGTCGTCACTGCTCTCGTAGGCGCGCTTGGTGTCCTCGTCATTGACCCAGGCGAGCACGATCACCTTGCTCGGCGCGTGGTAGCGGAAGAACAGCCGGTACTGCTGAAAGAATTTGGCCCTGAACCAGTGCTTGCGTTCGCTGCCGAGGGTGTTGCCCTGCCGGTATTCCGGCCGTGCCGGGTCCTGCGGGATGACGTCGAACGCCACCTTGGTGATCGCCGCCAGTCGCTTGGCCGTGTTCTTTTTTACGTACCCGACCGGGTCCTTCTGTTTGAGGGCCTCGACCTGCTGTGACAAGACTTCCAGTTGTGCGAGGAACAGCGGGTGTGCAAAAACCGTCCAGCCGTGAATCACCATGGACGTGAGCTTGCTCGAGCTCACTCATCGTCCGCCGACAAGGGAGCATCGAGATCAACTGCGATGCCGCCGGTCAGCGATTGGATGCGCTGCACGAAGAGGGCGTCAACGGCCTGGAGCTGCTCTGGGTGGCTGGCGATGTCGCGAGCCAGGAAGCCGAGGAAAGACCCAAGCACCGGGTCGTCTTCGTCAGCCTGCTCGGCGCGCGACAGCACGACCTCGCCGCCGGGGTGAATGGTGTAGTGGATCTTGTCGCGCTTGCCCAGTTGGAGGGCGCGGCGCACGGTTTCCGGCACCGTGGTCTGGTAGCGGTCGGTCAGCGTGGATTCGACTTCTAGGGTGGCAGCCATGGCGCTCTCCGGACAGAAGGGATGGACGCCTTGCATGGTAATGCAATTGCATTGCCAATGCAAATTCATTGCCTCTGCTTGCCTCCTGATCTGGCGAATGGCCGCGAAAACGGCCGACTAAGGCGCAGGCCAAGAGCGTTCCGCAACGGGTTCGGTGGGCATCGTGTGTGCTGCGCGCGGATGCGTTGTCCCGGCGGGCACCATCGCACGCCGTATCGAGTTGGGTGAACCCTTCCGGGTGCCCTCAACCGGGCTGCGCTCCCGCCGCCTTAAAGATCCTGCCGCGCGTTTCAATCTCTTCACGAATGTGCTGCACGAATTCCTCGGGCGAGGAGGGGAGCGTGCGTCCGCCTATCGCCCCGATTTTCTTCTGGGTGTCAGGCAGCTCAAGGATACGACGCAGCTCTATTCCCAGCTTATCGATGACCGCGCGCGGTGTTTTTGCCGGTGCGAAAACGCCAAACCAGCCTTCGTACTCAAAGCCGGGTACTCCGGCTTCGGCGATGGTCGGCGCATCCGGCAACAAAGCCGAGCGTTCACGTGTAGTCACACCGAGTGCGAGCAGCCGCCCCTCGCGCACCAGTGAAACCGTGGAAAGGATCGGCGGCAGCGAATATTGAATACGTCCGGAGATGGTGTCCGTCAGGTGCTCGGGCACACCCTTGTACGGCACATGCACAACGTCGATGCGCGACTTGAGTTTGAAGAGTTCGCCGCCGTAATGCGTGCCGCTGCCGATACCGGCCGAACCGAACGTGAGCTTCCCGGGCTGGCTGCGGGCGAGTTCGATCAGCTCCTTCACCGATTTCACGCCCAGCGCTGGCGCGACCACCAACACCAGGGGAGTCCCTCCTATCATTGAGACTGGTGCAAAATCTTTGTATGGATCGAAGGGCAGCTTCGGATAAATCGATGGCGCTCCCGCAAACGCCGACGATGTCAGCATCAGCGTGTGCCCGTCGGGAGTCGCGTTGGCCATGAGGTGCGATCCGATCGTACCGCCAGCACCCGGACGATTGTCGATGATGACCTGCTGCCCCCACGCCTCGATCAGCCTGGGCGCGACGATACGCGCCCAAATGTCGGAGCCACCGCCCGGCGTGAACGGGACAATTAAACGTATGGACTTATTCGGGTAAGTCTGAGCGCCCGCGGGCGCACCGATCGCGGCGATCAATACAAGGCTGATGCACACCTTACGCAACATCCGGTTTCCTCCTCCAGCAGATGCGCAAACGGGCCAACGGCGACCTTGTGATACGCGCGCGCACCCTGCGCCGACGCGGCCGATTCAACGGAAAATCGGAGACAGACTACGATCTTCCCAAGGAGAACCTGCTCGTGTCAACTTTTCATTGCGGGGTTAAGGCGCTCATTTAGTCCGTCTAGCGGTGCGGGCGTAAGGCCCGTGGGGGCGCTGCTGCAGAGCGGGCAATCTCTGAAATAGCCGCAAAAGCCCTCTGTCATCGTGGTAACGTCCGGGGCAAACTCGTTCACACTATGCAGCCATAGCCCGTGGCGTGTCGCGCGACTCCATCTACAGACGGTGATCCGCATCCGCTTCGGTGTATAGGCGTGGCGGTGTCAACAAGCATCCGGTCAACCGGCTCAGAGAGAGGTTTACAATGATTTACCAATGGTTTGAGACACAGCGTGCGATGTTGAGTCCGTTTGCCCAGTTCGCCAGCGCTTCTGCCAAGCTCTACATGCACCCGCTCTCGGCGCTGTCGCATACACCGCTGGCACAGCGTGTTTCAGCCGGTTTGAATCTGATGCACCGCTTGTGCAAGGATTACGAAAAGCCCGCGTTTAATATCAGCTCCGTCAACATTGACGGCGTTGAAGTCGCCGTACAGCAGCAAGTGATGATGGAAAAGCCGTTCTGCCGCCTTTTGCGCTTCCGGCGATTCAGCGATGATCCGGCGACGCTAGCACGCATCATTACTAACCCGACTGTGTTGCTGGTGGCACCCCTGTCGGGCCACCATTCAACATTGCTGCGGGAGACGGTGCGCGAACTGTTGCGCGATCACAAAGTGTTTATCACCGACTGGGCCGACGCGCGCATGGTGCCCAAGGCTGTGGGGCCGTTCCATTTGGACGACTATGTGGCTTACGTTCAGGAATTCATCCGTGAAATCGGTCATCCCGTCCATGTGATTTCAGTGTGCCAGCCCACGGTCCCGGTGCTGGCCGCGGTTGCCCTGATGGCCAGCGCTGGTGAAGCTATCCCGCAGACTTTGACGATGATGGGTGGCCCGATTGACGCTCACAAGAGTCCGACGGCGGTAAACAATTTGGCGATGACCAAAAGTCTCCGTTGGTTTGAGCAGAATGTGATACACCGGGTGCCTGTCAATTACCCCGGCGCCGGGCGCCGCGTTTACCCCGGTTTTTTGCAGCATTCGGGATTCGTCGCGATGAACCCGGCCCATCACATGAATTCGCACTATGACTATTTTCTCAATCTGGTGCGCGGCGACGATGCCGGCGCTGAATTCCATCGTGATTTCTACGACGAATACAATGCTGTGCTTGACCTGCCGGCGGAGTTCTATCTCGACACCATCAAAACCGTGTTTCAGGACTGCGCACTGATGAACGGCACCTGGGAAGTTGCCGGGAATCCGGTGCGCCCGCAAGACATTTCGCGCGCCGCCTTGCTGACCATCGAAGGGGAACTCGATGATATCTCCGGCGCTGGACAAACCCATGCAGCACATGGCCTTTGCGCGGGTATTCCTGAGGCGCGCAAGTTTCGTTATGACGTAGTGGGTGCCGGTCACTACGGCATCTTCTCGGGACGCCGCTGGCGTGAGCAGGTCTATCCGCAGATTCGGGACTTCATTGCCAAGCAGCATGTCCGCAGGCGCGTTCCCATGCACACCACGGCACTCGATAAGCGGCGCGCTAACGCAGCGGCAATTCCGGCGTAATCGCTAGGATAAAAATGTAGCGGTCAAACGGGGAGGTTACGCGGGTCTCGGATGTGACGTAAGCCGGGTGCGCGAGGCCACTATAATGACCGCATCGAGAGCGAACAAATTCGCTTCAGCCCGAATAACTTTCTAGTGCGTTCGCTTGCAGAGTTCGTCAAACACGGCGTCGTCGCGGTGGTGTTCGATGCGCCGTCGGATCGAAGCAGCGTCTTTGGCAACGACACTGCGCGCATTTTGCCCAACGCGTAGCAAACGAAGGGGTCAAGGTGACCCCTTCGCGTGCAGCCGGCCGTGGGCAGATCAGCAAAAGCCCCTGGTCAAAGTGCAAGCGGCACAGGCGGTCAATATGCGTTCGGCACCCACAACAAATGGGCGCAGAACGCATTCAAACCCGGTTATCCGACTTGATCAATACTGCAATTGTACGCCTAGCAGCCTGTCGGACACAACATCGGCAAGCAAATAAATAAGCGCTCGGCGCGCTGTTTTTCAGGAAATTGAAACATTACTGAGTCGATAGAAGGCGTTTTTATAGTGAATTTCTCTACTGCAGACGCAAGATGGCCATGCGTTTCA
>CAMDRT010000059.1 GCA_945906815.1 Bordetella parapertussis
CCCGTTCTTAGACATCAGTTTGAATCGCACTCATTGCAACAAGTAAATAGCCGGTATTTAAAATAATTGTATATAATCAAATGGTTACATAATAATTTCCACGCCCACCCCAGTGACTCCAGTGACCCACGAGATCGACGCCGGACTGCGCGCCCACCGCAGCGGGGACTTTGAGTCCGCATTAACGTGCTATGAGCGCGCCTTGCGCCTGCAACCGGATCACCCGGATGCGTTGAACCTCGCCGGCGTGGTGCTGCAACAACTGGGGCAGCCGCAGCAGGCATTGGCACACCTGCGCCAGGCCGCGCGACTGCGGCGCAATGATCCGGCCATACTGGCTAATCTGGGGCAGGTCTGTGCGGCGTTGGCGCAGCACCACGCAGCCGAAGACGCCTATCGCAAGGCCAGCCGCATCGATCCGCGTCAGCCCGATTATCAAATGGGCCTGGCCAATGCGCTGGCCCAGCAAGGCCGCTACGCGGAAGCACAAACGCTGTTCGAACGGCTGACCCAGCGCCACCCGCAGTTGCCGGTACTGTGGTTTAACCGCGGCAACGTAGAGCGCGATCAAGGCCATGCCGCCGCCGCGATTGACAGCTACCGCCGCGCGCTGGCCCTGCGCGCCGACTATCTCGACGCGCGCAACAATCTGGCGGGCGCGTTGCATGCGCTGCTGCGCTTTGACGAGGCGGAACGCGAATACCGTGTCTGTCTCGCCGCGGACGCGCACTATCTGCCTGCGCGCATCAGTCTGGCCTCGCTGTTGATCGACGTGGCCCGAGACAGCGAAGCCGAAACGGTTTGCCACGAGGTATTGCGGCATGACCCGGAGCGGGTCGACGCGTGGCTGGTGCTGGCCGCCGCGCAAAATCATCAGGGGCGAATCAACGCCCAGCTCGCGACATTGCGCGCGGCGGCAGTGCGGGTGCCACAGCACGCCGAGGTGCTCAAGGCCTATGCCGGCGCTGTGTGCGAGGCCGGGCATTTTGCCCAAGCGTTGCGCCTGCTTGAACAAGCGCAGGTGCTGGATGCCGTAGCGCAGCAGGAGATGATGGGGAGCGCGCTGCTGGCGCACGGCTACCTCGAAGCGGGATGGCTGTGTTACCAGCAGCGGCCAGCGACGGCAAGTTTTCGCGCCAAAAATCCCCAGGCGGCCCTGTGCCACACGCTGCCGCATGAACTTAACGGCGTGCCGGTGGTGGTGCAACGGGAACAAGGTCTGGGCGACGAATTGTTTTTCCTGCGCTATGCGCCCTTGCTGGCGGACCAGGGCGCGCGCATCAGCTATCGCGCCGGGACAAAGCTGTGCAGCTTGCTCGAACGCGTGCCTTGCCTGAGCTCGGTATTGCCCGAACAGGTGCCGCTGCCCGCGGCAGAGGTGGTGTTGTTGGTGGGTGATCTGCCGCGCGTACTCACCCCCGCGCACCTCGCGCAACGCCAATTCGCCGCCGTGTGCCAGCGCGAGCCGGTGCCCGCGCCCGGCGTTGGCGCGGACGGCGACGCTGGCGCTTACCCGCGCTATGCGCCCAGCCTCGAGATCGCGCCGCTGCCTGAACGCATCGCCGAAATACGCCAGCGGCTGGCGGCTGCCGGCCCGGCACCGTATCTCGGCGTCACCTGGCGCGCGGGGGTGCCGCCGCGCGAGCAGGGCGCTGGTGAATGGACGCTCTACAAGGCTGCCGCCATTGCCGAATTGGCACAGGCACTAAGCGCGTTTCCGGGAACCCTGCTGGCGCTGCAGCGCATGCCTCTGGCGGGAGAAATCGACGCGTTCGCGCAAGCGGCCGGGCGGCCGCTGCACGATTTCACCGCGCTGAACGATGATCTCGAAGGCATGCTGGCGCTGCTCGGGCTAATCGACGACTACATCGGGGTGAGCAATACCAACATGCATCTGCGCGCGCTGGCCGGCAAAACAGCGCGTGTGCTGGTGCCGGCGCCGGCGGAGTGGCGCTGGATGGCCGCAGGCGCGGAGAGTCCGTGGTTTCCGGGCTACACGCTGTACCGGCAAACGAACGATGCCGACTGGACGCCAGCGTGGGCCGCATTGCAGCGCGACCTTGCGCGAGCGTGGCCGGTGTAGCGCAGATATCAAATGGCGAACCCGTTCCCGCACGCGATTGTCAGCCCTGCACAACTTGTTGCGATGGTTGGCTGCAAATCAAGGTTGAAGGTGTTCCCGTATATCCGGGCCGGCCCTGTCCGCACAGCACCGGCAAGGGATGCGACAATTATGCGAACCGGCCGCTCGATCCGTGCGTGCATTTCATTTGCGGCTGGCGCCGCGACGACAGTCCCTTGCCGGAGTGGATGCGTTGCGGTGATGCGCTGTGGTAAAGTCCGCTCATGATCAAAGAATTTGACGTTATCGTTGAGAAAGACGCGGATGGCTATTATGTCGCGTCGGTTCCGGCGTTGCACGGCTGCCACACCCAGGCACGCTCATTGGACAAGCTCATGCAAAGAGTCCAGGAGGCCATCGCGCTTTGCATTGAGGTCGAGGGTAGGTCCGTGGAGCCGAATCGCTTCGTGGGCGTGCAACGCGTCGCTGTGAGCCTGTGAGCCGGTTGCCCAGCGTTTCGGGCAAGAAGCTCATCGCCGCGCTTAAGCGTCTTGGCTTTCAGGTCATTCGCATCAAAGGCAGCCATCACTACCTTCGGCACACTGACGGTCGAGCTACGGTTGTCCCGGTACACGCTGGCGAGGATATCGGCCGCGGGCTCCTGTCGAAGATACTGAGAGACACCGAACTCGGTAATGTGGATATCAAGAAGCACCTGTAGCGCTCGCGTACCATGCTTTCCACGCCTTACCTCGAAATAAAACGCTTGCGCTCAACCGGCGACGGCACCGCTGCCGTGTCATTGCTGAAAGCGACCGCCCCCGTCAACGACGACGATGCGTTTGAAGCGGTGATCTGTTTGTTTGTACTCGGCGACATGCAAAGCAGCATGCACATAGCGCGCACTTACGCGTGGCAATCACGCTGGGCGGGCCAGATGACGCGCGCGCTCACCGCGTTGATCGAGCGCGGCGACGCGGCACAGGCGCTGTTGTTGGCAAAGCCGGTGATCAGCGACGCCGGCGCGGGCTGCGACGCGGCGGCGGTTTTCCTGATTGTGTTGCAGGCACAAGGTCTGATCGAGGAGGCCGCTGCGTTTATCCAGCGCCGTTATCCCGCGCCGCCCGTGGGTGAGAATTTTCTGCTGACGGTGATGGCCGAAAACGCGGCGTTGATGAAGGACTGGAAGCGGGCGTATCAACTCGCCTCGGCGGTGATGTTCTTGGACGCCTATGACTATCGCGCACTATTGACGTTGAGTATCGCCAATTTCGAGATCGGTAACATTCACGAGGCGCTGGGCAATGCGCTGCGTGCCAACCATGTGCGCAAAGCCACGCAGCCTGCGGTGCTGCAACTCATGCGCTGCCACAACAAGCTCGGTGATTATTACGCGGCGATAGGCGTGTTTAGTGCGTTGGATGCACAGCAGGTGATTGCGCCGGATATCCATGTTGAGCTGGGCGTGGCCTGGGCCGGTGTGGAAAAGCCCACGGAAGCGGTGGCAGCGTTGCGCACGGCGCTGGCGTCCCCGCAGCGTCCTATCGTGGCCATACGCACCTTGCTCAAAATAATTGTTGAGGGCGGCGACGCTGACGCGCTGCAGACGCTAGAGCGTGACTATGCTGCGGAAATTCACGCTGACCTCGAATGTCTGTATGCGCTGGGACTGGCACGGCTGGACGGGCGCGACCTGCAAAGCGCCGCGCAACTGTTCGAGGCATCCTACAAGGTTTTCTGCCAACAGCATCTGGCGCGCAATATGTTGCCGTGGCCGGTGCCCGAACCGCGCCTGCGTCACGACCTCGAGCAACTCGAACTGCTGCAGCAGCGCGGCAAGCTCGACGCCGCGGGACGCGGTGCGCTGGCGTTGCTGCGCCGTCACGCCAGTCAGGCGCAGGATTTGCACAGCACCTTGGCGCCGCAGGGTGCGGACGCCGACGCGTTGGAGCAGGCATTGACGGGCGTATGGCACCGCACACCCCTGCCGTTTACGGGTAACGCCTTGGGTGACAACGACTACCGCAAACTTGAGCAGCAATACCACGACAGCCGTCCGTGCGTGGTGGTGATCGACAATTTTTTGTCGCCTGCAGCCCTGGCCGCGTTGCGCCGTTTCAGCGAGGAAGCGGTGGTGTGGAAGGTCAACTACGAGCGCGGCTACGTCGGCGCCTTGCTCGGGCAGGGATACGGTTCGCCGGTATTGCTGGCGATTGCCGATCAATTAAAGCAGGCGCTGCCCAACGTCATCGGCGGCTATCCTTTGCTCCAGGCCTGGGCTTTCAAATACGACCAGCGCATGCAGGGCATCAACATGCATGCCGATTTTGCCAAAATCAATGTGAATTTCTGGATCACGGCGGACGCCGCCTGCGCAGACAATACCAGCGGCGGCCTGGTCATTTATGATGTGCCGGCGCCGTCAAGCTGGACCTTCGCCGACTACAACACCGACCAAGCGAAGATGCAGGCTTTCCTCAAGGCGCACGGCGCGAAGTCGATGCGCGTGCCGTATCGCGAAAACCGCTGCGTGCTGTTTGATTCGAGCCTGATCCACATTACCGACGAGCTGCACTTCAAACCCGGCTACGAAAACCGGCGGGTGAATGTCACGCTGCTGTATGGGCGCGCGCGCAGCTACGGGTGAGCATGGCATGAAGAACGCCCATCTAGCCGCCGCCTACAAGGGATAGCTTGCCCAACAGGTTCAGGAAGCCATCGAGGACCCCAGGCCCCGTGTGCCGCATGAACATACTTTACCGCAGCTCTCACTAAAATCACCTCGTCATGCTGGCGTAGGCCAGCATCCAGTACGTTTCTGGACCCCGGCGTACGCCGGGGTGACGAATGGGTCGGGGTGTTTTGTTTCTTGTGAGAACACAGAGTTTACAGAGGTAAATCAACAAGTTGGAGCGATAGCTCCTCTCACCCAACAGGTGCGTGTGACGAGCGAGTGCAAGCACTTCTCTGTGTTCCTCTGTGTCCTCTGTGGCTGAATTGCCGTTTTAAGGTTCATGCGCGCATCAGGCGGCGTAAGCCAGCGCTTCCTCCGTCTGTTCATCCGCGCCGACGGTCTCCAGGTGCACGCGAAAACCCCACAAGCGCTCGAGATGTTTCAACACTTCGCCGGTCTCGCCTTGCGCTAACGGACGGCCACGCTGCATCTGGTGTGTCAGTACCAGGGAACGGTCTGCCTCGCGTTCGTAGCGGGCTACCTGTATATCCGGCAGCTGCTGGTCACGACGATACTGCTGGGACAGGAGTTGGCGCACACGCTGGTAGCCGGCATCGTCATGGATGCTGTCGATTTCAAGTGCCGCCTGCGCGCGATGGTCTGCCACCGCGAAGAGATGGAATTCACGAATCAGCTTGGGTGAGAGGTACTGCGCGATGAACGATTCGTCCTTGAAATTGCGCATTGCGAAGTCCAGCACTTTCTGCCAGTCCGCGCCCGCGATATCCGGAAACCAGCGACTATCCTCGGCGGTGGGCTTTTCGCAGATGCGGCGCAAATCCTGCATCATGGAAAATCCCAGGGCATAAGGATTGATGCCACCGTAGCCGGCCTGGTCGAAACCGCGTTGAGCCACGACATTGGTATGGCTTTGCAGGAATTCGATCATGAAACCGTCGTTGACCAAGCCTTTGTCGTAGAGGCGATGGATCAGGGTGTAATGCCAAAAGGTTGCCCACCCTTCGTTCATGACCTTGGTCTGCCCCTGGGGATAAAAATACTGGGCAAGTTTGCGCACGATGTGTACGAGTTCTTTTTGCCAGGGTTCGAGCCGTGGTGAAAATTTCTCGACAAACCACAGAATGTTTTCCTCGCACTCGGCGGGAAACGATTTTTTCCGCAGGGGCGCCGTTGCGCGCATCGCCGGCACGGTGCGCCACAGATCGTTGTACTGTCTGCGCGCCTGTTCGCTGCGCGCAAGGCTGCGCGTTTCCTCCGCCTGGGGCGAGAGCGCTGCAGGGCGGCGATAACGATGCACGCCGTAGTTCATCAGCGCATGGCAGGAATCCAGCATTTCCTCCACCGCTGCAACGCCATGGCGCTCCTCGCAGTCCATCACATAGCGGCGGGCAAATACTAGGTAATCGAGAATGGCATCCGCTTGCGTCCATTGGCGAAACAGGAAGTTGCCCTTGAAAAATGAATTGTGGCCGAAGCTGGCATGGGCAATCACCAGCGCCTGCATCATCATCGAGTTTTCCTCCATCAGGTAGGCAATGCAGGGATTCGAGTTGATGACGATTTCGTAGGCGAGGCCTTGCTGCCCCTTGCGGTAGGCCTGCTCGTTGGCGATGAATTCCTTGCCATAGGACCAATGCTGATAGCCGATCGGCAGTCCGGTCGAGGCATAGGCGTCCAGCATCTGTTCCGAAGTGATAATCTCAATCTGGTTCGGATACGTGTCGAGGCCAAACTCCGCCGCGCACTTGCCGATTTCGGTCTCATAACGCTCGACCAGTTCGAAGCTCCAGTCAGATCCTGTCGATAGCGGATTCATGCACGCTCCTTCTTGAACAGATCGCGGAACACCGGATAAATTTCCGAGCGCTGACCCACGCGGCGCTTGGCAAAGTGGGCGCTGGTCACCGTGTCGTAGCCTGCCCACAGGCTGCTCGCATGCGCAGCGCCTGATTCGCAGACTTCGATGTAGGCAAAGTAGCGCAGTAACGGTAACAGGCTGTGCTCGACGAAGCGCGCGCTCTTGCCGGCATCGGCGCCAAAGGCGTCGCCGTCGGACGCCTGCGCCAGATACAGATTCCAGCCCGCTCCCGCATAGCGTTCACTGGCAATACGATGTGCCAGTTCCAGTGCGCTGAGCACGACGGTACCGCCGCTACGCGTGCCCTGGAAAAACTCGCGCTCATCCACCTCTTCCGGTTCGTCGGTGTGACGGATGAATACCAGTTCCACCCGTTCGTACTTGCGCGAGAGAAACATATACAGCAGGGTGAAAAAACGCTTGGCGAGATCCTTGCGGGCCTCATCCATCGAAGCAGAAACGTCCATCAGGCAAAACATCACCGCCCGCGATATGGGCGCGGGAACGGCGATGCGATTGCGAAAGCGCAGATCCAGTTCGTCCAGATACGGCACCCGCGCCAGACGCTGCTCCAGCAAAATAATTTCGTCCTCCAGTGCCGCAATGTCCGCGGCAGGTGCCTGCGTGTCGTGCGCATGTTGCAGGCGCTCGCGGGCCTCTTGCAGCCGCGCGCGTATCGCCGCCGACAGCGCAATGCGCCGGCCCAAAGCCATTTTCATGGTACGCAGAACCGACAGATTGCATTGCGCACCTTCGGTGACGAACCCGGCATGGATGAATTTCGATTGCGTCGCCTGGCCCAGCGCGTTGCGCAACAAGTGCGGCAATTCCAGATCGTCAAAAAATAGCGCAAGAAATTCTTCACGCGACAGACTAAACACGAAGTCGTCGGCCCCTTCCCCTGAGCCAGGCGCGCTGCCAGAACCGCCCGCGCCACCCTCGGGGCGGGCAATGGTGTCGCCCTTGACGAATTCACGATTACCGGGATGCACCACCTCCCGGTCGCCGCCGTGTCCGTGGCGGAATTGTGGCTCGGCAATGTCTTTGGCGGGAATACGCACCTCGCCGCCCTTGTCCATATCGGCGATGGAGCGCTCACCCACCATGTCCTGCACCGATTTTCGCAACTGCGCCTTGTAACGGCGCAAAAAACGCTCGCGGTTGGCAGCGCTTTTGTTGTTGCCGTTGGGGCGGCGGTCAATGAGCTGGAACACGGGCGTCTCCTGACACTATCCCGCTCAGGCGGATTTGCGTACGCGCAGATACCACTCGGAAAGCAGCCGCACCTGCTTTTCGGTGTAGCCCTTCTCGACCATGCGCGAGACAAAATTCTGGTGCTTGCGACTGTCTTCGGCCGAGGCTTTGGCGTTAAACGATATCACCGGCAGCAGATTCTCGGTGTTGGAAAACATCTTTTTCTCGATCACCTCACGCAATTTTTCGTAGCTATTCCAGGTCGGATTGCGGCCGCCATGATTGGCGCGGGCGCGCAACACGAAATTGACGATCTCATTGCGGTAGTCCTTGGGGTTAGCGATTCCCGCAGGCTTCTCGATTTTTTCCAGTTCGATATTGAGTGCAGCCCGATCGAAGCACTCACCCGTCTCTGGATCGCGAAAATCCTCGTCCTGAATCCAGCAATCGGCGTAGGTGACGTAACGGTCGAAGATGTTCTGCCCATACTCGGCATAGGACTCCAGGTAGGCGGTTTGAATTTCCTTGCCGATAAATTCGGCGTAGCGTGGCGCCAGCCAGCCTTTGATGAAATCCAGGTAGCGGCGCTGCATTTCCTCGGGCAAGTCTTCGCGCGCGATGCGCTGTTCGAGCACGTACATCAGGTGCACCGGGTTGGCGGCCACCTCGGTTTGATCGTAGTTGAATACCGACGACAGGATCTTGTAGGCGAAACGGGTCGACACACCGTTCATGCCCTCGTCGCTGCCGGCGTAGTCGCGGTACTCCTGGTAGGCCTTGGCCTTGGGATCCACGTCTTTGAGGCTCTCGCCGTCGTAGACGCGCATCTTGGAGTAAATACTGGAATTCTCGGGTACGTTCAGGCGCGACAGCACAGAAAATTGCGCCATCATCTCCAGCGTGCCCGGCGCACACGAGGCGCTGGCGAGCGAACTGTTGGTCAACAGCTTGGCGTAAATCTTGACCTCCTCGCTCAACTGTAGGCAGTACGGCACCTTGACGATGTAGATGCGATCGAGGAACGCCTCGTTGTGCTTGTTGTTGCGAAAGCTCTGCCACTCCGATTCATTGGAATGCGCGAGTATGACGCCGTTGAACGGAATCGCAGAAATGCCCTCCGTGCCCTTGAAATTTCCTTCCTGGGTGGCGGTAAGCAGCGGATGCAACATCTTGATCGGCGCTTTGAACATCTCGACAAATTCCAGCAAGCCCTGGTTGGCGAGGCACAGCCCGCCAGAATAGCTGTAGGCATCCGCATCGTTCTGCGAATACTGGTCAAGCTTGCGGATATCGACCTTGCCTACCAGCGAACTGATATCTTGGTTGTTCTCGTCGCCGGGCTCGGTCTTGGAAATCGCAATTTGCCTGAGCACCGACGGCTGCACCCGCGCCACGCGAAACTGCGAAATATCACCGCCGAATTCCGTCAGCCGCTTCAGTGCCCAGGGTGACATGATGCCGCTGAGATAGCGCCGCGGGATGCCATATTCCGATTCCAGCACTGCCCCGTACTGCGCGGGAGCGAACAAGCCCAAGGGAGACTCATTGATCGGCGAACCTTTGAGCGCATAGATCGGCCTGGCTTCCATCAATTGCTTGAGTCGCTCGGCAATAGAAGACTTGCCGCCGCCCACCGGCCCCAGCAGATACAGCACCTGCTTGCGCTCCTCCAGCCCTTGCGCCGCGTGCTTGAAGAAGGCGACGATCTGCGCAATCACGTCTTCCATGCCGTAAAACTCGGCGAAGGCGGGATAGCGTTTGATCACGCGGTTGGAAAAAATGCGCGACAGGCGAGGATCGTTGCGCGTATCTACCGTCTCCGGTTCACCGATGGCCGCCAGCATGCGTTCCGCAGCGCTGGAATAGGCGCCAGCATCGCGCTTGCACAGGTCCAGATAATCCTCGATAGACATCTCCTCGTCCTGTGACTCGGTATACCGCGACTTATAGCGTTCCAGTAATTCGATCATGGTGTGTCTCCTGTAAATTTAGAAGTTCCCGTTCAAAAATCAGGATCCTCTAGCAATGGCAGTCACATTAGCACCCGCATGACAGCGGCTACGGAAAAGATAGCGCGGAAAGGAGGGCGCTATTCAAGCCCTGGGATACGGCAGAGTCGCACCACGGAAGGAACAGCAGGGAAAAAGCGCCGCTATTCCCGCTTCGAGGTAATAGCGGTGCTCAGTGTGCGACTAGGGTCCGGGCCATAAGCGGCGGACCGCAACACGAGCGGCTGGAGAGCAGGCAGTTCGCAAACTGCCCGGTTCTAAATGCCCAGCGCCTTCAATTGTTTTTCGGGATAACGCGTGCCTGCGGTCACGTTAAGTGGAAACGCGTCACTCAACCGCCGGATTTCATCGGCACTCAGGGTGACATCAAGCGCGGCGCAATTTTGTTCGAGGAAACTGCGGCGCTTGGTGCCGGGTATGGGCACAATGTCGCTGCCGGGTTTACCCTGTGCCAGCAACCACGCCAGCGCGATGTGCGCCGGTGTGCAGCGATGTGCCGCGGCAATATCTTCGATGGGTTTTAGTAAGTTACTATTTTTATTTATATTTTCAGCAGCGAAGCGCGGATGATCGCGACGCCGGTCTGAAGGCAGCAGCGCATCCAGCGTTTTCAGGGTCGCGGTCAAAAAGCCGCGACCGAGGGGTGCGTACGCCATCAAGCTCACGCCCAACTCGCGACAGCTTGCAAGTATGTCGTGCTCGACATCGCGGCTCCACAGCGAATACTCGGTTTCAAGCGCGGCTATAGGATGCACTTTGCAGGCGCGCCGCAGGGTGTCCGGCCCGGCCTCGGACAGTTGCAGATAACGCACTTTGCCTTGCTCGACCAGGCGTTTCATCGCACCCACGGTATCTTCAATCGGCACCGTGGCATCGACACGATGCAAGCCGTAGATGTCGATCACTTCGACGCCGAGCATGCGCAGACTTTTTTCGCACGCCTGATGCACATAATCGGGATGGCCGCCGGTCAGCGCAGGCGCGCCGTCACTGCCGCCACGCGCGCCCAGCGCGAGGTTGCCGAATTTGGTGGCGATCAACACTTGGTCGCGCTTGCCCTTCACCGCGCGGCCCACCAAGGCTTCGTTCACGCCACTGCCGTAGGCATCGGAGGTTACGATCAGATTAACCCCAAGATCCAGCGCACGATGTATGGTCGCGATCGACTCCGCATCGTTGGGTACACCGTAACTGATCGACATGCCCATGCAGCCCAGGCCCATCGCCGAGACTTGCGGGCCGTCATTGCCGAGCTTGATTTTGCGCATAGCGCCCCCCCTTGATGGTTACGGGTTATTGGGTGTAGCTCACCGTCAAGCTGCCCACACCCTCGACAAAACCTTCCAATTGATCACCGCGCTGCACCGGCCCCACGCCTGCCGGCGTGCCCGACATGATGAGATCGCCGGGGCGCAGGGTGATCATTTTCGACAGATACGAAATGGTCTCGGGAATATTCCAGATCAGCTCGGACAAATCGCCTTTTTGTTTGACCACGCCGTTCACCTTGAGCCAGATCGCGCCTTTCGCCGGATGCCCCACCATCGCCACGGTCTTGAGCGCAGTGCAGGGCGCGGAATCGTCGAACGCCTTGCCCATTTCCCACGGTCGCCCCATTTTTTTAGCTTCGCCTTGCACGTCGCGGCGTGTCATGTCGAGGCCGACACCGTAGCCGAACACATGGTCGAGCGCGTTTTCGACCGCAATATCCTTGCCGCCGATGCCGATGGCGACGGTCATTTCGATTTCGTGATGCAAGTCCTTGGTGATTGCCGGATAGGCGATGGCCGCGCCGTTCATCACAATCGCGTCCGCCGGTTTCATGAAAAAAAACGGCGGCTCGCGCTCGGGGTCGTGGCCCATTTCCTTGGCGTGCTCGGCGTAGTTGCGCCCCACGCAGTAAATGCGGCCCACCGGGAAAGCCTGATGGCTTTCGGCTACCGGCAGGGTGGTGATGCCGGGGAAATCTATGGCGTAGTTCATGGCATTTCTTTCGGTTGTCAAAAAATCAAAAACGTTTTCAAAGGGGCCGGTGTTCAACTGACAGCCAAAATCCCTGCGGCATACGGCTGAACTGCACCAGTTCAAAACGCGCCAGGAACTTTGGCAGCCACCAGCTCGCCGGTTGCTGAATCAGATGCGCATTGCGCCCATCCGACAGCACTTTCGCCGCCGCGCCGGTATGCACGGTAAACACGCCGACGCCTTGCGTGACACGCTGCAAATCATCCAATACATTGTCGATCAACTGCGGCTCGATATGCTCCAGCACGTCGATGCACGCCACAAAACGGCATGCTTGCGCGGGTGCGTTCCACGCCGGAATTGCCGGGTCATAGTGGTGTATCGTCAGCGGCCGTTGCGCGTGCTCTCTGAGCGTGGCGCCGAGTCGGCCTTTGCCCGCGCCGTAATCCAGCAGCTCGGTGGCGCCCACCGCATCCATGACCTGCGCCACCAGCGGCGCATACTCAACCGACGCCACCCCGTAGTTCGGGTTCTGGTGCAGCTCTTGCTGCATGCGGCGATAATCTTCGCTGATCAGCGTGGGTAGTGGTGGGCTCATGAAATTCGGGAGTTGCGCGGGTCACGCGTGAGGATTGCGGGCAGCTTCGACGCTGCGGGCGATTATCCCGGAATCGGTCAGGCACGGTCAATCACGCTGCGCGTTTAAGCAGTGGCCAGCGCACATCGATTTCGCTCCACGGCACAAACACCAGTCCGGCATCGTTTTTTTCGACCACGGTCCAATGCATCAGCGCCGTCACGTCCTTATGCACATTGCGGTAGTGCCGGCCGAGCCGCTTGGCGAGCGCGTAGATCGTCAGCGGTCCGGATGATTTCAGGGCTTCCACCAGTTCCCAGCGCTTGGGCGTGAACACTGCGCCGAATTGCGCCATCGAACGAAAGCCGATGCCGGCATACGGCTTCACCACACGACCCGCCTTGGCCGTTTTTAACGCATCGCCAAAGCGCGCAAGACTCGCCTCGATGCTCTCCCCCACCCGCACGATCAGTACGCTCATGATTCCATTTCCTTCACATCCCGCAAAAAATCGTGTAATAGCGTAGTGCTTCACTCTATGCGGCACTTATGCAACGGCTCGGCACCAGAGAAACTCCTCCCCTTTCAAGGGGGAGAGCGTAGCGAGGGGGCATCTGGGAGGGGGATGGGGTAATGTCGCTCGAATGCCACCCATCCCCACCCTAGCCCTCTGCTCCGCTTCAAGTGTGCCCTTGCCCTTGAAGGGGAGGGTATATCTCATGAATTGCGAAGCACTACACTAGTTAGGTTTGATGCCGGACACGCGTATGGCGTCGCCGAATGATTTCCAGTCGCGTTGGATGACGGCAGCAAATTCCGCCGGCGTGTTCGCCATGGGCTCCGCACCGAGCTTGATCATGGTGGCGTGGGTTGCCGCATCCGCCATGGTTTTAACCAGCGCGTGGTAGAGCTGGTCGCGAATCGGCTGTGGCGTTTTAACCGGCGCCATCAATCCGCCCCAGCCGTCTGACACATAGCCCGGCACGCCGGATTCAATCACCGTGGGTATAGTAGGAAATAACGGCGAACGCTTTTCGCCGCCCATCGCGATAGCACGCAATCGTCCCGAACTTAAATGGCCCACCACCGACGGTGCCGGCACGATGGTCACCACAGACTCTCCCCCCACCACGGCGGTAAGCGATGCGCCCGCGCCCTTGTACGGCACATGCAATACCTCGATATTCGCCAGATGCGTGAATAACACGCCTGCGAGATGACTTTGAAATCCGGAACCGGCATTGGCCCAGTTCAATTTGCCGGGATGGGCTTTGGCGTAGCTGATCAAGTCCTTCACACTGTGTAGCGGTGTTTGCGGATACACGGCCAGAATATTCTGCGTTACTGCAAACATCGATAGCGGTGCGAAAGCGCGAAACGGATCGTAGTTGACTAGCGATTTATAAAGCTGCGGGCCGATGACTTGTGAGGCCAAAGCCGCGATCAACAGCGTGTAGCCGTCCGGCTCAGCATGGGCTACGATGCCGCCGCCGATCGTGCCGCCGGCCCCCGTACGATTGTCTACCACCAATTGTTCGCGCAGCAACTCGCTCATTTTCGCTGCCACCACGCGCCCCATGGTATCGATCGATGAACCGGGTGTTTGCGCAATAATCAGACGCACAGGACGCAGCGGATAGTGGCCGGCTTTGTCGGCGGCAGCCGCCCGTTGCAGTGGGATCAACACCGCAACGCACGCAATGCCTGCAGTCAACGCTCGCACCATGGCATCCTCCCTCAAGTTTTGCCTGTAAAGCCGGCAGGCACGATCATCCCTACGCCAAAGTAGTTCACGGCGCGGCAATAGTCTGGAGCACCTCCACTATGTCGCGGCTGCGCGTGACCTGGTCACCCCACCTGCGGTCGAACTCCGCCACCAGACGCTGCAGCGCAGCGGAACCCTGAAGCGCCTGCACTTGCGCCCTGTCATCAAATTCATAGTAGGCGTGGTGCACGGACGCATCCACCGCGCTCCAGCCGCGCCATGCGCGCCGCGCGTTGAATGCCTTGAGCGCATCCGGCAGGTGCTCGACCTGGTACCAGCGGTCGAAGTCTTCCTTCACAGCCGGATCCACAACCTGCGCGCGCACCATAAAATAGGCGGTCATTGCATTCTCCTCTGTTTATCCCCTGCTTATCCCCTTATCCCCTTATCCCTTTAACCCCAGACGCCGGATCAGCGTGCCCCACTTCTCGGTTTCCTTGCGCACGAACTCGGTGAATTGCTGCGGCGTGCCACCGACGGATATAACGCCTGCCGCCGCATAGGTGTCCTGCAGCGGTTTCGATTTAAGCGCAATGTTGAACTCGGTATTTAAGCGGGCGAGTACCTCTTTGGGGATGCCCTGCGGCGCCATGATGCCGCCCCACGGCGAAATCTCGAAGCCCGGAACGCCGGCTTCGGCAACCGTTGGCAGATCGGGCAAGGCAGCCACACGTTTGGAGGTGGTGACCGCAAGGCCGCGCACACGCCCTGCTTTCACGTGCGGGAGCATGGGTGTGCTGTTGTGCATGAGCACCTTGGATTCGCCGCTGATCAACGCCACCACCGCCTGGTCGACGCCCTTGTACGCCACATGCACCAGGTTGACCCCGGTCAATGACATCAGCAACTCCCCGCCCAGATGCAAACTGGTGCCACTGCCGCTCGATCCAAAATGCAGCGTGCCGGGGTTCTTGCGCGCATGCGCGAGCAGTTCCTCAACGGATTTCACCGGCAGGCCCGGAAACACCGCCAGCACATTGGGGGTGGAGTTGATGTGCATCACCATTTGTAAATCGCGGGTGGCGTCATAACGCAAATTCGACAGCAGGCTGGGTAGCGTCGACAGCGCGAACGTGGCATAGCCCAGCGTGTAACCATCGGGCGGCGCTTTGGCCACCATTTCGAAGCCGATGACGCCGCCTGCGCCCGAACGATTGTCCACCACCAGTTGCTGCCCCATCTGGCGGCCGATTTCCTGCGCGAACAGGCGTGAGCTGATATCGGGAGACCCGCCCGGCGAAGACGGCACGATCAGCCGCATGGGGCGGCTGGGATAAGGCTGGGCGCACACCAGCGCTGGCGCCAGTGCGGCGCACATCAGCGCCCATGCAAATTCAATCTGCAAACTGCGGTGTTTCAAAGCACTCTCCCTGTGTACGTATCCGTATCCGTATCATCAACGCAATGCTTACCCATCCAACACCAGCGTTTCAGTTTTTGCACCCGAACAGCATATCATCATGCTCTTGTTGGATGCGCGCTCGGCATCGCTCAACACACTATCGCGATGATCGGGTATGCCCTCCAGCACACGCATTTCACAGCTACCGCATACGCCCTCGATGCATGAACAAGGTGGATCAAGACCCGCGGCGCGCAAGGCATCGAGTATGGTCATGCTCTCTGCCACAAAGACCTGCACCTTGGAGCGGGCAAGGATAACGCTAAAACCGCCGCCCCTGGCGGCTGCTTGCTTCGCCGCAAAGTATTCGACGTGGACGCGCTCGCGCGCACGATGCTGGGTGGCGCGCTCGAAGGCTTCGAGCATCCCGCTGGGACCGCAGCAATAGAGGTGGGCGTCCTCAGCGGCATGGCCGGTAATGGCCGCCAAATCCAGCGGCCTGCCTCCGGGTTCGCAGTCAAAGTTCAACACCACCGGATGCGCATGCACCTCGCGCAATGCCGCGATCGGTTGCAAAAACGCCGCCGCCGCGTGCGTGCGCGCGCTGTAGTGCAATTCCCATGAGCGCCCCAGTGCAGCGAGCCGCTGCACCATGCTCCAGATGGGGGTGATGCCGATGCCACCCGCAATCAGCACCGTATGCTTCGCGTCTTCGACCAGTGCGAAATTGTTTTGCGGCGGCGTGATGGTAAGCGTGTCACCCGCACCCACCCGCTGGTGTATGTAACGCGAGCCACCCGTGCTCGCTACGTCCAGCGCGACCGCGATGACATAGCGGTGGCGTTCGCCTTGCGGGTTAACCAGCGAGTAGCTGCGCGTCGCGCCATAGTCCAGCTGCAGATCGATGTGGGCGCCCGCGGTGAACGGTGGCAGGTCGCCGCCCGCCAGCGCTCGCAGCTCGTAGCTATGGATGCGTTCGGCTTCATACGTTACCGACTGGACCCGCATTGCCAGAGTCGGTCCGTTCATGCTGCGGGTGACACGCGTGATGTCTCGCAATACCGCTTAGGCCGTGGTGCGCACTACAAAATCCATTTCCACCTGCGCGCCCCGCGTCAACTGGGTAACGCCGACGCAGCTGCGCGCGGGCAGCGGCGCGACGCCTATGCCGCGCAAATACGCTGCATTCATGCGCTCAAATAATCGTTCGAAATCAATGAGATATACACGAACCGCCACGACGTGCCGGCGCTCCAGCGCGGCCGCCTGCAGTAGCACATCGAGGTTGCTGAAAATCTTTTCAGTCTGCGCCTCTACTTTTTCCGGTAGCGGCACGCGCTCGTTGTGGAGGTCTACTGCGCGCACACCGGAGACAAAGCCCAGCTCGCCGGCGATCACTACGTCGCTCGCCAAACGGCTGCGCGCGCTTAGCGCTTCGAGTGTAATGAAGCGGGAATCGGCCATGCGTATTACACCTGCACCGGCTGCTGGGCGGCACAGGCCTCGCCTAGAATTTTTGCTATGCGCGCCCGCGCCACCTCATCCCGCCGCTCGGCTGGAATATCGTCCATGTCGATGAATACCCTGGCCGCCAGACGGCCAAATTCCGTCAGCGCCTTATGCTGCGCAAGGCCCGTGGCCACGGGCAGGCGCAATACCGTTTCATGCGCGTAGGTACGCACCGGCGCCTCGCCCGCGGGTAGCCGTGGCAAGGCGGGTACTTTGCCCTCGCCGGTAGCGTGTATGGCGTTGGTCAGCATGCGCCGGATCATCACCACGCCGCGATCGGTGGTGCCCAGGTGCTCCGCCTTGCGATTGACGATGGCGCCGGGGCTGACCATCGCATCATAGTCGCCCGGCTCGATCTGGCGTTCGTGATACGGGCGTTCAGCGGTCTGGCCGATCAGCGGCATTTTGCCGACACCATAATCATCCAGATTGGTGCTGCGTGTAGTGCCATGCGCGTCCCAGTGCGAGGCGCCGATATAAAACGAGTGGTTATCGTCGACCGGCACCGCCCAGCGCGTGGTCGAGCTGAACGCCCGCACCGATTCTTGCTCGACGGTGTTATTACCCGCAGGGAACTGCGCGACATTCGGCAACATCAACTCACCGGCGCGTAGAAAAACAAAATCACCAATCTTGCGCGTGGCCATCGACAAAAAACCCAACGGCGTCTCTACGAAATCCAGCGCTGGCGGCACCTTGAACGGCGCGGAAAACTGATTGCCGCTGGCGCTCATGATGGCGTGCAAATACGCGTTGTGGATGGGGTCAGCCGCGTTTTCAACGATCTGCAACCAGTTGCACGGCAACGGCATTCTGAACGGCGCAACCACCAGGTCGGCACGTGCGAACGAATCGTAGTACGGAAAATCCGGCGTCGCTGCGGGCGGCCCCATGTAGGCAAAGATGAGGCCGTGCTCCTCGCGCACCGGATAAGCGCCCTGGCAAAAATTGTTTTTGATGCGGCTGCTGTCCGGCTCGGCCGGCGTATCGAGTATGGTGCCGTCGCAGTCAAAATGCCAGCCGTGATAACAGCAGCGTATGCCGTGCTCGGCGATGATGCCGAACTCCAGCGAAACGCCGCGATGCACGCAGTGCTTGTGCAACAGGCCAAGGCATCCGCTGTGGTCGCGAAACACCACCAGGTCTTCGCCCAGCAGGCGCACCGCCACTGGCAGTTCGCCGAGTTCGGATGACAGCAGGAAAGGATGCCAATAGCGGCGCAGGTATTCGCCGCAGGGCGTGCCCGGGCCCACATGGGTCAACAAGGTATCTTCGCCCTGAGGCGGGCGATTGTAATAACCGCTGAAGGGCGTCTTCTTCACAGCCGCGTTATCTTCTTGCGCCATTGTTGATCTCCCAAAAACCGGAAAATGAATATACCATGGCGCTCGACATCGTCACACCTGCATCACTTAAAACTGCTCATCCAGAAACGCCTGTACCTGACGAAACAGATGCATGCGGTTTTTCTCGGTAAACACGATATGCGTGCCCTCGCCGATAATCACTAGCCGCTTGTGCGGCGCATGCACCAGCTTCGGGAACAGCGCCTGCGCCATGTACGGGGGGGTATCGGCATCCCATTCCGCAAGTATCAGCAACGTCGGCACGCGTATCCCCGCCGGATCATATTGCGCCTTGCCCACGCTCCAGTAATCGCGCGTGTCGGCTTGCGAACCGGTCGGCGCGCGCAGCACTTTGGGGTTCTGCTGATTGCCCCAAGGGTCGCTGGCAAACGCCGCTTCGGCCCAGGCGTCAAACCACGCTTCGGGCATCAGCGCGCTGTGTTTCATACCCTCGGGTAACCCGCTGTTGCGGCGCTGTATCACCGCCGCCAGATCCACCACGCGATACGCGCCGAGCGTGCCGCCAGGATCGGTCAGCGATGGGCTGTTGCGCAACCAGCCCGGCGCAAATAACACCAGCTTGTTCACCTTGTGGTTGTTGCCGATGGTGTACAGCGACATGATGCGCGTGCCCCACGAGTGACCGATCAGATTGATTTTCGCCACCCCCCGCCGCTGGCGGATGAAATCCACCGCAGCCCCGACGTCCGCGGCGGCAACCTCGGTGCGCACCAACGGGCTATTATTCTGCGGCGGCTGTTCCATTTCCGGTGGACGCGTGGAGCGGCCGTAGCCGCGCACGTTGACAAAGTAGGTGTCGTAGCCGTGGCGGGCGATAGTCTCCATCCACGACACGCCATCGAGGCTGAGATCAAAACCGGTCTCGCACGGCGTGGTCGCGCCATGCACGAACAACACAATATTGCCGGGGTTAAAGTCGCGCAGGCTGTGCAAGCGTTTGTTGCGCACGTAAATCTCAATGCCAGGGTCCACCGCCGGCAGCATGAATTCCTCGGTCACCAGCTGCGGTAAGGCAGCAACGTCCTGCTTGGATCTCTCGTGATGTGGCGATGCTGGCGACATGATTGCACCGGTAATTGTGGTGGGGGAATGTTAGCAGCAAATGTCGTCCACGCCGTGCGCGGCTGACCATGTGCAGTGGCGCGGCAATGGTGGACAATGCCTGCCTCTACCAGCAGCCTACCGACACCATGCATGACGACACCCTGGGCTATTACAACACCGCCGACCTACGCGACGCGGCGCGACGCCGGCTGCCCAAAGGGCTGTTCGAATTCATGGATCGCGGCAACGACGATGAAGTCGCGATGCGCGAGAATCGTATAGCACTCGAAAGCATCAAGTTGAGCCCGCGCGTGCTGATCGACGTCACCGCGCGCAGTCAGGACATCACGCTGTTGGGCAAGCCGCAGAAAATGCCGGTGATTGTGGCGCCCACCGGCTCCACCGGCCTCGCCTGGTACGAGGGCGAAATCGCGTTGGCGCGCGCCGCCAGAACACATGGCGTGCCGTTCACGCTGGCACTGGGCTCGATGACCCGACTGGAACGTGTGGCGCAAGAGGCCGGCGGCAATCTGTGGTTCCAGTTTTACATGTGGCCGGATCGCAAGCTGTCGCATCAGGTGATCGCACGTGCCCAAGCAGCCGGTTTCGAAGCGCTGGTGTTTACCGTGGATACGCCGGTGGCGCCGGGGCGCGAATACAACCTGCGCAATGGCATGACCATTCCTTTTAAATTCACCCGCCGCAACACGCTGGACGTGCTGACGCATCCGCGCTGGCTGTTCGGTGTGTGGGCGCGCTACATGCTCACCACCGGCACGCCGCGTTATCAGAATTTCCCGCCGCAAACCCAGACCAAAATCACCGCCTTGCCGATGGGCCGCTCCACCGCATCCAACGCCAGCATCACCTGGGATGATGTGCGCGAATTGCGCAAACTGTGGCCGCATAAATTGATCATCAAGGGCATACAGCATGCGCACGACGCCGTGCTGGCGGCGGACTGCGGTGCCGATGCGGTGGTGATTTCCAACCACGGCGGCCGCGTGCTGGACGCAGCGCCGGTGCCGATCCTGACGCTGCCGCGCGTGGTCGATGCCGTGGGCAAACGCATCACCGTCATCGTCGACAGCGGATTTCGCCGTGGCTCTGATGTGATCAAAGCGCTGGCGCTGGGCGCCAACGCGGTAATGCTGGGGCGCGCACCGCTGCATGGCACCGCCGCCGCAGGCGAGGCAGGCGCTGCACGCGCGCTGCAAATCTATCGCGATGAGATCGATCGCGTGCTGGCGCTGGTGGGGGTTACCCGCATAGCGCAATTAACGCGCGCGCATGTGGATATGCGTTACGTGCGCGGTGCTGCCAGCGTGCAAGCCGGAGAATAGCTGATGAAACAACGTACATTCGGAACAACGCCGCTTACCGTCTCCACCGTGGGACTAGGCTGCAATAACTTTGGTCTGCGCATCGACGCTGACGCTGCGCGCCTGGTGATACACAAAGCGCTGGACCTGGGCATCACGTTTTTCGATACCGCTGATGTGTACGGCCACCAAGGCGGCTCCGAAACCTGCCTGGGTCAATGTCTCGGCAGCCGTCGCCAGGACATTGTTATCGCATCGAAGTTTGGCAACCCGATGGATGATTCCGGCACCATGAGCGGCGCGTCGCGGCGCTACATCATGACCGCGGTCGAAGCGAGTCTCAAGCGCCTCAAAACCGATTGGATTGATATCTACCAGTTGCATCGCTACGATCCGGCTACGCCGCTCGAAGAAACCCTGCGTGCGCTCGATGCGCTGATCCAGCAGGGCAAGATTCGCTACTGGGGTATTTCATCCATCGCCGCATGGCGGCTGGTCGATATGCAATGGACCGCAAAGCACCACGGCTACCAGCCGCTGACCACCTGCGAAGTCGAATACAGTCTGCTCGCACGCGAGCCGGAACGCGAACTGATCCCCGCGCTGCAGGCGCAGGGCGTGACATTACTGCCGTACTATCCGCTCGCCAGCGGCTTTCTCACCGGCAAATACCAGCGCGGCGCAGCCCTGCCTGAAGATGCACGCCTCACCCGGGGCAAGCGCTACCAAGACATGTACATGACCGATGCCAACTGGACGCGCGTGGAAAAACTGGAGGCCTTCTGCAAACAACGCAACCACACGCTGCTGGAACTGGCCTTCAGTTGGCTGGCCGCACAGCCGGTAGTGGCCTGCATCATCGCCGGTGCGACCCAAGCGCAACAACTCGAAGCCAATGTCAAAGCCGCCGCTTGGGAACTCACGCAGGAAGACCTGGCGCAAATCGACCGCATCACCACGCACGTTCACGTTCACGTTCACGAAGTGAACGGGTGAACGGGTGAACGGGTGAACAAGTGAACAAGTGAACAAGTGAACGGGTGAGTGGGTGAGCGGGTGAAGCCCCCTCACCGCAACCCTCAGCCCCAAGGCGGACGAAGCACCGTGCGGGGTTACTCGTTCACCCGTTCACTTGTTCACTCGCTCACTTATGCACCCGCTCCACCCCTCACGCCTTCCACCAGCCGCTGCACGGCCTCGCACAGCTCCTCCACCGATTCGGCCTTGAAGATCAGCTCGCGCACTCCCGCCGCTGCCGCCTCGCTGCGTAGCGTCTCGTCGATGAATCCCGAGGTCACCGCCACCGGCAGTTCGGGGCGGATGGCCCTGACTGCGCGGGCCACCTCCAGCCCCGACATCTG
>CAMDRT010000060.1 GCA_945906815.1 Bordetella parapertussis
TGTTGGCCGGGTCCATCTGGTAGGTGTATTTGTTGCCGCCGCCCAGGGTTTTGGATGAGCCCACGGCGTCGCGAAATGGGCCGTAAAAGCCCGACGCATATTTCGCGGCGTACGACAGTATGCGGGTGTGGATGTAGCCTTTGCCGTCCAGCGCCGCGCGGATGGCGCCGACCCGGCCGTCCATCATGTCCGAAGGCGCGACGATATCCACGCCCGCGCCCGCACATACCAGCGCCTGCTGCTGCAGCACACGCACGGTTTTGTCGTTGAGCACGTACCCGCTGCGGTCGAGCACGCCGTCGTGGCCGTGCGTGGTGTAAGGGTCAAGCGCGGCGTCGGTGATCACACCCAGTTGTGGAAACTGTTTTTTCAGCGCCGCCACCGCGCGCGGCACCAGGCCTTTGGGATTCACCGCTTCGCGGCCATCGGCGGTTTTAAGGCTAGGCTCCACCGCGGGAAACAGCGCCATCGCCGGAATGCCAAGGTCCACGCACTGCGCCGCGCGCGACAGCAGTTTATCCACGGTGTAGCGTTCGACGCCCGGCATGGAGTCTATTTGCTGCGTTCGATTTTTGCCCTCGATGATGAACACCGGGTATATCAGATTGTCCACGGTTAAACGGTGTTCGCGCATCAGGCGGCGGGAAAAATCATCGCGGCGCATACGACGCATGCGTCGCTGCGGGTAGGCGCCCATCGTGGTAAGCACAGGTTGCTTGCTCATAAGCTTATGATTTCAGAAAGAAAATAATTTAGGAATTGCTTGGGAACTCTCAGCGATTATAGACGTCCTAGAAATAGACGGTGTTTCTCGTCTCCCGCTTCACCTCCCTGGGCGGGCGCCTTAATCCAATTAAGGCTTTTTGGCCCCCGGTTTACTCCCCTTTACCGGGGGCTTTTTCTGTACGGTCGGCAGGCGTTGCGAGCCATTGCGCGAGCAAGGAATTCGCCTGCGCGACGCCCTTATTCGTGGTGGCGGAAAAAAGCTGCACCGTGCAGTTGGAAGCGGGATAACGCCGGGTGAGTAACGCTTGCGTATCGCGCAGCGCAGTTGCACAAGCGCTCTGCGACAACTTGTCACTTTTGGTCAGCAGCACGTGTAACGGGCGGCCGGTGGGTGCAAACCAACGCATCAGTTGTTCGTCCAGTGGTTTAATACCGTGGCGAGAATCCGATAATAATATCAATCCTATCAATGCGTTACGAGTTGATAGGTAAGCGCTTATTAACTCACCCCAGTAGGCGCGCTCGGTCTTGGAAACTTTGGCAAAACCATAACCCGGCAAATCCACCCAGCGCTGGTTTTTGCCCACGCCGAAAAAATTAATCGTCTGCGTGCGTCCCGGCGTCTTGCTCACGAACGCCAGACGGTGACGATGGGCCAGCGCATTGATGGCGCTGGATTTCCCGGCGTTGGAGCGGCCGACGAACGCCACTTCGCGTCCAGTGTCGGGCAGCATCTCTTCCATCTTGTGCGCGGAAGCCAGGTATTCGACGAGTGTTGGAGTCATAGGTTGTTGTAAATGCACCTTAATCTGGCGCGGTGTAAGCGGCGTACTATACAATACAGGGCTACTTTACCCTGCACCATTATTCCGGAGCACACATGAAATTCCGCCTGATGTTGGCGACTGTCGCCGCGTTTTTTACGTGTGCCGCGCCTGCGCAATACGTTATCAAGGGCGACGCCGCCAAGGGCCAGGAAATCGCCGGAAAAGTGTGCGCCGCCTGCCACGGCCCCGATGGCAACAGCCCGTTGCCGGTCAATCCCAGCCTCGCCGGGCAGCACCCCGAGTACCTCTATAAGCAAATGAGCAACTTTAAGCCCAAGGACGGCAAACCCGCTGAGCGCAACAACCCCATTATGGCTGGAATTGTTGCCGGCCTGAGTGATGGCGACATGAAAAATGTTGCTGCCTATTACGCCAGCCAAACCCCGCGCCCGCGCGCCGCGCGCGATGCCGAACTCGTCAAGCAGGGCCAGTTGATTTATCGCGGTGGCATAGCCGCCAAGAGTGTGGCCGCTTGCGCCTCGTGCCACTCACCCAACGGCGCTGGCCTGCCGGCGCAATATCCGCGGGTGGCCGGTCAGCATGCCGAATACACTGCGGCGCAATTAAAAGCCTTCCGCTCGGGCGAGCGCAAGAATGATCCCAACGCCATGATGCGCACAGTGGCGGGAAAACTGTCGGATCGCGAGACCGCTGCGGTTGCGGAATACATTGCCGGGCTGCGCTAAGTTTATAGCGCAGCAAACGCCTTATCCGCTGCCGCCACGGTTTTGCTGATATCCGCCGTGGTGTGGGCAGAGGACACAAATCCCGCTTCATAAGCCGACGGCGCGAGATACACGCCTTGCGCCAGCATGCTGTGAAAAAACTGGTTGAAACGCTGTTTGTCGCAGGTCATCACTTCGGCGTAAGTCTGCGGCGCCGAGGCGCGGAAATACAAGCCAAACATGCCGCCCACGTGCTGTGCGCAAAAAGCGATTTGATGTGCGGCAGCGGCTGCGCTTAGTCCCTGGCACAATGCCAACGCGGTAGCCGAGAGTTTGTCGTAAAAGCCGGGGGTTTGTACCAGGCGCAAGGTGGCAAGGCCGGCTGCCACCGCCACCGGATTGCCCGACAGAGTTCCTGCTTGATACACCGGTCCCAGCGGCGCCACACATTGCATGATATCGCGCCGCCCGCCGAACGCACCGAGCGGCATGCCGCCACCGATCACTTTGCCGAGCGTGGTGATGTCGGGTTGGATGCCATACAGCGCTTGCGCGCCGCCCAGCGCCACTCGGAACCCCGTCATCACTTCGTCGAAAATCAACAGCGCCCCGTGCTGGCTGCACAACGCGCGCAGCAACTGCAAAAACCCGGGCTTGGGCGCAATCAAATTGGCGTTACCCATCACCGGCTCGACTATCACTGCGGCGATTTCGTCGCCCTCGCGCGCGAATGCGGCGGCGAGCGTAGCCTCATCATTGAAATCCAGCACCAGCGTGTGCGCAGCCGTTTCCGGCGGCACGCCAGCCGAGGAAGGCTGGCCGAAGGTGAGCGCGCCCGAGCCTGCTTTCACCAGCAGCGCATCGGCATGCCCGTGATAGCAGCCCTCGAATTTCACAATTTTCGAGCGGCCGGTGTAGCCGCGCGCCACGCGTATCGCACTCATCGTAGCCTCGGTACCGGAACTCACCAGACGCACCATTTCCAGTGACGGCAGCAGTTTGACCAGCAAGCTCGCCATGTCGAGTTCGGCTTCGGTAGGCGCGCCAAACGACAAGCCGCGCTCCGCCACTTGCTGCACCGCTTTGATCACTTCCGGATGCGCGTGACCGGCGATCAGCGGCCCCCAGGAGCCGACATAATCGACATACACGTTGCCGTCGGCGTCCCAAATTTGCGCCCCGCGTCCGCGCTGGATAAACAGCGGCGTGCCGCCTACCGAGCGAAACGCGCGCACCGGTGAATTGACGCCGCCGGGAATCAGCAGTTGCGCGTGGTTAAATAATTTTTGGCTGTGTTTCATGGCGAGTCTCAAACAGCGCGTTGAATTCACGGGCCGCATGCGCGATGTCGGGTGCGTTGAACAGCGCGGTAATCACCGCAATGCTGTCCGCTCCTGCGCTGATCACTAAAGGTGCGTTGTCATGCGTAATGCCGCCGATAGCCACCACCGGCACGCCAAATTTACGTTTGGCTTCGGTCAGTATCGAAGGCGTCGAACGCACCGCGCCTGGCTTGACGGTAGACACAAAAAAACTGCCAAACGCGATGTGATCCGCGCCTTCGGCAAGGGCGCGTTCAGCGTTATCCAGGCTGCGGTAACACGAGGCCCCCAGCAACTTGTGCGGCCCCAGGCGCGCGCGCGCAGCGGCGATCGAACCGTCTTCGCCGCCCAGATGCAGGCCATGCGCGTCCACCGCCAGCGCGAGTTCGAGATCGTCATTCACAATGAGTGCCGCGCCGTGCGCCTGGCACAGCCCGCACAGCGCTGACGCCTGATAGCGGCGCAACGCGGCGTCGCCGCTTTTGTTGCGATACTGCACAAAGCGCGTGCCGCCTTCCAGCGCCGCACGCACGCGGCCTGCCAGCCGGGCGCTGTCATCATCCTCCGGGGTTACCGCGTACAGCCCGTGCAGGGCGTGCAAGGGATTCATGATGCCGGCTTGCCGGCTTCCGCGGCGGCATCGTGTTCGTCCTCGCGCGCCCAGAACAAGCGGTCGGGAATATGCTGGCCCATGCCCGCGCGAAACGCGGACTTGAGCGTCTGCCAGGTGTATTCCTGCGCGTCTTTCACCGCCTCGGTCATGGGCAGGCCATTGGCGATAGTGGCGGCAATAGCGGAGGCCAGCGTGCAACCCGAGCCATGAAACTGTCCGGGCAAGCGCGGCCACGATTCACTGCTCACCACGCCGGCTTCGCCATACAAGGTGTTGACCACCTGCTGCGTGTTTTCGTGGGTACCGGTGATCAGCACGTATTCGCAGCCGCAGGCGACTATGCGTTTAGCGCATTCAATCAGCCCCGGATCATCATTCTCGTCGCGATCATCCAGCGCGAGACGCCGTGCCTCAAGACTATTGGGTGTGATGATGGTGGTCTGGGGAATCAGCAATTCGCGCATCGCGATCAGCATGTCGTCGTTGGCGAGCTCATCGCCGCGGCCCGAAGCCAGCACTGGATCGAGGATCAACGGAATATCGGGATAATCCGACACCAATTCGGCGATGGCAGAGATGTTGTCCACGCTGCCCATGACGCCGATTTTGAACGCTGCCACCGGCATATCCGCGAGCACGCAGCGCGCCTGATCGACAATCCAGTCGGCGTCGATGGCGAATACATCTTCCACGCCCATGGTGTCCTGCACCGTGATCGCCGTCACCACCGACAGCGGATGGCAACCCATGCTGGCCAGCGTCAGTATGTCGGCCTGCATGCCGGCGCCCCCCGTGGGATCGGTGGCAGAAAAGACCAGCACTATGGGCGGGGTTTCGGACATTCTGAATTTGCGGCGGCGCGTGTTGCGTCGGCCTGCGCCAGATCGTTTAAAATCTGATTCTACCGCTTTTCCCTCACCAACCCTCTATCCCTCCCTTATGACTGACCCGGCAACACAATCTAAAGCGTGGATGTGCCTCATCTGCGGATTCATCTACAGCGAAGCCGCTGGCATCCCGGATGAAGGCATCGCGCCCGGTACCCGCTGGGAAGATGTGCCGATCAACTGGACCTGCCCCGAATGCGGCGCACGCAAAGATGATTTCGAAATGGTAGAAATTTAACCGGAGAACCGCACATGAGAATGCTGCACACCATGATTCGCGTTGGCGATCTGCAACGCTCGATTGATTTTTACACCCAGGTGCTGGGCATGAAGCTGCTGCGCCAATCCGAATACCCGTCGGGGCGCTTCACCAACACCTTTGTCGGTTACGACGACGAATCAAAAACGTCGGTGCTGGAGTTGACCCACAACTGGGACACCAAAGCCTACGACATGGGCAACGGCTACGGCCATGTCGCGATCGAGGTGGACGACGCTTACCAAACCTGTGCCGAAGTCAAAAAGCGTGGCGGCAAAGTCACGCGCGAACCGGGGCCGATGAAACACGGCACCACAGTGATCGCGTTTGTGGAAGACCCGGATGGCTACAAGATCGAGTTCGTGCAGCGCAAAGGCGGCTAAACGGTTTTCTGCTTTTCACACACCCAATTCGCCATCCGCACAAAATCACTGACGGTCAGCGTCTCCGCCCGTGCGCCGGGGTCGACGCCCAGCGCTGCATAATCGGCAATCTCTAAAATATTGCGCAGCGTATTGCGCAGGGTTTTGCGCCGCTGCGAGAACGCGGTGGTGACGATGCGCGCCAATAGCGCTTCGTCCCGCGCCACGGGTTCACGCCCTTCGTTTTTCTGGCGCGGCAGCATGCGCACCACGGCGGAATTGACCTTGGGTTGCGGATAAAAGGCGTCGGGCCCCACATCCAGGACTTTTTCCATATCGAATCGGTACTGCAACGCGACCGAGAGGCGTCCGTAGGCAGACGTGTCCGGCGCCGCGACCATGCGCTCCACCACTTCTTTTTGCAGCATGACGTGGATGTCGCGCACGCAGCCGATTTGCGCAGCGAGGTGAAACAGCAGCGGCGTTGAAATGTTGTAGGGCAGATTACCGACCACTCGGATACCCGCACCCAGTACTGTGAAATCAAATTTCAGCGCGTCGCCTTCGTGGATCACCACGTTGCTGTCGAGATGTTTTTCGCGCAAGGTTTTGACCAGATCACGATCGAGTTCGATCACGTGCAATTGTTTTAGCGCGCGCGCCAGCGGCGCGGTGAGTGCCCCCAGTCCGGGGCCAATTTCCACCATCAAGTCATCGGGTTGAGGGCCTATGACATGCAGGATATCTTCTATAACCTCTGGTTTTTGAAGAAAATTTTGACCGAAACGTTTGCGCGGTTGATGACCCATGCGTTAGGCACGGACGCGTGCGTTTGCCAATTCGATGGCGAGCCTCACCGCCGCCAGCAAGCTGCCTGCATCCGCAGTGCCGCGGCCTGCGATGTCCAAAGCCGTGCCGTGATCTACCGAAGTGCGAATAATCGGCAACCCCAGGGTTACATTCACGCCCGCGCCGAAGCTGGCATATTTAAGCACCGGCAAGCCCTGATCGTGATACATCGCCAGCACCGCGTCGTACTGCTTTAAACGAGCGGGGTTGAACAAGGTATCGGCCGGCAAAGGGTCCGACAGCTGCATCCCTGCGCTGCGCAGTGCGTGTATGACCGGCGCGATCACTTCGATTTCTTCGCGTCCGAGGTGGCCCGATTCGCCGGCGTGCGGATTCAGGCCCGCCACCGCGATGCGCGGCGCAGCGATACCGAAATGCTGCCGCAAATCATGGTGCAGCACGCGCAGCGTTTGCGTAAGGCCCTCGCGCGTGATGTGCGCGGCAACGTCTTTCAGCGCCAGGTGCGTGGTGGCAAGGGCCACGCGCAGGCCGCCGCCCACCAGCAGCATCACCACCTGCGGCGTGCAGGTGCGCGCGGCGAGAAACTCGGTGTGGCCGGTAAATGCAACGCCGGCATCGTTGATCACGCCCTTATGCACCGGCGCCGTGGTCATGGCATCGAACAGCCCATCGCTGCAACCGTCGCACGCTACAGCCAGAGTGCGCAGCACATAGCGGCTGTTGGCGGCATCCAGTGTTCCGGCGATGGCGGGAGCGCTCAGCGCCACGTGCAACACACTCACGCCGCCCGTCGCAGCGCTGCAGCCGCCCTGGAAATCAGGCCATGCAAAACCTGTGCGTGCGCGCAACAGCGTGCGATCGGCGATGACCACAATACGCGCGGGCAGTGCGGCGTCACGCAATGCCGCGCAGATTTCCGGCCCCACACCGGCCGGCTCGCCGGCAGTCACCGCTATCGTCGGCAGGCGCGGCATGCTAACCGCGGCGGGTGCATGCACCGCTCGCCCCTGTCGTACTAGCGTTCATCCAGGCGCATTTCAACGTAGGCACGGTCGCGCGCCTGGCGCACCCAGTCCTGAAACGCTTCTTCGCCTTTGCGCTCGCGCAGGGTTTGCCGTGCCGTGAGACGGCGCTGCTCTTTGCTCATGTCGGACGAGCGGCGTTCGAGCACTTGTATCAAATGCCAGCCAAACGGCGAACGCACAGGTTCACTCAGCGCGCCCGGTGTCAGCGCGTCCATCGCGCGCTCGAATTCCGGCACGGTGTCACCCGCCGACAGCCAGCCCAAATCACCGCCCTTGGCTGCGCTGGTATCTTCGGAATTGGCGCGCGCCAGTTGCGCGAAATCCCCTTTGTTGTCGAGACGTTCCTTCAGCGTGCGCATGCGGTTGCGGGCGTCGGCTTCGGACACCACTTCGCTGACCTTGATCAGGATGTGACGCGCACGCGTCTGCTGCACGATTACCACGGGCTGGCCGCCGCCGCGACGCTCATTGAGCCACAGGATATGAAAGCCGTTGGGGCTGCGCAGAAGGTCGCTCAATGCGCCGGGCTTCATGCCCACCAGCGCATCCGCGAACAGCGTGGGCAGCCGTGCGCCGTCGCGCCAACCCATGGCGCCGCCTTGCAGTGCATCGGGCGCTTCCGAGTACGCAGCCGCAACCTGGCGAAAATCCACGCCGGCTTTTAATTGCGACAGCGCCTGCTCGGCACGCGTCTGGCGCGCGCGGATTTGCTCCGGCCCCGCATTCTCCGGCACCCGCACCAGAATGTGCGAGACATTATATTCATCGTTAGCGCCAGTCTGCTGTGGCGCCGCGAGCAGATTGTCGATTTCGCTGTCGGTAACCACCACCTTGTCGTTGATCTCGCGTTCGCGCAGGCGCGCGGTGATGATTTCGCCGCGAATGTCCTCGCGAAACTTGGCGAATGGCACACCATCTTTCTCCAGCGCCATGCGCAGTTGCGCAGTGACCATTTTGTTTTCCTGCGCGATGCGGTCGATGGCGCGATCCAGTTCCACGTCATCCACCCGCAAGCCGTGCTCCTTGGCCACTTGCATCAGCACACGGTCGATGATCATGCGTTCGAGCATCTGCCGCTCGAGATCCTGGCGCGCCGGCGCGGGAGTGCCCTGGCGCGCCAACTGTTCGCTGGCGCGGCGCACGCGCTCGTGCAGCTGATTGTGCGTAATGACTTCATCGTTGACCACGGCGACGATGCGATCGATAGTGATGATGGTGCGCGCTTGCGCCTGCGGCTTAGGCTGGGGTTGCGGCAAGGCTGCGACGGGCGCCAGCAGCAACGCCAGCAGCGTCCAGCGCCCGGCCCTCAACGGCAATCGAACATCGAAAATATTATTTAATAAAAACATATGCTTATACCATTCGGCCAGCGCCGGGTTAGGCGATCAAAAAAACTACCGCTCGGGCACCCAATATTCGTTGGGCCCGGTGGCATACGGGTCGTGACGGGTGTAGCCGGATATATTACGCCGCAACAAATCCAGCGAGTTCGACCCAACACGCGCCACGCCGTTCAATTCCAGTTCCAGGAAAATCGAGGTATTGGCGGCGTTGGTGGTGGTCGACAGTCGATGCGCCACCACGCGGAACACAAAACAACCACCATCATATTCCATCCCCGCTACGCCTTCGAGCATGCGTCGATCCTGCACCGAATAATTCCAGCGGCCGACCGCTTTCCAGTTACCGGCGATGGGCCATTGGCCCGATGTGTCCCACTGCCGGATCGACGCATTAACGCTCTGGCGGTAAGCAAGGTTGAGCAGTTTACCCTGCTGTGGCTGATAACGCACGGCAATGGTGCTGCGCTGCGTCTGCTGAGTGTCGGTGTTGTACTGCCAACCGAGATCCGTGGTGAGGCGCGGCGCGATGTTGCCGCTTAACGCCATCAACAAATCCGAGCGCGTACTCTGATTGCTGCGCGGTGCCACGCCCGGCACGGTGACTTGTTGCGAGTGAAAATAATAGCGCTGCGCAAACCCCGCACGCAACACTTCAACGCCGCTTTGCGGATGGATCAGGCGTGAATTCGCCCCCAGCGTCAGCTGCTTGGCGTCGTTGATGCGATCGTGGCCGCTGAACTGATTTTCGGTAAAAATCGTCGCGAAGTTGACATCCTGCACACCGCTTTCAAAGTTGGGCAAGCGGCTTTGATCGCGGTACGGGATGTACACATAGTAGGCTTTCGGCTCCAGGGTCTGCGAGTACGCATTGCCGAAAATAGTGGTGTTGCGCTCAAACGTCAGCCCCGCCGCGGTGGTGAACGTGGGCATCACACGCGTCGCATCGGGCAGCGTGGACGTGGTTTGATCGATCAAATAGCGCGTCATATGTAAGCCGATTTTCGGCGTCACATAAGCGGCTGCGTTTTGCCACGGATAGGTCAGGCTCGGATACGCCATCACGCGTTTGCCGCGCACCAGCGTCGGATGATCAAAATCAACGTAGCTCGCAAGCACATCGAAGTCACCGCGCAGCGTATGGCTGTTTTGCGCAGCAAAACTCAGTTGCGGGCGGCGCGAATAAGGCGGCGTCAGCGGCGCCAGCGGATCCGTTTGCAGCGTTTGCCAGTTTTGTATCAGGCCGTTTAACGCATAGCTGCCGCCATTGCCCCAGGCGCCGCCGCGCGACAGCGAGCCTTGACGCGACAAATTAGTTTGCGAGGTCAACGCCACCTTGGTCGACAGGTCGGTGAAGTACTTGCTATCGGACACCTTGTTGATATCCAGCGCGCCGCTCCAGTTGTTCCACAGCTGGTGCGTGTGCTTTAACGAGAATAACTGCCGCGTCTCGTCAAACGCATGGTCATTGGGCAATGTTTCGTAGTTAATTTCGCCGCGATAATCCGGCTGCAGATAACGAAACTCGCTGCGCAGTTGCAGGCCGCGCTTGGATAATACGCGCGGCGTCAGCAGCAAATCGTAGTTAGGCGCGAGGTTCCAGTAAAACGGCGCGCTGATTTCGAAGCCGCTGCTGCTGCTGCTGCCATAGTACGGCGCAAGCAATCCCGTTTTGCGCTCCTGATGCAATGGAAATGAAAAATAAGGCGCATAAAAAATGGGCGTGTTTTTGAAATCCACCGTAGCGTCGCGTGCAACACCGATGCCCTGCTCCTGATCAATCCGCAAATCCTTGGAACGAATAAACCACGCATCATTACCCGGCTCGCACGTGGTAAAGCTCGCCTGCTGCGCGCGAAACTGCCCCGGCCCCTCGAACAAAATGCGCTCCGCCACGCCGCGCCCGTCGATGGCGCGCGCGGATTGCTCCGCACTGCCCGAGCGGGTTGCTATGGGCACATTACCGGTGGTACGCGGACTCAGGTAAAAGCGCGCATGCTCCATCACGCCTTTTTCGGTATCAAGCTCGTAGCGCAAGCGCAAGCCGTCCACCACGTACGCGGCTTGCTCGAAATGAACATTACCGATGGCGGTGAGTTCGTTGTAGCGGCGGTCAAAACGCATCCAGTCGGCGGCAAAAGCGCGGCCGCGTGAGCGTGCGCGTGCGGTGCCCAGCGCCTCGGTTTCGCGGTCACTGTGGCCTTGCATGCGATCGGCCTCCATGTACATCGGCGACGGCGTTGCGGTGTCAGCGCTGGGCACACCCGCGAGCGCTGTTGGCATGCGTAACGTAATGCCTGCGGCGCCCGCGGCTGCGGGCAGCGCGCACAGCAGCGCAAAAGCGAGCAGAGACTTACGCAGGGGAATGAGCACGGATGGTGTAGCGAGCGACCAGAAGGTGTAGCAAAACGAGGTGCTAAAATCGCATAAATTCCGATATAAGGCAACGCTTTGAATGCATTGAATGCTGTGGCCGCAAGCGATGAGCGTCTGGCGCAATTGCGCGCGTGGCTGGCGCAAAGCACCTTCAAGCAAGACTTTACCCTGGCGCCCGCTTCGGCGGACGCGAGTTTCCGGCGTTATTTTCGTGTCACCGTGGACGGTGCAACATGGATAGCCATGGACGCGCCGCCGCCGCAGGAAGACTGCCGTCCGTTTGTAAAGGTTGCCGCGTTAATGCACGACGCAGGCCTGCACGTGCCGCAGGTGGTGGCGCAAGATATGGAGCGCGGCTTTCTATTGCTCAGCGACCTGGGCACCACCACTTATCTCAACGGCTTTAGCGCCGACAATCCCGATGCGCTGGTCAGCGACGCCATTGATGCCTTGATCCAGTGGCAGCTTGCCAGCCGGCCCGGCGTGCTGCCGCCGTATGACGCGGCTTTGCTCCAGCGCGAGATCGACCTATTTCCCGAGTGGTATCTGGGCAAACACCTACAAACCACGTTTACCCAAGCGCAGCAACAGGTGTTCGCAGCTGCATCTCAATTGCTGATCAACTCTGCGCTGGCGCAGCCCTCGGTGTTTGTGCATCGCGATTACATGCCGCGCAATCTCATGCTGTCCACGCCCAACCCCGGCGTGCTGGATTTTCAGGACGCGGTCTACGGTCCCATCACCTACGACGTGGCGTCGTTGTTTCGCGACGCCTTCGTGAGCTGGCCCGAAGCGCGCGAGCTCGATTGGGTGATCCGTTACTGGGAACGCGCCAAAGCCGCAAATTTACCGGTGAACGCCGACTTTGGATCGTTCTGGCGCGATTTCGAATGGATGGGCTTGCAGCGCCACATCAAAGTGCTGGGCATCTTCGCGCGCATCAACTATCGCGATGGCAAGCCGCACTATCTAGCCGACACCCCGCGCTTTATCAACTACGCACGCCGCGTGAGTGCGCGTTACCGCGAATTGGGGCCGCTGGCGAAGTTGCTGGACGAACTCGAAGGCCAAGCGCATCGCATCGGGTATACGTTCTGATGAAAGCCATGATCCTCGCCGCAGGCCGTGGCGAACGCATGCGCCCCCTCACCGACACCGTGCCCAAGCCCCTGCTACTCGTTGGCGGTAATTATTTGATTTCATTAATTATTTTTAAACTCAAGCAAGCCGGCATCACAGACCTGGTAGTTAACATTTCGCATCTTGCCGCACAGATCGAACACGCCTTGGGCGACGGCGCGACATTCGGTGTGCACATCCGCTACTCGCTTGAGCGGGAAGCGCTAGAAACTGCCGGCGGCATTGCGTGGGCGCTGCCGCTGCTGGATCAGCAGCCTTTTTTGGTGGTGAACAGCGACGTCTACAGCCACTACGATTTCGCGGGTTTGCGCGAGCGCGCGCAAACACTTTGCGCCCGGCAGCCCGCGCATCTGGTGCTAGTCGACAACCCCGATCATCATCCACAAGGCGATTTTGCTTTGCGTGACGGTGTGGTTGCAACGGCAGGCGCGCGGCTCACTTTCAGCGGCATAGCCGCGTATCATCCGGCGCTGTTTGCAGGCATCGCACGCGGCCAGAAAAGCCGCTTGGCCGCGCAACTTACCCAGCCCATCGCCGACGGCCGCGTCAGCGGCGAACATTTTCGCGGCGAGTGGCGCGATATAGGCACGCCGCAACGGCTGGCCGCGCTGGATACGCGGCTTCGTTCAAATTGATACCGGCGCAGCCTACATCCGCTTGGGATAGTCAGGGGTCATTGTCAGCAGCATCCAGCAGGGCTTTATTGCTGTTGGGGTTCAGTCCGGCAACCAACCCGCCGCGCCCTTTGAAAACGGGAATTTTTCGCGCGCTCGCCCTGGTAACGGTAAGGGAAGATCGCAGACGCAAATGCAATCCTTCTTCGATCAATCGCGTAAGGCTGGTACGCTGTTGCGCGGCCAGCGCTTTGGCATTGGCCAGCAGGGCATCGTTGATATTGAGCGTGGTTTTCACGGTATAGTGATACAGATTTCTGTATCGTCAGTCAAACTGGCGTTTTTAGGGTTGCGCCCGCGCACTCAGCGCAGGTAGAGCCTCCCGCCGGCGCTATAATCACCGCACCATGAACACCGCTTCCTATACTCGCCGCCGCGCGCAGTTGGCGCAACTGATCGGCAAAGGTGTGGCCATAGTGCCCACTGCGCCGGAGCGCACGCGCAATCGCGACGCGCATTATCCCTATCGCTACGACAGTTATTTTTATCATCTGACCGGGTTTACCGAACCCGAGGCCGTGGTGGTGATCGTGGCAGGTGAGCAACCGCGTCATCTGTTGTTTTGCCGGGAAAAAAACGCGGAGCGCGAAATCTGGGATGGTTTCCGTTACGGCCCGGCGGCGGCGAAAGCAATCTTTGCCTTCGATCAAACCTACACCTTCGAGCAGCTCGACCAAGTGATGCCCGATCTGCTGGCCGACCAGCCGGCGGTGTACGCGCATCTGGGTGGCGACAGCCTGTGGGATGCGCGTGTGCTGGGCTGGGTAAATGCAGTGCGCTCGCGCGCACGCACCGGTGTGGCGGCACCGCGTGATATTGCTGATGTGCATACGCTGCTCGACGACCTGCGTCTGATCAAGGATGCGGAGGAATTGAACACCATGCGCCGCGCCGCGATGATCTCCACCGGTGCCCACGTGCGTGCGATGCGTGCCGCACGCGCGGGTGTTGCCGAATATCAGATCGAAGCCGAGCTGCTGCATGAATTCCGGCGCCTGGGCGCGCAGTCGCCCGCGTACACCTCGATCGTGGCGTCGGGCGCCAACGCCTGCGTGCTGCACTACGTGAGTAACGACGCCACCCTGAAGGACGGCGACCTGCTGCTGATCGATGCGGGCTGCGAGCTCGATGGTTATGCTTCGGACATCACGCGCACCTTTCCGGTGAATGGCCGTTTCAGCGGGCCGCAAAAGGCGGTGTACGAGTTGGTGCTGGCGGCGCAGGCGGCCGCCATTGCTGAAGTCAGGCCCGGTAACACCTGGAACGCGCCGCACGATGCCGCAGTAAAGGTGTTGGCGCAGGGCTGCATCGATTTAAAATTGTTGAGCGGCAGCCTCGCCGAAGTGCTCGATAAAGAAAGCTATCGCCAGTTCTACATGCATCGCACCGGTCACTGGCTGGGGCTGGACGTGCATGATGCCGGCGACTACAAGCGCGACGGGCAATGGCGCGTATTGGAGCCGGGCATGGTACTGACCGTCGAACCCGGCTGCTACATACGCGCGGCCGAAGGCGTGCCTGCTGAATTTGCCAACATCGGCGTGCGCATTGAAGACGATGTGGTGGTGACGCAGAGCACCCAGGGCGGCTGTGAGATTCTGACTTCCGCTGCGCCCAAAAGCGTGAGTGATATCGAAGCGCTGATGGCGTCGCACTGACAATCATGAGCGCGCCGCAGGTCGATTGCGACATCGCCATCGTCGGTGGCGGCCCGGTGGGCGCCGCACTGGCGCTGGCGCTGCGTGATGACGCTAGCGGCGGGGACCACCCTCTGCGCATTATCGTGCTCGAGGCACGCGCCAAAGTCAGCACCGGCGCAGATGATCCGCGTCCGCTGGCGTTATCGCACGGCAGCCGTTTGCTGCTCGAGCGCCTCGGCGCCTGGCGCGGCCTGCATCCCACGGCGATCCAAAACATCCATGTGTCACAGCGCGGCGGCTTTGGGCGCGCAGCCCTCAGTGCCGTCGATGCGGGCGTGCCAGCCTTGGGGTACGTCGTTGATTATAATGAACTTTTCCACGCCATGACGGAAGCCGCATGCCGCGCTTTGGGCGGCGATTACCGTGTGCGTGCACGCGCCACCGCACTGCATCGCGAGCACGAATTCCAGCGTATCGACTACACGGTTGACGGCACGCCCGCGTCGCTGTCGGCACGGCTGGTGGTGGTTGCCGATGGTGGCGATATCGCCGGGCTCGCGCCGCCTAAAATCATTGACTACGCGCAGCACGCGTTCACCGCGCGTGTCAGCACCACAGTGCCGCATAAGCATGTGGCGTACGAGCGCTTCACAGCAGAGGGTCCGCTGGCGTTGCTGCCCTTCGGTGAAGAAATGGCGCTGGTGTGGACGCTGCCACCGGCGCGCGCGCAAGTACTCCAAGACGCGCCCGCTCAAACATTCCTCGCGGCGTTGCGAGATGCTTTCGGCGGGCGTCTCGGCGATTTCAACCACGTGACCCAGCGCGCGTGTTACCCGCTCACCTTACGTTGTGCCGCTGAACCTGCGATCGCGGACGCACTATCCGTAGTGACCATAGGTAACGCTGCGCAGACTTTGCATCCGGTAGCCGGACAAGGTTTTAATCTCGGTTTGCGAGACGCGTGGGAACTCGCGCAGTTTTTGCGCACGCTGTCTCTGCAAGCGCTAACTAACCCCCAGTCGCTGCGCCGCTATCGCGCTGGCCGCCGCATCGACCGCATGGCCAGCATCGCGGCGACGCATGGCCTGGTGCGCTTGTTTGCAAATGATTTTTTTCCCGCCAGCGTCGCGCGCGGCGTGGGCATGACGGTGCTCGGCTGCATCGCGCCCCTCAAAAACCGGGTCGCGCGACACATGATTTTCGGCGCACACGGCTGATGCGCCAGTGCCATTATGCGCCCGCCATCGCCACGCCGGCGAATCTGCGGTTGCGTAAAAAATAATCAGTTTTCCTGCGTATTTCCCTATGCACGCCGTGCGCGCAGGATTAAAATCGCGTCCTTTCCTTGCGTCATTTTTCCTCTACCTTACTTTACGTTTCATCAGACGCGTGCAAATCGGCAAACACATATTGAAGAACCGGCTGGTGGTGGCGCCGATGGCAGGCGTCACCGACCGGCCGTTCCGCCAACTGTGCAAGCAGATGGGCGCGGGCATGGCGGTTTCCGAAATGGTGGCGAGCAATTCGCTGTTGTGGGGCTCCGAAAAAACCCGCCGCCGCGCCAATCACGAGGGCGAAGTGGATCCCATTTCGGTGCAGATTGCCGGCGCCGATCCGCAGATGATGGCGGATGCTGCACGCTTCAATGTCGAGCATGGCGCACAGATTATCGACATCAATATGGGCTGCCCGGCAAAAAAGGTGTGCAACGTGATGGCCGGTTCCGCGCTGCTGAAAGACGAGCCGCTGGTGCGGCGCATACTCGAAGCCGTGGTGCGCGCTGTGGCGGTGCCGGTTACCCTGAAGATCCGCACCGGCTGGGATCAGGGTAGCCGCAATGCCGTTGCCGTGGCCAAGATTGCGCAACAATCCGGCATCCAGGCGTTGGCGATACACGGCCGTACCCGGGCCTGTGGTTTTAGCGGCGAGGCCGAATACGACACCATCGCCGAAGTGAAATCCGCGATCGAAATTCCGGTCCTCGCCAATGGCGACATCAGCACGCCCGAACAAGTCAAGCACGTGCTCGAATACACGCAGGCCGATGCGGTGATGATCGGCCGCGCCGCGCAGGGCCGGCCGTGGATGTTTCGCGAGATCAGTCACTACCTGGACACCGGCACGCATCTGCCGCCGCCGGAAGTGTGCGAAATTCATCGCGTGCTGTTGGCGCACCTGCATGATCTTTACGGTTTTTACGGCGAGCAACGCGGCGTGCGCGTCGCGCGCAAGCATATCTCGTGGTACAGCAAGGGGCTGGCGGGCTCGGCTGCGTTTCGTCATGCGATGAACCAGCTCGAAACCTGCCAGGAACAACTAGACGCTGTGGACGCATTTTTCCATGAACTCGCGGACCGCAGCCGGCACCTGATCTACAGTGAGGAACTCGCGGCATGATGAATCGAATGAACGACAGAAACGACAGCGATATGGCGCGCACGGTGCGCAAGGCTATCGACGGCTACTTTAAGGATCTGGAAGGGGAAAAAGCCAGTGGCGTTTACGACATGGTAATCAACTGCGTCGAAAAGCCGCTGCTCGAATCCGTGCTCACGCGCGTGCGCGGCAACCAGACGCATGCTGCGCAGATGCTGGGGCTCAATCGCAACACACTGCGCAAAAAGATGAAAGCGCACGGCATCAAATTCTGATGCGCGTGTAGCGTGAGGCGTGAGGCGTGAGGCGGATCACGAATAAGCCATGAACACAATCAAGCAGGCGCTGCTCAGCGTTTCCGACAAAACCGGGCTGGTGGAATTTGCACGCGGCTTAGCCCAGCTCGGCGTGTCGCTGCTGTCCACCGGCGGCACCGCGAAATTGCTGGCCGCTGCGGGACTGCAAGTCACTGAGGTCGCCGACTACACCGGCTTTCCCGAAATGCTCGATGGCCGGGTGAAAACGCTGCACCCCAAAATTCACGGCGGTCTGCTGGCGCGGCGCGAAGAAGCAGCGCACTTGCGCGCGATCGAGGCCGCCGGCATTCCCACGATTGATTTGCTGGTGGTGAATCTCTATCCGTTCGAGAGCGCGGTCGCCAGGGTAGATTGCACCTTGGAGGACGCGATCGAGAACATTGACATTGGTGGTCCGGCGATGGTGCGTTCCGCCGCCAAAAACTGGCGCGGTGTGGGCGTCGTGACGGATGCCGCGCAATATCCCGCGGTGCTCGATGAACTCGAGCGTAACGGCGCGCTGGCGGAAGGCACACGCTACGCGCTCGCGGTGGCCGCATTCAACCGCATTTCGAATTACGATGCCGCCATCAGCGATTATCTGTCGTCGTGGCAGGCGGACGGCACGCGCAGCGAATTTCCGGCGCAGGCCAATGGGCGCTGGGCAAAACTCCAGGACTTGCGCTACGGCGAAAACCCGCATCAGCGCGCTGCGCTGTATCGTGACCTGCATCCCGCGCCCGGTACACTGGTGACGGCGCTGCAGCGGCAGGGGAAAGAGCTTTCGTACAACAACCTCGCCGACGCCGATGCCGCGTGGGAATGCGTCAAGTCCTTCGATGAACCGGCTTGTGTGATCGTCAAGCACGCCAATCCCTGCGGCGTGGCGGTAGGCCGCGATAGTGCGACGGCATACGCCAAGGCGTTTGCCACTGACCCGGCCTCGGCGTTCGGCGGCATCATCGCTTTCAACCGTCCGCTGGATGGGGTTACCGCGCAAGCCGTGAGCAAACAGTTTGTCGAAGTGTTGATAGCGCCGGCCTATGCCGGCGACGCGCTCAATGTACTGGCGGCGAAAGCCAATCTGCGCGTGCTCGAAATCTCGCTGCAAGACGTGCAGCCGGGCGCCACCACCGCTAGCGCTGACGTCAAGCGTATCGGCTCCGGCCTGCTGATGCAGTCGGCGGATAACCGCAATGTTACGGCGGCAGATTTGAAGGTGGTTACTAAAGTCAAACCCACGCCGCAGCAACTATCGGACCTGCTGTTCGCATGGCGCGTGGCCAAGTATGTGAAATCCAACGCCATCGTATTCTGCGGCAACGGCCACACGCTGGGTGTAGGCGCGGGGCAGATGAGTCGCATCGATTCCGCGCGCATCGCAACCATCAAAGCGGGCCATGCGCAGCTTTCGCTGAAGGGCTCGGTGGTTGCCTCGGATGCGTTCTTTCCGTTTCGTGATGGTGTGGATGTGGTGGCTGCGGCGGGCGCTACGGCCATCATTCAACCCGGCGGCAGCGTGCGTGACGACGAAGTAGTCGCCGCTGCCGATGAACACGGCATAGCGATGGTTTACACCGGCGTGCGGCATTTCAGACATTGAGTGAGGGGTGAGGCGTGAGGGGTAAGGCGTGGGTTTGCAGGCATGCGAAGAATGACATTGAATCCGTCGTGATGGCGCGGCGCCTTACGCCTCACGCTTCACGCTTCACGACAAAATGAAAATCCTCGTCATCGGTTCCGGTGGCCGCGAACATGCGCTGGCGTGGCGCGTATTGCAATCGGTGCGCGTCACCAAAGTTTATGTCGCCCCCGGCAATGCAGGCACCGCGCGTGAGCCGGGGATGGAAAACGTGGCGCTGACGCGCACCCAGGACCTGATAGATTTTGTAATTAAAAACAATGTCTTACTGACGATAGTCGGCCCCGAAGCCGCGCTCGCGGCGGGCGTGGTGGACGCGTTTCGTGCGGCCGGACTGCGCATCTTCGGCCCCACCCAACGCGCCGCGCAGCTGGAAAGCTCCAAAGACTTTTGCAAAAGCTTCATGGCGCGCCACGGCATACCGACCGCCGCCTACGCAACTTTCAGCGCAGCGGCGCCTGCGCACGCCTACATCAACCAGCAAGGCGCACCGATAGTCATCAAAGCTGACGGCCTCGCCGCCGGCAAGGGCGTCGTCGTCGCGATGACCCTCGCCGAAGCCCACGCTGCGGTGGACATGATGCTGATCGACAACAAAATGGGGGCGGCGGGCGCGCGGGTGGTGATCGAAGCTTTTCTTGACGGTGAAGAAGCCAGCTTTATTGTGCTCGCCGACGGCAAACACGCGCTGGCGCTGGCCAGCAGTCAGGATCACAAGCGGCTGGGTGACGGCGACATCGGCCCCAACACCGGCGGCATGGGCGCGTATTCACCGGCACCGGTGGTGACGCCGCGCATCCACGCCAAAGTGATGCGCGAAATCATCATGCCCACACTCGCCGGCATGGAAAAAGACGGCATCCCCTACAGCGGCTTTCTCTACGCGGGATTGATGATCACCCAAGACGGCAACATCAACACGCTCGAGTTCAATTGCCGCCTGGGCGATCCCGAAACCCAACCCATCATGATGCGCCTGAAGAGCGACCTGGTTGATTTAATTGAACACGCCATCGATGGCACGCTCGACAAAATTGAAGCCGAATGGGATATGCGGGTGGCGCTCGGCGTGGTGCTCGCCGCGCATGGCTATCCGGACCATCCGCGCCAGGGCGACGAAATCCGTGGCTTACCGGGGGCTGGCGCGGATTACCACGTGTTCCACGCCGGCACCGCGTTGAAGCGTAGCGGCGACAGTAACGGCAGCGAGACGGTCGCAACCAGCGGCGGGCGCGTACTGTGCGTCACCGCACTCGGCCACAGTGTGCGCATGGCGCAAAAACGCGCCTATGAAATCGCCGCACACATCAGCTTTGACGGCATGCAGATGCGGCGGGACATCGGTCATCACGCTGCCAGTCGCGCGACCACCGCTAAGCCCTGACGCGACACCAGCCACGCATGGATACTGCCCGCGTAAAGCACTATCTCGAGGGCCTGCAAACGCACATCGTCGCTGCACTGACCGCGCTCGATGGCCACACCTTCTCCCGCGACGTGTGGACGCGGCCGCAGGGCGGCGGCGGCGTCACCTGCATCCTCGAACAAGGCGCATTATTCGAGCGTGCCGGTGTCGGCTTTTCGCACGTGTTCGGGCAGGGTTTGCCGCCGTCGGCATCCGCCGCCCGCCCCGAACTTGCAGGCCGCGCGTTTGAAGCGCTGGGCGTATCGCTGGTGCTGCATCCGCGCAATCCGTTTGTGCCAACGGTACACATGAACGTGCGATTTTTCTGCGCGGTCAAGGAAAACGTGCCGCCGGTGTGGTGGTTCGGCGGCGGCATGGACTTGACGCCTTACTATGGCTTCGAGGACGACGCGCGTCACTTTCATCAGACTTGCCGCGACGCACTCGCGCCTTTTGGCACGGACTTGCACCCGCGATACAAAAAATGGTGCGACGATTACTTTTTTCTGAAACACCGCAACGAGCCGCGCGGCATCGGCGGTATTTTCTACGACGATGTGCATGCGCCGGATTTCGCTACCTGCTTTGCGCAGATGCAAAGCGTGGGCGAGCATTTTCTCAAAGCCTACGCGCCCATCGTCGAGCGCCGGCGCGCACTGCCGTACGGCGAGCGCGAACGCGCATTTCAGGCGTACCGGCGCGGACGCTATGTTGAGTTCAACCTGGTCTACGACCGCGGCACGCTGTTCGGCCTGCAATCCGGCGGACGCGCGGAATCCATACTCATGTCGCTGCCGCCGGTGGTGAACTGGCGCTATGACTGGAAGCCCGAGCCCGGCTCGCGTGAAGCGGCGCTGTATGAAAAGTTTCTGCTGGCCAAGGATTGGCTGGCATAAAAACTATGGGTCTTCGCGTAAGAGTGTGGGCGAATTTGGGGCATTTTAGAGCACTGGCAACATGCAAGTGAGTATTTTCAGTCGCAGATATTCCTCATCGCGTAGTCCGTATGCACGACGTTGGATGACGCGAATTTTGTTGTTCAAGCCTTCA
>CAMDRT010000061.1 GCA_945906815.1 Bordetella parapertussis
AGTGCGTTGAGTCAGATATGCCTCAACGCCTTCTTTAGCAGTCATTGAAAAGTAAGTCTTACCCGCTAATTGTTGCGCCATTAGCTCGTGGTAATACTTCTTAGCTTTGTCTATTGCTGTGTCTCTATTGCGTGTTCTAAGACTGAATCGTGCGTACTTCTTTTCCTTAGTCAGCCACATACGCATTTGCCAATATTCACCCCTTTGCGACACTACTGCGTCGTCGTAAATAGGTATTTCATTGGCTTTAAATGAGTGTCTTTTGAGAGACATACGGGCTTAGTGTTACCTACGAAATGGAGTAGTTACACCTTTGTGTAACATTTCGTGTAACTATAATTCCTAAACCCAATAAAAACAAGAACTTGTTTTTATTGTGCCACTTTTGTGTAACTAAGTTATCGTTTAAAAACAATTACTTAGCTAACAAAAACTACTCCCACTCAATAGTAGCCGGTGGCTTGCTCGAGATATCGTAGACCACGCGGTTGATGCCGCGCACTTCGTTGATGATGCGATTCGACACTTTCGCCAGCAGGCTGTGCGGCAGTTCGGCGACGTGGGCGGTCATGAAGTCAGTGGTTTGCACGGCGCGTAGCGACACCACGTGCTCGTAGGTGCGACCATCGCCCATCACGCCCACGGATTTAACCGGGATGAACACGGCGAACGCCTGCGCGGTTTTGTCGTACCAGCTATTGCCATCGGCATCGTGGGTGGCGCGCAGTTCTTCGATAAAAATCGCATCGGCACGGCGCAGCAGTTCGGCGAATTCGGCTTTGACTTCACCGAGTATGCGCACACCCAGGCCGGGGCCGGGAAACGGGTGACGAAACACCATCTCGCGTGGCAGGCCCAGCGCAAGTCCCAGCTCGCGCACTTCGTCTTTGAACAGTTCGCGCAGCGGTTCCAGCAGTTTGAGGTGCAGCGTATCAGGCAAACCGCCGACATTGTGGTGCGACTTGATGTTGTGCGCTTTGTTTGACTTGGCCCCTGCGGATTCAATGACATCGGGGTAGATGGTGCCTTGCGCCAGCCACTTGGCCTGGGGCAGCTTCGCGGATTCGCGCTGAAAAACTTCGACGAACTCGCGGCCGATGATTTTGCGTTTTTGCTCCGGGTCAGTCACGCCTTTGAGGTGGCCTAAAAACTGCTCGCGGGCATCAACGTGGATCACTTTGACGCCGAGGTTTTTGGCAAACGTTTCCATCACCTGCCCGGCTTCGTTAAGCCGCAGCAAGCCGTTGTCCACAAACACACAGGTGAGTTGTTTGCCTATGGCCTGGTGGATCAGCGCTGCCGCCACTGACGAATCGACGCCGCCGGATAATCCTAAAATGACTTCGTCGCCGCCTACATCCGCGCGTATGCGCGCGACCGCTTCATCCACATAATGGGGCATGTTCCAGTCGCCCGCCAGACCGCAAATACCGAGCACAAAACGATCGAGTATCGCCTTACCCTGCGTGGTGTGCGTGACTTCGGGGTGAAACTGCACGCCGTAAAATTTGCGCGCTTCATCCGCCATGCCGGCCATCGGACACGCCGCGTTGCTGGCAATCACCTTGAAGCCATCGGGCAGCACTTCTACCTTGTCGCCGTGGCTCATCCACACGTCGAGTAAGCCATGTCCTTCAGCATTTGCGCGATCCTGAATATCTCTGAACAACGCCGAATGCCCGCGCGCGCGCACTTCGGCGTAACCGAATTCGCGCACCTTGCCGGCGCTGACTTTGCCGCCCAATTGCTCAGCCATCGCCTGCATGCCGTAACAAATGCCCAGCACCGGCACGCCCAACTGCCACACCACATCCGGCGCGCGCGGCGTATCACCTTGCCACACCGAATTCGGACCACCTGAAAGGATGACGCCGCTGGGGTTGAACTCACGTACCAACGCTTCGTCAATATCGAAAGGCAGCAGTTCGCAATACACTTTGGCTTCGCGCACGCGGCGTGCGATCAGTTGCGAATACTGAGCGCCGAAATCGAGGATGAGGATTTTTTGATGCATGTGTGAATCCGTGAACGGGTGAACGGGTGAACGGGTGAACGGGCGCCCCCACAGCGCGGGGTTTACTCGTTCACCCGTTCACCCGTTCACTTGTTCACGCCTTTGCGTTCTTACTCTACCCTGTAATTAGGCGCTTCCTTGGTCATCTGCACGTCGTGCACGTGCGATTCGCGGATGCCTGCCGCGGTGATCTCAACGAACTGCGCTTTGCGGCGCATTTCGTCGATGGTGGCGCAGCCTACGTAACCCATGCTAGCGCGCAAGCCGCCCATCAACTGATGAATCAACGGCACCAACCCGCCCTTGTACGGCACGCGGCCTTCGACGCCTTCGGGCACGAGTTTTTCGGTATCGAGTTCGTCAACTTCCTGGAAATAACGATCGGCCGAGCCTTGCTGCATCGCGCCCACCGAACCCATGCCGCGATAGGCCTTGTACGAGCGTCCCTGAAACAGCTCGATTTCACCGGGCGATTCTTCGGTGCCGCCGAACAGGCTGCCGATCATCACCGCATACCCGCCTGCGGCAAGCGCTTTGGCAATGTCACCCGAGTAACGTATACCGCCGTCGGCGATCAATGGGATATCGGTGCGGGCCAGCGCTCTGGCCACATTATCAATCGCCGAAATCTGCGGCACACCCACGCCGGCCACAATACGCGTGGTGCATATGGAACCGGGACCGATACCCACTTTGACGCCGTCCGCGCCGTTATCCGCCAGCGCTTTCGCCGCTTCGGCAGTGGCGATATTGCCGCCGATCACCTGCGCGCGCGGATAAGTGCGCTTGATCCATTTCACGCGCTTGAGCACCCCCGCCGAATGCCCGTGCGCGGTGTCCACCACGATCACATCCACGCCGGCATCGATTAACGATTCGACGCGCTCTTCGGTACCTTCGCCAACGCCCACCGCCGCGCCCACGCGCAGGCGTCCCAGCTTATCTTTGCTGGCATTCGGATGCTCGGACGACTTCAGAATATCCTTCACCGTCACCAGCCCGCGCAGCTCGAAATTTTTACCCACCACCAGCACGCGCTCCAGCCGGTGCCTGTGCATCAGGGCTTTTGCTTCGTCGCGGCTGGCACCTTCTTTCACCGTCACCAGCTTCTCACGCGGCGTCATGATGTTTTTCACCGGCTGATCGAGATTGGTCTCGAAACGCAGGTCGCGATTGGTCACTATGCCCACCACGCGCCCGTTGGTACTCACCACGGGCAGACCGGAAATTTTGTGCTGGCGTGTGATCTGCAGCACATCACGCACGGTCATCACCGGCGTTACCGTGTAGGGGTCTTTGACTATGCCGCTTTCAAAGCGTTTGACGCGTGTCACTTCCGCCGCCTGCGCGGCGGGCGACATGTTTTTGTGGATGATGCCGATGCCGCCTTCCTGCGCGATGGCAATCGCCAGCCGCGACTCGGTTACCGTGTCCATCGCGGCAGCCACCACCGGAATATTCAGGTTGATGGTGCGTGTCAGACGTGTGGTGAGACTGACTTCGCGCGGCAGTACGGCGGAGTGGGCAGGAACCAGCAGTACATCATCGAAGGTAAGGGCTTTTTGGACCACACGCATCAGTTGATCCTTCGCAAAGGCGGCATTATACGCAAACTGCACCGGCGACGCGTAAACCGTATCGGAAATATTGCGTTAATCGATTGACTCCATTGAATAAATTGGATACTTTTCTAGCGTCACCCGGATCTCGCACGCGATTCACATGACACTTTGAGACGCACATGAAAATTGTAAACGCATACACCCGCCTGGCAGGACTGGTGCTGGCAGCCACCGCCATCACCGCGCCGGCGCAAATCATGAAGTGCGTGGGCCAAGACGGCAAAATAGAATTCGCAAGCGCGTGCCCCAGCGGCACCCAGCAGCAAAACACGGGTGTTACCAACAAACCGGCTGCCGCTGCCACCAGAGCAGACGGCAAAGACGCCGCTAAAGACAAGGCTGCTCCCAAATCCCTCGCTGACCGCGACGCGGAATTCCGCAAACGCCAGGCTGATCAAAAACAAGCAGAAACCAAGGCCGCGCAAAAAGCCACCGATGAGGCGGACCGCAAGCGTGCCTGCGAGTCGGCACAAGCGAGTCTGATTGCGCTCAGGAGCCGGCAACGCATGACGCGCACGGATCCCAAAACCGGTGAACGCTCCCTCTACGAGGAAGCTGACTTTCAGCGCGAACTGCCGCTCACCGAGCGTTTGGCGGCGGAGAACTGCAAGCCGTAAGTAGCCTCAGCGGGCAGAGGGATGCCGGCGCAGCGGGAATAGCAGCGCCCTTATTTATGTTTTAGCTTGACGCGCCGCCGTCGCGCCTCTTTAGGCTCAATCAGCAACGGCCGGTAAATTTCCACGCGATCCCCGGCGCGCAGCGGCATATCCAACGCTACAATTTTACCGAATACACCCACGCGCGCTGTAGCAGGATCAAGCGCCGGGTAGCGCGCGAGCAGTCCCGATTGCGCCAGCGCCTGTGCAACGGTGGCGCCCGCGCTCACGCGCAAACACACCAGGGTTTGCGCCGCAGGTAACGCGTAGACCACTTCCACCTCGAATTCAGCGTCCGCCATAAACCCGCTCAGCCCGCTTCACAAACGCCTCCACCAGGGTATCAGCGATGTGACTGAACACCGGCCCTACCAGCGCCCCCAGCACGCGGCTTGAAAACTCGTACGCCAGATTGAATTCGACCTTGCAGCCTTTGCCGCCGAGGTCCTGAAAGCGCCAGCGGCCGTTCAGCGCGCGAAACGGACCATCGATCAATTTCAGCGCGATTTCATGCGGCGGTGTATTGTGGTTTTCCGTGGAAAAACTTTGCTTCACCCCGCGGAAACCCACATGGAGCGTCGCGCGCACGATATGGGCGTCGCGCATGAACACCGAGCTGCCACTACACCACGGCAAAAACTCCGGGTAACGCTCGACATCATCCACCAGACCGAACATCTGTTCAGGCGCAAATCCAACGATCACGGTTTTAGACACTACGGGCACGGTCAATGGTGCAGACGCACTGGTAGAATGGGCCTATGAGTATCGTTGAAAACAAAAAAGCCTTCCACGACTATTTCATCGAACAGCGCTTCGAAGCCGGCATGGTGCTTGAAGGCTGGGAAGTGAAAGCCATCCGTGCGGGCCGCGCCCAGTTAAAAGAGGCTTACGTGATTGTGCAGGGTGACGCCTTGCATCTGATCGGCGCGCATATCAGCCCCTTGGTGACAGCCTCTACGCACGTGAATCCCGACCCCACACGCACGCGCAAGCTGCTGCTGCACGCCGAGGAAATCAAAAGACTCATCGGCAGCGTGGAGCGCGCCGGCTACACCCTGATACCGATCAACCTGCACTACACGCGCGGGCGCATCAAACTGGAAATCGGCCTCGCCAAAGGCAAGAAGCAGCACGATAAACGCCAGGACGAGAAAGAAAAAGACTGGAAGCGCGAGCAGCAACGGTTAATGCGCAGCAGGGACTGATTCAACTGAATTGTTCACACAGCACGCTCACGGCTTAGCGAGTAGGTCCTTCAGCCCGCGCATCGCCAGCGCATAGCCAAAAATGCCGAATCCCACAATCACGCCGCGCGCAACCTTGGCCACGTCGGATTGTCCGCCGCGCCGCGCCGGATTCGATATGTGCAGTTCAATCGACGGAAATTTCACCTGCGTCAGCGCTGCGCACAAGGCGCGATAGCCCGAGCTGAAACCCGCCGGGTTGATAATGCACGCCTCCACCCCGCTGTCTTGTGCGGCATACAGTTTGTTGATGACCTCGCCCTCGATATTCGAGTGAAAAATTTCCACCTCAAAGCCGTGCTCGGCGGCGTAGGTGCGGATATGCTCGTCGTATTGCGGCAACAGCATCGGGCCGAATACATCCAGTTGCACTTTGCCACGCATGTTCATACCTGCGCCGTGGATCACCAGTAGTTTGGGCATTCGTATTGCTCCTTGAAAGATTATGCTTTGATCAGTAGTTAACAACCTACGCCGAAGCTCGTTATGATACGGTGAATCTGCAAGCCGGCCTAGCATCTTCAAAGTTTTGTTCTTCAACGCAAAAGGCACACCACCATGCAAACCAATCGCGTCAAAAAAATCATCCGTGAAGGTGGCCTGGCTCTGGGCACTTACGTCGGCGGCATCGCCGATCCGCAGATTGTCGAGATCATCGGACACGCCGGTTTCGACGCCGCGTTCATCGACATGGAGCACACCAGCTTCGATCTGCGCGATGTGCAACTGATGGTGATGGCCGCCGAGCGCGTGGGCATTTCACCGATCGTGCGTCCGCCCGGGTTGGACCCTGCGTTTTTGCTGCGGCTGCTCGACATGGGCGTGCAGGGTTTGCAGATACCGCACATCAGCAATGTGCAAGCCGCGCGCGCGGCGGTGCAGGCGGTGCGTTACCCGCCGCTGGGCGATCGCGGCATGGCGGGTGCCTCGCGCGCCAACGACTACGGCAAGGTGCCGATGCTGGAGCACCTTGCGCAATCCAACCGCGAAATCACACTGGCGCTGATGATCGAAGACCAGCAGGCGCTGGATCAACTGGAAGACATTGCCCAGGTCGAAGGCGTTGATCTGATCGTCGTCGGTCCGTCAGATATGTCGCGCACGCTGGGCGTCACCGGCACGCCGAATCATCCCAAGTTACTCGCCGTCATCGAGCGCCTGCAGAAAGCACTCCACAATGGCGCCGGCGCGAAACTTGCGCTACCGATCAATCACCCCGCGCTGCCACGTAACGCGGGCGAACTCAAGGCCATGGGCTGCGCCTACGCCAATTGCGCACCGTCACCGGAAGTGCGCTTGATGAAATCGCTGCAGGCGCAGGCCGACGAAATGCGCAAGCTGTTAGCGTAAACGAATTGCCGTTTGAATTTAGAAAAAGCATTTAGCCACAGAGTCTCCCCATCCCGCGCTCGGGCCAGGCGTTCGCAAACAAACAGGGGGCGGGGTGTTTTGTTTCTTGTGAGAACACAGAGTTCAATGGCGCTATCTTAAGGGCGATATACCACGGAATACGCGGAAACAAAAAGGGCGCGGAATTTTTCTGTGTGTTCCGCGTTTTCCGTGGTTAATGGCCTTGAAGTTCGCCGTTGCGGGATGCGCATTGTGGCTCTGTGTTCCTCGGTGCTCTCTGTGGCTGATCTGCCGGTTTTAGGTTTAAGGATAAAACGTTCACTGCACCAGCAAATTTGCACACACCCACGCCGCGTTGAAGTTAGTCGCGGCAGGGTACGGGAATTCTCAAGCGCGCAGCGCCGACACATCGGGATGCCGGTCGAAAAACGCCGGCACCGACTGCAGGAAGGCATCCATTTGCGCGTTGCTCCAGCCGCCGAATAGGGCGTTCAGACGGAATTTGTGTTCGATCTCAGCGCGGCTGAGCGGCTCCTGCGCACCGCCGCGAATATGGCCCTGTCGTTCTTCGACCACGCTGCCGTCTTTGAGCGTCATGCGCACATGCCCGGTATAGGCCTTCGGGTAAGGGTTGTTCGGGTCCACCACATAACGCACCTTGGAAGATAAGGCGAGGATGCGTTCATCGCGCACCGTCTGCTCGGTGAACGCCGCCAGCCCCGCGCCGCCGGTGATGAACGCCACTGCGATGTTGAACGGCGCGCTGAACTTCGCCGCGTAATCGTTCGCCGGCCGCTGCTTCGAGGGCAACGGATCCCACAGCCGATGCACATAGCCTTCGGCGGTTTCACACAGAATGTCGGTCACGTCCTCGGGCTGGATGCCGCGCTCACTGAGGTGCTTCGCCAGACGCAGCGCGCAATCGACATACGGCTGATTCATGGTGCCGGTGGCATAGGGTTTAAACGTGATCACATCGGTGTACCACTGCTTGCCGAAGCCGTCGGTCAATACGCTGTAATCGCCACCGGCATTGCGCGCGAACGCATAGTAAAAACCGTGCGTGCCCTCGAACACGGTGCGCGGCCCCAGAAAACCCTGCTGCCCGAAGCGCGCGGCTTGTATGCCGATCTTCGCCGCCCACCCCGCGTGCAGGCGTTTGGTCCACGCACCTTCAGCCAGATATTCGATAATGCCGCCTGCCATGCTGCCGGCAATGCCCAGCGCATCGACCGTTTGCCTACGATTCAAACCCATCGTCGTGCACACTGCCAGCGTCGCCGCCATCGCACCTAATACACCCGTGGGATGAAATCCTGATTTATGGATCGCCTTGGGAATCACCATCGACAGCCGGCACAGCGTTTCAATGCCTACCACCATGCCCTTGAATGCGGCTTGGCCGTCGCAGCCGAAACGCTCACATGCAGCGAGCACCGCCGGCATGATCACGGCGCTGGAATGCACCGGGCCACCTTCAAAAGTGTCGTCGAAATCTTCACCGTGCGCCGCGCAGCCGTTGATCATCGCCGCAGTTTCCGGGGCATAAGTGGTTGGGTGTCCTATCGCCGTCGCCGGCCCGCCGCTATCGACGCCGGCCAGCAGCGCCTTGATGTAATCGGTATTGCGCGCGGCGACGCATAAGCCAACCACATCGATCAGCAGTTCCTCGGCACGGGTGCGTACACTGGCGGGAATATCTGCCGGATCCAGCGCCAGTGCGAGATCGACCAGTCGTTCAGAAACCGAAACTTCGGGTAAGGTTGCAGTCATCTTCAATTACTTTCCAAAAAAACAGGGATGCAACATGCATCCCCGGTTATGACCATGCTCGACCTTTATGCCGCCGCCGGGCGTTGTGTTTTTTTATAACGGCCTATCGGCACCAGTTCAGCGGTAGTGCCGCCGGGCGCCTTGAATTTGACCGGAATCACGCCGGGGTCACTGACAATCTCGCATCCTTGTTGCTTGATTTGCTGTGTGTATTTTTCGATGTCGTCCACCTCAATGGCAAAGTGATGGATACAAGGACCTTCACCAGAAGCCTTGGATTCCGCCGACTGAGTACCCTGGTCGTATTTAATCAACGTGAAATCCATTGCGCCATCGGTGAGATGGCAGGACAGATGGTCGCGCGTCTTGCGCGTTTCGACTTCCCAAAAACCAAATACTTTTTGATAAAACGCCGTGGTTTCTTCGAGGTTTTCAACTTTTAACGCCAGGTGAACGATACGACTATCCATAAATATCTCCAGTTAATTATTCGCGAAATGGCTGACCAAATATCTCCCGCAAGAACTTCCCCTCTCGCTCTGGGCGAGGGTGAGGGAATTGCGCTAGCCAACCCCAAGAACATTTCGACAGGATTTACAGGATAAGACCTCCATCCAGATCGATCCTGTTCATCCTGTCTATCGATGTTATATAGCGTTTTTCAAACGCTCATGGGAATTCGTAACCCGCTGCAGCCAGCATGGGTTTTGCGGCAGGTGAGGTTAAACGCGTTATAAAATCCAGTGCTTCAGCCCGATGCGCGCACCGCGCCACGCAGCCGGCAGAATACGTCGCTTTAGCCTGAAACTCATCCGGCAGCGGCGCGACATACGTCACACCCTGGAGTGGCAATATTTCCGTATTCTGCGTCATGCCGATGGTTCGCGCATCGCCGTTCGCCGCCATCCAGTTCATCGCAGCATTGCCGTTGGGAAAAAATTTAAGCCGCTGCTGCACTGCGTCGGCAATGCCGAGCTTGCCGAGACACGCGATCACGATTTTTCCTGCCGTCGCCACTGCCGGATCGGGAATCGCAATCACACGCGCTGCCAGCAACGTAGCGCGCAGGCTGTCCGCGTTGGCCACATCCGGTTTGGCAGCCCCTGCGCGCACCGCCACGCCGGTACCCACTTTGCCCAAATCGAAGCGGCCTGCTGCGATGAAACCCGATGCCATCAATTCATCGATCATGGTGTGGGTCAGCACGATGACATCCACTGGCGCGCCGCTCTGCGCTTTGGCTTTTATGGCACCGACCGCGCCAAATTCTGCTGCGACCACATTGCCGGTGTCGCACTGGAAAGCTGCCATCACCTGTTGCACTACCGCTTGCGCTGCGCCGGCGCTTAAAATATTCAATAAAATCATATTGCTACATTGACACCACTGCGGCGGCTATGGCGTCACCCATGTCACGCGTGGACGCCTTGCCCCCCATATCCGCGGTCAAAACCTTGCCCGCCTTAACCACCATTTCAGTCGCGCGCTCCATCAGTTCCGCTGCCCGCAACGCGGCGGGCAGTTGGTGCTTGTGGCCCAGCCACGCCAGCAGCATCTGCCCCGACATAATCATCGCGTAGGGATTGGCGATGCCCTTGCCCGCGATATCCGGCGCCGAGCCATGCGTGGCTTGTGCCATTGCACGCTGCGGTCCCGCCGACAAACCCGGTGCCAAACCCAACCCACCGACCAGTGCCGAAGCCGCGTCGGATAGGATGTCGCCAAAAGTGTTGGTGGTGACGATCACATCGAATTGCTGCGGCTTCATGATCAGCTTGGCGGCCATGGTATCGACCAGTACTTCGTTGAACGCGACATCAGGATAGTGCTGCGCCACTTTGCGGCATTCCTCGGCAAACATGCCGCACGCCAGTTTGAACACGGTATCTTTATGCACTGCGGTAACGATTTTACGCGTGCGCGTGCGCGCGATTTCGAACGCCGCGCGCGCCACTTTTTCAGATCCGGCACGTGTGATCACGCGTATGCCTATGGTCATATCCGGCGTGGGCCGGAATTCCCCGTACCCCATGTAGACATTGCGATCCGGTGGAAAGCCTTCGTTGTTTTCGCGCACCAGTATGAGATCGACATCCTGATATAGGCACGGTATGCCAGGATACGATTTCGAGGGGCGGATATTCGCAAACAGATCGTAGTGGCGGCGCAGGATCGGATGCGGATTGATGGCATTTGGATTGTTCTTCGGGTACGCCTGATGCCCAATCGGCCCCAGCACCCAGCCGTCTAGCGTATCCAGTTTATCCAGCGTACCTGGCGGCAGGGTGTTGCCCAGTTCATCAAACGCCTTGCGCCCGATGGGCACCGCGTGCCAAGCTATATCGAGCCGGGCTTTTGCCGCCGCTGCGCGCATGACTTTGATGGTCTCGGGCACCACTTCGAGTCCAATATCGTCGCCTTCCAGAATGCCGATGTTGAGTGGTCGATTCATAGTCATGAATTTTATCACGCTGCCGCGCGGCACCCGGCGCGGGCAATGTTGCGTCAGCGTTACTATAGAATACGGATTACGCGTTCGAGCCGCACGCTTGCAGCCGCCGTCACAGTGGCACATGCATTGCCCCTGAACCACCCACCGGACATTTTGTGACCCGCCTTAGCGTTTTCCCCAAAGATAACCCGCGGCAGACGATGCGCCTGCGGCGTTATTTTTACGCGGTGGCAGCCTCGCTCCTGATGCTGGTGTTCATGGGCGCTGTGCATTTCTTCGGCTACATGGAGCTGCGCGGTTTGCAGTGGTGCGCGGCAGGCATGGTGACTGGTTTTGCGGCATTTTATGTGCTGCTGCGCAGCGACCTTAACCTGCGCTTGCGCGACCCTAACCTCAGCGGTCCACAGATGATCACCGCGTTTTGGGTGACCACGCTCGCGGCCTATTTCACCCACCACGAAGCGCGTGGCGTTTTTTTGCCGGTGCTGTTGTTGATTATGTACTTTGGCGTCTACAGCCCAGTACCCTCGCGCATGCTGATGCTCGCGCTCACCGCCGCAGCCAGCTATGGCCTCATGATTGTGATGCTGTATCTGAATCGGCCCAGCGCCCTGGATCTGACGCTTGAGTTTCTGCACTGGTGGATACTGACCGTGGTGCTGCTGTGGTTCGCCATGATGAGCGACCACCTCAGCCGACTAAGAAGCGGCCTGGAGCAACGTAAAGAGTCGGTCGAGGCACTACTCGACCGTGACGAACTCACCGGCGCGGGCAATCGCCGCTATCTCACGCACATCCTGGAGCACGAAAAAAGCCACGCCGACCGCAGCGGCGCTAAATTCTGCCTCGCCATGCTGGATCTGGATTTCTTCAAGCGCGTCAATGACACCTACGGCCATCAGGCCGGCGACAAAGTCCTGATCACATTTGCACAAGTCGCGCAGGAAGGCTTGCGCAGGAACGACTACTTTGGGCGTTACGGCGGCGAGGAGTTTATGCTGATCATGTCCGACACCGAATTGGCCGGTGCGAAAATCAAAGCCGAGCGTCTGCGTGCCAACATTGGCAAAACCCGCTTTCCAGAGATCGACCCGAAACTGGTGCAAACCGTATCCATCGGCATTGCCGAATTCCAGAACGGCGTAAGCCATGAACAGATTGAACGACGTGCCGACCGCGCGCTGTACAAAGCCAAGTCGAATGGGCGTAACCGGGTGGAGATGGATACCGAAGCGCGGTGAGGTGGGCACGTTTCCAGTGTGCTGGCCGCAGAGCGCGCCGTGGTTGCGGCGTGTGGCGTGCCGACCTACATCACCAGTTCCACCAGATAAGGCCCGTGCCGATCCAGACCGCGCTTGAACTGCAGCGCCAGTTCATCCAGATTGGCCGCGCGTCCCGCTTCAACGCCAAAGCCTTTGGCGATGCTCACCCAATCGAGATTGGGATTGCCCAGCGTCAGCATGCTGGTGGCGTTAGGGCCCGGCACACCAGCGCCTACGTTGCCGAGTTCGGCCAGCAGAATTTTGTAGGCGCGATTGGCGAAAATGATGACCGTGACGTCGAGGTTTTCACGTGCCATGGTCCACAGCGCCTGCTGCGTATAGAGGGCGCTGCCGTCGCCGACCAGTGCGATCACCTTGCGTTCCGGCGCAGCAACCGCGGCGCCCACGGCTGCGCCCATCGCCCAGCCGATGGAGCCACCCATGATGCTGAGCCAGTCATGCGGACGCGCGCCCATGGTGGCGCTGGTAAAGTTTCGTCCGCTGGTGATGGCTTCATCCATCACGATGGCGTTCTCCGGCATCGCCACATTGAGCCATGCACCGAGTCCTTCGAGTGTGATGTTGCCGGTGGGCAGCGCACTGCCGTAGGTCGGCGCATTAGTGAGCGGCGCTGCGGCGCTTGCGCCCAGTTCGTCTGCCAACGCCGCCAATGCGCCTTCAAGGTCCGCTTCCGCGCCTGCGACCTTGATCACTTCGCAGCCTTCGGGCACCAGCACGCTGGGCTTGCCGGGGTAAGCAAAAAATGACACCGGCGCCTTCGATCCCACCAGCACCAGCTGGCGCGTGTCTTTCAACGCTGCCAGTGCGCCATCCACCAAAAATGGCAGTTGCCTCACCGGCACGCGCCCCGCGCCGCGCTCGATGCGCGCATTGCCGGATTCACTCATCAGGGCGCAGCCGGTTTTGGCGGCGATGCGTCCCGCCAGTTCCAGCGCCTTGCCGCGCACTGCGGCGTTACCCAGAAACAGCATCGCCGACCTGCCATTTTTCAGAGCTCGCACACCGCTGGCAATGGCCTCTTTTGAAACCGCCGCGCGCGGCGCGGGATCCGCCACCTGCGCCGGCCCGTCCGCCTCGCCCCACGCGGTATCGGCAGGCAGGATCAAGGTCGCGATCTGTCCTGGCGCCGTGCGCGCAACCTGCACCGCCAGCGCGCCGTCGGCGGCAATGGTTTGCGAAGCATGAGAAGTCTTCACCCAGTCCGACATCGGGCGCGCCACACCTTCGATATCCGCGGTGAGCGGCGCGTCGTATTGGATGTGATAACCCGCGTGTTCACCAACGATATTGACTATACCGGAGCGCGCTTTTTTCGCGTTATGCAGATTGGCCAGACCGTTGCCCAAACCCGGCCCCAGATGCAACAGCGTCGCAGCGGGTCTGCCTGCCATGCGGTAATAGCCATCCGCCGCACCCGTGACCACACCCTCGAACAGCCCCAGGATGCAGCGCACACCCTCAACGCGATCCAGCGCCGCGACAAAATGCATTTCGGATGTGCCGGGATTGGCAAAGCAAACATTCACGTCGCCGTTGAGCAGCGTGCGCACCAGACTCTCAGCACCATTCATTTATTTTCCTTTAAAACAATTGGTTACAAATACTTCACAGTCAAAAACATTTGCCACAGATTTACACAGATGAACACAGATTACGTCAAAAGCAAACGAATTCTTTGCGGGCAATGTTCTTGACTTTGATTTCATCTGTGTTCATCTGCGTAAATCTGTGGCTAAAAAGTCTTTGACCTTAAAGTCACCCACGCATTTACCGGCACCAGATTACACGCCCGCGCAGCGCCTGACATTCAGCTGACTTGCGTTGTGCCGGCGTCACCACTCTGACAGTGGTATCGGACTGCACTTTCTTCCACGTGTCACTCCACGATTTGTGCGCGCCGCTTTGATCGCGGCCTTTTAATTCTTTTGCCGACCACAAGCCCTGCGTGTTAAAGCTGAACACCGGTGTGAGATCGCTGCGCTGCGAACCCGGTAGCACATGCGGATTGATGTTGTCCAGAATCAAGGGATCGGCGTCGAGCGTCGGATAATAGGCGAGCACCATATGCGCGCCGCTGAATGCGCCCTGCCGATAGGTGGCATACACTATGCGCAGTTTGTCGTCAGGCACACCCAGCGCACGCAACGCATAATATTTCGCAATAGCGAAGTCCTCGCAATCACCGCCGTCATTGGCCAGAAACTCCAGTGGCTTGGCCCAATAATCTTCCAGACACCACATCACCGGATCGCAATAAAACGGCGTCTCCGCCACAAAATCGTTAACCACTTTCAGTTTGAGCACATCTTCCAGGCTGCGATTTTTCGGCGACTCGATCATGCCTTTCCAGGCAGCCAGGCGGCGCTGAATCACACGCTTCTCAGTGTCGCTTTGCCCGACAGTATCCATCAAGCGCTGAATCTCGGCTTCGTCCACACGCGCAAGATCAGCCGCCGGCAGCGCGTTGAAAAAAACCACGCCCAGCAGAAATATCAGTGATTGACGCCAGCGCGGCATGGGCCTCCCGCAATGAAATCAGCGTGTCACGAAGTTTACCGTGAATGTACCGCCGTCAGCGCGCTAATCCGCCCGCGCGCCCGAAGCCTTGACCACCTTCTCCCACTTGGCGTTTTCCGCCTTTAGAAACGCGCTGAACGCATCGGGCGCGTTGCCGATGGGGTCTGCACCCAGCCCGGCATAACGTTCTTTGACATCCGCCGCGCCCAGCGCTTTGACGGTTTCGGCGTGCACGCGCGCCAAACGCTGTTGCGGCAATTGCGCCGGCGCGAACAGGCCAAACCACAGGTCGGCATCGTAACCGGGTATGCCCGCTTCGATAATCGTCGGCACCTCGGGTAACACCGGCGTGCGTTTTTTGCCGGAAATGCCCAGCGCACGCACGCGGCCCTGCTTGATAAAGTTCAGCGCCACCACCGGCACATCAAACAAAATCTGAATCTGTCCGGAAATCATGTCGGGATACACCAGCGCCGTGCCCTTGTACGGCACATGCACAATGTTGATGCCCGCCAGCAGCTTCAACAGCTCACCCGAAAGATGAAACTGCGTGCCCACTCCCGATGAACCGTAATTCAGTTTGCCCGGCTGCGCTTTGGCCAGCGCAATCAAATCCTTGAGTGTAGCCGCCTGCACCTGCGAGGCCACCATCATCACATTGGGCGAAGTCGCCACCTGCGTCACTGCGGTGAAATCCGTCAATGGTTCATACGGACGCTTCGCGTAAAGATGCGGACCGATGGCGTGGGTGCTGGTGGTGCCCAGCACCAGCGTGTAACCATCCGGCGCAGCGTTGGCTGCAATGCGCGAACCAATGGTGCCGCCCGCGCCCGGACGATTGTCGACTATCACCTGATAGCCGAATTGCTCGCCCATTTTTTGACTCAACACCCGCGCCAGTATGTCGGTCGCGCCCGCCACCGGAAATGCCACGATCATGCGCACCGGTTTGTTGGGGAATACATCGGCGGCCTGCGCGTTGCGTGCGCCAGGCGATGACAGCGCAAGCGCAGCTACCACCACTGCAATCTGAAACGGTTTCATGACAATTTCCCTCTCAAAAAACACCAGGTAAATTATTCCACCAGTTTGCGCATCACTGCATACAAACTCGACTTCGCCTCGAAACCCACGCCGGGAATATCCGGCAGGGCGACATGACCATCGACCACCGGCGTGTTGTCGGCGAATCCACCAAAGGGCTGAAACACATCCGGATACGATTCATTGCCGCCCAGGCCCAGCCCCGCGGCAATGTTCAGCGACATCTGGTGGCCGCCATGCGGGCAGCAGCGGCGCGGCGACCAGCCGTTTTCCCTGAGCATGGTGAGCGTGCGCAGATATTCCACCAGGCCGTACGACAGCGCGCAGTCGAATTGCAGCCAGTCGCGATCCGCACGCATGCCGCCATGACGAATCAGATTGCGCGCGTCCTGCATCGAGAACAAATTTTCGCCGGTGGCCATGGGATGCGAGTAGTGACCGGCCAACTCGGCCTGCAATGCATAGTCCAGCGGATCCCCCGCTTCCTCGTACCAGAACAGACCGTAGGGCTCGAGCGCCTTGGCGTAGGCGATGGCGGTTTTCAGATCGAAGCGGCCATTGGCATCGACCGCCAGATTTTTGCCTGCGCCCACCACTTTGATCACCGCTTCGATGCGTTTGATGTCATCGGCAAGCGCATCGCCGCCAATTTTCATTTTTACCACCGAGTAGCCCAGGTCCAGATATTTCTTCATCTCGTCCTGCAGGGAAGCAAGACTTTTGCCGGGGTAATAATAGCCGCCCGCCGCGTAAACAAATACCTTGTCGTCCGCTTTGCCGCCGTTGTAACGCTCGGCCAACAGCCGGTATAGCGGCTTGCCTTCGATCTTGGCCACCGCATCCCACACCGCCATGTCCAGCGTGCCGATGGCTACCGAGCGTTCGCCGTGGCCGCCGGGCTTTTCGTTGGCGAACATCGTCGCCCAGATGCGATGCGGATCGAGATTGTCGCCAGCATCGTTCATCAGCGTCTTCGGATCAGCCTCCATGATGCGCGGTACAAAGCGCTCGCTGAGCAGTCCCACCTGCGCATAACGGCCATTGGAATTAAATCCGTAGCCCACCACCGCTTTGCCGTCGCGCACCACGTCGGTAACCACGGCGACCACGCTGGCAGTCATTTTGGAAAAATCGATATAGGCGTTGCGGATCTCCGATGCGATGGGCGCGGCTATGGAATGGATGGCGGTGATGCGCATGGGGCTCTCAGGAATTTTACTCAAGGGGCGCAGTATAGCGAACTCTTTCTACGCCTAGGGCCGATTGACAAGCGTCATTTATTCGGAGACAGTGCGCGGCACAGGGGAGCGGAAAAATGAACAGAAAATTATCACGCTGGGCCGTGTTGCTCGTTGCCGCAGTGCTGCCGTGGCATGCCGCAGCACAGCCCTACCCCACCAAATCCATACGCATGATCGTGGTCTTCCCGCCCGGCGGCGGCACCGATTTCATGGGGCGCATCATCGGCCAGAAACTCGCGGAACGCGTAGGCCAACAAGTCATCATCGACAATCGCGGCGGCTCCAACGGCATCATCGGTTTGCAGGCGCTGATGGCCGCACCGCCCGACGGCTACACCATCGCCAGCGCCTCTGCCGGGCCGTTGGCGGTGAACCCGCATGTCTACAGCAAGCTGCCATACGACACACTGCGCGATTTCACCATCATCGCGCGCGGGGTGGATTTTCCGCTGATGCTGCTGACGCATCCGTCGCTGCCGGTGAAAGACGTCAAAGACCTGATCGCGCTCGCCACAAGGCGCCCCGGCGAACTCGCCGCAGCATCTTCCGGCGCCGGCAACTCCGACCATCTGGCGCTGGAACTGTTTAAATCGATGGCGAAGATCAATGTGATTCACGTGCCGTACAAAGGCAGCGGCCCCACTGCGATTGCGCTGCTCTCGGGCGAAGTGCAATTGATGTTCTCCAGCATCCCGCCGACCCTCGGGCATATACGTGCCGGCAAAATGCGCGCGCTTGGCATCGGCAACGCCGCGCGCCTGCCATCGCAACCGGAATTTCCCACCATCGCCGAAAGCGGCCTGCCCGGCTTTGAAGCGTATTCGTGGGCAGGCATCGTCGGCCCTGCCAAAATGCCCGCCGACGTGGTGCACAAACTCAATCGCGAAATCAACGAGGGGCTGAGGTCCAAAGACGCGGTGGACCGCTTCCTCGCCAACGGCACCGTGCCGGCGCCCGCAACACCCGAAGCATTCACCGCGCTCATCCGCTCGGAAATACAAAAATGGGGCGTGGTGGCACGCGCGGCCAATATCCGCGCCGATTAAAAATTATTTTCTAAAAGCAAATACTTACATCAGTCGTGCCGTAGGGTGGGTGGAGCGCAGCGCAACCCATCACAAACCAACGCAACCGCTCAACCCGGCGAGCCTCCGCACTGAGGTCGCGCATGACACATCGCGCACAGCGTGTAGGGCACAATCGCGATTGCGCTACAGGCACGCAATCACCAAAAAGTCCCTATGGGCAAAGCCCAACGACACCGCTGCGAACCTCATTCGCAATCTGGCACGCCAACTCGCTTCGCACTTTTACGTGGATCTCGTTTTCTACAACTAACTGAGAAAACTATGCAAGCCCAATACTATTCGGCATCATCGACGCTTTGTGTTTTTATCGGAGTGACGGCTTCTGCAGCACAAAAACTGCGCCGACGTTATATGGAACTTGCCGATAGTCATCTTCCGGAACTGGAGAATGAGATCGGACAGAAACTGGATTGGTCAGCCCCCTTCTTCTCAGTCGAGATTACTGCGGACATCAAGAACACGGGCGACTGGCCGCGCCAGCATCAGTGGGTACTGGAAACCACCAAAAACTTTGTCGATACTTTCAAGTCTCGCCTCGAGATCGAATCATGTCCTTGAACTAATCTACCGTCGAAGACGCCGCCCTCGAATGGTTTGAGGCGCTGGGCTATGCCGTTGCACACGGCCCGCACCTCGCCTCCAACGAAACCGAGGCGGAGCGCAATTCGTTCAGTGATGTGGCACTGGTGGACCACCTGCGCGCGGCAATTCGAAAGCTAAACTCAACTATGCTCGATAAGACGCGCCAGGATGCGTTGCGCAAACTGCTGCGCTTGGCGACACCGTCGTTCACGCAGACCAACCGCGCATTTCACCGCATGCTGCGGGATGGCGTGGATGTGGAATACCCGCCGGATTTGCAGGAAGACGCGGTGAAGACGCTGCTCGCACAGGCCGAGTTGCTGTGCACCGAATGGTTTCCAACCTGAAATTTTGATACAGCATTAAATACGTAACCATTTGTTTTTAATACAATTTATTATAAATAATAATTGTTTATAAAGAGCCATTACAGCCGTTTAATGTTATTTAAAACATTTAATACGCCTGTAATGACGTTTTAATTTACAATACAGTACCATAACGCCGTTTGAGCCATGCATGAGCCTGGAACCCACCCTCACGGATGAAGCGCTGCTCAAGCTGCTGGGCGAGCGGTTGGCGCAGTTGCGTCTGAGCAAAAACCTCACGCAAGCAAAACTCGCGGAGCAGGCCGGCCTCGGTTTGCGCACGGTGCAACGGCTTGAACGTGGCGAAGCTGCCACGCAGTTGTCGGGCTTTGTGCGCGTGTGCCGCGTGCTGGGCATTCTGGATCGCTTGCATGCTCTGCTACCGGCACAGGCTGCGAGTCCCATCGCGCAACTGGCGCAACAAAAACAATTCAAGCGCTACGGCCAGCAGCGCAAACGCGCCACCGGCCGCAAAGCAACAGCGCGCGAACCCAAAAAATGGACCTGGGGTGAATCCTCGTGATAGTGCAGGTACTGCTGTGGGGGCGCACCATCGGCGCAGTGTCGATGGATGAAGGCCGCGATGTTGCCGCCTTTCAATACGAACCCGAATTTGCCCGCAGCGGCATCGAAATTTCGCCGCTGGTGATGCCACTGACTGATCAGGTGTACGAGTTCCCCGCACTGCCGCGCAACACCTTTCACGGACTGCCGGGCTTGCTGGCGGATTCGCTGCCCGATAGATTCGGCAATGCGCTGATCGATGCATGGCTCGCCACGCAGGGGCGCACAGCAGCAAATTTCAGCGCCATCGAGCGGCTGTGCTACAGCGGCTCGCGCGGTATGGGCGCGCTGGAATTCAAACCGGTCATCGGCCCTCGCCCCCGCACAGCCGGCAAGATCGAGATCGACGCGCTGGTGCGACTGGCCTCCGACGTGCTGACGCATCGCAATGATTTGCAGGCGAACTTTGCCGGTGCGAAGCGGGAGAAAGCACTGAACGATATTCTGCATGTGGGCACGTCTGCAGGCGGCGCACGAGCCAAGGCGGTTATCGCATGGAATCGCGAAACCAACGAAGTGCGTTCAGGACAAGTTACGGCTGGCTCAGGCTTCGAATACTGGCTGTTGAAATTTGACGGCGTGACAGGTAACAAAGACAAAGAACAGGAAGACCCGAAAGGCTATGGCACGATTGAGTATGCCTATTACCTGATGGCAAAGAAGGCCGGCATCACCATGAACGAGTGCCGCTTGCTGGAAGAAAACGGACGCCGGCATTTCATGACCCGCCGCTTCGACCGGCTGGCCGGCGGCGAGAAGCTGCATATGCAATCGTTGTGTGCGTTGGCGCATTTCGATTTCAACCAGGCCGGCGCTTATGCCTACGAGCAGGCGCTCATGACCATACGCCGGCTCGAACTGCCAATGTCCGCGGTGGAAGAGCAGTTCCGGCGCATGATCTTCAACATCATCGCCCGCAATCAGGACGATCATGTGAAAAACATCGCCTTCCTGATGGACAAGCAGGGGCAATGGTCGCTGGCACCGGCGTTTGATGTGACCTACAGCTACAACCCGTCAGGCTCGTGGACGGCAACGCATCAAATGACGCTAAATGGCAAACGCGATGGCTACACATTCAAGGATTTCGCCGCGTGCGAAAAATCTGCGCTAATGAAACGCGGCCGCGCCGAGAAGATTATCGACGAGGTGCGGGCCGCAGTGATGGACTGGCCTATGTTTGCGGCGGAAGCGCATGTCGCAGACGAGTGGCGGGATAAGATTCAAAATACCCACCGGCTGTCTTTCCCTGCATCATGAGCCTGGTTCGAGATGCTTCGCATGATTGCAGGTACTAGCAGCCTGTCGGACTTTCCAGTCGTAAAAGTACTATACTCGAATTGACGAATAGCAGAGTACAGCCATGACCAACTTCATACTCGCTGACCGCAAGACCGACTATCTGCTGCCGCCATCGGTGGATGACTGGTTGAACGAAGATC
>CAMDRT010000062.1 GCA_945906815.1 Bordetella parapertussis
AGCCGCTGCGCCACCGGGAATTCCAACGCTTGTCAAAAACCTAAAAACAGACTAAAACCAACCCCGTCCAAGATCAAAAAACGTCACATCCCAGTGGCCTCTTCTGGCCGCAAATCACTGGCCTCAAGCACCCGTAAATTCACAAGTTCGCATAGACTTGCGGCATGCCGCATCCGCCCCAGCCAAGGTCAAGCGGTTTTCAGGTAAAATTAATTAATATAAACAAATAGTTATCTAGTGAACATGGCGCCGGGTAAAGCCTACCCCTCGCAAGCCGCCGCCCGCGACGCGACATCCAGAATGAAGGCCGCACTGGCCCTGCATCAGCGCGGTCAACTGGATCTCGCCGAGGCCGTCTACCGCGAGATCCTGCAACAGCAGCCGCGGCATTTCGACGCCCTGCAGTTGCTGGCGACGATAGCGGCGCAGCGAAATCAGTCCGCCAGCGCGGTGGAACTGTTCGACCAGGCGCTGGCGATCAATCCTGAGCATGCGGCCTCACACAACAATCGCGGTATTGCGTTGCGCAATTTGGGACGCCTCGACGAGGCGCTGCTGAGCTATGACAAGGCGATATGCCTGAAACCCGATTATGTGGATGCGCTCAATAATCGCGGCATCGCCCTGCGCGAACTCAAACACAGCGAAGCAGCGCTAGCTAGCTATGACCAGGCCTTGAAGATCAGGCCTGGCCACGCCGAGGTGCTGTTCAATCGCGGCGAGGTGCTGCTGGAGCTGGATCGAGCAGACCATGCCCTGAGCAGTTTTGGCGCGGCGCTGAAGGTCAAGCCGAGTTATGCACAAGCCCTGAATGGCTGTGGCAAGGCTCTGCAGGACCTCGGCCGCCTGGAGGAGGCCTTGGGGAATTTTGAGCGCGCCCTGGCGATACGTCCCGCATACGCCGATGCGCTGATCAATTCCGGCACTGTGCTGGAGGATCTGCAGCGCGCAGAGCAGGCGCTGCAATACTATGAGCAAGCGCTGCTTATCGAACCCGCCAATGCGCAGGCGTTGGCCAATCGCGGCAATGCACTGCAGGGATTGATGCGCCTGGAGGAGGCGCAGCAGAGCCATGCGCTTGCCCTGGCATTGGAGCCGCACAACGCCACGGTGCATTGGAACGCCAGCCTATGCAAGTTGCTGGCGGGAAATTTCAGCGCAGGTTGGGCGGAGTACGAGTGGCGATGGAAGATGGAACCGCAGCCCGAGCCACACCGGGAATTCGGCGTGCCGCTGTGGCTGGGCAGGCAGGATCTGCGCGGTAAGGCCATCCTGTTGCATGCCGAACAGGGGCTGGGGGATACCCTGCAGTTCTGCCGTTACGCGCGCGGGCTTGCACAAAGCGGCGCCAGCGTGATTCTCGAGGTGCAGCCCGCGCTGACAGGGCTGCTGCAGCAACTGGGGCTGGCCTGTGTGCTGGCACAGGGCGAGAACCTGCTGCCGTTGGACTTTCACTGTCCGCTGTTGAGCCTGCCGCTGGCTTTAGGCGCCGACTTGGACAATATCCCGAACCAGCCGTATCTGTGGGCTGACCCGAAGAAAGTAAGGATGTGGGCGGACAGGCTCGGCGCCAGGCGACGAACGCGCGTCGGCCTTGCCTGGAGCGGCGGCGCGGCGCACGCCCAAGACCGCAGGAGATCGATAGCGCTGGAGAAATTCAAGGCGGTCCTGCAACCGAGAGTGGACTACTTCTGCCTGCAAAACGAAGTGAGGCCCTTAGATCAGGCAGAGCTTGCGGCACAAACGGAAATTCGGTATTTCGGTGAGGAGCTCCAGGACTTCAACGACACGGCGGCGCTCGTCGAATGCATGGATTGCGTTATCACGGTGGATACCAGTGTCGCCCATCTTGCAGGTGCCATGGGCAAGAAAGTATGGATCCTGCTGCCATTCAGCCCGGACTGGCGCTGGCTGCGGGAACGCAACGACAGCCCCTGGTACCGCTCGGCGCGGCTGTTCCGGCAGCCGGCCATCGGCGACTGGGACAGTGTGTTGAGGGCCGTTGGGGCCCAGCCGCTCAGTGCGTGAGGCGGACCGCGGCTATGCGCGAGGTACGGCGTCCTCCTTGACCTGATCCAGCAGCGAGCCGCTTTTGGGGGCCGCTTTTGCACCCGGTTGTATCGCATTGGGAGCAGCCGAATTGCTCGCGATGCCGTCTTTTGCACCGGGGTCCAAATCTCCCGGAAGTCCTGAGGGTTTCGTTGCCGCAGGCTTGCCAGCAGCAGCCTCCGAGAAGGCCGCCGCTGTTCTCGGTGCCGCAGGATGCGCGCGAGTGGCCGCACCTGCTGATTCCGGTAGCGCAGCCCCTGCAGGGATCGCACCGTCAGTACCGGGTGGCGCCGCCGCCTCTTTGGGCATATCTGCAACGCCTGGTTCCGCACTCGCAGCCCCCTGGGTCGCAACGCCAGCGCCCTTAGCCCTATCCGCAAGTCCTGCGGGGGGCGCAGTGCCCACAGTTCCCGCAACAGCGTCACCCTTGTCCGCATCGGACGCGGCCGGCAGGTCTGGCAGGCCTGCTGGCTTGGTTCCGGAACCGGCAAGGCTGCCGCCAGCGCCTGAATTTTTTTGCACATCAGTGGCTACACCAGCAGTGTCGGCATCGAGGACCGGGGTATGCGCTCCAGGAATATTCATGCCTGCGGCTGAGGTGTCGATGGCAGACTGGTCCGCAATGGCTGACGCCTCGGTTGTTGCAGCGGCATCGGGCGTGGCGCGCATCCCGGCTGTTTGTGCGTCGGCGCGTGCTGTGGCGTCTGGATTTTCGCCAGCGGGCGGTGCTTCTGCAGTGGCCTGCGCAGTGGCCTCCGTTGCTGTGTCCCCTGTTGATGAATTTGCAGAGGCGGTCGTCCCTTCCGCTTTCTGTGCGGTAGCACCGGTGGCCGCGTTGCCGCTCCCAGGTGCTTGGCCTGAGGGGGCATCCCCTGACGCGGTGCCCGGTTCCTTGCCCTGGGGCGAGGACGCATCGCCCGCAGTGTCCGCTGCCGCTGCCGTGCTGGAAGATACCGGCGTCGAGGCGCCTGTTCTCCCGGCCCCGCCCGCCGCTGTGGCACCTGCTGCCCCTGCTACGCCTGCCGACTGTGCTGCGCCCGCTGCTGCGGGCTCCGCAGCTCCTGCCGTAGCAGGCGCTGCGGCGGGTGCCGGTTCCGCCGCGGGCTGGGGCGGCTTGCCGCCGTGCTTGGCAACTTCCGCGGCGACCACGGCTTCCGCGCTGACTACGTCGGCGCGCGCGGTGTTGGTCTCAGCCTTAGCTTTGTCGACATCGGTTCGTGTCGCCTCGATCAGCGCGGTGCCCTTATCGCGGCGCTCCTCCACGCCCGCTTGGGCTTCGGCGGTCTTCGCCTTCATGTCCTCCGCGGCGGCTTTGACCTTGTCGCTGAGGCCGGAGACTTCCGCCGCTACGGCTATAAGCTGCAAGTCCAGTTTTTCCTGCACCGCCTTGGCCTGGTTGGCAGGCGGGGATAGGGCTGCGCGGATGTCCTCGAGCAGATTGTCGAGATCGCGCGTGGCCTCGGTGAGACTGGCGCGCGGACCTTCGCTCTCCTTTGCCGCGGCATCGGCCTGGGATTGCGCGTCTTTTTGCATCGATTCGAGCTCGCTCTGCATCGGTGCCGCTGCGGTCTTGAGCGATTCCAGATCGTCGGCTGTGGCGCTGGCCTGGTTTTTGGCGTTGTCGCCTGCGGCGTTGAACTCCTCGCGCAGGCCGGCGGCGGCATCAGCGGATCGGGCCGCTTCGTCGCGCGTGGAGGCGACTCCGGCTTCGGCGTCCGACTGCCATTGCGATATCTGGGTGGCTAGGCCGTCGGCGCTGTGCTGTGCCTCTGATAAAGCGTCCCTCGCTTGGGTTTCAAGTTCCGGGGCCTCGGCGCCGGCAGCATCTGCAGTCTGGTTGAAACCGGCAAGCGCGGTGGTGACCGGATTGGGGGTATCGAGGCGTTCCAGCATGTCGTCGATGGACTGCAGGGCCTGGGCGAACAGCGCATCGGCAAGGCTCGCCTGGTGGTCGATGGGCGGGCGCATCTTGCCCACCGCTTCAATGAGCTGGGTGGCAACGGTGTCGAGCAGTATCACGAACTGGGCGGGTGGCTGGCGCGCCTTGTCGCGCAGCGACGCGATGGCCTTGCGCACCTCGTCGATCTTCACATTGAGCTGGTCGACGGGAGCGCGCAGCGTCGCCCCAACCTGATCAATGGCCTGCACCACCTGCGCCTCGGCTTCGCCGATCTTCGTGTGAACCGGTGCCACGACTTTGTCGTTCAGCGCTAGCACCTGATCGCGGACCAGGTCCACTTTCTCGCGCGGTTGCGCCGCGGCCAGAAAATCGTCGCGGATTTTTCTGACCTTGTTGATGAGGGGATCAGTCTGCGCCTTGATCTGGTCGGCCGCGGCATGCATTTGCGCGGCCCCGTCCTGCATTGCGATCTGGGCTTCCTGCAGCCCGACGCACACCCGGTCGAGCACTGCGATCACCTGGTCGATGGCGGCGCGAAGTTTCGCGATGGCCTGGTCGAGCAGAGGGCGAAGATTCTCCACCAGGCCGTGGGCCTCATCGAGCAGGGATTGGGCGTTGCCGCCGGCCGAGTTGATGGCGTTACGCGCGGTTTCGATGGTGGCCTTGATGCCCGGGATCGACGCTTTGACGCCGGAGAAAAGCATCTTCGCGGTAGCTAGCGAAGGCGCGCGCGAGAGGTATTTGTTGCAGATGGTGATGGCGTTGTCGCAGCGCTCCTCGGCCTGACCCAGCTCCGCCTTGGCCCGATCCAGGGTGGCATTGGCCTCGCGCATCCAGGTATCGACGCGCGTCTTGATATCGGTGATCACCTGCTGGGCTGCGCCTATCTGCGCGCGCACGGGCTCCATGCGATCGGGCAGGGCGAGCAGCGTCGTCTTGAGCTGATCGATCTCGACAATGATGTCGGCAAGTGCTTGCACCAGCCCGTTGATGGCGGTGTCGACGCCGCCCACAGCCTCGTCGATGGCCTGCTTGATGGTGGCGACGACTTCCTCCAGGCGCTGAATCTGCGCCTCGATCTCGGCGAGGAGAGTATCGATGATCTTCCCCACCGATTCGATAGACTCGGCCACCGCATTGATTATCTCCGTTACCTGCTGCAGCGCATCGTTGGCGGCGGCGGCGACTTCATGGGTGCGGTCCTTGAAGCCGTCGATCTGCGTGAAGAGGGTGTCGACTTCCTGCATCACCGCGGAGACGGCGGCCTCCACCCGCGTCATCATCGAATCGATGCCGCCGTCCAATTCGGCGACGATCTTGCCGATCTCGATCTTGACAACATCGATAGTGGTGGTGACCAGCTGGGCGGTGGTATCGATGTCGGAACGGATTGCTGTGGCGCCCTCGGCGATCTGGTCGCGCGTGCCGCTAATTTCGGTGCGTATCTTGTTCGCTGCGCTGCGGGCCTCCTCGCGCACCGCCTCGATCGCCTGCTCTGCGGCGGCCGGCGCGCCGGAGGGCTGGCTGGCCTGGGCCTGCAGCGCGGCCAGGCGCTGCTGTAGGGGGGGAAGCTGGGCGGCGAACTCGGATAGGCGCGTTTTCACCGACATTCCGCGCTGGGCAAGGGCATGGGCACGCTCGGCCATGGCCTCGAGGCGCGGCGCAAACACCGACACATCCGGTTGTAAGGCCATTATGCGCGGCGGCAGGCCGGTGATCACTGGCAGCATGCCCTGCATCTCAGTGGCGACAGCGGCGAGGTTCTGCGCTGCGGCCGCCATGCGCGGGCCCACGGCGCTGGCGTTGTCGATGATGGCGGTAAGGTCCGTCTGCAGGCTCGTGCCGATGGTGGCGAGTTTGTCGACCATAGGCTGGGGATTGATCTTGGTGGGCAGGGAACCCACTTCGCCGACCAGCGTACCGATGTTGTCGGACACCATGGTGATGGCTTTGCCGGCCGCAGCGACGCCCTCGGTCAATTGCGTTTCCAGTGTGGCCGAAGCCTTGGTTACGGCGCTCGCAACCTGCGTCGCCCCGGTGGTGATGGCGGTCTGCGCATCGGTGACCAGCTTCATGCGGCGACCACCCTGTTAGCCCGTTGTCTCACAGCGACCCCAGGGTATCGGTGATGTCGGCGGAGAAACTGTCCATGGTTGCTGTGATGTCGGGGATCTTCGAGGGGGCGGGTTCCAGCGACAGTGTCGCCGAGCCTATGCCTGCAATGATGACATCGATCTGCGCCAGCGTCTGCATGATCTCTGGCAGCACCTCGGCGCCTTCGATCTGCAGCGCTTCCAGCAACGGCAGCAATGCGCGCGGAGCCGGCGGCGGCGTCACTTCCACCGCGGCTACTTCCTGCGGCTCGGCCACGATTGTGGAAGGCGCTTCCAGCCTGGGCTCGAACACTTCCATCAATTGCAGGCTACCACTCTGCAGGTGCCGTACCGCCTCTTGGAGCACCTGTGCGTCGGAAAGTCGCTCTACGTTCATGCCATGGTACTGGTTGAGGACGGTGCGCAACGCCTCAAGAATTTCCGGTGTAGTGCCTAGCCGCTTCAGGTAGGTCGCGGCCTCGTCATGGCGGCGCAGCCGGATCAGGCCTTCACGCGGGCTGCGGATTTCCACGCGTTTGTCGAAGTCGCGAAACAGCAGTGGCATGCGACTTATGCTGCGCGGGTGAGCGCTCGCGCGGCTGCCAGCGTGCTCACCGCAGGCGCCGGGAGCGTGTCGCCGCAGACTGCGTAGATGGAATAGGCCCGGGGTTCGCGCCACATGCCGCATACTGAGCTGAGGTTATGCATTAGAAAGCATGGGTGCTAAATCTAGGATACGCGGTGGATCAAGAGTAGCACCCCACAGCCCCGAGAACCACCCGCATCCGCCTCACAGCGCCCCCAGCGTATCAGTGATATCGGCGGAGGAGGTGTCCATGGCGGTACCGATGGCGGGAATTTTCGAAGGGGCAGGCACCAGCGACACGCTCGCCGAGCCGATGCTGGTGATGGTGACGTCGATCTGCTCCAGGGTTTGCATGATCTCCGGCAGCACTTCGGCGCCTTCGATCTGCAACGCTTCCAATAGCGGCAGCAGGGGTGGCAGCGATGGCGGAGGTGCCATCTCTACCGCAGCCTCTGCTTGCGGCTCCTCTATTACCGTGCAAGGCGCCTCAATCCGCGGCTCGAACATTTCCAGAAGCTGCAGCGACCCGTTCAGCAAGCGCCGCGATACCTCGTTGATGATCTCATCGTCGGTCATGCGCGACACCAGGATGTGTTGATGCTCGAACAGCACCTGCCGCAGCGTGGCGATCACGCTCGTCCGGTGGCGATGGCGCCGCAGGTAGAGCACCGCCTCGGACAACCGGTCAAAGTGGATCACGCCCTCTCGGGGGCTGCCGATTTCAACCCGCTTTTGAACATCGCGAAACAGGACTTGCATGCGTGGCCTGGCAAGAGTGTCACTGGGACATCAATTGTAAGCGAAGCATTTCGCTATAAACTGGCGCATCAGATGCAGGCACCGCGCAGCATGGACGTGCGCGAATTCAACCGCTATCTCGCCGATCGGCCGGACGATAAAATCTTCCGGGTCCACGGCGATGCATTTGCCGACGATTCGCTGCTGGAGCTGGGGCTGGAGTTTCGTCACATCTTCGAGAAGCACACGTTCGCAAGCCTCTATCTATCGCGATAGCTGATGCGTTTCGGTGACGCATGCACCCCGTAAGAGCGCATCGGCGTTTGCCCTGTATTTCGAAACCCATGTGCCTTATTCGGTGGGGCGACAATTGTTGAACCCGGGCCAATGGGAATCCCGTCTCCCTCGCCGTCGATCCACGCTTCGCCCGTGCCTTCGATCACGATAATGATTTCCATATAAGGGTGCGAGTGGGTGCCGGTGGAATAACCGGGCGGAGAAGTCTGGATGCCGATGCGAACCGGCGTAGAACCTTCGTCGTCACCTACCAAGGTCTGGTAAGTTCGGCCAGTTTCAAATGCTTCTATTCGGACGTCTTCGATATTATTTATCGGCATGGCTGAGCACCGCTTGAGGGGTTGTCGCTATTTGACCGGCGTGAAAAAACTGAGCTAGCGAAGTGAAAGAGAATTTCGATTTTCTAACACTGAAAAGGATCAAGGCATGTTCAAAGGAGTGCGTTTCTGTGTCTGCTGGCACCCTGTATCTCCTGAAAAAGACGTGGGCAAGGTGCTCACTTAATCCACGCGTGCGCCAGAATCCTTCACCGCCTTACCCCACTTGGCGATTTCCGACCGGATATAGTCGCCGAATGCCTGGCGCGTGCCACCCATCGGCGTGAAAGCGAGTGCATTGAGTCGCTCTTTCACCTCAGCGTCGTTGAGCATTTTGTTGAGTTCCGCGTTGAGCTTGTCCAAAACAACGGCGGGCGTTTTTGCGGGCGCGGCGATACCGATCCAGCCCACGGCTTCAAAGTTGGCAAAGCCCTGCTCGGCGATGGTTGGCAGATCGGGTAGAAAGTGCGAGCGCTTGAGCGTGGCGATGCCCAGCCCGCGCAATTTACCCGATTTGATATGCGGCATGGTTGCCGGAATGGCGTCGGCCATGACGGGGATTTGCCCGCCCATTAATTGCGTGTGCGCGTCGGCACTGCCCTTGAACGGAATATGATTGATCTTGATGCCGGCGGCGGCACGGAACATTTCCGTGGTCAGATGGCTGGTAGAGCCACTGCCGAGCGAGGCATAGTTAATTACCCCTGGCTTATCGCGCGCAGCGGCGACAAATTCTTTCACTGATTTGAAAGGCGCCGACGGACTCGCCACGATGGTCTGCGGCGTCAGCGCAAGATTGGCAATAGGCTCAAAATCGCGTACCGCATCGTAAGGCAGATTGGTGTAAAGCGTGGGATTGATGCCAAAAGCGCTGGAAACCGCCATCGTCAGCGTGTGACCATCAGGCGCGGCCTTCGCACCGATGTCGGTACCGAGCACTGCGCCCGCGCCTGGCCGATTATCGACGATCACCTGCTGACCAAAACTGGCGCTCAGCTTTTGTGCAGCCACGCGCGCCATGATGTCGGTCGAAGTGCCCGGCGTAAATTGTGCAATGATGCGCACCGGACGGCTGGGGTACGGCTGCGCTGCCACGGGCAGCGCAGCAGTCGCCAGGAATATAAACAAGAGTTTGTTTTTAAACATTTAAGTCTTGTGTCCCATTGATATATTGTGGTGGCGGGTAGTTAGCAGCCGCATAATCAATATTACACCGGCGGGAAACAATCTGCGTCGTAATCCAGATGACTTGCCCGTCCACTAATTCGGGCTCCGCTCATGCAAGCGACGCACGCCACCGTGGACAACTCTGCACCTTACCTTTTGCAATCCGCCCGGACTACACTTATAAATCGGGGAATGTTGTTCAAACAACCGGGGCCACTTCTCTCCGCGAGGTCGCGATCATGCCTGGCAAAGAGTAGTTGCGATGCCAGCCGTTGTCGAATGCGTTTGGCGACCTGTTACTGCTCGCTATCCAGTTTTGCCGCGATCACCACCTTGGTCCATTTTTCGATCTCGGTTTTGACGTAAGCGGTGAATTGCTCAGGCGTCGTGGGCGCGACAGTGACGCCCTGCTCCTCCAGGCGCGGCTTGAGCGGGCCGTTCAGTACCTTGTGCAGATCGGCAGTGAGCTTGGCCAGGAGCAGCTCTTGCACTTTTGACTGTGTGCAAATGCCATACCAACCCGAGACGTCGTACCCCGGCACGGCCGCTTCGGCGAAAGTGGGCACCTCGGGAAGCTGCGGACTTCGTCGAGCCGAAGTCACGCCCAGTGCGCGAACGCGTCCCGACCTGACTGCCGCAAGCGGCGCGCCGGCCAGATTGCCGACCGAGGATTCGATTTGGCCGCCGATCGCGTCAGCGAGCGCCGGCGCAGCGCCTTTATATGGCACGTGCAGAACGTTGATTCCCGTCATCGTTTTTAGCAGCTCGATGGAAAGATGCGGCGAACCGCCGAAACCCGAGGAACCAAAGTTCACCTTGCTGGGGTACGCCTTCGCGTATGCGATGTATTGCCTCAGGGTCTTCGCCGGAAACGACGGATGCACCATGAATAGATTGGGCACGCCTCCGATCATCGACGGAAATGCAAAATCGCCGATGGGATCATAGGGGAGTTTCTTGCCGAAGCGCGCCGGGATGATGGCGTGAGTCGCGATATTGCAGAGGATCAGCGTATAGCCGTCAGGTGGGGCCTTGGCGGTTAAGTCGGCCGCCACCATGCCAACCGCGCCTGGCCGGTTATCGATGATGACTTGAGTGCCCCATAATTCGCCCAATGCCTGACCGAGCATGCGGGCCGTCGTATCGACACCACCTCCAGCCGCGACGCCAACCATTATTCTCACCGGTTTAGCCGGATAACTCTGCGCCATCGCAGCCGCAGAAAACCCGAGCAGCATCACCACGCCCAGTAACTTCAGCCGCCTGTTCATTTATGCTCTCCTCGTCATCAGGTTCTGATCGGTCTGGTATTCTGCGCTAAATCAGCGCTGCGAACTGCTCGGGTGACGCTCAAACAGTTTCGGGTATTTGCCCACGGCTTGCCGTCCATAAAACCGGGTCTCGCTCATTCGCCACCCACGCGCTGGTTTAACCCGGAATCGTTTTTCGCGACCGGCATGCCGCAAGTCGTACTGTGGGTCTTCGCGCGAGGCCATGTCTCGGCGCTGCCGCCTATCGACGAACCGGAAGGAACAGTTGCGACCGCAGTCGAAGCCTTGCCGGTCATTCGGCTTGGGCGGGTTGTCGAGTAGATCGAGCAGGCGCTCGCAGTCGCGCCTGTTGGTTCGGCGGCCCGGTTCAACGTCTCATAGACTTCGGGCGGTACGCGCCCCGATGCGTTCCTGTTTAGCTGCTGCGGTTCTCATGACGGTATCCATTTCTCTAATGACAGGACCATAGCATATCGCTGTCGCCAAAATGACGGCATTACAAAGGTGATGGTGGTGCAAACGCGATGGTTAGCCGCCCGCCGCTCAGTGGTGTTGAATGCCCGGATACACGGCGGTGATGGGGCAGCTAGGAATTACGGCCAGGAATTACCTTGTGAATTGTGGTCAAGAATAACAAATGCCCACACACCGGGTGGCGTGCAGGCGTTCCCTGCGCTAAACTGAAAACGCTTACTCGAACTGGATCAGGATTTTGACGCAGGTCAAAAACACAGGGGGATCTGATATGCGAGCTCGCAAAGCCTCAGCAGCAATTTTAATGTTCTCGATGTTGCTTGCCGTTAGCGCATATGCCGCGCAGCCGGCTTTCCCGAACAAGCCGATCAGACTGATCATCGGCAGCGCACCTGGATCCGGGCCGGATATCATCGCTCGACTCTTGGCCGACCACTTGGCTGGAGTGTGGGGCCAGCAGGTCATCGTTGATTCGCGGCCCGGGGCCGCAGGCACCATTAGCGCGGAGCTTGCGCTGAAGGCGAATCCGGACGGCTACACATGGTTGCTGATGACCTCGCAGCTTTTTATCGCGACATCGGGCGTGTTTCCCAATCTTCGGTTTGACCTCGACCGGGATTTCGTCTCGGTTGCCATGATCGGCCTCGTGCCCTACCTTCTACTGATTAATCCCAGGCTACCGGCCAACTCGGTACCCGAGATTATCGCGCTCGCGAAAAAGTCGCCGGGCAAGTTTCGCCACGGCTCGGGGGGTACGGGCGGCGGCGAGCATTTCACAATGGAAATGTTCAAGCGCGCGGCGGGCATAGACATGTTGCACGTGCCCTACAAAGCGATTGTCCAGGCCTTGATCGACACGGTTGCCAACGAGATCCAGGCCTCCTTCGCGGTGTTGCCTGTCGGTAAGCCCCATGTCGATACCGGCAGGCTCCGGGCGCTCGGCGTCACGACCGCAAAGCGTTCCGCGGGAATGCCCGACGTGCCGGCGATTAGTGAGTCCGTGCCGGGATACGAAACTTTCGGCTGGTACAGTGTCGTGGCTCCCAAGGGCACGCCGGAGGCGGTGCTGGCTAAGGCTTCCGCCGAAGTGGTGAGGGGCATAGGATACCAGTCGTTCGGCGAACGCTTGAAGGTACACGGGATAGAAATCACGGCAGGCGGACGCAAGGAACTCGACGCGTTCCGTGCCATCGAGCGCAAGCGCTTCACCGAGCTGGTCAAGGCCACTGGCGTTACCGCGCAGTAAAGGAAAACCGGCGGCATCCGGATTCCCCGCGCTCGAACGCTGGACCTATAGGGATGTTGACGGGTGCGGCGCGCGATGCCGAGGGCGTGATTCCGGCGTCGGCGCACTGGGCCCGCGTTCGTAACGACGGCCTGATACTCGCTGCGGCTACCCGAGGAGGGACTGGAAAGCTGCACTTAAGCGCTTTACTATCGCGTTTGACGATGGGATGAAGCAGCGTTGAACTAAATCCCGTTTACGCAAAATTCCGGACACCCCCCAGGTTCAGCCACCACAAAACGAATAGGATCCGTCAATGAGCAGGTTGGAAGAACTTCTCCAGCAGCAAAAAGACATTGGTGCGGCCATTGAGGTCGAGGTGGCCAAGGGCCGCGCTGCGGCCGCACTGGGCGAGGCTGACGCGCAGTTTCAGCTGGGGCAGATGTTCGAAAAAGGCCAGGGCATGGAGCAAAACTACCCCGAGGCGATGCGTTGCTACCAGCAGGCGGCAGACCAGGGCGGCGCTCTGGCGCAGTTCAGCTTGGGCGCGCTGTTTGAAAAAGGGCTGGGCGCGACCGAAGACTTTGCGCAGGCGCTGCACTGGTACCAATTGGCAGCAACCCAGGGTCATGCGCCGGCGCAATGCGCATTGGGCGTGCTGTTTGAAAGCGGACATGGCACCAAGCAGGATTTTCTCGAGGCGATGCGCTGCTACAAACTGGCCGCAGCGCAACAACACGTCGAAGCCAAGTACCGCCTGGGCACTATGTACGAAAGCCACCATGGCGTTGAGCAAGACTACATTGAGGCGGTGCGCTGGTACAAGCTCGCAGCAGCGCTGGGCCACGCGGCGTCGCAGTGCAGCCTGGGCCGGATTTACGAAAACGGCCTGGGCATCAAGCGCGACTATGCCGAGGCAATGCGCTGGTACCAGGTAGCGGCTACGCAGGGTAACACCGGCGCGCAGCTCAGTCTGGGGGTGATGTACGAACATGGTGACGGCGTCATGGAAGACAACGCGGAGGCCTTGCGCTGGTACCGCCTGGCCGCTGCCCAGGGCGACGCCAGCGCGCAGACCAAGATCGGCTTCATGTACAGCAACGGCAAGGGCGTGGCGCGCAACTACCCCGAGGCGATGCGCTGGTACAGCATGGCAGCCGAGCAGGGCAACGCTAGCGCGTTGTCCAATCTGGGCTTTATGTTTGACCACGGCCAAGGTGTGGAGCCAGACGAAGCCCGCGCGCTGATGTACTACACCAAGGCCGCCAAACGGGGCGACGCCTACGCCATCAAAAACCGCGACATGATCGAAGCCCGCATGGCCACGAACGCGCCGCAAAATAGTATCCAGAGTTAGAAGGTTGCAAACAAAATCTCTGGATGCTTGCAATGATGTCATCGGCGGACTGGGTCCAGATAGGCAATTTTCCGCCACGGACGAAGTGCGCCAACCACTTTAAATTTACCGGCAAAAAAGAGACGCCCAAAAACTAGCAACTGAAATGTGTCTTAGCCTTACGCCAGACTGAAAACGCTCACTCAAACTGGATCAGGATTTAACGCAGGTCACTGGTGCCTCTAATTTATTTCCCCCAATGCTTATGACAACCCTCCAACACCTACTCGTGCTCATCGCCTTGAGCTTGCTGACCTGCTCGGTCAGCCACGCCCAGGTCAGCCCCCAGGATTGCAGGCCTGAGCAAAAGGGGGACGCTGTCTTGGACGAGGTGCGGTCGCAATTCTTCACTGTGCGCGGCAAGCTGTCTGGCTTTGATCCTTGCAATCCCAGCGTGAAGTTCAGGCGGCCAGCAGGTGCTGCGCTAGCGCCGCTGATGATCAGCCTGCACGGTGGCGGCGGCATCAATGATGTTAGGGCGTCTGACCAGGCCTTTCACGAAAAAGGAATGGCGACGTTAGTGTTTGACGCCTACGAGATGCAGGGCCTGACGGGTCGCACCTCCAGGTTTTGGGCGTTGCAGGTGACCAACGAGGCGCGTCAGCGCATGCTGTTGACCACGGCCTGGGCCGCTTACCAATGGGCGCTTACCCGGCCCGACATTGACACGCGGCGCATTTATTTTTTTGGTGTTTCCAATGGCGCGTCTGTGGGGGCCAACCTAGCCGCTATGGTGGACCCAGAGCATGTGCGGGGCGTCATTGCTGAGGGCATCACGCCGATTGGCCTTGGCTTGCCCGATAAGATCCGCGTGCCGCTGCTACTGGCGTTTGGCCGGCTGGACAACTATGGCGCAGCGCAAGACGACATGTGGCGCTGGCGGCTGACAGGGCCTTGCAGCTGGAACATCTCCTTTGAGTTAAGCCCGCCTGGCACCAGTCAGCGCTGCAGTAGCTATAACCAGCCGCATGCCGCGATACCGACGCCGCTGGAGTGGGCTAACAGCATCAAGGCCGCCAGCGCCCCGATAGAAATAGCTTACTTTGAGGACATGGCGCACAGCGCCTATCACGGCCCCTTGGTCATTCGCAAAAACACCTGGGGCAACGGACAGGTGCTCAACGCACCCTTGGGGGCCACGCCGGAAGCGCGCGCACTTTTCATGGCGGCCATGATGCAGTTCATCCAGAAAAACGACAGACCCTGAACCAAGGCTATCCCCGAAAGACAAAAGCCCCGCCGGGGTGGCAGGGCTAAGTGTAAGAATTAAAACAAAAAAGGATGGTGGGCCCTGATGGACTTGAACGGTGGACCCGAATACGGCATTGAACGTAGGCACGCTCGAACTGGATCACGAACTGGATCAGGATTTAATGTGCGAATGCTTTTGTCATGTATTTGTCCGATCAGTGCGCTTGTCGTTCTGAAATGCGAATTTAAATTTCGCATTATGGAAAACGTTTGAGATCAGAATGTTTGTGCAACTTGCGGTATAGTTACAACGAATCTGTGCTATGTTTTCGCTCAAGGGGGGTGCCCATTGGCAAAACTAGCAGATCCTGATCGGGTACGAATTGCCAGATAATTCGCCTTCCGGCACCTACCAACGCCACTCGAAGAACCGGAATAATGAGCGTCTCATCCGAGGGCATCGAACGAACCCTGCGATCAGTTGCGCTACTCGCGCATCTTAGTGCAGTCCTAGTTGCCGAGCTGAGTGCGTGCAGTGATGAACTCGAAATTGCTGCGGGCAGCTCGTTATTTTCTGAAGGCGACTCCGGTGATGCTGTCTATGTGGTCGTTCGTGGTGCGATACAAATTACCGTCTCGAGCGGGCAGCGTGACACCTTAGTTCTTGCAAGACTGGGGCCCGGCGAGCTGTTTGGCGAACATTACCTGTCTCCCAATCGGGGCATGCGTCGGAGCGCGAGCGCGCGCGCGCAGGAACAAACCCAGCTGCTTCGGATACCTGGATTTTCGTTCGAGAAAATTCTGCTGCGTGACCAGCGTCTGGCACAAGCGATAGAAGCACGACGCGCTGAGATTAACGCAGAGAATCTATCGCGGCGTTCCGCCACTTTCCGCCAACTTCAACTGACCGGAGTGATAGACCCCAGCCGCCACGTCTCATTCCCGCCTGGAGCCGTGGTATTCCGGGAGGGTGATCCGGCGGATGCTGTGTATTGGATTATCTCAGGAAGGGTGGAGATCTACGCGGAGCAGGCCCCCTCGTCTGTTCTCGCCGAACTTGATGCGGGCCAGTGCTTTGGTGAGCGCGCGTGCATTAACGACTCACCACGGAGCGCCAGCGTACGTGCGGCCACGTCTGTGCAAGCGCTGGTTATTTCGCGCGAACGTTTTGTCCAGCTTCACCAACAATCTCCCGCGTTAAGAAATATTGTCGAAGGTCTTGAACTCACCTACCGGCTTCCGCAACGCGGCACGGCTTTGCTTTATTTCGGGAATCAAGGGGGCGAGGAGAGCATCGAACGGCTCTACCGGCTTGACGATGGCCGGAGATTTCTGTCGAGCTATGTTCCCGCCCTCGGCGTGTTTCGTCTGGAGAGTGTGTCCGATGGGGAAAGGGTGCGCTTCCAGGAATATGCTTGGGCAGAACAAATACCCGGGGAAGCCGACAAGAAAAGACTGTTAAGAATTGCCGCGACCGGCGAGATCGTGGGCATACAGGCGGCAGGAAGCTGGCTTGAGCTGCCGCAGATCATCGAGTCAGCGATTGATGCCCGACCGCTGCCTCGCGATGCCATAGCGCATTTTGAGAAAAACGGTCAACTGAAGGACGCTGTTCCCGTAATAGCGGCCAGCGGCTTCGCCTGTTTTTGTATGCAGGTCGAAATATCGCGCATTCTTGAGCTGGCAGCCGCCGGCCACAGCACTTTCGAGAGCTTACGTCGCGAACTCGGCTGCGGCTCGGTTTGTGGCGGGTGTGAACCGCAAATTCGAGCACTCCTAGGCCAGTCCGAGTGGATTCCTATTCGGGCCATCGCCACACCCCAAACCAGCGAGGTTCGCGTATTTCGTCTTGTGCCATTGTCTCCGTCACGCCTCGATTGGAAGACGGGCCAGCATGTCGTGATATCGGGCCGCATGGCTGAGCACTGGGTTAACCGGTGCTATACCATCACGACATCGCCGGGAGCCGGACAAGCGATTGAGATCGCGGTAAAGCGAGAACCCCATGGCCTGTTCTCGCGCTGGATTTTCGAAGGGGATTCGGTAGAAAAACAGCTGCGCATTGCGCCGCCACGCGGCGAGGTCGTATGGCAGCCTCGCGACATCCCCACCGTGTGTCTGGTTGCCGGAATCGGCGTAACACCCGCACTCGCTATTCTGCGTAGCCTGCGCGCTACCGCGCCTTCAAATTCCCTGCACATAGACTATTCCGGAGCCGCGCGCGAGCAGATGGCATTTGCAGCAGAACTTGAGGCGGCAGTTTATGCCAATGTCAGTATAACGATCCGCGAAACTAACCACGGTGGGCGCCTAGACGACAAGGTCATCAGCGCGATTGTAAGTGACTATCCAACGGCCGAATATTTCCTCTGCGGCCCCACTGGTTATATGCAATTTGCCAAAGAGGCTCTTCTGCGCCGGGGCATCCCTGCGGAACGCATCCGCGAGGAAGCCTTTGCTCACGCCGGCTCCCCTCCTGTCATCAAGCCTGTGCCGAGGCCCCGTTTTATCCGAATGGCCTACGCATTAGGCGCTGTCACGGCGATCACTGCTGGCCTACTGCTGACGCTGCCATCATTGGCGCCCGCGCTGGTTAGCGGCCCGTTCAATACCGGGCATACCGCCCTTGAATGCGAATCCTGCCATGCGCAAGCTCCTGGGACTCTCCGCCAGCAACTACAAGCCAAAACCGCCCATTTGACCGGCTTCAGGAAAGGCGATGCAAAATTTCTGCATCTGTCCGTAGGGAATGCTACCTGCAACAACTGCCATACTCGCCCACAGGATACACACCCGACGCACCTATTTATGGAGGCGCGCTACCAATCTATCCGCAATACCTTGGCGCCCCACCAATGCGCCGCCTGCCATCGTGAGCACAGCGGGGTTAGGGTGACCTTGGCGAACGGTCGCTTTTGCTCCAGCTGCCACGAAAAAATAGAACTCAAGCATGACCCGCTAGAGATGCCGCGCTCGCCGAGCCACGCGGCGTTGACAGCTACCGCACGCTGGGATACGTGTATGGGCTGCCATGATTACCACGGTAATCATCTTAAGAAGACGCCGCAGTCCCTCGCCGCCGCTATCCCTGAACCAGCCCTGATCGATTACTTCCGGGGCTATGGCTTTCCTTTTGGCGCTGAAGTGCGGGTTAAGGCTACCAACACAACGCAGGAGAAAAACCGATGAGGCATGCAAAATCAATAATCCCGATCCTCTCACTGTGCGTGTTGGGAATTTACCTGTTTGCCACAGCCCCTACACCGCTACCTGATACCGATCGTCTTGCCGGGAAAACCTTACCGGTTGAGATCTTGTTTGAAATTCTCGCTAGAGAACAGGCCACCGCCCGTGCGACATACAACCGCGATATTGTTGGGCCCGGCTTGGCGTCAGGCATGAAGTTTGATGAATCCTGGAAAGAAGCCGGTGTGGAGGCGGGGCCCCTCCCGGCCGTATTGCTACGTGAGGTTGCATCACGTCTACAACGGAGCGGATCCGAAGTCGGGCTGTTTCTGGGCTCAGATTTCCCTATATCACCCGTCAATCAGTTCTCAGGTGTGCAATTAAAATATTTCGAGACGATTAAAATATCTGGAGCCCCACAATTTTTCAAGGATGACAGCACCCAAAGCTACACCGGCATGTTTCTTGATCCGGCTGGAGCCCCAGCCTGCGTCACTTGCCACAACTTGCATCCAAAGTCGGCAAAGCGTGATTGGCAGCTCAATGATCCGATGGGCGCCACTACTTGGCTATACCCTAGGGGCGAGGTGAGCGTTGAAGAAACCCTCTCGCGGGTAACGGACTTACGCATTGCGATACGTGGCGCCTATCAAGCGTACCTTGACCACGTCAGCACGTTTACGAAACAGAAGCCGACTATTGGCAGCCGCTGGCCCAAGGACGGAATGTATGTGCCTGACACAGAAACTTTTATGCGGACGGTCGTGGCACAGGCGTCCCCCAAGACCTTGGAATTGTTGCTGAAAAACGCTGGCAAAAAAAATGCCGTTCAGACTCGATAACAAGGCGCACGTAGCGCTTACTGCGGCCGTAACGGCCATGGTGCTCTTGACGCTGAATACCCTGACCGACTTTTGGAAGCCTAAAGCGCTGTATTCGACAGTCACAGGATATGCACTCGTAGCAACACTTGTCTTGATGTGGATATTGCCCGCTGCAAATGCTCGCGCCTCATCACAGGTATCGTGGATCAAAAGCTGGCACGAATGGGGGGGGATAGCATTGCTCAGCATCTTTTGCCTGCACGCAGCTGCCTTTAAGCACAATTTGTTGCTTTGGCTAAGCGTACTAATTCTTGCCGAAAGCATAGTAGGCGCTCTGCCCCCCAGGCTTTTGTTGCGCCATTCCGAAGGGTATGTACGCGTATGGTGGTTTTTACACGTCGTCATCGGATGCGCGATCACATGCCTCGCACTTATCCACATTTACGCGGTGTACGCCTACACTGGCTAGGTACACGCAGCGCTCACTGAAGAACGCATCATGCGCACCTCCTTGCAGAAAATAACCTCGGTCCTAACCGTCGCAGCGGCGTTTGCAGCCGCCGCGCCGGGTCTTGCGCAGACGACGCAGAAATTCCCGACCAAGCCTGTTCGCGTCCTCATCGGCTTCTCACCCGGCAGCGCGACTGACATCCTGGCGCGCATCATCGGTCCGAAGCTCGCCGACATGTGGGGGCACCCGGTCGTCATCGAGAACCGCTCGGGGGCAAGCGGCATGTTTGCCACGACCATGGTCGCCCAGGCCACGCCCGACGGACACACTCTGCTACTGATGACCGGGACGTTCGCGATCAACGCCGTGCTGCAGAAGAATCTGCCCTACGACGCGCTCAAGGGCTTCCGCGGCGTGATCCATATCGGGGCGGGAAACAGTGCCATCATGGTCGCCCCTTCGCTCGGTGTGAAGTCGATCAAGGAACTGATCGCGCTTGCCAATGAACGCCCCAGCAAGATCCTCTTCGGCTCGACCGGAGCAACCGGTGTGGTGCGCATGTCGACAGAACGATTCAACATGGCCGCCGGGATCAACGTCACGCATGTCGGGTTCAAGGGCCAGCCGGAGATGCTCATAGAAGTGCTCGCCGGACGCATACACTACAGCCTTCTGGGTCTCTCGGCGGCGCTGTCTTTCGTCAGGGACGGCCGGCTGCTCGCGCTGGCCGTGGTCACGCCGAAACGCTCACCGCTGCTGCCTGACGTGCCCGCGATGGTCGAGATCCTGCCCAAGTTCGAGAGGGATGCCGGGCACGGGCTGCTCGCGCCGGGGCGCACACCGAACGCGATCGTGCATCAGATCAACAAGGACGTTGTGCGCGTCATCGAGCTGCCTGACGTTAAAGAGCGCTTCCAGGCCATTGCCTTCGAGCCCGCCCCCACCACCCCGGAAGATTACGATCAGCTCATACGCAGCCAAATCCAAATCTATACCCGGGTGGCCAAGGCCGTCGGGCTGCTATCTCAGTGACGGGGGGTTGGCCGGATTACGTCGATCAATCGCAGAAAGACAAAAGCCCCGCCGGGGTGGCAGGGCTAAGTCGAAGAAACGGCACAAAAAAGGATGGTGGGCCCTGATGGACTTGAACCATCGACCAACGGATTATGAGAGCC
>CAMDRT010000063.1 GCA_945906815.1 Bordetella parapertussis
GATCTTCGTTCAACCAGTCATCCACCGATGGCGGCAGCAGATAGTCGGTCTTGCGGTCAGCGAGTATGAAGTTGGTCATGGCTGTACTCTGCTATTCGTCAATTCGAGTATAGTACTTTTACGACTGGAAAGTCCGACAGGCTGCTAGACTTGCACTATGCAAGGTGAATTTTGTCTGCGGGTGCATTCGAGCAAGCGCTACCACTTGGGTATGCGCGGCGGAATCGCCCGCAGCACGTTGGCCGATGCCAACGAGAGACGCGACTGGCACATCTAGCATGGGAAGTTCTACGATGTCGAACACGGCAAGTTGCTCGTTTTTCTCACCCACAATTTCGGTCTGCGCCCATTGCTCATGGCCCAACTGCATCGCTGCCGCTGGCAGCTGACGTTGTGCTTCATGTGGATCCAGCAGCATCGGCGGATCAAGTCGGTTTTTGGAGACATCGGAGAACGCGGTCAAAACCCAAGTCTGGATCGCCATTTCCGCTTACGTCCTCGTCGCCAGTGTCCATAAACGCCTCCATCTGGGCGCCTCGCTCTACACGTTATTACAGATATTGCCCCTCGCCCTTGTTCGAGAAAAATCCCTTATAACCGGCAATTACAGATGGAGAAGACATTCCGTATGATGGCTGGCATCACCAGCAGTTGCACTTATTGGGGACAGCAATGATCTTGCATACAAGCTGGTACAGCCTTACGGCATGACGCAAATTCTATCACCCCGCATGATGCACGGCCAATCCGCTCTAAAATGAATATCACAATATGGAATATTGTATATGCATTTAAGGCAAATATATTAAACTATAATACGTATTATAACGTATTTAGCACACACGGTACTATTTCAATACTTTTCTTAGTATGGACTTTTTTTAGGCATCCTAGAACGACAAGCCCAGTCTGCCGAATAAGGTTATCTCGCGATGGCTAAGCTAACCACTTTATGAACTACTTCTTGGAAGCGCCCACTCCCTGAGCACGCCAGAGGCGTTAACAGGCACTATTAACGCGATGTAAATATTTTTCCCAAGGGCGGAGGCTTAGGGACCCGCTACCGGCATACCGTTGCGGCAGACAATGGCCATTGAGAGCGATGCCGGGACTATGGCGCCGCGATTTGCGCCGATTCAATACCAGCCGATGCCTCGGCTTGCGGGCGCTGTCTCCCGGCACTTTTCGCAGAACGTGGTGCTTGCACTATCAGTGCACCCCTTGATCGCTTGAGATGCGCTGGGTAGCGCAGATCGAAAGTGGCTGCGGCGGACGGTTTCGTCGCATGGTAGCCTCATGCCTCGTTGTCGAACTATCCCTCGTCAGAGGGTGTGAGGCTACATTTTGAATTCAACCGGGGGAGAACCTATGCTGGCTCGTTTTTTTGGCGTCGTGATGTTGCTATTGGTGGTGACAGGCAGCACTTACGCGCAAACATTCCCCTCCAGGACGCTGCGCATCATCGTCGGCTTTCCACCGGGTGGCGCGACCGACATCACCGCGCGCGCGATTGCGCAAAAGTTGAGCGAGAGCATCGGTCAGCAGGTAATCGTCGAGAACCGGCCCGGCGCGGCCAGCAACATCGGTGCGGAAGCGGCGGCGCGCGCGGCACCCGACGGCCATACGCTGTTCATGGGCAGCGTGTCGCTGTCGATCAACGCCTCACTGTATTCGAAGCTCCCATACGATGCGTTGCGCGATCTCGCGGCGGTGGCACACACCGCGGATACGCCGTTTTTGCTGGTGGTACATCCGTCGATGCCGGTGACCAACGTCAAGGAATTTATCGCCTTCGTCAAAGCGCGGCCCGGTCAGATCAACTATGCAACCGCAGGCGCGGGTTCCGGCGCGCATTTGTTCATCGAGCTCTTCAGTTCGATAGTCGGCGTGCAGATGACCAGCGTGCATTACAAGGGTGCTGCGCCCGGAACGATAGATGTGCTCGCGGGACAGGTGCCGGTGCAGTTCGACAACGTGCTCACCATGTATCCGCTGACGAAAACAGGCAAACTGCGCGGTCTGGCGGTGAGCACATTGCGGCGTTCCGCGTTAGCACCTGAAGTGCCAACCCTCGCGGAGTCAGGCGTGCCCGGCTACGATGCGAACGCGTGGTTTGGCTTGTTCGCGCCCGCCGCGACGCCCAAAGACGTCATTACGCGGCTCAACACCGAGGTCAACAAGAGCTTGCAGACACCCGACATGCGCGAGCGTCTGCGCCTGCTGGGCGCGACAGCGGGCAGCGGCACACCGGATCAGTTCGCGGCGCTGTTTCGCGATGAAGTGGCGAAGTGGGCAAAAGTGGTTAAAAGCGCAGGCGTGCGCGTTGATTAACTGCTACTGGGTCAGGTCTTGCCGGTGTGCTTGGCCCAACACGCGTGTCGCCAGCCGCCACATCGTTCATAAAAGACGCGCGGGTTGCCCTTGTGCCTTGAGCAACGCAACCGCCTTTTTATCGAACGAAACGAAGGTTTCCGCGCCGAGCCAGGTCCCCTCGTAGGCAATAACACCATCCGCGAAATCTCCGTCAGCATCAAGCACGGACAAGCCCGCCTCTACTGCAGGCCTGTTCATCTCCACGTTTGTGGCAGCCAGTAATGCGCGTATCGCAGCAGCCGTGGCGGCGGCTTGGAACCCATAGACCCTGCGCAGCACCCACACAAACTCACACAGACACGGCAGCGCGACGGCGATCAACTCGGCTTCGGTCAAGACTTTGGCAGCGACGCGCGCTTGCGCGGGATCGTCGCGTACGACTGCGCGAACAAGCACGTTGGTGTCAACAGCCACCTTCATTTCTTGCCAGCCCAACCTTGCGCAGTTGCCTCATTGATTTCTTCAATGGTGGCGACTTTCTTGGTCCTGCCCGCGAGCAATCCGATGAAGCCATCAATGGTTCCGGCAGGCCGCGCCGCTTTGAGCATACCCCGGCCATCGGGCAGTAAATCCAGTTCTATCTTTTCGCCGGGCTTGATGCCCAGGTGTTGCAGCACCTCTTTTCTAAAGGTGACCTGCCCCCTTGCGGTAACGGTCAACGTGGCCATGGCAATACCCTCGTAGTATCCTGACGCGACACAGTGTAATGCGAAACTACCTTACCAGCAATCACCCGAATACATTCATCGGGTGTAGCCCCTCTATCAGGCGGGCATGCGCGTGGCATCCACACCCGCGAGCCGGCCGAACACCGCACCCTTTAACACCGAGGTGGCGCCGGTGTAGGTCTTGTAATACAGGCCGACGACTTCCCCCGCGGCGTACAGCCCCTGGATCGGAACGCCATCCTGATTGAGCACTTGCGCGCGTGTGTTCACTTTGAGTCCACCGAAGGTGAGCACGTTGGATGAGATCACCGGGTACGCCTGATAGGGCGGCTGGTTCAGCGGGCGCGCCCAGTTGGATTTTGCAGGTGCGAGGCCGCGCGTGGCGAGATGATCGAGTTCCAGTGGCTTGAACTCACCCGTCACACAAGCCGCGTTGTAGGCATGGACGGTGTGTTCCAGTGTGGCAGCAGGGATTTTCAGTTTCCCGGCGAGTTCGGCGATAGTGGCGCCGGTGATCGGCGGCTGATCGCTGCGCAGGCCCAGCTTGTAGTTGGGCACATCGTTGATCTGGTTGTCGAGCAGGGCATAAGCAATGCCGTCGGTTTGACTGAAAATCCTGCGCGTGATCGATTCGTAAACCGCGTCCACGGTGCCCGGCGCTTCATCGGTGAAGCGCACCCCCTCCTGATTCACCAGCACGCCGTAGGGAAAAATAAACACCGAAGGCTCCGGCCGGCCCGAGCGCGGATCGATGGGCTCCGCGTGATAACTGCCGAAATCGCCACACGGCGCGGCACCGATGTCGAGCGCCATGCGGATGCCTTCGCCCTTGTTGTAATAGCCGCCGCGCGCCACCGGCCGCAGATAGATAGCGCGCGGGCCAATGTAGCGCGTCTGCATTTCTGCATTGCCCTCGAAGCCGCCGCAGCCGAGGATAACTTTACCCATCAGGTGCAGCGGTTCACCTGCGGCGCCACTGGCGCGCAGGCCGGTCACCGCACCACGTTCGCTTTGCAGCAGCGCGGTGGCGGTGGTTTCATAAAAAAATTGCACGCCGCGTTTTTCGGCGGCGGCGGCGAGCGCTTCAATCAGCGCCAGCCCACCGCCTATCGGCAACAGGCGCGGTTGCGATTGAGTCAAAAACTGCGTCGGCAGAAAATCGAATTTCACGCCGAAGGTTTTCAGCCATTGCACGGTGGGACCGCAAGCATCGGCGAAGGCGGCAATCAGTTCCGGATCGGCAAAGCTCAACGTTTTCACGATGGCGGGCCAGCTATCGTATGCCTGCGTGGTATGTTGTATCAGCTCCGGATCGAGATAGCCGCCGCCGTTGTGCGCCAGATGGGTTTCAAAATCGTCGGTGACTTCGGTCTCGCTTTTCATCCGCAAATACGCATCGGTATAACGCGTGTTGCCGCCGCGTTCTGCAACCGGCGCGCGCTCCAGTAGCGCGACACGCGCGCCGTTTTCCGCCGCAGCCACCGCTGCGCACAGGCCGGCGATACCACAGCCGGCAACAACCACATCGAATGATTGCGAGGACAGGCTCACGCTGGGTTCTCCCTGAGGTTAGTACGCGACTAAGCTACAATCCCTCAGTTTACAACGATACGGATTGATCGAATCATGGCCATGCGCATCTGGCACCAGAGTTTTACCGTGTTGCAGGATTTGCCTGCCTATGACGAGGCACTTGCCGCGCATTTCAAAAAAGTCGCGCGGCCCGACACTGAAATCGTGATGCATGGCATGGCGGAGGGCACGTATCCGACAAATTATCCCGGCACTGATATCTGTTTTGACGTAATTCAACGCCTGCACGGACCGCAATTCCTGATGGCGGGCATAGCCGCCGAAGAAGCGGGCTTTGATGCCTACGCCATCAGCAGCATCCCCGACATCATGCTGCGTGAGACACGCGCGTCGCTCAATATCCCGGTGGTGGGCTACGGCGAATCGGCGATGCTGTTTGCCTGTACCTTGGGTGAAAAATTCGGCATCCTCAATTTCATCGAAGGCATGGCCGGCCAACTGGCCGACAATGCTCAGCGTTATGGTTTGAGCAGCCGCTTTACCGCCGCGCGCCAAGTGGGGTTTACCTTTGCCGATGTGCTGCAGGGGTTCAGCAACCCGGCGCCACTGATCGAGCGCTTCAAGGTAGCGGCACGCAAAATGATAGCCGATGGCGCCGATGTAATTATTCCCGGCGAAGCGCCGCTGTGCGTGTTGCTCGCGCGCCATGGCGTGAACCGCGTGGATGAGGCGCCGGTGATGGATTCGCTGGCGGCATGGGTCAAGATGGCCGAATCGCTGGTGGATTTGCGGCGCAGCAGCGGCTTGTCGCCCAGCCGTCGCGGCTATTTTCAAGCGCTGGCGCCGCGTGAGCGGCTCAAGGAATTGCTGGCGTACTATGGTCAAGCGCGGCTGGCACCCAAAAGCTAGGGCATGGCGATCAGGCTCGCAATCTGCGCGCTGATCTTCCTGGGGCTAGGCAGCACGGCCAGCGGCGTCCGCGCCGCCGAATACGAGTATGACGGCCCCAACCCACCGCGCTACATTGCGCCACGGGCCACCGATGTGCTTCCGCAAGTCGCGTTGGTGCTGGGCAGTGGCGGGCGCCGCGGATTCGCCCATGCGGGCGTATTACGTGTGCTGGATGGCGAAGGCCTCAAGCCCGATTTGATCGTGGGTGTGAGCATCGGCTCGGTCATCGGCGCGCTCTACGCCGGCGGCATGAGTGCGCCCGACGTAGAACAACTGGCGATGACTCTCGATCTGGCGGACCTGCGTGATTTGTCGTGGTGGCATTGGGGACAGGTGCGTGGACAAAAATTGCAGGATTTCGTCAATACACGGGTGCATCAGCGCCCGCTGGAATCGCTGGGCATACGCTTTGCGGTGGTGGCGACGCGCCAACGCGATGGCGCAATGCAAGTCTTCAACCGCGGCGACACCGGTCTGGCGGTGCGCACCTCAAGCGCCGTGCCGGGGCGTTTCTACGCGGTGCGGATCGAAGGCGTGACCTACGTGGACGGCGATGTGGTGAGCCCGGTGCCGGTACGCGCAGCACGCGCCCTGGGCGCGACCGTGGTGATCGCAGTCGATATCTCGGCGCGAGCCGATAACGTTCCGCACAGTGTGCCCGACGAATGGTTGCGTACGGATCGTGAACGGCGCGCGCGCATTGATGCTGAAACCAAGTTTGCCGATGTACTGATACACCCCGATATCGGCTATTTCGCGGGCACCTCAGGCAGCTACCGCGCACGCGTGATCGACGCAGCAGCGCAAGCCACGCTTGCGGCGCTGCCGCGCATCAGAAGCGCGATGAAGCGTTCTGCCGGCCCTTCAGCTTCGACGCCCGCCGCAACACCACCCACGGCAGCATCACCAACGCCATCGCCAGTGCCGCCAGTGGCACGATAATCAGCAACCGCTGCGGCCACGCGCCCAGCACATCGATGACGCTGGGATGCAAGGGTTTGGCTTTTCCGACAAAGCCGTAGTTCGCACCCAGCATGAAGTTGATGGGCAGCACCACGGCCAGGTACGCCGCACTCGCAGCGCAGGCGATAGCGTAATGGCGCCACGTCGGGCGAAAGCGGTACACAGCGAGATCGTAGACGGCAGTCAACATCACAAATCCGTGCAAAAACCAGAACGTCCAGAATAGCGGCGAGGTAGGCGGTTCTATCAGACTCGGCGTAATCAGGGCCTGCGTACACAGGGCAAACACCCAGAAGTAGAGGATCGCGCGCAGCGTGTCGTTGCGTGTGAGCAACACCGCGGAGGCGATCAGCGATGCGATATGGCACATTTGCAGTGGCAGCGTGAGCGCCGGATCGAACCGTGCCGGCAGTTGCCACCAGCCGTGCGCAATAATCCACACGGCAAGGTTGAGATACGCGTAGGCGCATTCCCCTACGGTCGGCGCGTGGCGATGGTGTTGCCTGCGGCCGCAACGCACCGCCAGCACGATCACCACGCCGATGCACAGCAACGCCAGGCCGTGCGTCAGCGTGTAGGGACGAAATTCTTGCGCCATCGGGTTCGCAGTCGAGATTGCGATCCTGCGCGCAGGGCCACTGCGAGCGCGGATCAAAACTTTTATATAAGTATTTGTTTTAAAACAATATTCTATATTTTTATGGATCGAGGCGCAGTGACGCTTAAGGCTTTACGCATGCTGAAAGCGGTCTCCTCGCCGCGATAGTAGCGGGGAACCGCACTCACAAATTCGAAGCCCAGCGCCTGATAGAAAAATTTTGCGCCGGTGTTATTCGCACGCAGCTCTAGTTTAATTTCTGTGATGCCGGCGGTCAGCGCCGACTGCTCCAGCCACCACACGAGCGCGCGCCCGATACCCTTGCGCTGCTGCGTGAACGCCACCGCCAGCAGACTCAGATGCAAACATGTGTCGCCGAATTCGGCGATGGCGAAGCCGCTGATGTGATGATCGATGGGCGCGACGGCCACACAGGTATTGCGATGTGCGATGGCGCGCGTCACACGCGCCGGATCCCAACTCCAGCCGCGCAAACCCAGTTCAATCAGGCAGCGCGACATCACCGCGATGGTGTGAGCATCGCTGTCACGGGCAAGGCGTATCGCGGATGCGCTCACGGTGCGCCAGTGAAAATCAGGTTTTGCTCTTGGCAACGAATCTTAGTGCAACGCCGTTGTTGCACCAGCGCTCGCGCGTGGGTTGCGGCCCGTCGTCGAACACATGGCCGTGATGCCCGCCGCACTTGGCGCAGTGATACTCGGTGCGCGGCAGTATCAGCTTGTAATCGGTTTTTTTCACGAACGCGCCGGGAATGGTAGTGAAAAAACTTGGCCAGCCGGTGCCCGATTCGTATTTCATCGCCGACGTAAACACCGGCAGTGCGCAGCCCGCACACACGAACACGCCGGGGCGCTTTTCCGCGTTGAGCGAACTGCTGCCCGCGCGTTCCGTGCCTTCGTCGCGCAGCACGTCATAGGCCTGCGGCGACAGCAGCTTGCGCCACTCGTCTTTGCTCAGCTTCAGTGCTGGTGTGGCAGTGACCTCGGGTGTGCCGTCGGCCAGCAGCGCCTTCCAGTTCTTCTGCATGTCGTCGACCGCTTTCCGCTCATTGGACTGCGCCAACGTTTCGTGCGCCGTCAATGTTGCGCAAGCCGCCCATGCCGCAATGCCGCGTATGAATCCTCGTCTTTCCATGGATGATCTCCTCTGGTTCCAGCATCAGCCCCTGTGACCGCAAGCGCCGGGAGAGATTCCCGGCGCTACCGCAATGCGTTCATTTGCAGACAGGGGTCGGCGGCCGCTGCCTTACAGCGTGGCCTCGGAACCGAAAATCACAGTGCACTCACTGGAAAACACGCCACCATTGCCCTGCGCCAGAGCGACATCGCAGTTTTTGACCTGCCGCTGCCCGCATTCGCCCCGCACCTGACGGATCGCTTCGATCATCACCAGCAGGCCATACATGCCGGGGTGGCAATACGACAGCCCGCCGCCACTGGTGTTTACCGCGAATTTACCGCCCGGCGCGATGGTCCCTCCCTCGACAAAGCGTCCGCCTTCGCCTTTCGGACAAAAGCCCAAATCTTCCAGGAACAGTATCGGGGTGATGGTAAACGCATCGTACAGCGACAGCATATTCATATCCGCTGGCTTCATGCCGGCCATCGCGTAGGCCTGCGCGCCCGATTCTTTTGCCGCAGTCACCGTAAAATCCGGCATGCTGGAAATATTGGCGTGCGACAGCGATTCGCCGCTGCCCAGCACATACACCGGTTTCTTTTTCAGCGACTTGGCGCGATCCGCGCGCACCATCACAATCGCCCCGCCGCCGTCGAGTACCAGGCAGCAATCGCGCACTGTCAGCGGATAACTCACCATGCGCGCTTTGAGCACCTGTTCAATAGTGAGCGGCTCTTTCTCCCATGCCTTGGGGTTGAGCAGCGCCCATTGGCGCGCGGCTACGGCCACCTCCGCCAGTTGTTCGCGGGTGGTGCCGTACTGATGCATATGGCGCATCGCCGCCATGGCGTAGGCGGTGCTCGGCATAAACGGGCGATACGGCGATTCGTAGGGATTGAATTCGCGCGGGCTGGCTGCGGCGCGCGACACCGAGCGCTGCGTGCTGCCGTAAGCGATAACCGCCACGTTGCATAGCCCCAACTGCAGCGCCGCTTGCGCGTGCGCGACATGCGTCATGAATGACGAGCCGCCGATGACGGTGCCGTCGAAATATTTGGGCTTGATGCGCAGATACTCGGCAAAAGCCATCGGCCCCATACGCACCTGTGTGGCGCCCACGAACAGTCCGTCCACATCCTTCAGCGTCAGGCCGCAATCCTCCAGCGCGCGCAGGGTGGCTTGCGCCATCAGGTCCATCGGATTCGTGCCCGGCGCCACCTGGCCCAGATCGGATTCCTCGGCACCCACCACGGCAACACTGCCGCGTTGCAAACCCACGAGATTAGCGACGCTCATTTCGCACCCCCGGTCAGTGCGGGGGTGAATACAGGATACGGCGCCATCTTGTCAGTGCCGGGGTGCACACGAAACTTCACCCGCATGCCGATCTTGACCTGCAGCGCATCGATGTCCTCGACGCGGCTCATCATGCGAAAACCCTCATCCAGATCGATCATCGCCACATTCAAAGGCGGTTCGTCTTTGTAATGCACTGCGGTGGTGGTATACACCGTGCCGAGTCCTTTGGAGACGCGCCATTCAATATTCGTGCTGCCGGTGGCGGGTGCCACCAGACGGGGGTAGAAAAACGCACTGTTGTCATCAAGACATACCTGATAGGCGAGTTCGCCTTTCGCCAGGTGCGCCTGAAATACACCGAGCGGTGATTTTTCCATCAGACTGGACATGAATATTCCTTGGTAGAGTTTTGTGGAGAAATGACTTGCAGTAAATCTGATCAGAATTGTAACGCCGAACCGCGCACTGTGACGAAATGCTCGCCTGCCGGTCACGTGCAAGAACCCATCGGGAGCAAGCGGCCGCTGCCTCAATCCGCCCGCGCGCCGCTGGCCTTGACGATCTTCGCCCAGCGCGCGGTTTCCTCATGGATATAGGCGCTGAATTGTTCCGGCGTACTGGATACGGCAGTCATGCCCAGCGTGGCGTAATGCGCTTTGATTTCCGGCAACGCGAGGATGCGGGCGCTCTCACTGTGCAGCCGCGCCATCACATCGCGCGGCGTGCCGGCGGGCGCCAGCAAACCCCACCACGGCGTCAATTCAAAGCCGGGAATGGTCTCAGCTATGGTCGGAATATCCGGCGTAGCGGGGTCGCGCCGTGCGGCGCTGATCGCAATCAGGCGCAGCCGGCCCGAGCGGATATGCGGCAGCGTCGCCGCCGCATTGGAGAAAATCAAATCGATGCGTCCCGCCATCAAATCAATGGTGGATTGCGGGCTGCCTTTATACGCCACATGGGTCATCGACACGCCCGCCAGATACTTGAACATCTCGCCCGCGAGGTGCGGCGTGGTGCCCGCGCCGGCTGATCCAAAATTCAGCTTCCCCGGCTGCGCCTTGGCCAGCGCAACCACCTCCTTCACCGTGCGCACCGGCACTGACGGATGCATCACCAACAGCAGATAGGCGTTTGCCACCAACGTGATCGGTGCGAAATCCTTTTGCGCGTGGTAGGGCAGTTTTGAATACAGCGCGGCATTGATGGCATGGGTGCCTGTGGTGCCGAGCAGCAGCGTGTAGCCATCGGGCGCCGACTTCGCCACCAGTTCCGCGCCGACATTGCCACCTGCGCCGGTGCGATTATCGACGATCACCGGCTGCCCCCAGGTTTCGCTCATCTTCTGCGCCATCGGCCGCGCCAGCACGTCCGCCACGCTGGCGGGTGGGAACGGCGCAATGATGCGCACGGATTTGGCGGGGAAAGCCTGCGCCCGGATCACGTCCGGGACCGGCGCTGAGCCTGGCGCAGGGGTTTGCGCCACGGCCGCTGTAGCGGACAACGCGACGAGCGCAATCACCCAGCCAATCCACCCAGCGCATAGCGAGTGCAAAATTTTTGCGCGGGCTTTCAATGGCACTCCGCCACTCACAACGTCAACTTACTGCGTCGCGTGCATGAACCCCGTGGCCAGCGCGCCACTGGTCAGCGTAGTGCGGCGTAAATCGCGCGGATACCGGGTGTCTTCGTAAGCCCTGCCGCGATGCATGGTGGTACGGTTGTCCCACAACACCAGATCACCGGCTTGCCACTGGTGGCGATACACGAATTCCCGCTGGGTCGCATGCTCGGTCAACTCACGCAACAGCATCAACGCTTCCGGCTGCCGCCAGCCTACGATGCGCCCGGCGTGGGACGACAGGTAGAGTGAATGGCGTCCGGTGCGCGGGTGGCTACGCACCAGCGGCTGGCGCACCGGCGCGAAATCGCGCAGCTCACTTTCGGTAAATTGAAAACCAAGCGTGCCCTTGGAAAAAATGCGGCTGTGTTCGGTCACCAGATCCTTGATCTGCGCTTTGGTCGCGGCGTCCAGCATGTCCCAGGCCGCGCGCATGTCCGCGAATTCGGTGTCGCCTCCGGTGGGCGGAATGACGTGCGCGCACAGCGCGGAATACTTGGCCGGGATGGTCTTGTAGCTGCTGTCGCTGTGCCACAGCCGGTTACCCATGCTGAACTGACGCTTGCGATCCTCGGGCGGCAAAATGGTGTCGCCCGGCGCGAGGTTGGAAATATCCGAGAGCAACGGGTTATCCAGCCGCACGCCCTGTTCCGGCTGAATTTTGGTGTAGAGGCCTTCCAGTTCACCGAGACTTTGGGTGAAACGTATCTGCTGATTTGTGGTCAGCGGCTTACCCCGGCGAAATACCAGCACGGCGTAGTGGTCCATCGCATCGTGAATCACAGCCGCAGTCTCTGGCGAGATCGGCTCGCCGATATCGACGCCGGAGCAGTCGGCCGCGAACACGGGATGCAGCGGGTTAAACGTCAGGCCCACAGTGTTTTGCATATTGACTCTCTGCGCGGAACAGTCGCGATACTACACAGTCAATCCGCCGTCACCCCGGCAGCCTTCACCACACGCGCCCATTTGACGAGCTCTGCTTTGACGAACTCCGCGAACTGCGCTGGCGTGTTGCCAACCAGTACCAGCCCCAGACCGCCAATGCGCTCTTTCACATCCGCATGCGCAAGCGCCTTTGCGATTTCAGCCTGAACCCTGCCCACCACCTCACGCGGCGTGGCAGCGGGCGCGAACACACCGAACCACGTGTACACCTCGTACCCCGGCAAACCGCTTTCCGCCACGGTCGGCAGTTCCATGGCGGTGGGTGCGCGCTGGGGGCTGGTCACGGCCAGTCCCTTGAGCTTGCCGCTCTTGACGTAAGAATGAACAGTCGGAAGATTGGCAAACATATAAGGCAACTGCCCGCCGAGCAGTTCGATGATAGCGGGCGCCTCGCCTTTGTAGTGTATCGCCTGCGATTTGAGTCCGGCCATGGTGTTGAACAATTCACCCGACATATGCGGCGAAGTGCCGAGGCCACCGCTGCCGAAATTAAGCTGGCCGGGCCGCGCTTTTATGAACGCGATCAATTCCGTAACCGACCTCACCGGCAATGACGGATGCGCCACCAGCACCAGCGGCCCGTAAGCCACGAGGCTGACCGGCGCGAAATCGCGTTGTACGTCGTAAGCCATCTTGCGATAAAGGCTGGGGGCGACCGCGTGCGTGGTCTGCGTCGCCATAATCAGCATATGACCGTCGGGCGGCGCCTTGGCCACCAGTTCCGACCCGATCATCCCGCTGGCGCCCGGACGGTTCTCGACCACCACCGATTGCCCAAAGGCCTCGGTCAACTTTGACGCCAGCACCCGCGCGGTGAGGTCGGTAGCGCCGCCCGGCACAAAGCCGACTATCATGCGTATCGTCTTGGTGGGATAGATCTGCGCTAGCGCCGGGACAGCCGCCAGCAGCAGCAAACAACAGGCGCTCAATACACGTATGACAACCATCGGTATGCCCTCAAATTTAAAACGCGCATCGTAGCCGAAAAACCACGCATTGTCTGTCACCCGCCCTGAAGCTCTCGCCGCAGTCACACATCACGCGTTACGAAACGCCAGTTGGTGGGAGACCGTGTTTTCCTGTGTGGTCACGAACTCCAGCAGCGCTGCCCTGCCGCTGTCGGTGACCTTGCGTGCGCGCACGATCGCGGCCTTGATCTGCGCGGGCTCCGAGACGCACTCCGACCAACCGCCCATGGCCTTGGCCATGTCCGCGTAGTTGCCCTGCAGGTCGCGGGTGCGGAACAGGCCGTGCGAGGTTTTCATGTGTTCCGTCTCGACCGCCATGCTGTTGTTGTTCAGCACTATGGTGAGGATGGGGATGCTCGAGCGCACCGCGGTCTCGAAGTCCAATCCGGTCATGCCGAACGCCGCGTCGCCCATGAAGTTCACGCAGAATTTTTCCGGCGCAGCGAGTTTCGCACCCATCATCAAGCCCAGCCCCGTGCCCAACTGGTGCGATTTGCCCCAGCCTATGTACGAGCGCGGTGTGCCCGCGCGATAGAACGGCATCATCTGGTAGCGCGGGCTACCGGAATCGTGGGTGACGATGGCGGTGTCCGGGTCCACCACTTGCATGAAGTCAGAAATCACACGGTACGGATTGAGCGGCGTGTCGTTGCTGTTCAGCTTGGGCAGCCACTGCTGCAGCCAGGCCTCGCACGTGCTGGCGATCTCGGCGCGCACTGCCGCGCCGTCGCGCGCCTTATTCCCCAGCAATTCCCGGCAGGCGGCGATGAATTGCCGCAGCACGAGTTTGGCGTCGCCGAGGATGGGAAAGTCAGCGTAGTACGCTTTGTTGTGGTCTATGCTGTCAGCCGCGTTGTGAATGATGACTTTGCCGCCGGGAATATTGGTGGACATGCCATGCTTCGACAGCGAAGATCCGACCGCGAATACCAGGTCGGCTTCCTTGATGAAATGATAGGCTGCGCCGTTCATCGCCCCGCCACCGGAACTGCCCAGCGACAGCGCGTGCGATTCCGGAAACGCGCTTTTGCCCGCGAGTGTGGCGTAAACAGGGATCTGCACCAGCTCAGCCAGCTCGATCAATTCCGCCGTCGCTTCCGCATAGAGCACTCCCTGCCCTGCCTGAATGACAGGTCGCTTGGCCGCGAGCAACGCTTTCGCAGCGCGCATCACCTCTTCGGGGTCGGCCTGCGCCTTGGCGATTTTCACCGGACGATAGTTTTCGACCACCGCCGGATCCACCTCCATGTTGCCAACGTCGATAGGAATTTCCACCAGCGCGGGGCCAGGCCTGCCCGAGCGCAACTGCGTGAAAGCCCGGCGCAGCGTATCCCCCACGCGCTGCGGCTGGTTGACCTGCTCCGCGAACTTGGTGATCGACTCATACGATTTGACCGACGAGAAGTTGGGAAAAACGCGGTCGCGATCTAGCGGGTGGCCGAGCGGCAGCAACAGCAGGGGAACCGCATCGGAGTAGGCGGTGGCGACGCCGGCGTAGGCGTTCTCCGCACCGGGGCCGTATTGCATCGCAAACACGCCGGGCGGTTGGCCATTTTTGATGCGGCTCCAGCCGTCGGCAATACCGAGGCCGACACGCTCCTGCCGGCAAATGATGGGCTTGATGCCCGCCGCTGCAGCGGCCTCTATCACCGCGGTAGTCGGGAATGACGGCAGGATATGAATATTCTCGCGCTTGAGTATTTGCGCAACGGCATCGATAGTTCGCATGGAACGCTCCTGGGTAGAGGCGGGGTCAACTAGAGGGGCGTAGCGGATAGTGCCGCATGCTAGCGTGAACCACAATCGCTATTTACCCGCAGGGTATCCCAAGCATGAAACCTTTACCGCTGCACCAGCGCCCACGCCACGTGCTCGCGCACCAGCGCGGACGGATGCATCGCACGCAGGCGTAACGCATCCGTGATCGCCCGCGCCGCGGCCACATCGCCCAACGCACCCAGCGTACGCAGCGCGTTGCCCATCCCCACCGCCAGATTACGCAGCCACCGCTCATACCCTATGCGCCGAATCGCGCTGCCCGCAAGCTTGTCGTTGAAATCGCTTTCGCTCCACGCAAACAATTCCACCAGGGTTGCATTGTCCAGTCCGTTGCGCACGGCGAAATCTGTTTCGCCGCTCACTTGCGCGAAGCGGTTCCACGGGCACACCATCTGACAATCGTCGCAGCCATAGACACGGTTGCCGATCAGCGGACGCAACGCCGGCGGAATGCTGCCTTTGTGTTCAATGGTGAGATACGAAATACAGCGTCGCGCGTCCAACTGATAGGGTGCGACGATGGCCTGCGTCGGACACACGCTGATGCATTTGCTGCAAGTGCCGCAATGTTCGCCTTGAGGCGCGTCCACCGGCAGCGGTAGATCGGTATAAATATCGCCCAGAAAAAAATACGAACCCGCCTCGCGGCTCAACAACAGCGTGTGCTTGCCGCGCCAGCCAAGGCCCGCTTTCACCGCGAGTTCGACTTCCATCACCGGCGCGGTGTCGGTGAACACGCGGTATTGAAACTCACCGGCGGCGGCAGTGATGCGATGGGCCAATTGTTGCAGCCGCCCCCGCAACACCTTGTGATAGTCGCGCCCCAGCGCGTAACGCGCGATGCAGGCACGATCCGGTTCGCTGAGCACAGCCTCGACCGCACGCGCGCCATCGGGCAAATAATCCATACGCGCGGAAATCACGCGCAGCGTTCCCGGTTGCAGCACTTGCGGGCGGCTGCGGGCGGTGCCGTGGCGTGCCATATAATCCATGTCCCCGTGCCAGCCCTTGTCCAGCCATGCCAGCAGACGCGGTTCCGCCGCCGACAAATCACAATCGGCGATACCGGTCTGCTGAAACCCCAGTTCGCGCGCCCAGCGTTTGATGTCGCGTGCCAACGTGGCGAGATCGGCCTCGCGGGAATTATTTAGGCTTTCCATGGGGCTGAGTATATGACCGAGATGCACCGCTCGCTTTGCGCCGAAGCCGACACGCTGGCCCTGGGGCAGGCACTCGCCGCCGGACTCACGCCGGGCATGGTGATCTATTTGGTCGGTGAATTGGGGGCGGGAAAAACCACTGCCGCGCGCGGGGTGCTGCGCGGCCTGGGCTATCAAGGCCGGGTTAAAAGCCCTACTTTCACCTTGGTTGAAGTTTATGAGGATTCTAGGTTATACTTGTATCACTTTGATTTTTATAGGTTCGTTGACCCACAAGAATTCTATGAATCCGGCTTCAGGGAGTATTTCAACCCGCAGGCTGTGTGTCTTGTGGAGTGGCCGGAAAAGGCTGCGGGGTTGCCGCCAGCGGACCTGAGGATGGTATTGCACGTAGCGGGTACAGGAAGAAACGCATCGATCTTCGCTGACTCGGAGGCGGGAGCATCTTGTTTGAAAAGGATTCATATCTAGCATCGCGCGATTCCCGCACGCCATTCTCGCGTCCGGGCGCGTCGCTGTTTGAGAACTTCATTCTTTGCCTGATGGTGCTGGCATGCCTCGGCTACGCTGCCACGGCATTCGCCGAAGTGCGGATCGCGGCGGTGCGCGTGTGGCCTGCCGCAGACTACACCCGCGTGACGCTCGAATCGCCACAGATGATACGCCATCAGATGATGAGTCTGAAAAATCCCGAACGTCTGGTGGTCGATCTTGAAAACGTTGCCATCAACGCCGCGCTGACCGGCCTTGCCGAAAAAATCGGCGCACATGATCCGTATGTAAAATCCGTGCGCATCGGACAATTCAAGCCCGGCGTGGTGCGGCTGGTGTTTGACCTCAAAGCCAGCGTCAAACCGCAGGTATTCGCACTCGCGCCGGTGGCGGGCTACGCGCACCGGCTGGCACTGGACATTTACCCGCTGGAACCGCCCGACCCGCTGCTGACGCTGCTGGAAAATCTCGCACGTCCGGCGGAATCGCCGGTGGCGGCACCCGCTGCCAGCACATCGGTCGACACGCAGGCCGTGCCTGACAAAAGCGCACGCACGGCCGACAAGGGGGACAAAGCTGAAAAGGGCGAAAAACTTTCCCGCGCCGAGCCGCGCCGCCCGCTGTCTGCGCGCACCATTATCATCGCCATCGACCCCGGGCATGGCGGCGAAGACCCCGGCGCGCGCGGCAGCAACGGCACCTGGGAAAAGAACATCACGCTCGCCATTTCGCGCAAGCTGCAAGAGCGCATCCAGCAAGAGCCCAATATGCGCGCGCTGCTGGTGCGCGACGGCGATTTTTTCATGTCGCTGCACGCGCGCGTGCTCAAAGCGCGGCGCGCCAATGCAGATTTATTCGTGTCGGTGCATGCAGACGCCTTTACCCGGCCCGATGCGCGCGGCTCATCGGTGTTCGCGTTGTCGGAGCGTGGCGCAACCTCCGCCGCCGCCAACTGGCTGGCGCGCAAGGAGAACGAGGCGGATTTGATCGGCGGCGTTAATCTTGACGTGCCCGATCCTTTTCTCAAGCAGACCTTGCTCGATCTGTCACAAACCGCCACCATCAACGACAGTCTAAAACTCGCCAAAGCGGTACTCGGTGAAATCGGCGGCATCAACAAGCTGCACAAACACCACGTTGAGCAAGCCGGATTCGCAGTACTCAAATCGCCCGACATTCCTTCGATATTGGTGGAAACCGCGTTTATCACCAATCCCGATGAAGAACGCCGCCTTAACGACGACGCCTATCAAACCAAAATGGCGGAAGCTATTTTCGCCGGCATTAAACGCTATTTCGCCGCCAATCCGCCTTTGGCGCGCGAAATGATCGTGAAAAAAATATAAAATAAAAACAAATAGTTATGTGATGTTAATGTGCGGGTTCCGCGCACGCTGAGGAGGAGTTCGTTGCGTATTGCCGCCATCATGGCCATGCTGCTGCTTGCCGGTTGCGCCTCGACACGCGACGACGTGACGGATATGGCGCTGCCGTACGTCAAGATTTTTTCCAAGAACCGGCCCGCCGACGAAGCGACCTTACCCGACGGCTGGCGGCGCTGGACGCTGTCCAGATTGAAGAAGCCCACGCAATACAAGCTGGTCGAGCACAACGGCCGCACCGTGGTGAAAGCACAAGCCGATGCATCGGCCTCGGGGCTGGTGCACAGGCTCGATATCGATCCGCGCGACTTCCCGCTGATAGCGTGGCAATGGAAAACCACCGCGCTCATCCCATCCGCCGACAACCGCACCAAGCATCTGGAGGATTCCCCGGTACGCGTGGTTGTCACTTTTGCCGGCGATGTCGATGCGCTGCCGCTGGATGAACGCATGTTTTCCGACAACGTGCGGCTGCTGACCCGCCAGAGCATGCCCTACGCGACACTGATGTATATCTGGGAAAACCGAGCGCCGGTGGATAGCGTGCTGCCCAATTTGCATACCTCACGCATCCAGATGATTGTTGCAGAATCCGGCGCACGCAACGTGGGCGTGTGGCAAGACCGGCAGCGCAACATCGTGGATGACTATCGGCGGGCGTTCGGCGAAGAGCCCGGACGCATCACCTCGGTGGCGGTCATGACCGATACCGACAACACCGGCGAGAGCACGCTGGCCTATTACGGTGACATCGTGTTCAGGCGCGCAGCCCATCGCTGAGAAACGATGGATGCCCTGTGCGTGGCTAGCGGATTGCCCTTATTTTCCCAGATAAAATCATGCCCCATTTCACGCATTGCCTGTTGACGATCGTTGCCTTAGGCACAACCGTGTGCGCCCACGCCGCGGAAAAATATCCTTCACGACCGGTGCGTATGGTGGTGCCCTACCCGCCCGGCGGCGGCTCTGATATTAGCGGCCGCGCCATCGGCGCCAAACTCAACGAAACCCTCGGCCAGACGTTTGTCATCGACAACCGGCCTGGCGCCACCGGCCTGATCGGCACC
>CAMDRT010000064.1 GCA_945906815.1 Bordetella parapertussis
GAGGCCATGGTTTTTCATGGCCGTATTCCGGGGAGGCGCAAAAACGTCAAGACCTTCGACACAGATTTCGCAGATGAACGCAGATTAACTGCAAAACAATCTGTGAAAATCTGCGAAATCTGCGTCAATGGTTTTGAAGTTACGGTAATTTCTCCCGGAATACGGCCACGCTTTGCGTGACCTCCTTCCGCGCTACACGTTGTGTGCATAGATTAACCTTGAAAGGGGGGAGTTTCGCTGGTGCCGTGCCGTTGCATAAGTGCCGCATAGAGTGAAGCACTAGGGTCACACCACGAGCGCATCTACCGCCGCGGCCAGATCGGCATACACCCGCGTGGCTGGCGGCAGCGCGCCGTCGCGCTGCGTTTTTTTGCCATTGCCGGTGAGTACCAGCAGCGGCAGCGCTTGCACAGCGGCGGCGGCCTGCAGGTCGCGTATGCTGTCACCGACCAGCGGCACGCCTTTCAGCGCAGTATTCAAGCGGCGGGCGATGTCTTCAAGCATGCCGGTTTTGGGTTTGCGGCAAGCGCAATGGTCGTCCGCCGCATGCGGACAGAAAAATATCGCATCCACCCTCGCCCCGGCCTGCGCCAGCGCCTTGTACATTTTGTCGTGAATCGCGTTGAGCGCCGCCATGTCGAACAGGCCGCGCCCGATGCCCGACTGATTGGTGGCGACTATCACATGATAGCCCGCCTGATTCAGTTGTGATATCGCATTCAAGCTGCCGGCAATGGGCCGCCACTCATCGGGGCTTTTGATGTAGTTGGCGCTGTCGTGGTTGATGACGCCGTCGCGATCCAGAATGATCAGTTTCATGCGGCGAGTTTGGAGAGATTGACCACACGATTAGTGAGATTGGCGACCTCGTGCAACAGCGCAAAGCGGTTGTTGCGCAAGGCCGGGTCTTCGGCATTGACCATCACCTTGGCGAAAAATAGTGTCACCGGTTGATGCAATTGTGCGGTGAGCAACAGCGCTGCGCCGAAATTTCCTTGTTGCAACAACGGTTCGATCTGGGCGCGCAACTGGTGGGTGGTGGCAAGCAATTGTTTTTCTTCGTCTTCCACCAACCTGCTGGCGTCGGCCTGGGCCCCCATCGCGGCGGCGCCTGATTTGCTTAATATATTGCGTATGCGCTTGTCGGCCTCGGCCAGTGCGGCAGATTCGGGCAAGGCAAGGAATTGACGTGCTGCGTCGAGCCGGCTCACATACTCGAACGGCCTTGGCGACAGGTCGAGCACGGATTCGATTTCCAGCACGGCATAACCCAGATCGCGCAGATAACTTTTGGCGCGCTCCAGCACAAACGTCGCCGCCCTGGCGCAATCGGTAAGCGCACTGCCGTCGCTCTGCGGCAACGCTGCCGGGGGGAACGTCTCCCGCGCCAGCGTGAGCAGATCACTCACGTTGAGCGCTAATGTGCGTTCCGCCAGTATGCGTATCACGCCCAGCGCGTGGCGCCGCAGCGCGAACGGGTCTTTGTCACCGGTGGGAATCGCGCCCACACCGAAGATGCCGATCAAGGTGTCCAGCTTGTCGGCCAGCGCGACGCAACACGCCACCGTGCTGGTGGGCAACTGGTCACCCGCAAAGCGCGGCAAATAATGTTCCGCGATGGCGTCCGCTACCAGTGCCGGCTCACCATCATGCTGCGCGTAGTAGCGCCCCATAATGCCTTGCAGTTCGGGAAATTCACCCACCATGCCGGTCAGCAGATCGGCTTTGGCGAGCCACGCCGCACGCTCCGCCAGCAGCGGGTCGGCGCTGATCAGGCGCGCGATTCTGCCGGCCAGCGACTGGATGCGCTGCACCCGCTCAAGCTGAGTGCCAAGCTGATTGTGATACACCACCTTGCTCAAGCCCGGCACGCGCGCTTCCAGTCGCAGCTTGCGATCCTGGTCATAAAAAAACCGCGCATCGGCCAGCCGCGGGCGCACCACGCGCTGGTTGCCTTCAATGATGTGCCTGGGATCGGCAACAGCCATATTGCTCACCACCAGAAAACGCTCAGTGAGCTTTCCCGCGGGGCCAAACAACGGAAAATATTTCTGGTTGGTGCGCATGGTGAGTATCAGGCATTCCTGCGGCACCGACAAAAACTCGGCATCGAACCCCGCCACGTAGACCACCGGCCACTCCACCAGCGCCGTCACTTCATCCAGCAGCGCCGCGTATTCACCCAGCGAGCCACCCAGTTCAGCCGCCTTGGCCGTGAGTTGGGCATCAATTTCGGCACGGCGCGCAGTAAAGCTGGCGATCACTTTGCCCTCGCTCAGGAGTCGGGCCTCGTACTCGCCAGCGGTTTTTAATACCATGTCACGCGCGCCCAGAAAGCGATGGCCGTGGGTTATGCGCCCGGCGGCGAGACCCAGCGCCTGCACATCCACAACATCCGCGCCGTGCAACGCCACCAGCCCGTGCGCGGGCCGCACGAACTTGACGGTGTCGCTGCCCCCGTCGCTATTTTGCACTTGGTAGCTCATCACCTTGGGCATCGGCAAACGCGCGATGGCTTTCGCCAGCGCGTCCTGCAGACCCGCTTGCAAGCTAAGCCCTGCGGCCCGTTGCGGCAGGAACAGCATCACCAGCTTGCCGTCGCTCGCTTTTTTGATGGCAGACACCGCGCTTTCGTCGCAGCCCAAAGTAGCGAGTTTTTTCAGCAGCGCGGCGGTGGGCTTGCCCGCGGCGTCAAAGCCGACTTTCTCCGGCAGCAGCCGTTCGTCGGTTTGGCGATCCGGCGCTTTAGCCAACACCTGCGACAAGCGTGCCGCCAGCCGCCGTGGCGTGGCAAAAATTTCTGTGGTGCAATTCGCCGCCAACAGCCCGCTTGCCGCAAGCGCATCGCGCAGGCCGTGGGCGAACGCTTCCCCCAGACGTTGCAGCGCCTGGGGTGGCAATTCTTCGGTAAACAATTCCACCAGCAGCGGCGCGCCGCTCGTGCCCGTCACCGTGCGACTCCTGCGCGTAGCGCTTGCACTTCATCAATTTCTTCTTTAGAAACAAAAGCTTGCACTGCTTCGTCGGTGGCGCGTTCAAAACCGCGCAATTTGCGCGAGTGGTAATACGCCTGCGCTGCCGCTCGCGCCAACGCGCGCACGCGAGCGATGTAGGCCGCCCGCTCGGTAACCGAAATTGCGCCGCGCGCATCCAGCAGGTTAAAGCTGTGCGAGCACTTCATCACCATTTCATAACCCGGCAGCGCCAGCCCCGCTGCAAACAGCCGCTTCGCCTCGGACTCGAACTGTGCGAACTGCTGGAGCAGCATGTCCACGTTGGCGTGTTCGAAATTGTAGGCCGATTGCTCCACTTCGTTCTGATGATAGACATCGCGATAGCTCACGCCGGGCGCCCATTGCAAATCGAAAATGTTCTCCACGCCCTGCAGCACCATCGCCAGGCGTTCCAGGCCATAAGTGATTTCGCCCATCACCGGCTTGCACGGTATGCCGCCCACTTCCTGAAAATAGGTGAACTGGGTGACTTCCATGCCGTCCAGCCACACCTCCCAGCCCAGCCCCCATGCGCCGAGCGTGGGGGACTCCCAATCATCTTCGACAAAGCGGATGTCATGTTGCAGCGGGTCGATGCCGATTTCCTGCAGCGATCCCAAATACAAATCGAGTATGTTTGAAGGCGAAGGCTTGAGCACCACCTGATACTGGTAGTAGTGCTGTAAACGGTTGGGGTTTTCGCCATAGCGGCCATCTTTGGGGCGGCGCGACGGCTGCACGTAAGCCGCGTTCCACGGCTCGGGGCCGATGGCGCGCAAAAAAGTGGCGGTATGAAAGGTGCCTGCGCCGACCTCCATATCGTACGACTGAAGCAGCGCGCAGTGATGGCGGTCCCAGTAGTGATTCAGCGCCAGGATCAACTGCTGAAATGTTTGCATCGGGTGATTTTACACGGTAACGACTCCATCGACCGCGCGCATGCGCCAGGTCACGCCCAACAACACCGCCAGCAGCAGCAACACCATATGATTGCTCCAGCGCACATACGGCGTCACACCCTCATACCCGTACACGGTGTGGGTGAGTATCGCGGTTTCGTAGGGCGGCGCCACGCGCTCGACCTCACCCCGCGGATTGATTACGGCCGTCATGCCGGTATTGGTGGCGCGCAGCATGGGGCGGCCGGTTTCGAGTGCGCGCGCCTGCGAAATTTGCAGATGCTGCGCCGGCGCGATGGAACGGCCAAACCACGCCACGTTGCTGACGTTCACCAGCAGGGTCGCTTGCGGCAATTGGCGAATGATTTCTTCGCCGAACACGTCTTCATAGCAGATGTTTACCGCCACCCGCTGGCCTGCGATGTTCAGCGGCTGCTGGTCGATGGCGCCGCGCGAGAAATCCTGCAACGGGATGGCGAGAATGTTGACGATCCACGCCAGCAGCGGCCGCAGCGGAATGAATTCGCCGAAAGGCACCAGATGCGATTTGCGGTAGAACTGCTGTGGCGCCGTGCCCAGCGAAATGGTGGCGTTGTAGTAACTGCCGCCCGGTGTGCGCTCCGGCACTCCGATCAGCACGTCGCCGCCGTGTTTTTGGGCGTGCGCAGCGATGGCCGCAAGATATTCCGGCGGCACCTGATGCAAAAACAGCGGCAACGCGGTCTCGGGCAGCACGATCAGCCGCGCGTCACTTTGCGCAATCAGTCTGGCGTAGGTAGCGAGCGTGGCGCGCATTTGGTCGTCGCGCCATTTCATGTCCTGCGCCACGTTGCCCTGGAGCAGGCTCACGGTGATAGGCGTGCCAGCGGGCTGTGTCCACGCGATGTGTTTTAGCGCAAAGCCGCACAGACCGAGGGCGGCGAAGCTAATCGCAGCAGCACGCTGCAGCGTTGCCGCTGCACGCCAGCGCATCACCAGCAGCGCGCTGCAGCCCGCCATCAACGCCACCACCAGACTCACGCCGTAAATGCCCAGCACCGGTGCGTAACCCGCGAGCGGGCTGCCGGGAATTTGCGAGTAGCCGATGGTATTCCACGGAAAGCCGGTGAAGATCCAGCTACGCACCCATTCCATCAGCACCCACAGTGCCGGTGCCAGCAGCGTGAGTTTGATGGTTGCCGCGCGGCGGCTGCGCGCGACGCCGTAACCCGCCAGTGCCGGAAACAGCGCGAGAAACGCGCAAAACAGCAAGGTTGCCGTGGCGGCCAGCGGCAACGGCATCGCGCCGAAAGTATGCAGGCTGACGTAAATCCACGACACGCCCGCGAGAAAAAATCCCAACCCGAACCACCAGCCGCTTTTAAACGCCTGTTGCGGTGTGGCCGCCATTGCCCACTGCCAGAACAGCAGCGCGAGGGTAGCCAGGGGCAGGAGCGACCAGTGAAACGGCGCAAAGCCTGCCACTGAAATGGCACCCGCCACAAAAGCGACGGGGTATGACGCCGGGTGCAACCATGACGCAAGCGTGCGTGCCGGTGACGCGCTATAGTTCATGAGCGCATGAATCAGGCTGGCTTTTTCTTCACGACCTGCAGCAGATGCATGCGCCGGCTGTCAGCGCGCAGCACCTTGAACAACAGATTGTCGAAGCTGATTTGCTCGCCGCGCTTGGGGATGCGGCCAAACCGCTTGAGCACCAGGCCGCCGATGGTGTCGTATGCCTCGTCGCTGTAATCTGTGCCAAAAACCTCATTAAAATCAACGATTTCCGTGAGCGCCTTGACGCGATACTGACCGCCACGCTCGGCCACAATTTTTTCATCGAGTTCGTCGATGTCGTGCTCGTCTTCAATGTCGCCGACGATTTGTTCGAGCACATCTTCAATGGTGACGAGGCCGGCGACGCCGCCGTATTCATCCACCACAATGGCGATGTGATTGCGGCTGGCGCGAAACTCTTTCAGCAGCACATTGAGCGGCTTAGATTCCGGGATGAACACCGCCGGACGCAACATTTCGCGGACGTTGAATTCCTCCTCGCCCGCGTAGTAACGCAGCAAATCCTTGGCCAGCAGAATACCGATCACGTTATCCTTGTCCTCGCCGATCACCGGAAAACGCGAGTGCGCGGTCTGGATCACGGTGGGGATGAACTGATCGGGCGACTCGCCGATATCGATCACGTCCATTTGCGAGCGCGGAATCATGATGTCGCGCGCCTGCATTTCAGACACCTGCAGCACACCCTCGATCATCGCCAGCGCGTCGGCGTCGAGCAGATTGCGCTCGTACCCGGAGTGCAGCAACTGGATCAGTTGTTCACGGTCTTCCGGCTCGCGCAGCAAAAATGCCGAGAGGCGGGCAAGCACGGAAGGTTTATCGGGGTTATCGCTGGCCATAGGTTGGGGGAAAATAAACGCTGCGCGGGGCGCTCGCTAGTGTAATGCCGCAATTCATGAGACATTCCCTCCCCTTCAAGGGGAGGGCTAGGGTGGGGATGGGGTGGCATTCGTGCGACATTACCCCATCCCCCTCCCAGCCTCCCCCTTGAAGGGGGAGGAGTTTCGCGGGTGCCGTGCCGTTGCATAAGTGCCGCATCGAGCGAAGCACTACACTAACGGTACGGATCAGCATACCCGAATTTTGCCAATATCTGCGTTTCACGCTGCTCCATCACCTGCGCGGCGGCGGCGTTTTCATGATCGTAGCCCTGTAAATGCAGCACCCCGTGCACAGTGAGGTGGGCGTAATGCGCGGCGAGCGTCTTTTTCTGCGCGCGCGCCTCGCGCGCGACCACCGGCGCGCACAACGCGAGGTCGCCTGCCAACGGCGCTAGACCGTTGATCACAAAAGTGAGCACATTGGTGGCATGGTCCTGGCCCCGATAACTGCGGTTGAGCAGCCGCCCTTCCTGCTGCCCCACGATGCGCACGGTGATGCGCGCGTCGTGTTCCAGTGCCGCGCGCACCCAGCGCCGAAACTGCGCGCGTGACGGCTGGCCGATTGCGCTAACAACGTACTGCACCGCCAGACTCAAACGCGCAGCGGGTGGCAAACGCCGCACCGTCATGACGGCGCGGCATCCCTGGGCGTTTGCACGTCCGTGCCCTTGCGCGGCTTGCGCCCTTCATAGGCGTTGACGATACGCTGCACCAGCGGATGGCGCACCACGTCTTCTGCGCCGAAGTAGGTAAACGCAATGCCGCGCACGGTTTTGAGAATTTCGTGCGCATCGATAAGGCCACTTTTTTGTCCGCGCGCGAGATCGATCTGCGTCACGTCGCCGGTGACCACCACGCGGCTGCCAAAGCCGATGCGCGTGAGAAACATTTTCATCTGTTCCGGCGTGGTGTTCTGCGCTTCGTCGAGAATCACAAACGCATGATTCAGCGTGCGTCCGCGCATGAAGGCGAGGGGGGCTACTTCAATCGCGCCGCGCTCGAACATTTTCGCCACCTTGTCGTAGCCCATCAGATCGTACAGTGCGTCGTACAGCGGGCGCAGGTACGGATCCACTTTTTGCGCCAGATCACCCGGCAGAAAGCCCAGCCGCTCGCCGGCTTCAACCGCGGGGCGCACCAGTACCAGGCGCTTTACCGCGTCGCGCTCGAAGGCGTCCACCGCGCAGGCGACAGCGAGGTAGGTTTTGCCGGTGCCGGCGGGGCCGATACCGAAGGTGATGTCGTGGGTCTGTATTTTTTTCAGGTATTGCACCTGATGCGGCGTGCGGCCCTGCAAATCGGGGCGACGCGTGATCAGCACCGGCTCGCCGCTGGCACTGTGCGTGCCAGTCGTGTGCGCCGCCTGCACCAGACCGAGTTGCAGATCTTCGGGGTGGAGCGCGTGGCTCGCTTTGCCGTAAAACGACTCCAGCACACGTGCCGCGATGCGTGTTTTGTCAGGCGCACCGGTGAGTGTGAAATGTTCACTGCGGCGCGCAATGACCACCTCACAGGTATTTTCGATCTGGCGCAGATTTTCGTCGAGCGCACCGCACAGATTGGCCAGCCGCTGGTTGTTGACCGGCGTGAAGCTTATTTCCAGATTATGGTTTTTCAAATTTTTTCAGGCAACGGTAGGATGGCTGCCGGTGAGTTCGCCACGCAGGGAATAATGCAGGGCTTCGGTAATGGTCACCTCGACAAAGCGACCGATCAGCGACGCCGGGCCGGTAAAATTGACCACCCGATTGTTGCCGGTGCGTCCCGCCAGTTGTTTGTTTTCGTTGGCTGCACGCCGCGCAGGGCCGGTGACCAGTACCCGCTGGCGCGTGCCCAGCATCGCGCGGCTGTAGCTTTGCGACTGCGCATCGACCACGCTTTGCAGGCGCTGCAGGCGCGCGAGTTTCACCGCTTCAGGCGTGTCGTCGGCAAGATCGGCGGCCGGCGTGCCGGGGCGGCGGCTGTAGACAAAGCTGAACGCGCCATCGAATCGGATGTCCTCGATGAGCCGCATCGTCGCCTCGAAATCGGCGTCGGTTTCGCCCGGAAAGCCGACAATGAAATCCGATGATATGGAAATGTCCGGCCGGCTGGCGCGTAACCGGCGCACGATGGATTTGTATTCGAGCACGGTGTAGCCGCGCTTCATCGCCGCCAGCACGCGATCGGCACCGCACTGCACCGGCAGGTGTACCTGGCTCACCAATTGTGGAATTTTCGCGTAGGCATCGATCAGGCGCTGGGTGAATTCCTTGGGATGCGAGGTGGTGTAACGGATGCGTTCAATGCCGGGGATTGCCGCCACATACTCCAGCAACAACGCGAAGTCCGCCCTGTTGTGCTCGCCTTCCACGCCCTCACCTGCCTCAGTACGCGACACGTAGGCGTTGACGTTTTGCCCCAGCAAGGTGATTTCTTTCACGCCCTGCAACGCCAGTTCAGCCACCTCGGTCAGCACGCCGTCAAAACTGCGCGAAACCTCTTCGCCGCGGGTATACGGCACCACGCAGAAAGAGCAGTATTTGCTGCAGCCTTCCATGATCGACACAAAGGCACTTGCACCTTCGACCCGCGCCGGCGGCAGGTGATCGAACTTTTCAACCGTGGGAAACGAAATGTCCACCTGCGGCCTGCCGCTTTTGCGGCGCGCTTCGATCAACTGGGGCAGCCGATGCAGCGTTTGCGGGCCGAACACCATGTCCACGTACGGCGCGCGCGCAATGATGGCTGCGCCTTCCTGACTCGCCACGCAGCCGCCCACGCCTATCAGCAGGTGCGGGTTAGCACGCTTGAATTGTTTGACGCGACCCAGGTCGTGAAACACCTTCTCCTGCGCTTTTTCGCGCACCGAGCAGGTGTTGAACAGGATCACATCGGCTTCGCTCGGGTTTTCCGTCGGCTGCATGTCATGCGCTGCGCGCAACACATCCGCCATTTTGTCCGAGTCATACTCGTTCATCTGGCAACCGAAGGTCTTGATATAGACTTTCGCCAAACACAACCTCTTAAGTTACTGGGTTACCAAAAAGACTTTTTTTCGCGCTCAAGGCGATCCTGCTCGTCAGGCCGCAGGATGTAGATGCGCTGAACCTGACCGCCGTTGTTCAGTTGATACCACACATCCGTGGCTACCGGCAGCGCGCCGTGGACGATGGTGCGATTGGCCGTATCGAATATCAGCGCGCCGGGCGCGACGCTCAGCGTTTGGCGTGAGATCACCACATGCGGCCGCGGCAGCGCATCGCCCGTGGTGCCGCGCTTGCCGTTCACCGGCAACTGCCGTATCCCCTGAGCAGCGCTCACTGGCGCCCACAACAACGTCGAGCCGAAAACAGATAACATCAATAAAAGCAATATCTTACGCATGCTTTACGATACCACAGGCGAGGCTCGGGGCGCAATCACAGCAGGTGCCAGATGACGCGCGCTGTGGGACACTACGTCATGGACAAAGTCATCGGGCGCGCGCGGGTGCGCCATTCTGAAGTGGCAGCGCCAGCATCGCATCGCACCAGCATCATGGCGCTGGCGTTTTTTGCGTTATATATCGCGCTCGACTGGCTTACTTACGTATTTCCCGCGCGCTTTGGCATCACGCCGTTCAATCCGGAAGCCGCGGCGGCTATTGCGCTGTTGATGTTTTGCGGTTGGCGCTACCTGCCGCTGGTTTTCGTGGCGGTGCTGTGGGGTGAATTCATTCTGCCCGCGTCGACGCGACCGCTGGTGCTGCTACTGATTAACAGCGCCCTGCTCACGGGCGGATTCGCCGCCATCGCCCACCTGCTGCGCAGCATGCGCATCGAACTGGATACACGCCGCGACGTGCTGCGTCTGATGGGCGTGACGCTGGCGTGCATGCTGGTGTGCGGTGTGGCGTACGTGGGCGTGCTGCTGTGGTTCGGGGTCGGGCCCGAGGGCCGCTACTACAACGGCGCACGCCGCTTCTTTATCGGCTACAGCATGGGCATACTGGTAGCGGCACCGCTCATTTTCATGTTGTCCAGCGCCAAGCGGCGCACCCAGTTCGCGGATTTTTCGCGCGCGCCCGAGGCATGGCTGCAGACCGCCGCGGTGCTGGCCTGCGTAGGCTGGGTATTCCTGCAGGACCAGCGCGATCACGTGCGTTATTTTTATGTGCTGTTTTTGCCGCTGGTGTGGGTGGCGACGCGATTTGGCATGGTGGGTGCGGCGAGCGCGATGGCACTGATTCAAGCCGGCTTGTTGCTGCTGGTGCACTTCAGCGGCTATCAGCCGTTATCGGTGTTCGAGCTGCAGTTGTTGTTGATCGCGCTGGCGATTACCGGCTTGCTACTCGGCGTGGCGGTTGATCAACAGCGCCGCGCCACTGCGGATCTGCGTGAATCGCTCAAGCTCGCGGCAGCCAGTGAATTGGCGGCGGCGATCGCCCACGAAATCAATCAGCCACTGACGGCATTGTGCGGCTACGCCACGGCCGCGCAACTGATCGTCGCTGCGCCCACGCCCGATCGCACGCAACTCGTCGATACCCTGCGCAAACTGCTGGACGAATCGCGGCGCACCGCGGCGGTGGTACGGCGGCTGCGCGATTTTTTCAGGGCGGGTGCAACGCAGCTGGAAAAAATATCACTGCCCGCGCTGATCACGCAGGTGAGCGAGGCGTTGCGCGCGCGCGCCCTCGCCGCGCAGGTCACCGTCACCTGTGGCACCCGCGCACCGATTCCACCGGTGCTGATGGATGCGGTGCAGATCGAGGTGGTGCTGCGCAACCTGTTGCTAAACGCTATTGACAGCGCGGCAGGCTCGGCGGACGCAACCGTAGCCGTGGAAATTGCGACCACCAAGGCCGGCGAAGTGCTAGTTGCCGTAAGTGACAGTGGCGCCGGCATTCCGGAATCCGAGCAGGAACGCATGTTCGAATCGTTTGTGACCACCAAAACCGGCGGCATGGGCATGGGCCTCGCCATCAGCCGCGCCATCTTGGAGGCCCACGGCGGGCGCATCTGGGCGGTGCCAGGCAGCGCCGGCCTGCTGTGTTTTACACTACCGCTGGATGCCGCCGCGAGTGCGCATCCTGGGGCTTGATGGTATGGCAAAATAGCGAAAGCGACGAGCGCGATGGAAAAAAATCCGACTATTCAACGCACGCAGTTTACCGTGTATGTGGTGGACGACGATCCCGCGATTCGCGATTCGCTGTCACTGTCGCTGAGCCTGCGCGGCTATCACATTGCCCAGTTTGCCAGCGCCGCGGATTTCCTGCAGTCCTTTGACACGGCGTGGAGCGGCTGCGCCATCGTGGATATCCGCATGCCGGACTTGAGTGGATTGCAATTGCAGGAGGCGCTGACGCAACGCGGATCGCAACTGCCGGTAATCATCATCACCGGCCACGGCGATGTCGCGTCGGCGCGCGCCGCCTTTCGCGGGCACGCCATCGACTTTCTGGAAAAGCCGTTTGAAGACGAACAACTGATCAGTGCCATCGAAACCGCGTTTGAACACGAACTCGGACGGCTCAACAAACAAGCCCACGGCGCGCGGCGGGCGGCCATACTGTCAGCGCTGTCGCCACGCGAACGCGAAGTGGTGAAGCACCTGGTGCGCGGCCTGCACGCCAAGGAAATCGGTGAACAACTCGGCATCAGCCACCGCACGGTGGAAGTGCACAAGGCGCACATCATGGAGAAAATGGGGGTGCGCAGTGTGATTGACATCGTGCGTCTGGGCGACAATGGCGGCGATGGCGACGATTGAGCCTGGCAGGGGCGTGTCACCGCTAGCCTTAAACCAGCGCAGTAACACCGACCCGTGGCGCACCCAGGGACCTGTGGCACCTGGAAATACGGCCTGCGCCAGGCGCACCGCTGTGCGCTTTACCACAGCGAATTGACAAGGCGCACCTAAATCCGGACAATTCCGCGCTCTTTGGTGATATAGCTCAGGTGGTTAGAGCGCAGCACTCATAACGCTGAGGTCGGTGGTTCAAATCCACCTATCACCACCATTTCAGCATCCAGCAGAACCTGTCACGGAGGAGCTCTTATGCCGTTCGGAGGCAATGACTGGCACGCTTTAACTGCGGAACCCACGCTGGAACCGGCGTTGCCCATTTGTGATCCCCATCATCATTTTTGGGATCGCCGCGCGGAGCGCATTCCCTATCAACGTTATCTGCTGGACGAACTGGCGGCAGACGTGCATGGCGGTCACAACGTACGCTCCACCGTGTTCATCGAGTGCCGCTCGATGTACCGCACCGACGGGCCGGTGGAAATGCGTCCCGTAGGTGAAGTCGAATTTGTCCAGGGTCTGGCAGCCGCCAGTGCCAGCGGTCTCTATGGGCCGTGCCGCGCCGCCGCCGCCATTATCGGGCACGCCAACCTGAACCTCGGCGAGCGGGTCGCCCCTGTGCTGGATGCGTTGCAGGCGGCCAGCCCCAATCGCTTTCGCGGGATACGCCATTCCGCGACCTGGGATCCCCATCCCGAGGTGGAAAACACCGCCGCGCACAAAATGCCAGGCCAGCTTGCCAGCGATCAGTTTCGCGCCGGTGCACGGGTGCTGGCGCGCAAAGGGCACACACTGGAGGGATGGGTATACCACCCGCAACTGCCCGAACTGGCGGCTTTTGCCCAAGCGGTTCCAGAGCTAACGATAGTGCTAAACCACGTGGGCGGACTGCTGCGCAGCGGACCCTACGCCCATCGAGACGACGAGGTGATGGCCACCTGGCGCAACGGCATAGCCGCAGTGGCTGCCTGCCCCAACATCGTGGTCAAACTCGGCGGCATCGGCATGACCCGCACCGGCTTCGATTGGCATACCCGCCACCAGCCCATAGGCTCGGAAGAACTGGCAGCCGCCATGGCGCCGCTACTGAGCTACTGCATCGAACAATTCACCCCTGCACGCAGCATGTTCGAGAGCAACTTCCCGGTGGACAAGGTCTCCTTTTCCTATCACGTGATGTACAACGCGTTCAAACGGTTTTCCCAAGGCTATACCGCCAGCGAACGCGCCGCCATGTTCCATGACACAGCGGCGCGGATCTATCGTATAGCGCCCTAACGCATCAGTCATAAATAGCCTGCAGACGACAAAAAGCCCGGAGATTTTCCGGGCTTTTTTTACTTCAGCATTGCTATTTAGCATCAAGCCTTAGCGCGGTTTTTCTCCAGCCAGCCGTCCACCAGCGCCACCGTCTGATCGAGCACATCCAGTTGCATGCCTTTGGATTTGGCTATGGTTTGTACCAGGCGATCCACGCGCTCGATGTTGGGCGCGCCGTTGGCCAGCGCGCGTGCCGCGGACGAGGGCGTGAGCAGCGATAACGCCGCGTTGGCGTATTTTTCGAAGGGCACCATATCGCGCGGATCTGCACCCAGCGACACGCACAGCTTCGCCACCCAGTCGTAAACCGCGCGCGAAGCTTCGAGGTCGCTGTGCACTGCCTCCTTGATCGGGCGCATGGCGTCTTTTTGCACGCAACGGTAATTGCCGGAGCACAGCATCGACCATTTGGCGAGCGGCACGAATACCGAGTCGTGCACTTTCAATTTCACCGGCAGTTCGATCGGGCTGCCGCCGACATCAAAGCGTGACGCGTCCACGTCTTTTTCCAGCACACGCAGCACTGCGGTATGGGCATCGGACTCAAACCGCGCCGACTTGAAATTGGTCGGCAGCCGCACCTGCAGCACATTGACCTTGTCTTCGGGTGGACGAAACGCCTGCGGATCAGGACTGCATAGCGTCATGCACGCGGGATCAAAAGTGTCCCACACCGCGGCCTCGGTGTAACAGCCACGTATCGCATTGGCGTCTATCGAACTGATGCGTTTTAAGTACGGCAGCGGCGGCATGTTCATGATCGACATGCAGGGCTTCTTCGACTTGGCCACCGCGTCCAGCAACTCGCGTACACCGGGAGAACGGTACTGCGGCTCCTGCATCGCCAGCACCACCAAGTCATAGTTGAGCGGATCAAATGCGGTGGTGCCACCGGCCGCCATTTTCCCCGACAACTTCTTGGAATTGATTTCGACCAGGCCTTCGCGGCCCTTGACCGGCATGCGTATCAGTGCGCCTTCGGTATTGATCAAGTCCGCTTCGGCGGGCAGGCACACCAGATCGACGTTGTGCCCGGCGAGCGCAAGCTTGGTGCCGAGCAGCGAGCCGTAGGACGCGCCCATAATAAGAATTTTGTAGGTGGTAGACATAGCCGTCCTTGTGAGTGAGGATTAAATCGGAGCAAGCGTGCGGGGCCCGTCACAGCGGGGGGATTGATTCTATTCAATAGACCACAGCGATGCAACGTTCGGCGCCGCGCCGTCAATCCGCCTTGATGCCTGCTTCCTTGATCAGCCGTGACCATTTGCTCAGTTCAGAGCGTATGTAGGCACGAAACGCCTCGCTATCCTTTAGCGCAGGCTCCAGTCCGGCATTTTGCAGTTGCTCACGCACATCGGGCATGGCCATGACCGCGGCGGTTTCCTTGTGCATGCGCTCGATGATCGCTGCGGGCGTTTTTGCCGGAAACGCCATGCCCAGCCAGCCGCTGGCTTCAAATCCCGGGTAACCGCCTTCGGCCATCGACGGCACCTCGGGCAAACTCGGCGAGCGCTTCAAACTGGTGACGCCAATGCCGCGCAGTTTGCCCGATTTCACATGCGGCGCGCCGGTGGAAATAATGCCGGCGAGACTTTCCACCTGGCCGGAGATGGCATCAATCACGGCCGGGTTGCCGCCCTTGTACGGCACGTTGACGACACGGATGCCGGCGGTGGTCTTGAACAACTCGAACGCCAGGTGCGCGATGCTGCCGGTCCCCGGATTGGCCACATTGATATTGCCGGGATGCTGCTTGGCGCGCGCGACAAACTCTTTCAGCGTTTTCACTGGCATCGACGGATGCACCGACAGCAGAATGCTCACATCCACCACCTGCGCGATCGGCGCGAAATCATTTAGCGGATCAAACGGCACCTTGCCCAGCAAGCCCGGACTCATGGCCATCGAGGCCACCGACGCGAGCAGCATGGTGTAACCGTCGGGCACCGCTTTCGCCACGAACTCGTGCGCAATGTTGCCGCCGGCGCCGGCGCGGTTGTCGACAATGATTTGCTGGCCCAGACGCGGACTCAATTTCGCACCCACCACGCGCGCCACCAGATCATTGGCACCGCCAGTCGCAAAACCGACTATGAAGCGTACTGGCTTGGCAGGATAGTCGGCGGCCCATGCGCTACAGGGTGGCATGAAAACCAGCAGCAGGGCAACGACGGCTTTTGAGAGTGTCATGGGCGTAGGCGTCTACGGGTTTGTAAGGGGGAGAATTGTAGTGCAAGCGGCCTATAATCCCTACTCCAACTGGAGATATCTGATGAGTGCTATCACCCTGTCGCAAGCCGAAAAAATTATCGATGCCGTCATCGCGCGCGCGCGCGAACTGAATTGCCGGCCCATTTCCGTGGTGGTGGTGGAACCCGGCGCCATCCCCAAAGCCTTTAAAAAAGAGGACGGCTCGGCGATGATGCGTTTTGAAATGGCCATGGGCAAAGCCTACGCGTCGCTCGCGCTGGGACGCTCATCGAGTCTGGTGCGTATGCGCACGGAAGAAAAACCGCTGTTCATGGATTTCTTGTTCAAGGCATCCGCAGATAAAATCTTTGCCGAAGGCGGCGGCAGACTGATACGCGCAGCCGATGGCGAATTGCTGGGTGCGGTGGGTGTCACCGGCGACAAGGAGGAGCAGGACGAAGCGCTCGCCGCGCACGGCATCCGCGCGGCAGGTTTGAAGACCGATGAGGATTGCGCAAACCTTGGGCATCCAGTGCGGTTGGCCAACTAACTCGCGCTACCCACACCCGTCATTCCGGGCTTGACCCGGAATCCAGTACGTAAATCCGATCCGCAGGATGTAAATCAAGGCGCTACGCGCGGATCAACAACCTGGATTCCGGGTCAAGCCCGGAATGACGAAATCAACATAAGCATTTGTTGTTATTAATATTTTTAACAAAATTCCAAAAATTTATAACTCCCTACCGCTCGCAAATTCTTCCACGGAGAGCCCCATGCCCAAGCCCCTCATGTCCCAGCCCAAAAATTACAAACTCATCGTCGAAAAAGATGTGGCGATTCCGCTGCGCGACGGCTCGGTGCTGAGCGCCGATATATTCCGGCCTGATAGCAAGGGCGGCGATGAAAAATTCCCCATCCTGCTCATCACCGGGCCGTATCAAAAAGACAAACTGTGGACGCCGCCGCCCGATCTCGAGGAAAAAGCCAATCCCTACATGAACTGGGAGTGCTGCAATCCGCTGTGGTGGTGTCCGCGCGGTTATGTGCTGGTGCGCGTGGACAGCCGCGGCTCGGGCAAATCTCTGGGGGCATCCGAGCCGAGCTCGTATCAGGAAGCGGTCGATACTTACGACGCGATAGAACATGTCGCCAAACAAGCGTGGAGCAACGGCAATGTCGGTTGCCTGGGCATTTCGTATCACGCGAATTTTCAGTGGCGTGTCGCCAATCTGCAGCCGCCCTCGCTCAAAGCCATCATGCCGTGGGAAGGCCGCGCCGATCAGTATCGCGATCAGGCCTATCACGGCGGGATTTTTGCGGCGGGTTTTCTGGTGTCGTGGTGGTATATGCAGGCAGCGCATCACCTGCTGGGCAAACCAAACAGCTACAACCCCGAAGCGTTCAACAACAATCAGTTATGGACTTACATGCGCAATGATCTCGACTCGGAGTGGTGGCGGCAGAAAAGCGCGCGCTGGGACCAGATCACCGTGCCGATGTACAGCGTCGGCAACTGGGGTGGCCACGGCCTGCATCTGCGCGGCAACACCGAGGGTTATATGTGCGCCGCTTCCCCGCACAAAAAGCTGCGCATCCACACCGGTTCGCACTATCACCCGTTTCACGCCGCAGAAGCGCGCATCGAACAACTGCGCTGGTTCGACTACTGGTTAAAAGGCATCGACACCGGCATCATGGACGAACCGCCAGTCAAGCTCGAAATCCGCACCGGCGGCACCTTGAAGCGCTACCCGTTTCGGTTTGAAAACGAGTGGCCGCTCGCGCGCACGCAGTGGACCAAATTTTATCTGCAACCCACCCGGGACAAACCCGGTAACGGCAAAACCGCCGAAGGCAAAATCTCTGCCACAGCGCCCACCAAGGCCAGCAAGATCACCTATCCTGCCTCACCCGGCGGACGCCACGCGCATGGCGGGCGCAGTGGCGTGTCGTTTGAAACCGCGCCGATGAAGGCAGACACCGAGATTACCGGACCGATCGTGCTGAACCTCTGGGTGTCGAGCACAGCGGAAGATATGGACATCCTCGCCACGCTGCGCAACATCGATGCCCAAGGAAAAGACGTACCCGAACTCGGCCAGCGCGGCGAACCTACCGAGTGCCTCACCAAAGGCTGGCTGCGCGCCTCGCACCGCAAGCTGGATGCGGAAAAGTCCTTGCCGTACCGGCCGTATCACGCGCACAACGAACGCTGGTTGCTGAAAAAAGGCGAGGTCGTCGAGTGTCAGGTGGAAATCATTGCCACCTGCATCGTGCTCAAAAAAGGCCACAAACTGCGTCTCGACATAGGCGCCAGGGACGGCCACGCCTCAGCACACTTCACGCACTACCACGCCGACTACAACGACGGCGCGCTCAACACCATCCATTCGGGGAAAAACAAACCGACGTATCTGCTGCTGCCGATAATTCCGGCGAAGGCAGGGGCGAAGCCGGCAGTCACCGCCAAGAAAAGAACCCCGCCGGCGCGTAAAAAATAACCCGGATCAAACGAAGTGGCATGCGGGGAGCGCAGTCCCGCATTGCGCTACACCGCTACCTGCTGCCACATTCTTAATCCCATGAGTAACTTAGTGTAGTGCTTCACTCTATGCGGCGCTTATGCAACGGCACGGCACCAGCGAAACTCCTCCCCCTTCAAGGCTAATCTATGCACACAACGTGTAGCCCGGAAGGAGGTCACGCAAAGCGTGGCCGTATTCCGGGAGAAATTACCGTAACTTCAAAACCATTGACGCAGATTTCGCAGATTTTCACAGATTGTTTTGCAGTTAATCTGCGTTCATCT
>CAMDRT010000065.1 GCA_945906815.1 Bordetella parapertussis
AGGTCACGCAAAGCGTGGCCGTATTCCAGGAGAAATTACCGTAACCTCAAAACCATTGACGCAGATTTCGCAGATTTTCACAGATTGTTTTGCAGTTAATCTGCGTTCATCTGCGAAATCTGTGTCGAAGGTCTTGACGTTTTTGCGCCTCCCCGGAATACGGCCATGAAAAACCATGGCCTTCTTCCGGGCTACGAACGCCAAAGATGTGTGCATAGATTAGCCCTGAAGGGGAAGGGATTTCCTTTGGGGGCAGCTTCCACATCAGTTTGAACCACACCTCCATTGACCCCTACACACGATCTTCGATCCAATCCGCGATGGTATCTATCCCCACCTGGCGGTTGTCGGCTTGGGCATGATAGTGGCCACCGTCTTCGGCGCTGAGTATTGTGAGCTGCTTGTCGGTGGAGGCTATGGCATCAAACAGCCGAGGTGCATTGGCGACTGGCACGACTGTATCTTCGGCGGCATGCACGATGATAAACGGGCAGGTGATTTTGCCGGCCACATCGACCAGCGAAAACTTTTTCGCTTTTTCCAGCGCGGCTTCGCCGTCATCGATGCAGCCCATGATCCAGCGGAAATGAAACGCTGATTGCGGCGTGCCTTTGGGGTCGGCGTCCTGACGGCGTTTGATGTCGCGCTGCCAGCCGTGCAAATCCCAATGCAACGCGCTCATGCTGATGCCGCCACGATAGCGTTTTTCAAACGCCGCAACGCGCGCGGCGTAGTAGCCGCCGAAGCTGTAACCCATGACGAACACGCGCGCTGCGTCGACCTCGGCGCGCGTGGCGACATAGTCAAATGCCGCGGTGCCCGCCCCTTCGTAGTCGTGGCGCGCATACAGTTCGCGCAGCCGCAAGGCTTCACCCTGGCCGGGGCCGTCGATGGCGAGTGTGTTCCAGCCCCGCGCGGCGAATTCCAGGCCGGCGAATAACACACTCATTTCCTTGCAGTTGTCCATGCCGTTGAACACCACAATGGTGGGTGCGCGCGCGGCGCCCGCAGTCGGGTTTGCCTTCATGAAAAAAGCGGGCAGGGATGTACCGTCGAACGGCACTTCCACCCGCTCGACATTGGGATAGCGCCGCAGAATGCCACGGGTTTGACAGTCGATGGCGATGCGTCCCATTTCGCGTTTTTGCGGGCCGGGATGGATAAAACGCTCAGCGGTAAAATAGTACATGCCGGCGCGCAGATAATAGTTGCCCGCGCTCATGCGGTGTCCCGCCGCCTCCGCGGCATCGGCACGCTGACGCAGGCGCGCGCCCATAGCGCTCCACTCCTCCCACCATGCTTGCGGCTCGGTTTGCCGTGCGCGCAGTTTTTCGCAAACCTGATCGATTTCACCCAGTGCCACCGCGCCGTACGGCGCCATGGCTTTGGTGACGAGTATGGCGTTTGACCACACCATGTTGCCGGGCAAGTGTTCGATCCAGGGGCCGTTTGCCGTCATGATTTTCCTAGCGCAGAGTTATATTAAGCAATTGATTTTGCGTGGTATTTTACAATTTGCATAAAATTTCTGCGCCTCTGGCCAGGGTTGCTTCCGATTTGGCAAAACAAAAGCGCAGCACTTTGTGTGCCGGCGGCTGGCGATAAAAAACCGACACCGGTATGGCTGCAAGACCTTTCTCCTTGACCAGCCGTAGGGCGAGATCGGTGTCGCGTTCGTCGCTGATGGCGTCGTAGGCGAGGTTCTGAAAAAACGTGCCGCGCGAGGGCAGCGGCTTAAAGCGCGAGCCTTGCAATCCCGCCAGAAAAAAATCGCGTTTTTGCTGATAAAACGCGGCCAGCGACAAATACGCATCGCGGTTCTTCAGGTAGTCGGCGAGGGCGTATTGCACCGGGCCGTTGGATACGAACGCGTTGAACTGATGCACTTTGCGAAATTCAAGCATCAGGTTTTTCGGCGCCAGCACGTAGCCCATTTTCCAGCCGGTGACGGCGTAGGTTTTGCCAAATGAATTCACCACAAAGCTGCGCTCGGCCAATCCCGGGAAGCGCGCGACGCTTTGATGCTGATAGCCGTCGAACACCAGGTGCTCATACACTTCATCGCTGGCGACGATGATGTTGGTGTCGCGCAGCAGGCCTTCGAGCAGGCGCAGGTCCTCAGCGGAAAATACACTCGCGGTGGGGTTGTTCGGCGTGTTGAGGATAATCATGCGGGTGCGCGGGGTGATGGCGTTTTTCACCGCTTCCCAATCGATGCTGTAGTCGGGGTAACGCATTTGCACATAGACCGGGATGCCACCATTGACTTCGACCGCTGGGCCATAGCTGTCGTAGGCGGGCTCGAACAGAATCACTTCGTCGCCGGGACCGACGAAAGCGCTCACCGCGGTAAATATGCCATAGGTCGCTCCCGGGGTGATGGTGACTTCATGCTCGGGGTCGTAGGTCGCGCCATAAAGAAAGTGCATTTTTTCGGCGACCGCCACGCGCAAGCCGATGATGCCTGCCATCGGAGGATACTGATTCAGGCCCGCATTGATATATTTGCAAAACAGCGCACGCAGTTCCGGCGCGCAATCGAAATCAGGAAAACCCTGCGACAGGTTGATCGCGTTGTGTGCGGTGGCGAGGCCCGACATCACGGTGAAGATGGTGGTGCCGACGTTGGGGAGTTTGGAGGTGATGGGGTGAGGGTAATTTTGCATGAGCGTTTGAAAAGTGAAAAGTATTAACCACAGATAAACACAGATGAACACAGATAGCCCCGATGCGTTTTATTTTTATCTGTGTTCATCTGTGTTTATCTGTGGTTCATCAGCGTTTTTTTAAACGATATATTATCCACCCGCTGTGCGCTTTTCCGCCAGCGCGTTCAAGTCTTCGATGTAGTCCTGGAGTTTTTCCTGCAGATGCGCGCGTTGCTGCGGCGTCAGCATGCGTTCGACCTCAAGGTAGAGCGCGATGCGCTTGTCGTAGCCATCATTGAGCGCGGCGTGTTGTTCTGGGGGACGGTTTTTTTCCCAATCGGCCAGCCAGCCGCTTAGCGCGCGTGCAAACTCGATTTTATGGTGACGCGTGGCGAGCAGCGCCAGTATTTCTTTTTGCCGCCGCTGGCGATCCTGCTGGCGCAAGTGATCGGTGTACGGAATCGACGCGTTGAGTACGGTGATGCGTTCTTCCTGCGCCTGCGTTAGCGTGCCCGTCCACTCGCGAATACGTTTTAGGGTGCGCTCGAGCCGCGCGCGGCGGCGTTCTTCGGCGGTGCCGTTGAGCTTATGTTCGTGTGCGAACTTCTGATTGACTTTGGCAAACTGTTTTTCCATGGCCTTGATGTTGGCAGGGGTCAGCGTGGCAAGCCATTCCACTGCTGCCGGCGTTCCCTTGCTGATGCTGCTGCGGTAGCGCGATTTCGCGCCTTCTATCAGCCACAGCGCGTCCGCGCGCGTGACCTCGCGCTGGGCGCGTTGCTTCACGTCGCCGAGAAAGCGCGCGTAGTCGGGCAGTTGCTGGTGACGGTGCCAGGTCAGCAGCGGGTCGAGGCGTTTGTCGAAATCCTGTTTTTGCGCCGCATCCAGATCAAAATAATCATCGGCCATCCAGGCGAGGAGGGTGTCGGCCTGATTGTAGGCTAAGCGCACCGCGCTGCAGCCAGACAGCAAGGTGAAGGTACACGTGAGCAGCAGTGTGACTAGCCAGTGCGCACGTAGGGGCGGCTCATGCATGCGTAATTTCATAAAAGCTTAAACGGCAAGGCCCACAGGATGCTCCCCGTGGGCCCCGTTCAGCGCGGTTAAATGAATGCGCTTACAGCCCGCTCACTCCCGCCTTGGCGCATTGCTCGTCCTGATCGCCGGTGACGCCGCTGACGCCGACCGCGCCGACGATTTTGCCGCCGACCACGATGGGTACGCCACCGGGCGAGCCGATGACGCCGGGCAGGGTCGCAATCGCGTTATTGCCTTTGGCGATGGCGTCGGCAAACGCGCGCGTCGGGCGGCGGAAAGTGGCTGCAGCGCGCGCCTTTGAAATGGCGATTTTGTTGCTGGCGATTTGGGTGTCGTCGATGCGCTCAAAGTGCACCAGTGTGCCAGCGGTATCCACGATCGCTACGGCCACGCGCCAGTTGTTTTTCGCGCATTCGGCGACGGTGCCGGCTGACACTTTTTTGGCGGCTTCGGTGGTGATGTTGGCGCCATACGATTGCGCCTGCGCATAGCCCGCAGACAGGGCCAGCGCGACAGCGCCGATACTCGAAATCATTTTGCTCTTAAACATGGTGTGCTCCTCGGTGATTTCTACACTATGGTGGACTCGGTTTGCTGACAAACGCTCGCCACGATACGCCGGGCGCATCGCGCAGGCAAACTATTACAGCGTGTTGAATAACGCCAGCATGCGCCGGCGCATAGCAGCGTCGGGCAACCGCCCCATGCCTGCCTGCATATTATCCTTGAGATGCGCCACCCGGCGTGTGCCGGGAATCACGCAGGTAACCGCCGGGTTGCCCAGCAGGTATTTCAGAAAAAATTGCGCCCATGAGGTGCAGTCAAATTCCGCTGCCCACGCCGGCAGCGGCTGGCCCTTGACGCGGCCAAAAAGATTGGCTTGCGCGAACGGACGGTTGATGATGACCGCTACGCCGGCGGCTAGGCATGCCGGCAGCAGGCGTGCTTCGGCCTCCCGCTCGGCCATCGAGTAATTGACTTGGACGGTATCGTAATTATTTGTTTTTATTAATCTTTCCAGATCCGCATGGGCGCCTTCGTGATAGTGCGTAATGCCCATGTAACGAATCCTGCCGCTGGCTTTCCACTCACGCAGGGTACGCGTATGCAGCTCGAGATCGAGCAGATTGTGGATCTGCATCAAATCCATGTGTGTGCTGCGCATGTGCTGTAAAGATTGTTCCATTTGCCGCACGCCCGCTTGCTGGCCGCTGGTCCAGACCTTGGTGGCGAAAAAATAGCGCTCGCGATTACCGAGGTCGCCGGTGAGATCACCGACCACGCGCTCGGCTTGGCCATACATCGGCGAGGAATCAATTACGCTACCGCCCAGCGCTGTGAATTCCTGCAATACCTGCGTCAGTTGCGCTCGTTCGGGTGCCGTGGGGCCGACATCAAAGGTTTGGTAGGTGCCTATGCCGACCACCGGCAAGGCATCACGGCCTTTCGGAATGGGGCGTGTAATCAATGCATTAGGGTTAGATTGCGCGTGGGCGTATGGTGTGGTCATGGCCAGGCAGGTGGATGCAGCAATAAACTTCAGCGTATGGCGGCGCACTGCTGTTGGGTGTGCGTCCGGACGTGCGTCCGGGTGTGCGTAGATACGGCGCGCGGGGTCGATGATATGCTTATAAAATCAGGATTAGCGCAGGTAGGCGAAGGTTAGCGAATGCAGACGCGCGCCCAATCTACCACAGCCGCCGCTAGGCAATACGCGCTTTGACAACGCAATGAAACGGAACGCATAAATGCCGCAGCCTTTGCTTGCCGATGGATTGGTGGCTTTTGTTAAACGTGCCTGTCCTACCTGCGCGCTGATTGAGCCGCAGCTGCAGGAAGTGGCGCGCGCACGAGCCGATTTTCAGGTGCTCACGCAGGACAGCGCGAGTTTTCCAGCCGGCGTGAAAAACCGCGTCGATGATCGCGAACTCGATCATTCGTATCGGCATGCGATCGAGGCCACCCCGACGCTGATTCGTTTCGCCGCCGGCCAGGAAGTCGAGCGCGTGATGGGCTGGGATCGCGCGGCATGGCAACGGCTGACCGGCTTGGCCGCGCTGGGGAGTGCGCTGCCGCCGCTGGTGCCCGGGTGAGGGTCGCTCTCACTCGAGCCCGGGGTGGCTGAGCGACTGCTAGCGAAACACAAAGGTAGCGTACTGGCGTCGCGCAAAATCGAGTACGCGCCGGATGATGATGCGGTCGAGCTGTGTTATCAGCGCGGTTGGAGCGATGGTTTGCCGGTGACCCCGCCGACGGATGTGCGCGTGCTGCGCATGCTCGCGGGCACTTCGCGCAAGGCCGATGAATTCATCGGCAAAATACCACCCTACCTTGCGTCTTGCACGGTGGAAAAAGTCGCCATCAACGCGGTCATGGCGGGCTGCCTGCCCGAATATATGCCGGTGCTGCTGGCGGTAATCGAGGCCGCATTGGAACCGGCGTTTACCCTGCACGGGGTGCTGGCGACCACTTATTTTTCCGCGCCGGTGATTATTGTCAACGGGCCGGTGATAAAACAGATCGGCATGAATTGCGGCATCAATGCGTTGGGGCAGGGCAATCGCGCCAACATGACCATCGGCCGCGCGCTGAATCTGCTGGTGCGCAACGTCGGCGGCGGCAAGCCCGGCGAAGCGGATCGCGCAACGCTAGGCGCGCCGAGTAAAATCGGCTTGTGTTTCGCCGAGGATGAATCGGATGCCGCTTGGGAGCCGCTGTCGGTGGCACGCGGCTACAAGCGCAGTGACTCTACGGTAACCTTGTTTCAGGGGCATGGCGTGGAAGCGTTCGTCGATCAAAAATCGCGCACGCCGGAAGGCTTGTCGAAATCGTTCGCTTCCACGCTGGTGAAAATGGGGCATGAGCGCTTGACGCAATCCGCGCGCTGCATCGTGGTGCTGTCACCGGAGCACTACCGCATATACAAAGAGGCGGGCTGGGGACGCCGCGAGATTGAAAAGGCTCTGTATGAGGCCACCCTGCGTCCGGGACGCGAAATACTGGCAGGACTTAACGGCATCGGCGAAGGTGTGCCGTTGAGCCGCGCCGATGAAATGATCCCCAAGTTTCATGATGACGGCTTGCTGGTGGTGCGCGCAGGCGGTCCAGCAGGGCTATTTTCCGCTATTTTGCCGGGCTGGCTGGCGGGGCGAAATAAAGCGGAGTTGCAATGGGTGACGAAAGCGGTGAAAGTGTAGTAAAACGCACTTGAGCAGGTTCGCGCGCTGTAAAAAATGGACGCTCTATAGTGACCATCGCAACGATTAACCGGTTTATCAGCCTGTTTGCCGGCGCCTTCGATGCCTTGTCGGTGAAGGTGGATGTGGGCGACGTTGAACGCATGGCGATGCTGATTCATCACTCGATGGATCATGGGCGGCGCGTGTACCACACCTCCACGCACGTGTTCGACCTGTGCGTAGGCATGAATCCACGGCAGACTCTCGCCGTTCTGTTTCACGACCTCGTGTATTACCAACTGGATGGCGGATTTCCGAAAAGCACGGAAACGTTGCTTCAGCGCGTGGTGCGTGTGGAGCGTGGTGTGCTCGCAGTGCGCCCGCTCGATGCCAGCGACCAGGGTGCCGCCATTTGCGCCGGCATTTTTGGCTTCAAGTCCGGGCAGACGTTGCCACTTTACGGCGGTATGAATGAATTCTTAAGTGCAGTGGTGGCCACGCGCACGCTGACGCCCTATTTGCCGCTCGCGGACATCATTGCCATCGTGACCTGCATTGAAGCAACGATTCCGTTTCGCATGCGCAATGCGGCAGGCCGCGAAATGCTCGAGATGCTGGCCGAGCGCGTGGCCGAGGTCAGCCGCGCGGTGGGGCTGGCGCCGGATGCCGCGGACATTGATTGCGCGGTGACGGATGCGGCGGTGCTGTCGAATCGGGATGTGTCCAGTTTTGCCGAGGCGGACCCGGGGCGTTTCCTGTCGACCACCTGGATGTTGATCGAGGAATCGAACGCGCCACTGGCGGCGGTGGGTATTTATTCGATACAGGAGTACCGCAGCGCGCTGTCGCGCATGGAAAAGTTTCTCGCCTCACTCAACCCCGAAAGTATTTTTCACAGTTTCAAGGGGGTACCCAATGCCGATCAATTCGAGGGGCTGCGCGCAGCGGCGCGGTATAACATTGCGTTTGCCAGCAGGTATCTTGGCAAAAAAATCGTCAGCATCGCGGTGGTGGAGGCGCTGGCGCAGGTGACCGGTGGCGATTGTCCGGTATCCATGCTGCTCGGCGACATCCGTAGCGCCTATGGCAGGCCCGATCGCGCGGAAGATTTTCTGCCGCCGCCGGCGGCGGATGAATCACGGCTCGATGCGCAACTGCTGGATGTGCTGGAAAAAGGCCGCACCAAGGAATCTGCCAGTGATTTGGCGGTTTCGCCGTTGACGGCTTATGTCTACCGTTCGCTCGGCGAAGCAGGCACGGAGGCGGCACTTGCGCAGGCGGGAAAAATGTTCGCGGGCGAATTGCCGGCGCGTGATTTCCTCGGCGGGCTGGAGCGCGGCATGGTGCGCTCGCTCACCGAAGCCTGCGCCAAAATCGCAGTGTCGCGACGCGAGGCGCTGCTGAATTTGGCACAGTCGCTTTAAGCGCGGCGGCTCATGCGCTGGTTGCGGAAACTGACCCTAGGCAGGCTGGCGACGTTTGCCGCCGTGGCCGTCGGCGTGTTGCTGTATCAGTACGAGCCACAGGCATTGCAAACCGTGCGTAATGCCGTGTTCGATCAGTACCAGCGTTGGTATCCGCGCATCTACCAGCCTGCGCCGGTGCGTATCATCGATGTCAACGACGAAACCCTGAAACGTATCGGGCAGTGGCCGTGGCCGCGCACCGTCTACGCCGAGCTCATACGCACACTGCAGGACGCGGGCGCGGTGGCGATCAGTTTCGACGTGTTGTTCGCGGAAGAAGATCGCACTTCGCCCAAATCCATGGTCGGCGTCTGGAATGCCCAGGGCGATGTGCGCGAACGCTTGCTGGAGATTCCCGATCACGATCTGGTGATGGTCGAAGCCCTGCGTCGCGGCCGCGTCACGCTGGGATTCGCCGCGGAACGCGGCGGTGCCGCGACGCGGCAGCCGGCACGGCCTTCGAGCATCGTGCATCTGGGCGAACCGTCGCTGCCGTTTCTGCATGCGTTTTCGGGCGCGGTGCCGTCGCTGGCGGTGCTCGAAAAAGCGGCTGCGGGCAGCGGCGTGCTTACCTTTATTCCCGATGGGGACGGCGTGGTGCGGCGAGTGCCGTTGCTGGTGCGGGTGGGGGATCAAGTGCTGCCGTCGCTGACGGCGGAATCATTGCGCGTGGGATTGCAGCAGCGCAATTATATGGTGAGGACGGTGCCGCAAAAAGGCGTGGGCGTGCAGGAAATTCGTGTCGGCGACGTTACCGTACCCACCACCGCCAAGGGCGAAATGTGGGTGCATTACACACCTCCGGTGGCGCAACGCTACATACCCGCATGGCAGGTGTTGGACGGCACATTCGCGCCGGGCAGTCTGCAAGGGCATGTGGTGTTCATCGGCGCATCGGCGCAGGCGCTGATGGATCTGCGGTTTAATCCGCTGGGCACCATCATGGCCGGGGTGGAAGCGCATGCGCAGGCGCTGGAGCAAATACTCACCGGAAAATTTCTGCAGCGCCCGACCTGGGCGCCGGCGCTCGAGGCGCTGCTGCTGGTGCTGGGCGGACTACTCATCGGCGTGGTGGCACTGACCACGCGCGCGCTGGTGTCGGCAGGCATTACCGTGCTTGCACTGGCCGGCGCGGGAGGTGCGGCGTTGTATGCCTTTACGCAACAGGGTCTGCTGTTTGATCCGGTGACACCGGGATTGACCTTGCTGATTACTTTTATCGTCGGCAGCGTGGTGCAGCACATGCGCAGCGAGCGCGAACAGCGCTGGGTGCGCGAGGCCTTCTCGCGTTACGTCTCGCCCAACCGCGTGGATTATCTGGTTGAAAATCCCGCTCAACTGGAACTGGGCGGCCGCCGTCAGGAATGCAGTTTCGTCTTTACCGATCTGGAAAACTTCACCGGTTTGATGGAGAAAATGGACCCGGGTGAGGCGGTGGCGCTGCTCAACGCTTATCTGGATCGCATGGTGGCCATTGCTTTCGCCAGCGGCGGCACGCTCGATCGTATCGTCGGCGATGCGGTGGCGATCATGTTTTCAGCTCCGGTGCCGCAAGCGGATCATCGCAGCCGCGCGTTTAAGTGCGCGCTGGAAATGCACGCGTTCGCCAGCGGCTATAGCGCTGAACTTAGCGCCAAGGGCACGCCATTCGGCAAGACGCGCATCGGCGTACACACCGGCGAGGTGATCGTCGGCAACTTTGGCGGTTCGACCATGTTCGACTACCGTGCGCTGGGGGACCCGGTGAACACGGCCGCGCGCCTCGAAGGCGCCAACAAGTATTTGGGCACTACGGTGTGCGTGTCCGAGGCCACGCTGTCGGGCTGCGCGGACCCGCCGGTGCGCTCGATCGGGCGTCTGGTGGTAAAAGGCAAGACGCAGGCGCTGCAGGTGTACGAGCCCATCATCGCCACGGGCGACTCGCCTGCGCAGCGCGACACGGCGTATGACGCCGCATTTGAATTGCTGCGGCAGGCGTCGCCCGCGGCACCGGCGGCTTTTGCGCAACTGGCACATGAACGTGAGCATGACACGCTGGTGGCGATGCATCTGCAGCGGCTCGGTGCCGGCGCCAAAGATGATTACATCAAGCTGGATGAAAAATAGCATTGCCGGTAATTTTTTCAGATGATTAAAAAGGGAGTCGATCATGAATGTTCATCGCGGCTGGGTACTGATGTTCAGCATCAGCGTGCTTGCGGCAGGCTGCGCGACGCCGCCGCCTCCGTTGACACTCACAGTGGCGGCACCCAAAGCGCTCTCTTATGCGGTGCTGCTGGACGATGCCGATGGCACGGTCGGCGCGATTGCCGTTAGCGGGCCCCAAGGCACGGTGGTGGTGGATCGCTTGGCGCAAGGCGCATTGCTGGATGGCAGCGGTAAGGCGTTTGCCGTTGAAGAAAGCCGTATCCGTCGTGATTTCGGTGCGGTGCTCGCGTCGCGCCCGGTCGCGCCGGTGAGCTTCCTGCTGTATTTCGAAACCGGCGGTGCACGTTTAACCGCGCAATCGCAGGCACTGCTGCCCCAAGTGCTGGCAGCCCTCAAAGTGCGCCCGGTGCCGGATGTTTCGGTGATCGGTCATACCGACACCGAAGGTGACGCCGAGGTTAACGAAAAACTCGGATTGCAGCGTGCGCAGGCCATTGCGGCGCAACTGGCCGAAGCCGGTTTGGCGGTGACGGTAGTGACCATTGAGTCGCACGGCGAACGCAATTTATGGGTGAAAACGCCAGATAATACCGCTGAAGCGAAAAACCGCCGGGTAGAAATAACCATCCGCTAAGGAGCGCGATCTGCGTGGCTAACCGTTTGTAACGTTATGATATTAAACAGAGTTTTGGTATATGTTGCATGGCGCTTGCGGACGGGCCCCTGCTGTGTTTGCGCCGGGCAAACAATTTCTGCGTGTTCGTGATGAAAGTCACGAGGGTAAATAGTGGTTTGTCTATACTGCGCCGCTAACCGGTGCAGTACACCGGCAACTCGGCCCACCCCGTGGAAAGTCCTAAGTCATGCGCTGGTAAGCGCGAAGGAGGCTGCAATGAAATGCGTAACGCAACTCGCTCAAGTGGCAATGCTCGTGGTCCTCGCGGTCAGTGGTTCGGCATCGGCGCAGGAGGCGATCGGTTTCGTAAAAACGGTGACCGGTGACGCCACGGTCGCTGGCGGTGGCAAGGTTGTGAAAGCCGTGCCCGGCACGCCGGTGCATGTGAACAGTGTGCTGAAAACCGGCCCCAAGGGTACAATGGGCGTGACGTTCAAGGATAATCAGATGATGTCGTTGGGCCCGGATACGGAACTCACGGTGGATGAATATCTCTACGCGCCAGCCAAAGGCGACCTGAAATTTGCTACAAGCATGAGCAAAGGCACACTGAATGTGGTGTCGGGTGTCATTGCTAAACTGAAGCCGGAGTCGGTATCGGTGAAAACCCCCACCGGCACCATCGGCGTGCGCGGCACCAACTACGTGGTCAAAGTCGAACCGCAGTAACGGGAGCTTTTTTGAGGCGGCTACATTTTTCAGGACGGGTGCTGGCCGCTGCCGCATTGGCCACGGTGGGCTTACTGCTCGCCAGTTGTGTGACGCGGCCACCGCCCAAGCCGCCCTCATACGCGGTGCTGCTGGATAATGCTGATGGCAGCGTTGGCGCTATCACCATCACGGGCTCGCGCGGTCAGGTACTGGTCACCCGCTCGCGTTTCGGTGCCACGCTCGACGGCTCGTCGCAACCTTGCATATTTGACCAGGCTCAGATCGAAGCCGATTTCGCTATAGTGCTGGCGGCGCGCCCGCAATTGCCAGTGAGCTTCTTGCTGTACTTTGAAGGTGCCGGCACCACGCTCACCGCCGCATCACAGGCGCAAATCGCGCGCATACTCGCAGCAGTGGCGGGCCGTCCGGTGCCCGATGTATCGGTCATCGGCCATACCGATACCGTCGGCGGCGCCGAATCCAATGAACGATTGGGCCTGGAGCGCGCGCAACGGGTCGCGCAATGGATTGCTGCAGCAGGGCTCAAAGTCAGCGAGCTTACGGTGACTACACACGGCGAGTTCAATCTGCTGGTCAAAACGCCCGACGAAACGCCGGAGCCCAAAAACCGCCGCGTTGAAATTACCATACGCTAGCCGCAGCCGGGCGGCAACGAAGGGGGATATGCATCGTGGTGGTGGGCGGCGACAGGCAGAGTTTTGATCTCGCGCGCGCGCCGTTCCGGGTGCGCGCCGATACCGATTCGTTTCAGGTGGCCGAGGAAATGGCCGCCTGTTTCGAAGTGGTGGACGGGCTCTGCGCGAAAATGACGCAGGCGGTAGGTGCGGCAATGTCGGTTATCGGTGTTGCCAGCGATGCGCCGCTGGCGCGCGCGGCAGCTACCCTCGCTGCCGAAATCGACGCCGGTGTCGGCGACGGCCGTGCCAATCCCTATCACAACAGCCAGCATTACTGTGAAGTGGTGTTGAGCGTGCTTTACCTGTCAGGGCTCGCCGCGTTGCCGCCGCTCACGCGCGCGCGGCTGGTGGTGGCCGCACTCGCGCATGATTTTCATCACGACGGCCGTTCCAGTATCGGCATGCCGTTTCGCCTCGAACGGCTGGCGGCGCAGGCGGCGCTGCCGTATTGGGAGCGGGCCGGGGTCAGCCAGGACGAACAAAACAATATCGCCGCGCTGGTGCTCGCCACCGAAACCACTGCGGGCGTGCCGTTCGCGAGCCATTGTCATGCGCATTTCACCCACGGCACGGTGCAGCCGGCGCCGCCCGCAAGTGAACCCGTGCTGGCGCTGCTTGCGCGCGACGCCGCCATGGCCGAGCAAGCGGTGATGTTGGCCGAGGCTGACCTGCTGTCGTCGGTGGGACTCACGGTTTATTATGGCGAGTTGACGCAAGCCAAATTATCGAAAGAATGGGGCCGCCCGATGACAGCGGTGGACAAGCTGTTTTTTCTGGAACGCATTTTTGGCGACTTTACGGTGGGCCGCTTTTTCTCGCCGAATGTGGCGCGGCTGAAGGAAGCCATGCGCAAGAAGGCGGATGCGATAAAGCGCTAGTGCTGCACGCGCATTCCTGTGTATCCGGGAATGACGGGCGGGTTCATTGTTGGGTAATCAGGAGAAAATCATGACAGCCACAAACTGGATGCGCGACCCCACAGCGGAAACCTCTGCTGTGATGCGCGCGCGGCTGCAGCCGCCACCGTCACTGGCGGGTAAGACCGTGGGGCTATTTGACATAGGCAAGGCGCGCACCGACGAATTTTTCAATCACGTCGAAATGCGCCTGCGCGAACGCGGCATCCAAACGCGGCGCGTGGGCAAACCCACCAATGCCAAGGTCGCCACCGCGGAAAACCTGGCGCAGATTTCCGCCGCAATCGATGTAGTGATTATCGGGCTCTCGGACTGAGGCTCCTGCACGTCGTGCAGTCTGCACGACCTGATGAACTTCGACAGCCGCGGCATACCCGGCGTGTCGGTGGTGAGCAGCGGATTCACCGACGCAGTGGCAGTGCAATCCACAGCGCTTGGCTTCGAGCCCGCGGTGATTTTCACGCCGCATCCGATTCAGAATCGCACGGCGGATGAACTCAAAAAAATCGCGGACGATGTGGTTGAGCCGGTGTTGAAACTGCTGACCGGGAACTCACCATAGCTATAGCATATTTTTGATAAATTGTAGGTGGGGCGGAGCCTGCGAAGCCCAACGTTGCAATCGATGCAAATGCCGCAAATGTCAGCGCGCCGCACGGAGCTGATGTTGGGGTTCCTTCGTCACCCCAACCTACGGGCTACAATCGAATTAAACCGTCCCGATAAATTCCACCATCCGTTTGCGTTGTGCGGCATTCGGCAGCCGCGTGCGCGCGGCGTTGAGGTTGTCGATCATGTATTCGGGCTGGTCGGTGCCGGGCAGCACGGCGTTGATCGCCTCGTTCGCCAACAGGTATTTGAGGAAGAACTGGCCCCAGGTGGATGCGTCAAACTCGGCCTGGGCCCAAGCGGGTACCGTCTTGCCCTGCACCGCGCGAAACAAGGCACCACGGGCGAAGGGCAGGTTGCAGAGCACTGCGGTGCCGGTTTCGGCGGCGACTGCCAGCAGCTTATCTTCCACGCTGCGTTCGGCCATCGAGTAATTGATCTGTATGAAATCGAGTTTTTCGCTACGCATCATTTCGATCAAACGTTCGTTGGCGCGCGGCTGATCCTGCGAATGCGTGACACCGAGGTAACGGCACGCGCCTTGCGCTTTGTGTTCGCGCACGAGGGCGAGTTGAGAGGCGAACAGGGCACGCTCGAGAAAGCCGACATTGTGCATTTGCATCAGGTCGAATTGGAGTGTGCGCAAACGTTGGTGCGAGGTTTTCATCTGCGCGGCGAAGGCCTCGTTGTCGTTGCTACGCACTTTGGTGGCGAGGAATATTTTGTCGCGCACCTTCATCTCGGCGAGCAGATCGCCGACTACAGATTCCGCGCTGCCGTACGAGGGCGCGGTGTCGATGATGCGCGCGCCGCCGTCAAGCAGAGTGTGGATGACCTTGGTGCGCTCGGCGCGCTTTGGCGCGTCACCGCCGATGTCGAAAACGATTGCGGTACCAAGGCCGATTACCGGGAGTTTTTCACCGCTGCGGGGAATGGCGCGTGTGCGCACGGGGGCGGGCGCCGATTGCGCGTGCGCGCCGCTGCAGGTGGTGGTTGCGGCGACGCTAAGGCCCAAGGCCAGCAGCTCGCGACGGGTGTAGCGTCGAGTTTGAGTTGTCATTGGAGAGGTCATAAAATATTGAATAAATACAACTAGTTACGATTTTTTTCGGTGAATACTGCAAGTGCCGTGGCACGCTTTTCCTGCATCCGCCCCAGCGCCAGTGCCAGCGCCAGCCACGCCGCGGTCAGCGGCACTGTGGCCAGCGCAATGGCGCCCAGTTCCATGCCCGCGCCGCGCAAGGCGGTGAACAGCCAGCCGCATAAGGCGTCGCTGCCGCGAAACACCACGTTGTCGATGACGTTTTTGGCTTTGTATTTTTCTGCGCGCTCCACCACGGTGAACAGTACTTCGCGTGCCGGGTTGGAGATGGCGAAGTTGGCTGCGCGTTGCACGGCCTGGAACGCGATCACTACCCACAACATCGGCGTTGCCCATAAGGCGATAAAACCGAGGGCGAACACCAGCGGCAGGAACGCTGCTGCCGGCCCTGCGCCAAAGCGCTGGATGAGTTTGCCGGTGGCGAGAAACTGCACCACGAGGGTCAGCAGGCTCACCGCAAGATCGATGCGTGCAAAGATGGCGGTGCGTTGGTTCGGGTCGTCGGTGAGTGCGGCAACAATGTTCGCCTGCTGAAAATAAAGGAAGGTGCCCGCCAGCGACAGCAGCGCCACCCACAGCGCAATGCCCGCGAGATAAGGTGAACGCGCAATCATCACCATGCCCGCAATCCAGCTGCCACCCAGGGCTGCGGCGGGTGGGGCAGTGGCGGGGCGTTCGGCCTTGAATGCAGTAGCCGCGGTTTCGAGCCGCATCGCACAGAATACCGCGCACTCCAGCAACAGCGCGGCAATGAGCAACAGGTGGGCGCGGCCGATAGGCACCGCCAGGCTCGCGGCAAGGAGCGGGCCGAGTAACGCGCCTGCCGAGCCACCGGCGGCGATGAATCCGAACAAGCGTTTGCCTTGTTCCGAGCCGTACAGATCGGCCATGAATGACCAGAACACCGACACCGCGAACAGATTGAATACGCTGATCCACACAAAAAACACCTGCGCGGTGAGGGTCAGCCCGATACCTTGCGTCAGCAATACCCAGAAGATGAGGATGTTGGCGACGAAGAAGTGATACACCAGCGGGATGAAGCGCTGGCGTGGCAAGCGCGCCACCAGCGCGCCGTAAATCGGCACCACCGCGAGCATCACAAAAAATGTAGCGGTGAATAGCCACGGCAGATTTTTAACGCCGCTGGCGAGTCCCATTTCGTCGCGCACCGGGCGCAGCACGTAGTAGCCCGCCAGCAGGCAGAAGAAATAGGCGAACGACCACAGCAGCGCGCGCGTTTCGCCGGGGCGTACGGCGACCACGCGGCAGAGCAAAGTGTGTAGTGGGGTGGGGACGGTGGCGTTCATCGAGGCAGCATAGCGCAAAGTTGTGGCGGCGTGCGTTGCGCATGATTGCACGACATCCCCATCCCCCTCCTAACCTCCCCCTTGAAGGGCTAATCTATGCACACATCTTTGGCGTTCGTAGCCCGGAAGAAGGCCATGGTTTTTCATGGCCGCATTCCGGGGAGGCGCAAAAACGTCAAGACCTTCGACACAGATTTCGCAGATGAACGCAGATTAACTGCAAAACAATCTGTG
>CAMDRT010000066.1 GCA_945906815.1 Bordetella parapertussis
GCGGCCCATGTCTACTGTTTGCAAGGCCGGCTGCGTGGCGAGCGCTATTCCAGGCACTGGTATGACTTGGCGGCGTTTGCCAAAACACAACAGTTAGACAAGGCAGCGGATGATCGGGAGCTTGCGCTGAGCGTGGCCGGGCATAAGTCTTTGTTTTTCGCCGAAAAGGATGCCGCGGGCGTGAAGCTCGACTACTTCGAGGCAGTGCGTGGAGCCATCCGGCTTATCCCGGAAGGCGATTCGCGCACCGCACTTGAACGCGACTATGCTGCCATGCTGGAGGATGGTCTGCTGTCACTCGATGCCCCCAGGTTTTCAGAAATCATGAAAGCGTGTGAGGCCATACAGGCTCTGTTGAACCGCCCCACCCAAGAATCGTGATGATAAAGTGAAACTAGTGTTGTGCTTCAATCTATGCGGCACTTATGCAACGGTACGGCATCAGCGAAACTCCTCCCCCGTCAAGGCATAGGTATCTACACATCTTTACCTACTAAGCTATTGATTCTAAACAACTGTACTTTCTTTCTGAGCGTAATAGCGAAGCCGCGAAGTCGAAAGGCCACTGGCATCAGATGATTCAAGCGTTAATGATTAGATTTTGCATCGATTTACTACGCTACGCTCGATATAGAGGCATTGAGGCCAAAAGATGTGTAGATGCGTATGCCTTGAAGGGGAGGGAATGTCCCATGAATTGCGAAGCAGTACACTAGCTAAGGAGACTGGCATGACAACCCAAGTAGAGGTGACGCTCACTGTGAATGGTGTGCGGCAAAAAATATCGGCGCAGCCGGATACGCCGCTGCTGTGGGTGTTGCGCGAGCAACTCAAATTGACCGGCACCAAATTTGGCTGCGGCGCGGGGCAGTGCGGCGCTTGTACGGTGCATGTAAACGGACTACCGGTGCAGTCGTGCCTGCACACCCTGCAGGATGCCGCCGGGAAAAGCATCACCACCATCGAGGGCCTGTCCAAGGACGCCAGTCATCCACTGCAAAAGGCGTGGATCGCCGAACAGGTGCCGCAGTGTGGCTACTGCCAGTCGGGACAGATTATGCGTGCCGCCGGGCTGCTCAAGCAGACGCCACGGCCCACGCGTGAGCAAATCGTCGAATACATGAGCCCCAATATTTGCCGCTGCGGCACCTATGCGCGCATTACGCGCGCGATTGAACGCGCATCACGGGAGGCCTGAGCGATGACAACCTCGATGAAAATCAATCAGCAACGCCGCCGCTTCATGGTGGGTGCGGCAGGCTTCACCTTCGGCGTCGCGGTGGGCGCGCCGGCAGGGTTGACCGGCGCAGCGCACGCGCAAAACACCCGCGTCAGACTCAACGACTGGGTGACGATTTATACCGACGGCACGGTGGCGATCAAGTCGCCCGCAGCGGAGATGGGGCAGGGCTCGCTGACGGCTTTGCCGCGCATAGTGGCCGACGAGATGGATGCCGACTGGTCGCGGGTGAAAATAGACAGCACGGCGCTGGGTGACAAGATATTTGGTAATCCGGGCCGCAATTTTCATCAGTACACCGCGGGTAGCGCTACGGTGACGGGTTACTTCAATAATCTGCGGCAGTTCGGTGCGCAGGTGCGCTACGTGCTGATGGATAACGCGGCGCAGCGCTGGGGCGTGCCGCTGGCGGAACTCACCACCCAGCCCGGCGTGGTGTGGCATGAAAAATCCGGCCGCCGCTTTACCTATGGTGAAATCGCAGCGTTCGCAAAAATTCCGGCTACAGCGCCGATGATCGCGGTGGAGCCGGTGGCCAGCGCCGAGTTCCGTTTGATCGGCAAGGACGTCGCGCGTGTGGATGTCGAGGGCAAGCACAATGGGGCCGCCCAGTACAGCATTGATGTGCAGGTGCCGGGCATGCTTTACGGCGCGATTGTGCGCGAGCCGGTGGAGGGCGCGGGTGTAGCGAGCGTCGATGACGCCGCCGCACGCGCCATCGAGGGCGTGCTCAGCGTGGTGACGCTTAAGAACGGGGTAGGCGTGCTGGCTGAAAATCCGTGGGCGGCATTTCAGGCGCGCAAGGCGCTCAAGGTGACGTGGGGTGGTAAGGCGCCAGGCGCAGGGTTTTCCAGCGCTAGTGGTTTTGCGCGCTTTTCTGCGATGGCGCAAGATCCGGCGCAGCCGGTGATCGATTGGGAGCAGCGGGGTGATGCGGCGGCCAAACTGAAAAGCGCCGTCAGCGTAGTCGAAGCTGAGTACCGCTCCGACTACGCCTACCACGCGCAGATGGAACCGCTGAACGCCATCGCGGCAGTGACGCCCGCGGGAGACGCGGTGGAAATCTGGTGCGGCGTGCAGAGTCAGACCATCGCCGTGACGGTGGCGGCGCGGGCGCTGGGCATTGCCGAATCCAAAGTGAAACTCAACCATTATCTGCTGGGTGGCGGCTTTGGCCGGCGCGGCAACCGTGACGCCGATTTCGTGCTGGATGCGGTGCTGTTGTCCAAAGCCTGCGGCAAACCGGTGAAAGTGATGTGGACGCGCGAGGACGATATACATTCCGGCCGCTTTCGCCCGCTGTATGTGAACCGCCTGCGCGCAGGGCTGGACGCCTCGGGTAATATTTCCGGCTGGCATCATCGCGCGGTGTGCGATCACGTGATGGCATTCATGGATCCGGTGCGTTACCAGCAGGTCAAAGGGCGCGACGGCATCGCGTTGAGCGGCATCAATGTGCGCTCGTATGAAATTGCTGATCGCACCGCGCAGGGTGTGCTGGTGCATACCGGCGTGCGTACCAATCCGCTGCGCGGTATCGGCTTAACCGCCAACAGTTTTGCCACCGAAGTGTTCATCGATGAGCTGGCGGCGAAAGCGGGCGCTGATCCGCTGGCGTTTCGTTTGGGGTTATTGAAGCAGCAACCCCGCGCGCGTCACGTGATCGAGGAGACCGCGAAAATGGCGCAGTGGCAGCGCAAGCGCCCGGGGCGCGGTCTGGGACTGGCCTATGTGGATTACTCCGGTACGCACGTGGCGGGCATCGCCGAGGTGTCGGTGGATAAGCAAAGCGGCACGATCAAGGTGCATCATTTCTGGTGCACCATAGACTGCGGTGTGGCGGTGCATCCCGACAATGTCATTGCGCAGACCGAAAGCTCTATCGTGTATGGCATCGGGCTGGCGTTGTCCGAGCGCATCACCATCGCCGACGGCGCGGTGCAACAGTCGAATTTCTTTGACTACCATGTGCCGCGCATGCGCGATGTGCCGCAAATGCACATCCAACTGGTGCAGACCAAAAATCATCCCACCGGCGCGGGGCAGATGGCGGTGCCGCTGGTGCCCTCGGCGATTTGCAATGCACTGTATCAACTGACCGGCGTGCGCCTGCGTCAGCAGCCGCTGCTGGCCGCGCGCGTGAAACAGGCGCTGCTCGGCTCAGGACCCAGTGTGGCGTAAATTAATAAATAAAAACAAAGCCTTGCGATAAAAATTGCGATGGTGGGCATGATAACGCTGGCGCTGTCGGTCAACGGCGCACAGCGTGAAGTGACGGCGCATGCCGATACGCCGCTGCTGTGGGTGCTGCGCGAGCAATTGAAACTGACCGGGGCCAAGTACGGCTGCGGTGTCGGGCTATGCGGCGCGTGTACCGTGCATGTCGACGGCAAGCCTGCGTTTTCATGTGTGCATGCGATCCAGGATGTCGCGGGCAAAAACGTAGTGACTATCGAAGGCTTGTCGCCCACCGCCAGCCATCCGCTGCAAAAAGCGTGGATAGCCGAGCAGACGCCGCAGTGCGGCTATTGCCAGCCGGGGCAGATCATGCGCGCCGCGGGCTTGTTGCAGGAAAACCCGCGTCCCACGCGCGCGCAGATCGTGGCTTACATGAAAACCAACCTCTGCCGCTGCGGCTCGTATAGCCGCATCATTGCGGCGATTGAACGTGCGGCGCGGGACACGTGATGCATAGCGCACGCCGCGATTTCCTGCAACGCAGCGGTATCGTGGTGGGTTTTATCAGTATGCCCGGCGGCGTGCTGCGCGTGGTTGACGCGCACGCCTGTGGCGAAGCAGGCGATGTCGATCTGAATGCCTGGGTGCATGTGTCCAACAGCGAGAACACGATCACGGTGAAATGTCCGACGGCCGAAATGGGGCAAGGCATCTACACCACGATAGCGCTGTGGATCGCCGAGGAACTGGACGCGGACTGGCGTACCCTGCGCGTCGAGCAAGCGCCCGCGGACAAAGCGTTTATTCATCCGGAATTCTTCAATAGGCAGGGTATGGGCGGCAGCCGCACGACGCAGGGCTATCGTCTGCTGGCGCGGTTGGCGGGCGCGCAGGCACGCGCGATTTTGATCGCCAATGCGGCACGGGTATGGCAGGTTGCCGCCGGCGACTGCAGCACCGAGCCGAATCATGTGCTGCACGCCGCGTCGGGACGCAAGTTAAGTTACATGGAAGTCGCCCGGCTCGACAACGTCCAGTTCGATGCGCCGTTGCTGAGCGAAAACCATCTTAAGCCACCTTCGCAATGGCGGCTGATCGGCAGCGATGTGCCGCGTATAGAGGTGCCGCTGAAGGTGAGCGGACGCGCCCGCTATGGCATCGATGTGCAGATTGCCGGCATGCTCTACGCGTCGATATTGCGGCCGCCGGTGGCGACGCTGCCGCATCCGCTGTATGGCGACGGCGCCGAGAATGGCCCGCTACGGGTGGATGACGCCGACGCGTTGAAAATAGAAGGCGTCACGCGCGTGCTTGAATTGCCGCATGGGGTAGCGGTGGTGGGCACGGATTACTGGGCCACCGTGCTCGGCAAGCGCGCGCTGAAAGTGCAGTGGCGCCAAGGTTCACTGGCTTCACGCTACGACAGCGAAGTGAAAAAACGCGAGTGGGCGGGTATAGCCGCTGACCGCTCGCGGCAGGGCGTCACCTTCGGCAATACCGGCAATTTCGCAGCAGCCTACACCGCAGCAGCGCAAACCATGAACGCGGATTACGTGACGGATCACGCACATCACGCCTGCATGGAGCCGTTCAACGCCACCGCCTCGATGATGCACGACGACATGGAGTTGTGGGCGCCCACGCAGGGGCAGACCGCGGCACAGCAGGTGTGCGCGAAAGTAAGCGGCCTCGCCGCCGACAAAATACGCGTGTTCACCCCCTTCCTCGGTGGCGGCTTCGGCGCCAAGACCGAGCAACTGCCCAATGCCGAAGCAGCGATGTTGAGCCTACGCATGGACAAGCCGGTGAAAGTGATATGGAGCCGCGAGGATGATGTCAGGCACGGTGCGTATCGTCCGCTGACGGCGCAGCATCTGGAGGCGGCGATTTCCGCGGACGGCAAGGTGACGGGCTGGAGCCACCGGCTGGTGGCGGACTCGGTGCTTGCGCGCACGCACACAGTGGCGTGGGAGCAGCATCCCGGCCACGACAGCGCGGTGGCGGTGGGCATGACCCAGCCGTATGGCATAGCGCACAAACACCATGAGTTTGTGCGGCAACGCGGCGGCGTGCCGGTGGGTTACTGGAACGCGGTGGGCAACGGCTACACCCTTTTCGCGGTGGAATCGTTTATCGATGAAATTGCCGCGAAGCTGGCGCAAGACCCGTTGCAATTACGCATTGATATGCTGATCGATGCGCGTGGTAAAGCGCTGCTGGAACGCGTGCGCAGCATGTGCGATTGGGACGCTAAGCGGGCGGGCGGCAGCGGCGAGGCCACCGCGCTGGGTGTGGCGTATAACCACGGTGGGCGCGCGCACTGCCAGATGGCTGCAGTGGTTGAGGTGTCGCTCGATCGCGCGAGCGGCGTGATCCAGGTTCACCAGGTGTGGGCGGCGGCGGATGTGGGCACGGCGATACAGCCGCGCCACCTGCGCCAACAACTCGAAACCGGTATTATCTGGGGCCTGTCGGCGGGGCTGCGCGAGCGCGTGGTCATCAAAGCGGGCGTGGTGCAGCAGTCCAATTTCCACGACTATCCAGTGCTGCGCATGGACGAGATGCCGACCATGCATATTGAATTACTGCCGGGGACGCGGGAGCCCTCGTCAGGTGCGGGGCAGGTCGGCGTGGCGCCGATGGCGCCGGCGATAGCCAACGCCGTATTCCGGCTGACCGGGGTGCGGTTGCGTATGATGCCGATGCTGCCAGAGCAGGTGAAGCTTGTATTGGCGAAAATTGAAACCGCTGTGGCGTGATCAAGTGTGCGCCGGCGCGGTGGTGTATTTTTAAAGGGAGGCATGAGCATGACGGGGGCAAATCAAAGCAAAGGGTGTGGGGCTGGCGTGCTGGCGGCGGCATGTTTGGCCGCGGGTTTACTGAGCGCTTGCGCGGTCACGCCGCGCACGGCGGCGGAGTATGACGCGCGGCGTGCCGAATCCAATAATGTGGCGCTGCTGGGCCATGTCGATTTGCACGCGCGCAGCGCCTATCACCCGGAGATCAAGCAACAGGGCAATCGCTGGATCGCTTATGTCGGTCATCATGGGGGGCCGGCAAAAATAAATCCGTTGACGGGCGCGACGGAATTCAACGGTACCTCCATCGTGGATGTCACTGATCCCAAGGCGCCGAAAACGCTGTCGCATATAGCGGGGCAGGAAGGCGGCACGGAATCCGGCGGCGCGCAAATGGTGCGCATCTGCGCCGGCCGCGATTTGCCCAAAGGCGACAAAAGCAAGTTTTATCTGCTGCGCTCGTTTGGCAATTCGGCGCATGAGATTTGGGATGTAACGCAGCCTGAGAAACCGCTCATCGTCAGCACGCCGGTACGTGGCTTACGCGACACGCACAAGAATTTCTGGGAATGCGATACCGGCATTGCTTACCTGATATCCGGCCCCAAGGGCTGGCGTTCGCGCCGCATCATGCAGGTATTTGATCTGAGCGATCCGGCGCGGCCCGTGCATATCCGCGACTTCGGTTTGCCCGGACAGGAGCCTGGGTCGAAAAATCCACTGCCCGACAATCGCTATCAAATGCATGGTGCGATATCCACCGGCGTGAAAGGTAATCGCATTTATATCGGCTCCGGCACCAACAGCAACGGGGTGCTGCAGATACTCGACCGCGAGAAATTGTTAAAGGGCGCCACAGAACCGACGGTGGAAAACCTGCTGTACCCGCAGGTCTCGATTATGTATACGCCGCCGTACATGGGTGCGCATACCACGCTGCCTATCCTCGGCGTGGCGGTCAAGGACTTCGCTGCCAACAAGGTTGCCGTACGTGACCTGGTGGCATTGACCAACGAGGCCATCCGCAACGAATGCGACGAAGCGCGGCAGATGGCGTATTTTGTCGATGTCACCGACGATAAAGCGCCGTTCAATCTTTCGAACTATCAGGTGCCCGAGGCGCCCGGTGGATTTTGCAAGCGCGGCGGGCGCTTCGGCGCGCATGCGTCACACGAGAACCAGCCGCCGATGTACGCACGGCGCGTGATCTTTTACGCCTGGTTCAATGGCGGACTGCGCGCGGTGGACATGCGCGATCCTTTCAATCCGAAGGAGATCGGCTATTACATCCCGGCCATCAGCGATAACACCGACCAGCGCTGCGTCACCACGGCGCAGGGCGCGCAGTGCAAAGTGGCGATACAGACCAACAACGTGGATGTGGACGACCGTGGCTATATTTATATCGTCGATCGCGCCAATACCGGCATGCACATCCTCGAATTGACGGGCAGCGCACGCGAGGCGGCGAATTTCAAATAGCCGCTTTTTTCTCCAGGGCTTGCAGCGCGATGTCGGTGAGCGCCTGCAGCCAGGCATGGCGCTCGTTCAGACAGGGAATGTAGTGGTATTCATCGCCGCCGGCGTCACGAAAAATCTGCTTGCCTTCGACGGTGATTTCTTCCAGTGTTTCAAGGCAGTCGGCGACAAAGCCGGGGCAGATGACGTCGACGCGGCGGGTTTTTTGTTGGCCGAGTTCGGCGAGTACCGTGGTGGTATAGGGTTTGATCCATTCGGCGCGGCCAAAGCGCGACTGGAAGCCGACCACGTATTGATGCTCGCGCAGGTCGAGTGCCGCCGCCAACAGCCGGCCCGTTTGTAAACACTGTTGCTGATACGGCTCGCCGCGGGTGATGGTGTATTGCGGCACGCCGTGAAAGCTCATCACCAGTTTGTCGGGACGCCCCGCGCTGTGCATCTGGTGTTCGCGCACGCTGGCGGCGAGTGCTTCGATGTAACCGGGATGCGCGTGAAAATTTTCAACCGTGCGTACCTCGGGGTGAAAGTCGAGTTTTTTCAACGCCGCTGTCGCGGCATCCAAGGCGCTGGCAGTGCTGCTGCGCGCGTATTGCGGGTAGAGTGGCAGCAGCACCAGGCAAGAAACATTTTTTTCTTTAAAAACAGATAGTTGCGATTCAATCGCAGGTTCGCCATAGCGCATCGCGTAGTCAATCACGATGTCGCCGCGTGCGCGCTCGCCGAGATAGCCGCGCAGGAATTTCATTTGCTTTTCGGTATGCCAGCGCAGCGGCGAGCCCTCGCGTGTCCATATAGATGCATAGCGTTTCGCCGATTCCTTGCTGCGTGTGGGCAGGATCAAGCCGTTAAGTATCACCCACCAAATCAGGCGCGGAATTTCGACCACGTACGGGTCAGAGAGAAATTCCTTTAGATATTTACGCACCGCTTTTGGCGTGGGCTCGGTGGGCGTGCCGAGGTTGATCAGGAGGACGGCGGAAGTTGGCATGCGTTAGTAAAACCGTGAACGGGTGAACGGGTGAACGAGTAAGGGCGTCCATGGTGCTGCGAGGGATTGCTCTTGCGGGATACTGCAGGAGGGCGTGCACCGCCGGAGGGCGTGCACCGCCGGGCTACTCGTTCACTCGTTCACCCGTTCACTTGTTCACCCATTTCACCTGTTCACTCGTTTACTGCCCTAATGCTGCGACAACGCGCTCGACAGCAGCTTCGCGGTGATATCCACTATCGGAATTACCCGCTCGTAGGCCATGCGCGTGGGGCCGATGACACCGACGGTGCCGACGATTTTGCCATCGACTTCGTAAGGCGCGGTGACGACGCTGCATTCGTCCAGCGGTGACAAGCCTGCTTCGCCGCCGATAAAAAGCTGTACGCCATGTGCGCGGCTGGAAATGTCCAGCAAGCGCAGCAAGCCGGTTTTGTGCTCGAACAAATCAAACAGATTGCGCAGGCGCGCCATGTTCGACGACAGGTCTTCGATATTGAGCAGCTTGTTTTCACCGGAAATCACGACCTCGGTTTCGCTTTCGATCTCGACCTGACTGCCGGCTTCCAGCGCAGCCGTCATCAGCCGCGTCATGTCGTCATGCAACTGCCGCAGCTCCTGCTGAATGCGCTGGCGGATATCGGCGAAGGTCAGGCCCGCATAATGCTGATTCAGAAAATTGGCCGCTTTAGTCAGTTCAGCGGGCGTATAGGATTTTTCGGTAAGGATGATGCGGTTTTGCACGTCGCCGTCGGGCGTGACAATAATCAGCAGTATGCGCTTCTCCGAGAGCCGCAAAAATTCAATATGGCGGAAGCCCGCGCTGCGCCGCGGCGTCACTACCACGCCGGCAAAACGCGTAAGTTCCGACAGCATCTGCGAGGCCGAAGCCACCAGCTTGTGGGTGTTGTCGGGATGCAACTGGCCTTCGAGATGGTTGATTTCAACGCGATCCAGCGGCTTGATGGTGAGCAGCGTATCGACGAAAAAACGGTAACCTCGCGCAGTGGGCACGCGCCCGGCGGAGGTATGCGGGCTGGCGATAAAGCCCATGTCTTCGAGGTCCGCCATCACATTGCGAATGCTGGCGGGCGACAGATCAAGCCCGGCAATTTTGGACAGCGCCCGCGAGCCGACCGGCTGACCGTCGGTGATATAACGCTCCACCAGTGTCTTCAGCAGCAACTGCGCGCGATCGTTCATGGGCGAGGACATGCGGCTATTCTACCTTGTAGCGTGAGGCGTGAGGCGTAGCGCGTGAAAAGTGAACGGGTGAACGGGTGAAGGGGGGGGGCGGGTGAATGAGTGAACGAGTGAATGAGTGAACGAGTGAACGGGTAAGGGCGTCCATGGTGCCGCGACGGATTTCTCTGGCGGGATACTGCAGGAGGGCGCGCACCGCCGGGCTACTCGTTCACTCGTTCACCCGTTCACCCGTTCACCCGTTCACCGCTTCACCGTTCACCGCTCCACGCCCTCACGTTGGTTGTGGTTAAATGCCATTATGAAAAAAACCTTTAAAACCATAGCGCTGATCGGCAAGTACAACAGCCCCGAGATCGCCGAACCGCTGCTTAAGTTGGCGGATTTTCTCAAGCGGCGCGGCATTAGCGTGCTCATCGATAAACTCACCGGTGCGCACATCACCGATTCGCCCTATCCGATACTTGAGCTTGAGGCGTTGGGGCGCACTGCGGAACTGGCTATCGTGCTCGGCGGTGATGGCACCATGCTCAACATTGCGCGCACGCTGGCGCCATTCGAGGTAGCGCTGGTGGGCGTCAATCAGGGGCGGCTGGGGTTTTTGACCGACATCTCGCTCGACACCATGTACGAAACCATCTCCGGCATACTCGACGGTCACAGCGTGACCGAAGACCGCATGCTGCTACAAGGCGAAATCCATCGCGGCGGCGAACGGGTGCTGGATGTGCTGGCGTTTAATGACGTAGTGGTGAGCAAGGGCGTCGAAGGCAATCTGGCCGAAATTGAGGTGCATATCGACGGCGAGTTCATCTACCACCAGCGTTCCGATGGATTGATCGTCGCTACACCCACCGGCTCGACGGCCTATGCGTTGTCGGCGGGCGGTCCGATAGTGCATCCCGCGTTGCGGGTGATTACGCTGGTGCCGGTATCGCCGCATACGCTGTCCAACCGGCCGATCGTGGTCAACAGCGACAGCGTGATCGAAATCGTCATGCGCAGCGACAGCGACGCGCGCGCGCACTTCGACAGCCATTCGCACTTTGCGCTGCGCGAAGGCGACCGTGTGATTGTGCGGCGTTACCCGCATACCATCAGCCTGTTGCATCCCATCGGCCACAGTTATTACCGCATGTTGCGGGAGAAATTGAATTGGAATCGGGAGTAGAAATACGTGAACGGGTGAACGGGTGAACGGGTGAACGGGTGAACGGGTGAACGAGTGAAGGGGTGAACGGGTGGCGTTACTCAAGCGGAACCATCGGGAATTGGTCGTTTGGCGAGAGTCGCTGGAACTGGCCGTTCTGGTTTATCGCGTAACCGACTCGTTTCCAAAATCCGAGATGTATGGACTGACGTCGCAAATTCGGCGTTCTGCGTCGTCCGTTCCGGCTAATATTGCCGAAGGTGCAGGCCGCGCGGGGACGCCCGAACTATTGCGATTTCTGAGTATTGCCAGTGGCTCATTGTCGGAACTAGACACACACATCGAGATTGCTGACCGGTTAGGCTACATCAAAAATCGCGACGAGATTGAAACTAAGGCGATGCTGGTTTTTCGCCTTTTAAGCGGACTAACGGCTTCGTTGAAGAGCAAAATTAGAAACTGACCGTTGTGGTTCACCCGTTCACCCGTTCACCCCTTCACGCTTTTTATGCTCCGCACTTTATCCATCCGCGACTTTGTCATCGTTGAAAAAATGGAGCTGGAATTCGCTTCCGGCTTTACGGTGCTGACCGGCGAAACCGGCGCGGGCAAATCCATCCTCATCGATGCGCTGGCGTTGGTGCTGGGCGCACGCGCCGATGCGCTGGTGGTGAGAGAGGGTGCCGAGCGCGCGGAAGTGAGCGCTGAGTTTGCCATCGCCACATTGACGCCTGTAAAAAATTACATTTTAAAACAAGATCTTACGGATGAAGGCGATACATGTCTGGTGCGCCGGAGCATAGACACCAGCGGCCGCTCGCGCGCCTTCATCAACGGCACGGCGGTTACCGCTACGCAGTTACGCGAACTGGGTGAATTTTTGGTGGATATTCATGGCCAGCACCAACATCAGTCGCTGACGCGCGCGCCGGCACAACGCGAATTGCTTGATGCGTACGGCAAACTCGAAGCGCAGGCCAGGCAGGTTGTTAGCGCGCACCGCGATTGGCGCGACCAAGCCGAACAGCGGCGCGCATTTGAATCGAATGCCGCCGCTTATGTGGCTGAACGCGAGCGTCTCGAATGGCAGGTGAGCGACCTCACGCAGCTCGATGTCAGTGCGGACGAATGGCCGCAGTTGAGCGCTGAGCATACACGCCTGGCGCATGCGGCGAGCCTAATTGAAGCCGCTGGTTTGGCACTGGAAACCTTGTCCGAGGGCGAGGGTGCGAGCTTGGCGCAGGTGAATGGCGTGATCGCGCGGTTGAAAAATCTGCTGGATTACGACCCCCGGTTAAAAGAAGTTTTAGAGGTGCTGGATCCCGCGCAAGTGCAGTTGCAGGAGGCCGTCTACAGCCTGCGTCACTATCAGCAAAAACTCGACCTTGATCCCCAAAGACTGCGCACTGCCGAACAACGCATGGATGCCATCCACAGCGCCGCGCGCAAGTACCGCACTGAACCCGCGCAACTGCCCGCAATGCTGGCCACAGCACGCACCAGGCTGCACCAACTGTCACTTGCCGGCGACGCCGACGCGCTGCGCAAACTGGAGGCGGCGGCGCGTGTAGCCTGCGTCGCCGAAGCGAAAAAACTTTCCGCAGGCAGGCGCAAGGCGGCGAAGGATCTGGCGCAAAAAGTCACTGCCGCCATGCAAACACTGGCGATGACCGGCGGCGTATTCGAGGTTGCGCTTCATGCGCTCGAAGAGCCTGCCGCGCACGGGCTCGAGAACATCGAGTTTCTGGTGTCTACGCACCAGGGCATGACACCGCAAGCGCTGGCAAAAGTGGCGTCCGGTGGCGAGTTGTCACGCATCAGCCTGGCGTTGCAAACCGTCACCAGTCAAGTGGCGCAGGTGCCGACCTTGATTTTTGACGAAGTGGATGCCGGCATCGGCGGCAGGGTCGCTGAAATCGTCGGCCAGTTGCTTAACCAACTCGGCAAAAAGCATCAGGTGATGTGTATCACGCATCTGCCGCAAGTCGCCGCCTGCGGTGATCAGCAATGGCAGGTGGCGAAGCGTGCAGCCCAGGGCAAAGTCGCCAGCAAAGTCATAGTGCTCGACACCACACAGCGGGTGGAGGAAATTGCGCGCATGCTGGGTGGCGTGACCATTACCGACACCACACGCAAGCATGCGGCAGAAATGCTTAACGGCAAGCATCAGGACTGAGCGCTCTGGATTGAGTAACCCCAGTTTTGCTCAGACCTGAGTCCTCAGTCCTAACTGCGTATTTCACGTCATCGTGAGGTGATTTCACCAAAGCGTGACCGCCGTTTCACGGCATCGTGACCGCGATCTCACGGCTGCGTGCCCCTGTTCTGAGTCAGAAAGCTCACTCTGCAGCCAGCGCCGGGGCCCCTAGCGTATGTCGCCTCCCCCCGAATTTGCCGCGCCAGCATCGTCACCAGACGCATACCGAGGCTCCTCGTGGTGGCCGGATCCAACCCCGGCGGCAGGCCGGGGCCATCATCCGAGATGGCCAGCTCGTGGCGCCCTTCGCCGGTTTGGCGCAGGGCGATTCTCAGTACGCCCCCCGGCCGGCCGCGGAAGGCGTACTTGATGGCGTTAGTGATCAGCTCTGTCGTGATGAGCCCCAGCGGAATCGCAGTGTCCACTGGAAGCCGCAGCGGCTCGCACGCGAGCTCGAGCTCGACTTGGGTTCCCTCTGAGCGCAGGGATTCGAGCAACTGCCCGGCCAGGGTTTCCAGGTACTGGCTGAAATCGAGGCTGGAGAAGGTGTGCTCGCGATACAGGCGCTCATGGACCAGGGCCATCGAGCGCACGCGCCCCTCGGTCTCGGAGAACACCGCGCGCAGCCCCGCATCCTGCACGCGCTCGCCCTGCAGCTGCAAGAGACTCGAGACGATCTGCAGGTTGTTCTTCACGCGGTGATGGATCTCCTGCAGCAGCGTCTCTTTTTCTGTCAGCGAGGCCTGGATGAGGTCCGCGCTCTTCTTCTTTTCGGTGATGTCGTGGTGGACTTCCAGCACCAGTCCTAGGCCCGAATCTTGCTCTTCTTCTTCTTCTTCTTCTTTGGGAAGGGCACTGATGTCGAGCAGCAACTGTTCGCAGGCGACGATGAGTTCCCGCCCATCGCCCGTGCGCTGGCGCAGCTCGCCGCGCCAGCGCCCAGTCGCCTTGAGCAACTGCGCGGCAGGTTCTACTGCGCCGGGTTCGATCTCCTGCGACTGGATCAGGGCAGAAAGTGGTTTACCCAGGGCCTGAGCGGCGGGGATGGCGTAGAGCTCTGCGGCGCCGCGGTTCCACTGCAGTACGCGGCCACTGAACTCGCGCACGATGATCGCTTCGTGCGCGGCCTCGATCAGCAGCCCCTGGTAACGCAGGCGCTGGCTCATGCGCGCGCGCAGGGCAAAGCGCGTGCTTTCGGCGGTCTTGCGCACCAGCTCATCGCGCGCTGCGCCGAGCTGCGAGAGCATGGCATTGAATCCGCGGCTGAGATCTCCCAGCTCGTCCTCGCGCGGGTAGCGAAATGCGCTGCTTGCGCCGTGCTCGCCCACGCTCGCCATGGTCGCTCCCAGTTGTTCTAGGGGGCGCAGCACGCGGATACGGATGATAGTCATGTAGCCAAAAAGACTCGCCAGCAGCAGCAGGGCGAAGCCGAGCGCGAGCGCGCCCTGTGCCACCCCGAGCTGATCCAGGATGCGGCGCCCCTGCCTGTCAACGGTCTCGGCAGTAGAGAGCAGGCTCTCGGTGGCGGCGCGCAACACCCCGGCCTGCTGCGCGCGCAGTTCTTCTATGGCTGCTGCAGACAGATCCGTTTGGCCGACGCCCACCGACAGGCGCGCAAAAATAACCGTGGCGAAGTTGAGATCCCGTGAGAGCTTCTCGACTTCGCGAGCCCGCCCACCCAACCGGGTTAGCGCCTCGATGCGGGCGTGCAGTTGCTCGCCTTCCTTGTGCCAGCGTTCAGTGCCCAGGGCCCCGCGGCCGGCGAGCTGATCGGTCAGGACCTCATGCAACGCGGTGACACTTTTTCTGATGTCTTCGGCGACGCGCTGATGCTCGAGCGCATTCTGGAAGCGTTGCGAGATCGCGAACAGCGTCGCGGCTGCCACCGCGGTGAGCAGGGCGGCGATGACTATGCCGACGCGATGGCTGGTGGCGAGGCGCATGGTCTAAATGGGGGGGCCCTGTCTTCCCGCCTAGTGCCGCAGCGTGACTGCAGCGGGATCGAGGCTGCGCAGCGGCTCTGCCCAGAAAAGATCGGTCATCTTCAGTCGCTGGTTCACACTGCTCGCGGGGACGAGACCCTTCTTGAGGGCCCAGCGCATCTGCTCCTCGATGATGCCTTTGAGCGTGGGGTGGAGCTGCACCTCGTGGTTGCCTGGGATCCAATCCAGGCGCAGCACGGCCAACTCAAGCTGGAAGAGCCTTGCGAGCACGGCTAGCGATTCTTCCGGCCGGGTGCGGATTTCGTTCGTTGCAGCGATCAGGGCGGCGAGCAGGCGCCGTACCGCCTGCGGATTGGCCTCGGCCCAGGCGCGCGTCGTCACCAGACAGAAAATGGACGGGGCGATCGAAGGGTCTCTCAGCAGGAGGCCGTTGCTGCCTAGCGCCTCCATGGCCTTCTTGTTGTACGGGGGCACCAGCACTGCCGCATCGACCCTGCCTTCCAGCAGTTCCTTTGCTGTGGTCAGGGATCCCTCTGCCAGCTCGACCTCGAGCACGCCCCGGATGCCGTGGGTCAGCAGGTAGGCGTCGGCGAAATAAGCAGCCGTGGTGCCCAGCTGGTAGCCGAGGCGTTTGCCGGCGAGATCGCCGGGAACGGCTATGCCGCGGTCCCTGCGCGCGATGATCTGGTTGTGATCTACCGACTGGTAGATCGAGGCGAGCACCACGATGGGTGCACCGCGCAGGGCTGCGAACGCCACTGGCGTCTCGGCGGTGAGGGCGACCTCGGCTTCGCCGGCTAAGAGCATTTTCACCGCAGCAACGCCGGAAGGCGCATTGCGCAACGTCACCGCCAGCCCCTCGCGTGTGTAGAGGCCGGAATCGGCCGCGATGAATGCGGCTGCGGTAGCCTGTCGAGTGGGGAGCGCCAGCCGCACGGCGATCGCCGGGGAGGGGGCCGGGGTCTCGGCGCGGTAGCCCCACCACACGAGGCCCAGCGCGAGGCCGACGGCCGCCACGATGCTGCAGATGTAGGCTGATTTCATGGTGTTTCCCTCAGGTTGAGCGCGATCGCCGCCTCATCCTCAACCAGCATGACGCGCGTCTTTGACACTAGCGCGGGCCCTCCAGGGGCAAGGAACACGGGCTCATGTCCCCATTTAAGGAGCAGTGATTCAAGCGCCAATGCGGTCACAACTTCGTCTTCTGCGATGAGAACTTTCATAGGGTCAACCTCGTAGCATGGGATTTCGGAAAGTGAGGACCTTGCGGCGCGATCTCACGGCTGGGTGCCCCTGTTCTGAGTCAGAAAGCTCACTCTGCAGCCAGCGCCGGGGCCCCTAGCAGCCTGTCGGACTTTCCAGTCGTAAAAGTACTATACTCGAATTGACGAATAGCAGAGTACAGCCATGACCAACTTCATACTCGCTGACCGCAAGACCGACTATCTGCTGCCGCCATCGGTGGATGACTGGTTGAACGAAGAT
>CAMDRT010000067.1 GCA_945906815.1 Bordetella parapertussis
AGACGCGCGGCGGCGGCGGCGCGTTCCTCGCGGGCGGCCAGAAACTCCACAAAATCCCTCACCTCCGCCTGCCGCTGCGGCGGCAGCTTCAGCAATTTCTCGATCAACGCCGTTTCGCTGGTGGTCATGGTTGTCTCGTAGGGTCAAAATACTCGTCAGAATGATTCTAAAGCCGTTCTATATTACCTGAGCCGGCACCCAAGTTCAGCAACCCGCAGGCGTTGCGCTCAAACCCTGCCGCCTGCGTGGTGCCCACCACGCCGCCCGCCGTGCGGGCAGTTCGCGGGCACGTCAGGGTCAGACCTTGCCTTTTGCCCGCTGCGCGAGCGAGCGCAGCGCTTCCGTCGCATCGATGATGCGCCTGTCTTGATAATGCTTGAGGTTGAGAGCCCATGTGGCTCGCAATCCTGGCGATTCTGGTAGCCGACGCGCGGCGCACCGCGCGCCACGCCGAGCAGATCGCGGATGCTGGCAAGCACATAAACTCAAGGGGCAGACCTTGCCTTTTGCCCGCTGCGCGAGCGAGCGCAGTCCTTCCGCCGCATCGCGCGCTACGCCGAGCATCGCGGATGCCGGCAAGCGCCGCATCGTCGTAAAGCGCGGCATTTTCGGACAGCAGTTTGTGGGTGAGCAGCGTGCCGTCCGGGCGGCGCGCGACTATATCGGTAAAGGTGCCGCTGCGGTCAATCCAGAATTGCCAGCGGTCTTTCGGTGCGGGTGTATTCATGGGCGGGGAATGCTAACATGAGGCCGCTATCAAATTCAGCACTTACGGGGGGGGGCAGCATGAAAATTGCACAACTGGTTTTAGCGGCAGCAACGGTATTTTCCCTAACGGCAAACGCGCAGACCCGGTGGGATATGCCCACGCCCTACGGTGATGGGGAGTTTCACACCGTCAACGTCAAGCTGTTCGCGGCGGACGTGCGCAAGGCTACCCAGAATCAACTGGATATTAATGTGCACAGCAATGGCTCGTTGATCAAGCATCCGGACATGCTGCGTGCGGTATCCACCGGACAGGTCAATCTGGTGGAATTGCTGTTGGGACAGTTCGGCAACGAAGACCCGGTGTTCGCGGCAGACAACGTGCCGTTTGTCGCGGTGGGTTATGACGCGGCGTGGAAATATTATCAGGCGCAGAAGCCGTTGCTGGAGAAGAAGCTGCTGGCGCGCGGCGTGCGCGTGCTGTATTCGGTGCCGTGGCCGGGGCAGGGCATCTATACCAAGAATCCACTGAAGTCGGTGGCTGATCTGAAAGGCGTGAAGTTCCGCACCTACAGTCCACAAACCGCACGTCTGGCGGAGTTGCTGGGCGCCAGCCCGACGGTGATTCAGGTGCCGGAGCTGGCGCAGGCGTTTGCCACCGGCACGGTGCACGCCATGATTACCTCGTCGGCCACCGGTACTACGACCAAGGCGTGGGAATTTGTGAAAAACTACTACCAGACCAATGCGTTTCATCCGAAGAACATCGTGGCGGTGAACGAACGCGCATTCCAGCGCTTGCCCGAGGCGCAGAAAAAAGCGCTGCTGGAAGCGGCTGCCACCGCGGAAAAACGCGGCTGGGATTTATCCAGGCAGCGTGAACAAGCGGCCAACAAACAGCTCGCCGACAACGGCATGATGATGCATACGCCCGATGCCGCGATGCGCGCGGCTTTCACCAAGGTTGGCGACACCATACTTGCCGAGTGGCAGAAGGCCGCGGGGGAGGATGGTGAGGCGATCATTCGGGCGTATCGCGCGAAGTGAAGTTTGAGTCTTTGATACGCTCTGCGCTCGACAAACTCTACGCCGCCAGCGGCGTTGCCGCCGCAGCGTGCCTCGCCGGCATTTGCGTGCTGATGCTGGCGCAGGCGTTTGCGCGCGAGATGGGATTCCTGATACGCGGCGCGGACGACATATCCGCTTGGCTGTGCGCGGCGAGCGCGTTTCTGGCGCTGGGCCATACCTTTCGCAAGGGCGAGTTGATACGCGTTGGGCTGTGGCTCGAGCGACTCGGCGTTGCGGCGCGCCGCCGCGCGGAAATCGTGGCGCTGTCGGCGGCGGCTCTGTGTACGGGCTACATCACCTGGGCGATCGCGCTTTTCGTGTTTGAAAGCTGGAAGTTTAACGAAGTGGCACAAGGCCTGATCAAAATCCCGATCTGGATTCCGCAATTGAGTCTGGTGTTGGGCGCGCTGATTCTTTTGATCGCGGTGCTCGATGAGTGGGTGGCGGTGTGGCGCGGTGAAAAACCAGCGTATCAATTGGCCGAAGAAGCGCGGCGCAATGCCGGTGATTTTTCGGAGCGGCTGTGAGTACACTTGAAATTGCGGCGATTTTGCTGGCGCTGCTGCTGGTGCTATTGCTCGGCGGTTTGTGGATCGCACTGGCGCTGGCGGCTACCGCGTGGGCAGGCTTGCAGTTTTTCACCAGCACGCCGCCGGAGGTCAATCTGTTTCAGTCGTTCTGGGGCTCCAGCGCGTCGTGGACGCTGGCGGCGTTGCCGCTATTCATCTGGATGGGTGAAATACTCTTTCGAACGAAACTCTCCGAAGAAATGTTCAAAGGTCTGGCACCGTGGCTGGGCTGGCTGCCGGGGCGGCTGATGCACGTGAACGTGCTGGCCTGTGGCATTTTCGGCACGGTGTCGGGTTCATCCGCGGCGACCTGCGCCACCATAGCCAAAGTCGCGCTGCCCGAATTGAAAGCGCGTGGTTACGATGAGAAAACCTGCCTCGGTTCGTTGTGCGGCGCGGGCACACTGGGGATACTGCTGCCGCCATCGATCATCATGGTGGTGTACGCGGTGGCGGCGGAGGTATCGATACTCAAGGTATTTCTCGCGGGGATTATTCCGGGCGTATTGCTGATGCTGCTGTTTTCGGGCTATATCGTGGTGTGGGCGCTGGCCAATCCCGGCAAAACGCCCGTCGCAACGCAGCGCTACACCTTGCGCGAGAAACTCCGTCTCAGCCGCAACCTGATCCCCTGCCTGTTGCTGATCGTATTCATCGTGTGGGTGATGGTCGTGGGTTGGGCCACGGCGACGGAAGCAGCGGCGTTCGGCGTGCTGGGCGCGTTTGCCATTGCGGCAGTGAGCGGGGGACTCAACTGGGCGTCATTTCGCGACAGCCTGATGGGCGCGACGCGCCTGTCGTGCATGATCCTGTTCATCCTCGGCGGCGCAGCGTTTTTGTCCTCGTGCATGGCCTTCACCGGCATCCCCAGAGCGCTGGCGGAGTGGGTGGCGGCTATGCAGCCCCATCCCTACATGCTGATCGCGGTGCTGGTGGGGATTTACATCGTGCTCGGCACCGCGCTCGATGGCGTGTCGATGATCGTGCTGACGACCTCAATTGTGCTACCGATGGTGGAGAGGGCGGGCTTCGATCTGGTGTGGTTTGGTATTTTCATTGTGCTGCTGGTGGAAATTGCCGAGGTGACGCCGCCACTGGGATTTAATTTGTTCGTGCTGCAAACCATGAGCGGCAGGGACAGCACCTACGTGGCGCGCGCATCCCTGCCGTTCTTTTTCATGATGGTCATTGCCATTGCGCTGATCACGGTATTTCCGGTGCTGGTGACTTGGCTGCCTGAACTTTTAATTCGCAAGTAAGGTGTCCAGGAGGCATTAGCGATGATAATTTCGAAGTGCCGGGCGTGGTCGTGGTACGCCGCCGCAGGCTTGATGGCGCTGTCATCTTTGCTCTCAGCCGCCACCGCGCAGGCGCAAATTGCCGCGAACTATCCCACCAAGCCGGTGCGTTTCGTGTGTGTCACGGCACCCGGCGGCGGACTTGACGTCATCGGCCGCATCGTTGCCGAGCGCCTGTCACGCAGCCTGGGGCAGTCCGTGATTATGGAAAATCGCCCCGGCGCCGGCGGCAATATTGCCAGCGAGTATGTCGCGCGCGGCAATAACGACGGTTATACCCTGCTCGAAACCACAGTCAATCATCACATTAACGCCTTCATCTACAAGCAGCCCGGCTATGAGCCGCGCCGTGATTTTGTGGCGGTGATTCAATTGACCGAAGCGCCTTCGGTGGTGGTGGTAAACGCGCAAACGCCCTACCGCACGTTCACAGATCTGTTGGCCGCGGCACGTGCACAGCCCGGAAAAATTGTTTACGGCAGCGGTGGCAACGGTCAGCCGACGCACGTGGCGATGGAAATGTTCAAGCGCGCGGCGAACATGGATTTTACTCACGTGCCGTATAAGGGCGGCGGCCCGGCCACGGTGGACCTGCTTGCCGGGCAGATACCGTTGGCGATGTCGGCGTTGCCAGGCATGTCGCAGCACCTGCAGTCGGGCGCATTGCGTGCGCTGGCGGTGACTTCAGGGAAACGCTGGCCGACGCTGCCCGAGGTACCGAGCATCGCTGAGTCCGGTTATCCGGGCTACAGCCACATCACATGGATCGGACTGCTCGCGCCTACGGGCACGCCGCGCGATATTATTCTGCGCCTTAACCAGGACATTGCGGCCATTCTGGTAAATCCGGAAGTCCGCAGCCGTATCGTGGCCATAGGCGCGCAGCCGGTGGGCAAGAGTGCGGCGGCGTTCGAGGCGATGCTGAAAACCGACTATGAGGCGACCGCGAAACTAGTGGCACAGATAGGCTTGAAGGTGGATTGAGGCGCGGTTACGTGGCGCGTACTCGGCCCTCCATTCGTAATTCTAAAGTGTTGGCTACTGAAAATTTTGCCAGTTAATCAGATGTGATCCACTGATTAATGTATTTTCAACCGTGCTCTGTTCGACCGCTTCCAAGGTGTCCGTGGTGTAACGCCGGGCACACCCGTTGCTGCCAAAGCTCACCAAGAACGCATCGTTATTACAGGTCAGGGCCAAACCTCGCGCGAAAGGCAGTTCGATCGCTTTGCGCAATTTTAAGGTATCGATACTCCAGCAAGTCACGAATCCAGGCGTCGGGTGCGTGACCACGATCAAATCCTGTTCTGGCACCATCAGCGCGCTTAACGCTTCCCCGGTTAAGCGCGCCGTTACTGCGCTGGGCTGGCTCAGGCGTTGTAGTTTCTTACCCGCTTTATGCACATGTATGGCCCCTAAATTGTCCGTGCTCAGCCCGCGGCGCGGCGCGCTGACCACCAGCGCAACGCCTAGCGCTTCTATTGCTACGTGGCCTGCATTAAAACGTTCATCGCTAACCGGATACTGTTGGATGAGCTTTTGCTCCGCTATGCTGATATAACTTAAATTACCCAAGTGACGGCTGGCCTGGTCGCCGCCGCCGTTGGTCACCACCAGCGTGTTACCGCCATCGATCAATTGGCAATCATGCGGGTGATCGCCATAGGTGGGGAAATCTCCCAAATAGGCGAGCGTTTGTGCATCGCGTATGCCGATATAGCCTTTGCTGTCAGCAGTATCTGTCTCTGTGGTATAGAGCAGTTTTGCGTCTGCAGAAAATACACCATGGCCATAAAACAAGCGGTGCGGTTGGGGTGTTAGCGTGCGTGTAACCTGCCACCGGGCTAAATCATATTCCGCGGCGCCCCCGCCAATTTTCTCAAAAGCCAATAAGCGGTTAGTGTCCTGCGGGTCAACCGCAAAACCGTGCGGAAACATCGGCGACGGCAATGATTTGACCGCGCTGGTACCATCGGCGTAGATGGTGATTTGCGATAGCACGAATTTTACCGGACCCTGGGCTACTTCCTGATAGCGGCCACCCCCCATAAAAACACCCAGAAAATCTGCCTTTTGATGATTTTCGGTCATGGCAATATTCGGTTTTAAGTGCGCTGCCGAGGAAACTTCAAATGGCCGCAGTGGGCGTGTCAGGACGGGATGAATTGTGACGCGGAATGGTGGCCCTTTGCAAGGCGGTTGACGGTATAGGAGATGGAGAATAAATTGCGGTTGGGCGAAAATGGCCATGCGAAATGCCGTGGTCTATGTCGTGGTTCAAATAAGGACATTAAATGTTACTGAAAATACAGGCATCTGCTTTTCGCGTGGCGTGCGCCATAGCGCTCGCATGGGTTAGCGCGGCGGCAGCACAAGAACTCAACAACGTCGAAGCCAGGACGTTTGTCGCGCGCGATTTCAAGCTGACATCGGGGCAAGCGTTGCCCGAACTTAAAATCGCGTATGAGAGTTATGGCAAGCTTGCGCCCGATGGACGCAATGCGGTGTTGATCACACACGGCTACACCAGCAGCAATCACGCCGCCGGCCGCTACCAACCGGACGACGCGGCACCGGGTTCATGGGACGGTTTGATCGGTCCCGGCAAGGCGATTGATACCAACCGCTACTTTGTGGTGGCGTCAAATAATCTCGGTTCGTCATACGGCTCGACTGCGCCTTCGCATATCAATCCCGCGACCGGCAAGCCCTACGGACCGGATTTCCCACACTTTACGATACTCGATACCATCGCGGCACAGAAACTGTTGCTCGAAAGTTTAGGGGTGAAACATCTGGTCGCGGTCGCCGGCTCGTCGTATGGCGGCAGGCTCGCGTTTTTGTGGGGGGTAACCTATCCTGATTTCATGACCGGCATCGTGCCAGTGGTGATCACGCCCAATTCCCCATACGATCCGAAAGGTCTGGAAGCATTGCAGGCGCGGCTCGCCACCGATCCCAACTGGAACGGCGGCTGGTACTACGAGAAAGGCGGCATTACCAAAGTGCTCACTGAAATTCGTGTGCAAACCCTGAAAAATTACGGCATAGACACTGCGTTGCAGGATAAATTTCCCGATCCCGCCGCGCGTGAAGCTGAAATCCTGCGTCGCGCCGAACCGTGGGCGAAACGTTTTGACGGACACTCGCTGATCGTGCTGCGCCGTGCCGCCATGGGCATTGATATCGAAAAAGATTTTCCGCGGATGAAAGCAAAAGTGCTTTACGTACTGAGCACCACTGACAAACTATTCCCGCCTTCGATCGCACCGCGCGTCATGGAAAAGCTGAAGGCCGCCAGCGTCGATGCCGAATTCTATGAACTCAAAAGCGAACTTGGCCACTCGGCCAGCGGTCCCGATTGGGCCAAGTGGGCGCCGAAGTTGCAAGAGTTCATGGGAAAAATTTCGAAGTAGGCTCGCAAGCCGCATACTCACAAGAAACAAAACACCCATGCCCCATGTTTGTTTGCGAACGCCGGACCCGCGCGCTGGATGGGGAGACGCTGTGGCCAAATGCTTTTTCTAGGATTACTGATAGCAACAACGCTCGTCACCCCGGCGTAGGCCGGGGTCCAGAAACGTACTGGATGCTGGCGTACGCCAGCATGACGAACCTCTACAACGAGCTTGCGGAAAATTCATGTCGAACCCCGAACATCTTAAGTATCACGAATTGCACACCTGGCTGCAGATGGAGTCCGGCGACACCTGTATCGTCGGCGTTACCCATCACGCACAGGAGCAGTTGGGCGATGTAGTTTACGTGCAGCCTCCTGCTGCTGGCGTGGTGGTCAGACAGGGAGAAGCGTGCGGCGTGATTGAATCCGTCAAAACAATGGCCGACGTACATGCACCTGCTTCGGGCTTGGTGACTGAAGTCAATACTGCGCTCACCGATGCGCCGGAGGCCGTCAATACAGACCCCTACGGCGCGTGGCTGTTTCGGATGAAGCTCAGTGACCCGGCTGAGCTGGGCGTGCTGCTGGATGCGGCGGCGTATGAGAAGCTGGCAGATTAGTGTTGCATGCGACGCGAACATCACGGTAAACGCTATTTTTGCGTCACACCTTCAATGTGAAACGGCTTGCCGTTTACTTCGACATGGCTGTGTAGAGGTACTTGTTGGGTGATCAGTCCTTCCGCAAAACAGCCTGCTTTTGCGTTTTTGATCAAATGGGCCAGTTTGTCCTCAGCCTCGTCGCTGGCAACCGTGAGGTAAGTAGTGATGCCCTCCCATTTGTTGAACACGGTGCCCTTGATGACGGACCCCCCCAGGTGTTTACGCATCACTACGCGGCATTTCGGATCGCTGACTTTCAGTTTCATCATGTGCGCGTACCGCGCAACCTGAGTGAGCAGTCAGAAGCCGATCGACATTGCCAGATAAGTCATGGGCGACGGATAGGTGTCCGTGCCGCCGATGCGTGCAGGTTCATCGCACCACACTTCGAACTTGCCTGACTGGCTGCGCTTGAGTTGCAACTGGCCGCTTACGGTTTCGGTCCAGAGATCGTTTTCATTGGTGATGCCGGCGGCCGGCAGTTCGGGCTGGTCGATAACCCGCTCCCCCGGCTTGTCGGACAAATCTTCGTTCCCCAGTGGTTTGATCATGGTGCTTTCCTTTATGTGAAAGACGCGCGTTCGCTATGGCGGCTGGATTGCCCAGGTTAATGCTGTACGGATTTTATGGTCATGCGCTGTGTGAGGCAGCCTTTTTTTGCATCGTGGCTTCCATGGCACGCGGAATCAGGCTCTGCACGGCAACCCCTTTCACGGAGGGCTCTGCGCTGCTGGCGGCGATGGCACGTATCTGAGCTATGGCTTGGGCGAGTGCGGTTTCCGTCCACAACCACTCTTGCATGCTTGCTGCCGAGTGCTGCCCCGGTTGCACAGACTTCGCTTCCAGATAAAAAGCCTTGAGCTCGTCGCACGCCTGCTTGAGGGCGTCGCCGGGCGATAGATCGTTGCGAAACGGCTGCGGCGGCTGATGGCAGAGCCACGCCTTGAGATAATCCACGAGTTGCAGGGGCTGCAGGCCAGTGACGCCCAGCGTGGTGCGGCCGCGATGCTTGAGCGCCACCGCGTGCCACGCCTGCAGTTGTGATACTTCGGCGGCCAGTTGTTCCGCCAGTGTGCCCTCGTCCTGCAGGCGCGGGAAACTGACCGGGCACAGCAGATTATCCGGCGCGGAACTTAACCGTTGATGCGGCGCATCTTGGGTAAAATCTTCGAGCACCGGGCCCGCTACACGTTCAAACAACTGCAGTGCGGCAAGCAGCACCTTGCGCTGAAACGCCGCGTCGTTGGGTACGCCGAACGGACGCCCGAGCATGAACGGCACCCACAGCGCGCGCGGCGGCGCGAGTGCTGCGGTGTGTTCGCGCACCAGACTGATCTGCGTGGTGGGAACGCCTGCGGCTTCGAGGTAGTGACCGAGTGCGCCGACGGCGCACGTGCAGTTGGGTCAAACGGGCGACAACAATACGGCGTCAACTTTGTCGTTGTGCAGCAGTTGCGCAAGTTCGGCGGCTTGGGCTTGGTAATTCGTCACGGGTGATACGGCACCCATAAACGAGTAATGAAATGCCGCGACCGAACCGATGACCTTTTCGCGCGCGAGTTCGTGCAGGCGATCCAGCGGAAATGCGACATTCCAGTCTTCCTGAAAGCCACTGCGGTCGAAATTCACCGACATGTGGCTCATGATCAGATCACCGGCGTCGATGTCGCCGGGAATCACCCGGTAGTCCATGCCGCCGCTACCGAACGGGCGATCACCGCGTGCGTGCAGGCCGGCCGTGCTGACGATAGCCACGCGGCGTTGCGCGAGTTTGGGGCCGCGTGCCCAGGGGCGTTGCTCAAAGCGCGGCAGCGTGGGAATTTTTTTGAGCATATTTTCCTGATCGGAAGGCGCGAGGTCTGCCAAGCGAACCATGATGGGTAATCCTTTCTCAGATTGGATAGATGCAAAGACGTATCTTGCTTGGCAGGCAACATACACTGAAATGGCCGGCGCATGCACACGGTTGACCATTCTGCGAGCCGGGGATACAGTCCCTGCTAGTCAAAAACGACATCTGAATTTTCTATTCTCAAGGAAGACCCAATACGATGAGCACCGCAACGTTTGATTTCGCGCCGTTTTTGGCCAAGGGACTGCCGCCGGCGGCGGCGCGCTGGAACGGGCGCGTCAAGTTTGATTTCACTGGCGGTAACAATGACGCTGACCGGCTGCCGCTCGAAGATTTGATTGCGGCCGCTGATGCGGTACTCAAACGCGAGGGACGCACGCTCTCGACCTATGGGCTGGATAGCGGCCCGCAAGGCTACCGCGCGTTGCGTGAGTTCGTCGCCGCCAAGCTCAAGGCCGATGCGGCCATAGCCTGCACCGCCGAAGATATCCTGATCACGTCGGGATCGCTGCAGGCGCTTGATCTGGTTAACGCTACGCTGCTTGATCGTGGCGATACCGTGATTATCGAGCAGGATTGCTACCAGGGCTCGATCAATCGGCTGACCCGGCTCGGCGTCACGCCAGTCGGCATTCCGCTCGACCACGACGGCATGCGCATCGATGCGCTGTCGGCCACGCTGGACGATCTCAAGCGCAAGGGCATCCGGCCGAAGTACATCTACACCATCCCGACCGTGCAGAACCCGACCGGCACCATCATGCCGCTGCAACGGCGCCAGGAGATGCTGCGGCTGTCAGCGGCGCATGGCGTGCCGATTTTCGAGGACGACTGTTATGCTGACCTGATCTGGTCGGGCGAGCGTCCACCTGCGCTCTACGCCATGAGCGAGCACAGGGATGTCATCCACATCGGCTCGTTCTCGAAGTCGATCGCACCGGCGCTGCGGGTCGGCTACATTGTGGCGCCCTGGGAGGTGATGTCGCGCATACTCCCACTCAAGACCGATGGCGGTTCGGGCGCGCTGGAGCAGATGGTGCTGGCGGAGTTCTGCGCGCGGCAGTTTTCCCGGCATGTACCGGCGTTGCGGCGCGGCCTGCGCGCCAAGCTCGAGACGCTGATGGAATCGCTCAAGGAACACTTCGGGTCGGCGGCGCAGTTTGACGATCCCAAGGGGGGCATCTTTCTGTGGGTCAAGCTTCCCGACCACGTCGATACCATGAAGCTCTACGAGCCGGCGCTCGCGGCGGGTGTGGCGATCAATCCGGGCGCCCAGTGGTCGGTGGACAAGGCGCATGGCCGCAGCCGGCTCAGGTTGTGCTTTGCGAGCCCGAGCCACGAGGAAATTCACCAAGGTGTTGCGGCACTTGCCGAGGTTTGCCGGCGCGAGTTCGGGCTGTCCGCGTAGTGCCTCGGTGCTCTGTGGCGGATCTGCCGGTTTTAGGATAACAGGAGGCGGCAATGGACGACGGCGCATGGGGACTCAGCGCGGCGGAAGGCAACAGCACGAAGCAACGGCCTGAAGCATTTGGGCTGCGCGGTATGGTTGCCTCGGCGCATCCGGCAGCGGCATTTATCGGGCTTAGCGTGCTGCAACGGGGAGGCAACGCCTTCGACGCGGCGATTGCAGTGGCCGCCGCCGAGGGGGTTGTGCTGCCGATGAAATGCGGCCTCGGCGGCGACGCATTTGTGGTGCTGCATGATGCAAAGAAACGCGAAATGGTGGCCTACAACGGCAGCGGTGTGGCGGCGGCCGGCGCCACCGCCGAGTACTACACCAGCCGCGGCCACAAACAAATGCCGCTGGACGGCGTGCATGCCGTGAGCGTGCCGGGTGCGGTCAGTGTTTACGAGGCGATCTGGAAGCGCTACTGCACCATGCCGTGGGCGGAATTGTGGGCGCCGGCGATTCAACTCGCTGAGAACGGTGTGGCGATCACCGATTACATCAGCAGGCGCTACGCTGAGCGTGCGGACACACTGGCGAAGTTTGAATGGTCAGCCCAACAGTTTCTGCCCCACGGACGCGCGCCGGCTGCCGGTGAGCGCTGGGCCGCACCGAATCTCGCGCGCAGTCTGCGCATCGTTGCCAAAGGCGGTGCCGACGCGTTCTATCGCGGCGAGATTGCGGAGAAGCTGATCGCATTTTTCAAGCGCGAGGGTGGATTGTTCGAGGCCGACGATTTTGCGCAACAGCAGGCGGTTACTTACGCGCCGCTCGCCAGCGACTATCGCGGTTTTACGGTCTACGAAACCGCGCCGCCGTCGCAGGGTTTCGTGCTGCTGGAGCAACTCAACATCGTTGAAGGCTTTGATCTGAAGTCGCTCGGTCCCTACAGCGCCGAGCGCATGCATCTGCTGATCGAAGCGAAGAAGCTCGCGTTCGCCGACCGCAACCGCTACGCCGGTGATCCGGCTTTTGTGACATGGCCGCTCGCACAACTGATTTCCAAAGAGCACGCGGCCCAACGCCGCGCGCTGATCGATCCGCGGCGTGCGCAGTGGCCGGCGGGCGCAGTGGTGCCCGAACACCATGGCGACACCAGTTATTTTGCGGTAGCTGATGGCGATGGCAATGCGCTGTCATTCATCCACAGCCTGTCGAATTCATTCGGTTCGTGTGTGGTCGGTGGTGACACAGGCATCACGCTTAACAACCGCGCCGGGCGCGGCTTCAGCCTCGATCCCGATCACCCCAACGTCATCGCACCGGGGCGCCGCACCATGCACACACTGAATGCGTATTTAATATGCCGCAACGGTGAGCCGTGGCTGGTGGGGGGCACGCCCGGCGGCGATCAGCAGACACAGTGGAGCACGCAGGTGATCAGCGGCATTGTCGATCACGGCATGTCATTGCAGGACGCGGTCGAGGCGCCGCGCTGGTATAGCTTGCCGGGTACCGATCCGGGGAGTCTGGGCGGAACGCCCGTGGTCAAGGTTGAGCAGCGTGTGCCGCAAGCAGCATGCGATGCGCTCGCTGGTCTGGGCCACGGCGTCGCGAGGATAGGCGCATGGTCGGGCGGCGGTGCCGTGCAGTTGATACAACTCGATCGCGAGCACGGTGTGCTGCGCGGGGCCAGTGATCCGCGTCCCGGCGGCATAGCACTCGGATTCTGACGGTCGTTTCTAGTTGTACTGTGTTAGAAAATGCCCCATGCTGCTCCGCAGTAGCTCCTTCTGCTCCGCTTCAAGTGTGCCCTTGCCCTTCAGGGGGAAGCAAGGGAACACTTGGGGGATGGGGGTGGGGTGGCAGGGTGCCAACCCCATCCCCACCCTAGCCCTCCCCTTGAAGGGGAGGGAATTAGTTTGTAACACAGTGCAACTAGGGTTACGCGGCTACACCAACCCGGCGACCTTGCGCAGCACGGCACCTGCGTCCAGCGGCGCGGTATCGCTGTGCCATGCCACGTACTGATCGGGCCGCACCAGGATGAGTTTGGAGGCGTAGGTTTTGCGCCCGCTGCCGTCGCTATCATCGCTGTCTCGCACCACTGTTAGTGGCACCTTCAGCGCGCGTGCTGCCTGCTCGAATTCCCGAATGGCACGTGGCCCCTCGCGGTCATCCGCACTGTTCTTTAAGCCCAGCGCGAGTAGGGTATAGCCGCCGCCGAGTTCCTCGAATACATTGCGGCCCGATGACAGTACGTGCGGCGGCAGGTGGTGCCCGGCGCGCGCGGTGTAGGTGTGTTTGCCATGCGCGCTGCATACCCCACCCGGTGGCCCCATCACCACCGGGGAGCCTTCGTAATGCGGCTCGTACACCTGCGCCCTGCTACTGACGCGAGCCATACGCTCGTTCCAGGCACGCTCGAATTCGGCACGGTCCCGCTGCGGACTGTAGCGCGCGAGGAAATCCCGGTCTTCCTCGATGCGTGCCGCAATGAAATCACGGCCGATGTCGACGAACACCGGGCGCCGTTCTGCGTTATAGGAGCGCAACAACGCCTCACCACCCCAGCCGTCGAGACGCGCGGCCAGTTTCCAGCTAAGGTTGACCGCATCCTCGAGGCCATTGTTAAGCCCGAAACCGCCATACGGCGGATGGCTGTGCGCCGCATCGCCGGCGATGAAAACGCGACCGCACTGATAGTCGTCGGCGACCGCAACGCGCATGTCCCAGAAACCGACATGCTCGAACGTCACCGCAAACTTGAAGCCGGCTGCACGATGCAGCAGACCGAGAAAATCGTAATTCTCGGCAGTCGACTCGGTGGGCACCGGCGCGTGAAAGAAAAAACCATCGACCATGTCGACGCGCCCGAAAAACAGCCAATAGCCGTTGAGGTCGGGATGCATGATGTTGTAGGTGGATTTAAGCGGGAAGCGCTTGAGTCCCTCTTGCAGTTCCTTGGAGCGAAAAACCATCAGCACCATTTTTTGCTCGAAGTCGGCGCCGCTGCGCGCGATACCGGCTTGCTCGCGCACGAGGGAGTGGCCGCCGTCGCAGCCGACGATGTAATCGGCTTCCAGCACCTGGCGTTCGCTGCCGTTCGTTTCAGTGATGGAAACGCGCGCTGCATGCGGGTCCTGCTCCACCTTTTGCGCGCTCCAGCCAAAGCGCGCATGCACAGAAGGCAGCGCGGCCATCCTCGTGCGCAACACCGCTTCGGCGCAGTACTGCGGCAGCCGGTCGTATTCCTGAAAGTAATATTTTTGCACCAGCTCGCGCTGCGAGGGTGCGCTCCAGAATTCGCTCAGCAAATTGCCATAGACGCTGACACCGCTGGTAGGCACCTCTGTGGGCATGATGCGCATGGCGCGCAGTTCCTTGACGCAGTGCCAGAAATAAAAATGTTCCAGTGTGCGCTGGGTGAGATTTTGCCCCTTGGGAATGCGTTGCGGCGTGAGGCGCTGCTCCACCAGCGCGCAGGAGATGCCGCGTTGCCCCAGCGCCACCGCCAGGCCCACACCCACCGGCCCGCCGCCGACGATCACTACTTGAAATTTTTCCGTCATGACCAAACGCTAATATAAGAATCGCTGCATAATACTCTGGGTTGAGTGCCAATCCGTGGCTGCTGGCAGGTCAGAAAAAACATTTTATTTCCTCCGAGTGAAGACGTAGTGACCCATGCATGAATTCAGAGTTGTGCAGGTGGCCGATATTCATCTGGGCGCCGGCCAGGAACATCATCTCGACAATTGGCTGAAAGTTGTGCGCTGGATCGCTCGCGAGCAACCCGATCTGGTTATTGCCAATGGCGACCTGGTCATGGCCGATCCGGACGCGGATGCGGATCACGCGTTTGCGCGCGCGCAGCTCGGGCAACTCGCCGTAGCCTGCCGCTATCTGCCCGGCAATCATGACGTTGGCGACAATGTCATCTCTGGCAAGATGGTGAAGCGCGTCAATGATGCGCGGCGCGCGCGTTTCATGGCGCACTTTGGCGAAGAGCGCTGGGCGTTCGAGGCCGCGGGCTGGGGTTTCGTCGGGCTGAACTCGCAACTGCTGGGCAGCGATGGCCAGCCCGCCGAAGCCGAGCAGTGGCGTTGGCTGACGCAAACGCTGGCAGGATTCAGGCAATGTCCCGTGGCGCTGTTTTTGCACAAGCCGCTGTTCCTCGATCACCCAGCAGAGCCGGATTACGATGATCTTGCGCTACGCCAGTCGTGCATCGACTCCGGCAGCCGCGCACGCCTGCTCGAGCTGTGCCGTAAACACCGTGTGCGTCTGGTGAGTTCGGGCCACAAACATCAAACCCGATCGTTCTCGCTCGACGGTATTTATTACCTGTGGGGGCCGTCCGTCGCCTGCGTCAACTCCCCACCCACCACCTTGCACTGGGGTGTGCGCGAGGTGGGATTTATCGACTATCGGTTCCGGCCGGACGGCTTCGACCATCGTATCGTCGGCGCGGATTTTCTGTTCCGGCATGAAAATTATTTGCGTAAGTACGGTGCGGCGAGCGAGTAATTTCCCACACGCCATTGTGAAATATGTAGCGGCCCGTGCAGTCGCGGTAAGATAGCGCCGTTCATCAACCGAGCCATTCAGGGGGAGTCATGCAGCAGCAGGACATCAAAATTACATCCAGCGGCGGCGGCACATTCGATTGTTATCTGGTCACACCGGATGCACCGGGCAAGGTACCGGCGGTGGTGCTGGCCTCGGCGATACACGGCGTGGATGCCGATCTGCGCGGCATCGCCGACGCATTCGCAGCCCAGGGCTACATCGCGGCCGCACCGGATTTGTTCTCACGCACGGTGCCGGGTCCGCTGGCGCGCGGCGATGCGCGTTCGACGCCGCGGGGACAGCCGCGACTCGAGGTTATCAAGACCGGCGAGGGCGATATGACAGACACACTCGCCGAAGTGCGCAAGCTGCCGCAGTTCAACGGTCGCGCCGCCGCCATGGGGTTTTGCTATGGCGGCCCGTACGCGATACTCGCCCCCAAACGTCTCGGCTACAGTGCCGGCATTTCGTGCCACGGTACGCAATTGGGTGACTACATCCAGGAGCTCGACGGCGTCACGCAGCCGATCTGCATCATATGGGGTGATCAGGATCACGCTGCGCCGCCGGCGGTGCAGGAAGCCTACCGCGCTGTGCCCGCGCGCATGAAAAACGTCGGCGTGCACATTTTTCCCGGCATCCAACACGGCTATATGATGGCAGGGGGCGGTGCCGCGTTCGACCAGAAGACCTACGATTTCTCGATGCAGCAGGTGTTCGGGATATTAGCCGGGTTGCGGTAGGGTGGCGGAACCAAGGCAAGGGGGGTACTCCGCTCCGTTGTTGGAGCGGATTACCCAGGCGCTGCGTGACGCTAGTGTACTGCGTCGCAATTCATGCGACATTCCCTCTGCTCCGCTTCACGTGTGCCCTTGCCCTTCAAGGCTAGTCTATGCACACATCTTTGGCGTTCGTAGCCCGGAAGGAGGCCATGGTTTTTCATGGCCGTATTCCGGGGAGGCGCAAAAACGTCAAGACCTTCGACACAGATTTCGCAGATGAACGCAGATTAACTGCAAAACAATCTGT
>CAMDRT010000068.1 GCA_945906815.1 Bordetella parapertussis
GCGATGAACTCCCGCGTATTTTTTGCAGGTACGGCGGGATGCACGATCAGCACCAGTGGCACAATCGCCACCCGTGCCACCGCAGCAAAATCACGCACCACGTCGTAGGGCATTTTTGCGTGCAATGCAGGCAGGTTGGTCATCACACCAGATGAAGCGATCAACAGCGTATAGCCGTCGGCTGGCGATTTCACCGCCATGCCGATGCCGATCAGCCCGCCACCGCCACCACGGTTGTCCACGATGAACTGCTGACCCAGCGTCTCGCTGAGCCGGGTGGACATCATGCGTGCGACGATGTCGCTGCCGCCGCCGGTGGCCATCGGCACGATCACGCGCACGGATTTGGCTGGCCAGGCTTGTGCCAACGCCGTGCTACACAACAGAACCTGCAGGACGCCCAACACCGCTATGCCGTATCGCTTCACTGCTCCCCCAAAAAAGCGGGCGAGCCGAAACACGGCGGCTCGCCCTACATACAAAAAAATTCATCCGGCTATCGTGTGGGTGGATCGACTCCCACTGTGTCATTCCCGCGCAGGGGGTATCCATTCAGCGTGCCATATGTCACTTTGTTATGGATTCCCGCCTGCGCGGGAATGACAGGCGAAGCTTTGCGCTAAATTTGAATCCCGCGCGATGCGCATCGATATCCACAGAAAAGTCTGATGCACCACAAGGACAACCGCGCGGTTCAGCTGCCGTGCGGCGCCGCCCACTGCCCCGCGTCGTAGCCGGGACGATAGTTACGATTAGTCTGCACCGGATTGCGATTCACCAGCGGCCGTGCGTAGAGCGGGTGCGTCATGCTGCGCACTTCATGCTCGATGGTGTAGAGGTGCTTGCCGTTGTCGGGATCGATGATGTCCTTGAAGCGGTATTGATACTGATCGCTTTCCTCGCACACTAGCCCGCGCTCCTTCAGCCACTGGTGCGGGCCGGAGAAATCGGAAATGTAGATTTCGAGGTGGTGGCCGTCGTACGCGGGCACCGGGTCGCTAGACTCGCGGAAAATTAGATGTTGATGGTGGCCCACCAGCACCTTGGCGGCTTTGCCCGCGGGTTCGTTAACCACCGTCGCCGGCGCCTTGATGCCTTGGTTGTAGAAACGCGCGATGCCTTCAGCCACGCCCATGGGGCAGATGAATTCGACATACACGATGCCCAGTTGCGTGTTGCCGTACTTCGCGGGATCAGGCTCGTACAGGCGATAATTGTTGCCCCACGGACAGGTGGCGTTGACATATTCGCCGCAATCTTTGTACGCGAACTTGGTACCCGAGAGCTTTGGTGCGTAGTGTTCGAGGCGCTTCAACAACGCCGCACGATCGGGCTGCACAATGCCCGTGTGGCCGCGCAGGACTTGCGCCGCGCGCGCCGGGGTGTGAATTTGCGTGCGGCCGATATTGATCCACATGTTTTCCAGCCCGGGCATTAGGTACGGGTCGCGCGTGAAACCCAACCCACTTAAATAGAACAGCGTGCTGAGTGTCTGATCGGGCACCGTCACATTGGTGTGCTCCATCCAAACAGCATTGCCGATGTCTTCTACGGCGCGGTCAAAAATTGGTCTAGTGTTGTTGTCCATTTCGGCCTCCGATGACGTTCAGTGTGTGATTCGTGGGTGACGGCGAATTCTAGCGCGAAGTCGTGTATTGTTAACGGCAAGGCCCGCATCGTGCCTACATGCAATTAAATTATATAACCATATGATTTTATTATGATACTTTATAAAAATCTATTTTATCCTTATGCTCTCGTCGCAATACTGGCCATGCCAGCCGACGCCGTGAGCGCGCAGGATCGCGCAGCCGCTTTCCCCAACAAGACCGTGCGTCTCGTCACTGGCTCCGCGCCTGGCGGCCCGCTCGATTTCAGCGCGCGCCTCGCCGCGCAAAAATTGAGTGAAGCCTTGGGCCAGCCGGTGGTGGTCGAGCCGCGCCTCGGTGCCAGCGGCACCATTGCCAACGAATTCGTGGCGAAGGCCACACCCGATGGCTACACGCTGGGGCTGGGCAGTATGGCGACATTGTGCGTGGTGCCGCATCTGTACGCCAAACTCGGTTACGACCCGCTGAAGGATTTCACGCCCATTACCATCGTCTCAGCGGTGGGTTTTGTGATCATCGTGCACCCTTCCGTGCCCGCGCGCAATCTGCAGGAACTGATCGCGCTGGGCAAGGCGAGCCCGGGCAAACTGAGCTTCGGCACCTCGGGCGCAGGCTCGGTCACGCACCTGGGCATCGAGATGCTGAAAAGCATGGTGCAGGTCAACTTTTTGCACATACCGTACAAAGGGGCGGCACCGGCGCTGATCGATCTGATGGGTGGACAAACCGACTTGATGTACGACAGCGTGCTCACCTCCATCCCGCATATCAAAGGCGGCAAGGTGCGCGCGCTGGCGGTCGGCTCGGCCAAACGCACGCCACTACTGCCCGCCGTGCCGACGGTGGCGGAATCGGGCCTGCCCGCCCTGCGCGAGTTCGAAGCCAGCACCTGGTTCGGCATCGTAGCACCGGCCGCCACGCCGCGCGAGATCGCGATGAAATTGAACGCCGCCATCGTCAAGGGCGTGGGCGAAAAAGACGTAGTGCAGCGCCTGCTCGGTCAGGGCATGTATACCGTGCTCAACACGCCGGAACAGTTCGCCGAGCGCATTCGCGAGGATATGCCGCGCTGGGGCAAGGTGATTAAAGCCGCGGGCATCAAGGCGCACTGACGCTCGTTTACGGCCATCACGAATAAGAATTTAGGCGTGGACCAGATGTGTGTTCGTGCGAATCCGACGGTTCGACTTAAGAGTGGGAATCGACACTGAGTCATCCTACCTATTTTTTCAAGCAAACGTTCACAACGCTGTGGTGCGTACCGCCGCCAAAAGCCGAGCGCAATAAGTGCGGCCATAAGGTGACCGTCCCTAAGCGCTTCCTGCATTTGGGGCCGCCGATCTGCCCAACACACAAAACCCCGAGGGAGGAACTGGGCGACTGGGGTTGAAGCACGCTGTGTCGCTGCGGGACTCTGGTGGTTATTTTGCCTCCGGTGACACATGGATGATCAGTCCGCAAGCAGCCATTGATTTATAAGGTATTTTTATTTCCGCTTGCGGACTTCGCCGGAAAATCCGGGATGGGGTATCAGAGAGAAACCGCCAACGGAGAGAGAAAATGGGGTCGAATACCACCGCCGAGCCCTTCGGCGAAGTCCGCAGGAACCCACGCCAGCCCCCGTGAACACGCGGCAGTAGGCAAAAAAATACCAACCGGAGAATTGGTTGGTATTTTGAAATGGTGGTGGAATACGGAACCGAACCCGCGTCCGCTTTCCGAAGCGGATGGCAATAGAACCTGCGAGTGTCCGTGTTTTTGGGTGATTGTCCATGCCGCATTGTGAAACTGTGGTGCCAGTCATCTTTTTCTCGCCGTTCTCTGTCAGATCGTCTAAAGATCGTCTAAAAAACTTGACAGAGATTATTTATTGTTTATACAATAAATATAATGAGCTACGAATTTGATCCTGCCAAAGACGAAAGCAACCTCGACAAGCACGGCTTGTCGCTGGCCGATGCCGACGGCTTTGAGTGGGAAACAGCCGTGGTGCGTGTTGACACGCGCAAGCAGTATGCCGAACCCCGCTTTGAAGCGAAAGGGTACATCGGTGTCCGCCTGCATGTGATGGTGTTCTGTCTTCGCGCCGATGCTGTGCGTGTTATTAGCCTACGCAAGGCCAACCCAAGAGAGGTGAAAAGCTATGCCGAAACTTAAACCAGGGACGATCATCCCCACCCGCAACGAGACTGTGGCTATCAATGCAGGCATCGCTGCTGATGCCGATGCGCGGGAACTCGACAGCCAGTGGCACAAAGGCGCGAAGCCCGCAAGCGAAGCATTTCCGCCAGCCACCTATGCCGCACTAGTTGCCATGAAGCGCCCACGCGGTCGCCCGAAGGCAGATGCGACCAAGGTATTCACAGCGATTCGCCTGGACGCCGACTTGCTGGAAACCTTTAAGGCAACCGGCAGGGGTTGGCAAACCCGCATTAATGCTGCCCTGCGCCAATTCATCACTGAGCACCCAAGTAGGTAACTGGCTGCATCAAAAATGAAAGGTAAAGCCTGTTGCCGCTTTAATATTCGGCAACCCGCCCTGGGTCAATATTGAATCGGCCCCCACGCCCCACTGTCCGAGAATCAAATGCCCTTATATAGCCGCGAAGAATTAACACAACCGCGGCAACATCTGCATTCGCGCGCCAGTTTTTTCGCTTCGGATTCCTAGAAAGCGATTTGGCTCAGTCTCGTTGACCTAGCCAGCAGGGGCACGGGTCGGCCGACAGGTCAGACTCAGGCGCATTCAGTATTTGGCGTCGAACGTTTTCTGACCCTCAATCGCAATTCTTGTAGCTGCGTGCCAGGCAGCAGTTCAACACCACCACCAGTATGGGCCGGCTGATGCTGAACGTCCTGCTGTCCTTCGCCCAGTTTGAACGCGAGGTGACTGGCGAGAGGATCCGCGACAAGATCGCCGCGTCCAAACGCAAGGGCATGTGGATGGGCGGTGTGCCGCCGATCGGCTACGACGTTAAGAATCGGCGGCTGATTCCCAACGAGGCTGAGGCCAAGACGGTACGACACATCTTCACGCGCTTTGTGGAACTGGGATCGAGCACGCACCTGGTGAAAGAGTTGCGCCTGGACGGCGTCACCTCCAAAGCCTGGACCACGCAGGACGGGCGCACGCGCCGCGGCACCCCGATCGACAAAAGCCTCATTTACAAGATCCTTAAAAACCGCGCGTATCGGGGGGAGATCGCGCACAAGGGAACATGGTATCAAGGCGAACACCCGCCGATCATCAGCCAGACGCTGTGGGACGATGTGCGCGCCATACTGGAGACCAACGGCCGCGCGCGCGCCAACGTAACGCGCGCCACAACCGTGTTCCTGTTGAAGGGCGTCGTGTTCGGCGAGGACGGCCGCGCACTCTCGCCCAGCCAGTCGACCAAGAAGAATGGGCGGCGTTACCGCTACTACGTGCACCAGCGCGATGTGAAGGAATTCGCTGGTGCTTCGGGGCTGCCGCGCATCGTCGCGGCAGAACTCGAGTCGGCGGTGCTCGAGCAACTGCGTAGTCTTATGCGCGCGCCTGCGCTGCTGACCGACGCCATCGCGCACGCCAAGCGCAGTGATGCGACGCTGGACGAAGCGAAAGTAACGGTAGCCATGAACCGGCTGGATGCGATCTGGGCGCAGATGTTTCCGGCGGAGCAGGTGCGCATGATCCGCTTGATGGTGGAAAAAGTGATCGTCTCGCCCAGGCAACTCGAAGTTCGCCTGCGCGCCAACGGCATGGAGCGCCTGATTCTGGACATGCGCCCCGACGCCGCGGTGGACGCCGAGTTGGTGGCGGCATGAACGACAAACGGATGCTGCAAGAGGGGCCGCTGGACGTGGCCGCCGCCAGCGACGGGCGGTTGGTGCTGCTCACGCCGATCCGTTTTAAGCGCAGTAGTGGGCGCGCGCAGGTCGTGTTACCTGATGGTGCCACGCCACGGCCGTGGGACGTGCGCACGACGCCCTTGCAACTGGCGCTCGCGCGCGGTCACCGCTGGCTCGCCATGCTCGAGTCGGGTGAGGCCCAATCGCTCAAGGCAATCGCCGAGCGCGAAGGGGTAGACAACAGCTACGTCAGTCGCATGGTGAATCTGACCAACCTCGCCCCCGACATCGTCGAGGCGATTCTGGATGATGTGCTGCCCGACGGGATGACGCTCTTTGATATCGCCGTGGATCCACCGGCGTTGTGGGCGGAGCAGCGGCTAAGGCTGGTAAGCTTGCTGCGCTCCTGAGTGTGGGCTGTTTCAGATCCCGGCGGCTTGAATTACGAATTCGCTACCCACAGGGTCCGGACGTTACCATGTCCCTACTTGCCGCGTTCCCAACGGCTGCGCTTGCGCGCTTGATACAGCATGTCCAGCGTGATCTTGCGCACTTCGATCTTGCTGTGTTCGATATGGGCGCGCAGCAGGCGTTGCGCTTCGTCGGTGCGGTGTTTTTGAATCGCAGCGAGGATTTTGGTGTGCTCGTCGTAGGTTGCGGTAATGCGCTCAGGTTTGAAAAAATCCAGCCGGCGGATGATGCGCATGCGCTCGATGATCTCACGGTAGGTGCGCAGCATCTCGCGGTTGCCGGTGGACTTGACTATCCGTAGATGAAATGCTTCGTCAAGCGCACCCACCGCAAGCGGATCCTTTAACCGCTCCCTGAGCGGCCCTTGCCATGCGCTTGCAAGATCGGGCAAGGCGGCGCTGTCTTCGACGGAGTCGCATAAGGCGCGTACCGCAAAACATTCGATCAACACGCGAAAATCATATAACTCGTCAAATTTCTCGAAGCTCAGCGGTGGAATCAGCCAGCCCACTTTGGGGATGGCTTCCACGAAGCCTTCGTGCTGCAAGCGCTGCAGGGCTTGCCGCAGCGGCGTGCGGCTGACTTCGATTTGCCGCGCGAGATCGGATTCCGACAAACGGTCGCCCGGCATCAGGTCAAAATCGAAAATTCGCTGTTTGATCGCTGCATATGCCTGATCCGCCAGGCTGGTTGCTTCTTTGTCGATGTTGACTACCGTGGCCATGCTTCATGCGTCCGTGGATTGGGCTAGGGATTCGATGTAAGCTCGCCAGCCACCGAACGCGGTAATGTCCTCGGCACCCTGCAAGGCCCATGGCTCGCAGATGAAGCCTTTGACCCATGCGCCGTCTTCAAGCTCTATCGTGCCTAGACCTAACGGCGAGGGTATCTCTGCCAGCAGCGCGCCGATGGTTTCCGCGGGCATATCGTAAACTTCAACCGCGATAGCTGCCCCGCCTTTGCTACGCGCGAGAGCGGGTTTGCGCGGCTGCGTGCCGGCCAGCGCATAGAGTTTGTAGCGCGGCGCGGTGCGGGTAGCCGCGCGCAGGCGCGCGCCGCGGGTGGTAAGTTGAGAATGCAGGGGCATGCCACGCAGATGCGCGCCCACTACTGCCAACGGCATGGCCTGCGGCGGTGTCGTCAGTGGCGCGGTGTCGGCGGCGCATGGCGCGCGCAGTTGCGCACCCACCGGCAATGCGCGCGATTGCTGCCAGCGGGCTGCGAGTTCAAGCAGCGCCCAGTCGCTGCCGCCCGGCCCGATGAATGTCACGCCAAACGGCAGGCCGTCAGTAGTAAAGCCAAAGGGCACGGCAATTGCAGCAAGCCCCAGCAGGTTGACGAAATTGGTGTACGTGCCCAGCTCGCTGTTGCGCACAACGGGCGCGGCGCACACTTCGGCGTAGGTCGGCAGATTGGGCGCGGTCGGGAGCATGAGCACGTCGAACGATTTCCATATGGCACGCGTTTCGGCTTCCAGTTCACGCAGTCGATAGAGCGCATTGAAAGCATCAATCGCGGAGTAGGCCTTGCCGCCACGAATCACTTCGGCTACCACCGGGTCAACACCGGGTGCACCACTTTCGATTAGCGCGCCGGCCACGATAAAACGTTCGGCAGTCCACGGCCCCTCATACAGCAGGGCAGCGACGGCGGAAAACGGCGCAAGGTTGAAGTGGTCTTGCGAGCAGGCCAAGGTTTGCAGGTGCGTGCAGGCCGCCGCGAACAGCGCACGGTAGCCCTCGTGTACAAAAAACGGCGCTTGCGGAATACCGACACGCGGCATGGGTGGAAAGGCAAAGCGCGCGCGCGTGGGTCGGTGAAATACTGGCGCATCTGCGCCAATAGCGCCAGGGCCGCTCATCACCGAAAACACCGCTGCCGCATCGGCGGTGGTCAGCGTCAGCAAGGAAACGCAATCCAGTGTGCGGCACGCCGGCACCACGCCGACGTTGCTGACCACGCCGGGCGTGGGTTTCACGCCCACCAGGTTGTTGAATCCAGCAGGGATGCGCCCGGAGCCTGCGGTGTCGGTGCCCAGCGCAAAACTTACCAGCCCCCGCGCCACCACTGAAGCCGATCCCGAACTGGAGCCGCCGCTGATGTGTTGCGGGCTGAAGGTGTTGGGTACCCAGCCGTAGGGCGAACGCGTACCTACCAGCCCAGTGGCGAATTGGTCCAGATTGGTTTTGCCGAGTAACACCGCGCCCGCTTGCATCAGTCGTTCGACCACATGCGCCGTGCGTGCTGCGGTGTAAGCGAAATCGGGACAGGCGGCGGTGGTAGTCCAGGCAGCTACGTCGATGTTGTCTTTGACTGCGAAGGGCGCGCCATACAGCGGGCAATCCTCTGGCGAACGCTGCGCCAGTGCTGCAAGTTGCGCCTCAAGTTGCGCCTCGGTGGCCAGCGTTATCCACGCCGGGTCGCGCGCCTGTTCGTTCAGTTTCGACAGCTGCTGCCGGCGCTGACGTAAAAATCGGGAGGCTGTGTTGAAATCGCCACAAAGCGAAGCGCGAATCTCGCCGATGGTATAGAGCGTGTTCATGCGGCAGCGTTGCTGACGTGATTTGTCCAGTGCGGCAAATAGGTTGGCCGCGGAATAGCCGCCAGCAGTTCTTTGGTGTAATCGGCACAAGGCGCTGACAACACCTGCGCCGTTACGCCTTCTTCCACGATGCGCCCGGCGCGCATCACAATCACGCGATCACACAACAGCCGCACTACTTCAAGGTCATGGCTGACAAACAGATAGCTCATGCCGAATTCGGCGCGCAGGTCAGCCAGCAGGTTGAGCACTACGGCCTGCACCGACACATCGAGCGCGGCGGTGGGCTCGTCCAGAATAAGCAATTCCGGCCGGGTGGCGATGGCGCGTGCGATACCGACGCGGGCCTTCTGCCCGCCTGAAAGTTGATGCGGTAGGCGCTCGAGTAGATCGTGCGGCAGGCCAACCTGGGTGGCGAGTTGCTCGACGCGCGCGCGTAATGGATCGCCGTTGCCGCCGTTGCTCAGGCCCTCAATACGCAGCAGCGGATCGGCAATGGATTGCGCGGCGGTGTAGCGTGGATCGAGGCTTTCATGCGGATCTTGAAACACCATTTGCAATTCCCGGCGTAGCGGCGAATGCGCGAACGCTGCGGCGGGCTGCGCTGTGAGTTCTATGCCTTTGAATCGTATGCGGCCCGAAGTGGGATCCAGTAGGCGCATAATCATCGCGGATGTAGTCGACTTACCGCAACCGGATTCGCCTACCAGGCCGACGCTTTCGCCACGCGCGACGTGAAAACTGACGCCATCCACCGCGCGCATTCCTTGCGCTTGTGCTATGTTGCGTCGCCGAAATTGTTGCAGAAAGCCGCCTGGCGCATCAAACACTTTTACCAGGTCTTGCACCTCGAGCAGCGGTTCGGCATCTCGCACCAACGGTGCGCGCTGATGCGTCTGCGGCGGCCGGTTGTCTTCGGGCAGCAGATCGCGAATGTCGTGCGCGGCATGCGGCGTGGAACGTATCAAGCGTCGCGTATAAGGATGGGCGGGCGCTGTAAATAGCTCACGCGTGGGTCGTGCTTCGACTACTGCGCCTTGCTCCATCACCAGGATGCGGTCGCAGTATTCTCCCGCCAGCCCAAGGTCGTGGGTAATCAGTAACGTAGACATGCCCTCCGAGTGCGTCAGATCGCGTACCAGTTCCATCACCGCTTTCTGCGTAGTGACATCAAGGCCGGTGGTCGGCTCGTCGGCAATCAGCAGTTGCGGGCGGCAGGCGAGTGCGATGGCGATCACCACGCGCTGGCACATGCCGCCGGATAGTTCAAACGGATAGGCGTTATAACGCTGCGCGGCGTCGTGAATACGCACGCGCTCCAATGCCTCAATGGCTTTGCCGCGCGCGGTAGCGTGCGAGACCTGGGCGTGGCGAATCAGCACGTCCTCAATCTGCTTGCCAACAGAGCGGATGGGATTCAATGCGGCACGCGGGTTCTGAAAAATCATCGATATCTCGCGACCCCGCAAGTCGCTCATCATCAACTCGTCGGCGTTGTGCAACTGCATGCCGCTAAACTTGATGGTGCCCGAAACGATGCGTCCGGCACGATCAAGAATGCGCATCACCGCGTAAGAAGTCACGGATTTGCCAGAACCCGATTCACCGACGATGCCCAGGGTTTCGCCTTTGCGCAGTTGCAGGTCGACCGAACGCACGGCGGTCACCGGGCCGCGCCGAGTTTTGAATTCGACGCAAAGATTTTCAATGCTCAGCAGTAGTGGATTGTTCATCGCCCTGCCTCAGGTGCGCCGCTGCGGATCGACCAGGTCGCGCAGCCCGTCACCCAGCAGATTAAAAGTAAATACGGCAAGCATCAATGCGGCGCCGGGGAACAGCGCGAGCCACCATTCGCCGGATACGATGTAGTTGGCGCCTTCGGCTACCATGATGCCCCACTCGGCTGTCGGCGCCCGCACACCGAGTCCGATGAACGACAGCCCTGCGGCGTTGAGAATCGCCCATCCCATATTGAGCGAAAGCTGCACCATCATGGGCGGCAGCGTGTTGGGCAATACCCTGAGCAGCAGGATGCGTGTTTCTGAATTACCGCTTAATCGCGCGGCTTGCACGTAGCCCGCATTGCGGCGTATCGACACTTCGGCGCGCGCAACGCGCGCATAAAACGGCAAGTTGATGACTGCGGTGGCGATCACAATATTCTGGATGGTGTTGCCAGCAGCGGCCACTATGCCCATCGCCAGCACGAACAGCGGAAACGCCATGATAGTGTCAAGAAAGCGCCCAGAAACTTTGTCGAACCAGCCGCCCCAGAATCCGGCGAAGGCGCCCAGTGCGGCGCCGCAGAAAAAAGAAATCGACACCGCGGATACCGATATCAGTAAATCGAGACGCGTCGCCGCGACGACTCGCGAGAACACGTCGCGGCCCAATTGATCGGTGCCGAACCAGTGTTGTGCGGTAGGCGGCTTGAGCGCTTTATCGGCGGCGGTGGCCAGCGGATCGTGCGTTACCAGCAGGGGGCCGAATAGCGCCACCAGAATCATCAACGCCAGCAACAGGAAAGCCAGAAACGTGACTGGATTTGCGCTCATGACATAACGAAAGTGCGCGTAGCTGCGCGCCCATGCGCTGCTACCCCGTGGCATTACCACCGAAGATGTCGTATCAGCCATCGACACGCACTCGCGGATCAATCAGCGTATACAGCGTATCCACCGCCAGATTCAGCGTTACAAACAGCACCGCCATAGACAGCACGAAACCCTGCACAGCCGCGTAATCGGACACCACCAACGCCTCCAGCGCGAATGAGCCTATGCCTGGCCACGCAAAGACTTTTTCTACTAGCACATTGGCACCTAGCGTAAACGAAAACACCATGCCCAGGGTAGTGATGACCGGCAGTAGCGCGTTGCGGAACGCGTACACGAACAATACCTGGTGGCGCGTAAGCCCTGCGGCGCGTGCGGTGCGCAGATATTCGGAGGCGAGCGATTGCAGCATCGCTGCGCGAGTCATGCGCGCGATGGGGGCGAGCGTGAAGAGGCCCAGCGTAATACTCGGTAGCAGCAACTGTTTAAACGCCGACCATGCAACGCTCCATTGACCCGCCACCAATCCGTCAATAACCAGAAAGCCGGTGACGTGGGGCGGCAGTACGTGCAGTATGTCGAGCCGCCCCAGAGGCGCAGGCGCAACGCCGAGCAGAAAATAAAACACGTACACCAGCAACAACCCAGTGAAGAATGTCGGCAAACTCACGCCCGCCGTGACCATGAAGCGGCAGAGTTGGTCGATCCAACTGTCCTGATGGACGGCGGCGAGAACGCCGAGGGGAATCGCCACGGCCACCGACAATAGCAGTGCGGTCAACGTCAATTCCAGTGATGCCGGCAGCCGCCTTAGTAGTTCGGTTGCGACCGGCTGTCCGGTGGATATGGATTGGCCGAGATCGCCGTGCGCCAAGCCTTTAAGATAGCTCCAAAATTGAACAGGAAAACTGCGATCCAGCCCCAGCTTGACGCGAATTTCGGCGATGGATTCGGGCGTTGCGGATGCGCCGGCAAAGTAGGCTGCCGGGTCCCCCGGAAGTGCGCGTGTCAGCAGGAAGGTGACGACAACAATGCCGAATAGCGTCGGGATCGCCTGCCAGCAGCGCGCGAATATGAGGGTGAGTTGCGCCACGCCGTTCCGTCTACTGCTAAGAAAGCTTGTACGAACGCGCGTCCACCTGGCGATGAAACCACGACTGATAGCCCTGCAATTTCTGGCTCATCGCCGCCTCCAGTGTCGGCTGCCATAGAGGAATGCGTGGCACATCGTCAAAGGCTTTTTGAATCATTTGTCGGATTTTCGGCTCGTACGTGGGCGCGGATTTTTCCAGATGCAGCGTGTCGTCGATCAACTGCTTCACGGTCGCGTCATCGTAATTGGATGCATTGAACAAATTGCCTTTGATATACGACCAGTAGAAGTAGTAGCAGGGTGTGTTCAACCAGCCGCCGAAATTTTCGAGCAGGAACGGCAGCTTTTTATCAACCAGCGCGACGGTGCGCCAGTTGGCGCCCGGCACTTTGTCGATAGTGACCTTGATGCCGATTTTTGACAGGCTTTCCTGAATCAGCAAAGCGGTAGGTTCGCCCCAATCCGCTTCGCCCAGATCAAAGGACAGCGGTACGTCGAAGCCGGATTTAAACGGCGTTTGGTCGAGCAACGCGCGTGCCTTGGCCAGATCAGTTCCATACGGGAATGGCTGCGGCCACACGGCTGACGTGGCCTTGGCGGATTTTCCGCCCCACATCGGTATGCCGCGACCGTAGGCAGCTTGTTTATAAATTTGCTCGTACGGAATGGCCCACGCCACCGCCTGACGCACGCGCTGATCCTTGAATGGATCAAAGTTGTAATTGAGGCACGCGACGTGCAGGCAGTTGTCGATTGGCGCGCCGGTGACCTTTACCTTCTTGCCCGCCGCAAGTTCTTGCGCATCCTTGTTAGGAATTTGGAACGATACGTGAGCGTCGCCGCGTTCAATCAGCGCGCGTCGCGTCGCCTGCGACGGCACTTCGCGGATGATTACGCGCTGCGCCGTGGGCAACGGCCCGCCCGCCCACTTGTCATTGCGTACATACACCAGTTGCTGACCGGCGTCCCAGCGTTCGACTTTGTAGGCGCCGCTGCCCGCCGGATTGCGATGTAGATACTCTGCGGCCCACGGATCGGCTGCGGTGGCCCGCGCTTTGGCCACTTTGGAATTGATAATCACCGCCACCGGCACGCCGAGATTCGGTAGCGCGAGCTTGGACGCTTTTTTCAGGTCGATACGGATCGTTTTCGGATCAACCACTACAAATTGCGCGGGATCGACAAATCCGCCCGCGCCCATTTGCACCCTCGGAAAACCGCCTAGAGCGAGTGCGCGGTCAAACGACCACTTAACATCTTCTGAAGTCACTGGCGTGCCGTCCCAGAACGTCGCGTTCGGTTTGAGCTTGAACAACAGGCTGGTGCGGTCGGCGGAAATGTTCCAGCTTTCGGCCAGCTCGGGTTGAATTTTGTCGTAGTCGTAAGCCAGCGAACCATCGGCAAGTTTGCGCGTGCCGAACGTCACCAAACGATCATAAACATTAACCGCAACTTGATAGCTCGGCCGATTGGTGCCAGGCCGATGTATATCCAAGCTATTGATGGTGTTGCCGATCAGCACCACCAATGTGTCGCCGGGCTGCTGCGCCCACGCAGTGTTTTTTATAAATGGCAGCATGGATGCGCTCAAGGTGACTGCGCCAGCGGACTGCAGAAGTTCACGACGGTTCATGATGGATTCCTCGTATGGGTTTCCGCATTTCAAGCGGTATACAACATAGAAAGCAAGATGAATGCCAAACAAGAGAATGTGAACTATTAAAATAGTTACATTAAAACAATAAGTTAATTGGAGTAATGCTAACGTAAAGAAATTTATTCGCAGCGTTACGTTCGCCACAGGCCCCGCGCTGGGGCTAGATGGCACCACCATGGTGCGCATCTGTAGGTGGGGTGATCTCGAAAATATCAGCCCGAATCGCGGTGGACGAACTCAGGCCCGTTGTTCACTGTCTCCGTTCCCTCCGCTACCCAATTCGTCAAACGAACAACTAGTGATCAGTCCGCAAGCAGCCATTGATTTATAAGGTATTTTTATTTCCGCTTGCGGACTTCGCCGGAAAATCCGGGATGGGGTATCAGAGAGAAACCGCCAACGGAGAGAGAAAACGGGGCCGAATGCCGGTGCCAGGCGCTGCAGCGAAGTCCGCAGGAATCCACGCCAGCCCCCGTGAACACACGGCGGCAGGCAAAAAAATACCAACCGGAGAATTGGTTGGTATTTTGAAATGGTGGTGGAACACGGAACCGAACCGGCGTCCGCTTTCCGAAGCGGATAGCAATAGAACCCGCGAGTGTCTGCGTTTTCAGGCGATTGTCCTTTTCCTGCGAGAGGCACTGCGATTGGCAGAGGGCCGCCAGAGCAGGCGCAATTGGGGTGCTACGGCTGGCGCGGCCATTGCCGCGGGCTGTTTCCAGATCCCTGCGGCGGCTTGAACTGCGAATTTGCCATTCGCACGCTCGCTGAGCGTCCGATCCTGAGAGTCCGAACTTACAGCCCCAGTTCGCTGTGTGAACCCATGCGCACCAGTCGCAATACCGCGTCGCCAGGCTTTTGGTAGATCAGCACCAAGTTGGGCTTGATGTGGCAGTCCCGGTGATCCTTCCAGTCGCCGGTGAGTGCATGGTCGCGATGTTTTTCGGTCAGCGGATGGTCGTTGGCAAGAGCCGTGACAATTCCCGCGAGGTCGCCCTCAAGCGTCTGACGATGCTGCCCCTTGGATTCCCGCTTGTAGTCGCGCCGGAACTGACCCGTTGGCTCAATCGTCCGCATTCAGATCGACCATCAGATCCTCAACCGTGCTAAACGACTTCAACCCGCCACGGCGGGCCTCTTTCATCGCCTCGATGGTGGTGGCGTTGGGCACCAAGGGTTCAAACGGTAGTGCCTTCTCTCGGGCAACGCGGGTTAGCATAATGCGGAAGGCGTCAGACACGGTCAGCCCCATGGCCGCCAGCACAGCACTGGCTTCTTCTTTGATGTGCTCGTCGATACGGGCACGAACAACGGCATTGGTGGGCATGATCGGCCTCCTTGATTAATTGGGCTACATTGTAGCTCATTGGCAAGGGTTAGGCTACTCTTTTTTGGTCATTCAAAGCTTCTTTGTTGCCAGCAAACGCCCGCGCCTAGAGCGCGAGTGCGCATCGTCCCGCGAAACCTGGACTGCCACCGCCCAACCGTCGAACGCCGTTCGCTTTCCGAAGCGAATAGCAATAGAACCCGCAAGTGTCCGTGTTTTCGGGCTATTGTCCTTTTTCCCTCGCGAGCGTTATCAACTGAAGAGCGAAGCGGATTGTGTTGGCGAGCGAGGAAGCAGTAGCCGAGTCGAACCCGAGTTCGATTCCGCCTTTCGCAATCGAACCTGCGTTCGCAAATCCAGGCCCAGAGTCACCGGCAACTGAAGCTCACCTGGTGAGCCACAAGCCGAGCACAATTCTTCCGGTCTGTGGCGGTTGTTGTTTGCGATTGGCCAGTTTTACACTATCCTGTCGAAATCTACTAAAAATGGTCATCACAATGGCAAAACGTACTGTCGAGGAACACATTCTCACCATCAAGGAAGTCGCTGGCTACCTGAAGGTAACCGAGCGGACGATTTACAGGCTGTCACAGGCCAAGAAGATCCCGGCCTTCAAGGTCGGCGGGATGTGGCGGTTTATGCGTGTCGACATCGAGGCTTGGATTGCCCGGCAGACATCG
>CAMDRT010000069.1 GCA_945906815.1 Bordetella parapertussis
GCTGCTTTTGCATGCCGGCAAACGACTTGGCCAGATCGCCGATTTCATCGGTACGATCCACCGGTATTAGCATGCCCGCCACGCCATCGGTTAGTCCGCGCGCGGCCGCCGCGAGACGGCGCAATTCGCCGGCGATCACATTCAGCACCGCGAATCCAATCACGCCGATGAACAGGCACGCCAGCAACGCCAGTGCCGCCGTTTGACGAACGTTGTCGGTGACCTTTTGCATAAAGTCACTGCGCGGCACGGCCACGGCGATCGTCCAGTCCAGGCCCGCCTTGTCGCGCAACCGCGCATAACCCGCCTGAACGGATTTGCCGTCCGGCCCGGCAAACGCGCTGGTGCTGGAGCCTTTTTTAGCATCGCTGCGTTCAGTCAGCGCCTTCACCGCATGATAGGTCGACACGATCATCGGGTCGTCGCTCGACGCCGCATTCAAGCGCGCGTTATTTTCACCGGTGCCTTTACGCAAGTGCGGGCCGCGCGAGGTGGCGATCAGGTTACCGTCCGGTTCGACGATGAAAGCAAAACCATTAGGGCTGAGTTTCAGGCTCTTGAGAAAGCGATTCAAGTGTTCGAGCGACAAATCCGTCGCCACCACGCCCTCGAATTCACCGGCAACGTTATTAACACGCCGTGCACGCGTGGCCACCAGTTCCAGGGTCTTGAAATCGATATACACCGAAGTCCAGGTTTGGATGCTTGAGCTTTGGCCCGCCTTGTACCAAGGGCGCTCGCGCGGATCGAATATGCGTTGCTCAAGGGCTGGGTCTTTCAATACGCCGCCCATGCGCGAATAGCGATAAATGGAACGCGGCACATCGGACTCGGTACGCAAACGAAGCTCCGCCTCGGTTTCGGAATATCGCCACAGCCCGATGAATTGTCCGTTGCGGTTGCCGTAGTAGGCGTAATTGTTGGGATCTCGATGCACGGTGGTGGCCAGCCACAGCCGCGCACGCAAGGCATCGATATCCGTTTTGACTGAAATCGGCGCGGCCACGTCAGTCGGAAATGCCGTTTCCAGCACCGCCTCCGAACCGGAAATATGCTTGTCCACTGCCTGCGAAATGCGGCCCGCCGTTTCGGTGAGGACATGATCGGACAGCGTATCCACGGCATCGCTGCCGGCTCGGTACGACAGCAACCCAATCACAGCGGCGGCCAGTATGACCAGCGCCACATAAGGTATGGTCAACATCTGACGCAGCGATAGATTCGACAGCAGTGTCATGGCAAATCCTGAATTCTCAAACGGGTTTCAAGCCAGCCTTTATTGCTACACGCATGGCGCAATGGCCCCAGGTCGCCTGCCGACTCGATGTCTGCCTTACTGATGATAGTGACCACACCCAATTCAACCAGGAACGGCAAATAAAAAAGCTCCAGGGTCGTCGCACGTCGCTTTGGATTTTTACGCGGATTTTTAAAAGTTTTAACACTTTGTCATAGCGGACGTGGCAGTGTAACAATAGACCATCCGCGGGACAACCTGCCCGCGAATCTCAGGCCGGTTCCGCCAGGTAAATAAACAGGGCCGCCCGGCACGCTGCACATTGCAGCACGCCGGGCGGCCCTGAATTAAATTCAGACGGAGGGTGTTTAGCGCAACGCTTATTTCGTAACAGGCGCCGGTGTATCCGACTTGGCTTTCTTACCGCCTTTTTTGCCGCCCTTCTTGCCTTTTTTGGCGCCTTTCTTGGCAGCTTTTTTGGCCTGACTTTTATCAGCTTTCGCGCCGTCCGCCTTGTCCATTTTATCCATCTTGTCGGCTTTGCCCGGCGCGGCGGGCACCGCCGGCGCTATGGGCGCGGAAGGTGCCTGTGCGCTGGCGGCAAACGTGGTTACGGCAAAAACGGCGGCAGTAAGTAGCGAAATAATTTTGTGCATGATGACTTCCTTTAATAGGCTTTCTGAGGGGTGTCGTCCCTAGTGTCTCGACCCATTGGTTTCGATACATATTACTAAGTAATGCAAATGTGTCCTGATAACGCGAAGAATCAGGGAAAGAAGTCGCCTTTCATACAGGACATATTTGGGTTTCTCCTTAATAGAACAATGCCAAAATCGCCGTCAGGCGCGAAGCCGCGCGCAGCCGGGTTGGGAACCCGGCGAGCACGGCGACAAAGCATGGCGGCGATTCTCGGCATGGTTGTATCGATATTAACGGGTCGAGACACTAGATCCGCAACAACTTCGCCGCGTTGCCCTGCAGAATTTTCTGCAAGTCCTGCGCCGGTAAATTGAGCGACTCCACCAGCGCGTTGGGTTGATCCACATCCATCCTGGCGTAGTTGTCGGTGCCGATCACCACGCGATCCGAACCGACGAGTTCGATCATGAAGCGCAGCGTTTCCGGGTAATACGCGAGCGAGTCGTAGTGAAAGCGGCGGATGTAGTCGCGCACGGAGCCTTTTAATGTTGACGCGGCTTCGACCGCGCCTTTTTTGATGCTGTGTTCGAAGCGCCCCGCAATGTAGGGAAAACAGCCGCCGGAATGCGGCAGCAGGACGTCGAGCTTGGGGAATTTGTCGAGGTAGCCGCTGGTGATGAATTTGACAGCGAGGGTTGCGGTCTCGAACGGAAAGCCCAGCGAGTTGTAAATAAAGTCGGGGCCCGCCAGCCGCTGCGGGCCGCCGTAGTGATTGGGCTGGCCGTCGAGCGGGTGAAACAGTATCGGATAGCCGAGTTCCTCAAAGCGCGCGACCAGCGGCTCGTACGCGGGCGTGAACAGGTAGTCTATGCCTTCGACCGAATTGGGCAAATGCACCGCGCGCATGCCCGGCTTGCCGGCGATGCGCTCGAGTTCGCGCAGCGCGGCTTTGGGGTCGCGCATGGGCAGTGCGGCCGCTGCGACAAAGCGGTGCGGAAAATTCTGGTGTGCTTCGACGGCCGCATCGTTGACGATGCGCGCGAGTTTGTCCGCCGCGTCGAGCGAGGCCCATTGCCACGGCATGCCGCCCGACAGCGACAGCACATGCATTTTGACGTTGCGCGTATCCATCCATTGCATGCGCGCTTCGAGGTCATACATCAGCGGGCTGGGCACGCCGCCTGACACTGTGCCGCCCTGTTGTTCGGCGTATTGCATATACGGCTGGGGTGACCAGTGGGCGTGGGCGTCGATGGAGCCGCCGTCAGTGGCAGTGCTCTGTGCCATAAAGTTCCAATCAAAAAATTGCAATAAAAACAGAAGGTTATTATAGCCTGGCTGTGCGCGAGTAGAGGCGTATGGCTATACCAAAGCGCCAGCATTCGGCGCAGCGCAAAGAGTGGTGTACCCTGCACAGCTTTTTCCATGCACAAGTCTGACTGCGTGATAACGAGGCGGTCATTCTGGCAGCGTTCCTTTGATTACCGAATATGCCATTGAACAATAATCTGTGGTTCAGACCCGAATCGCTGTTCCGCTTGACCAACGTCACTACTTGGACCAGCGGTATGGCACTGTTTCGCGACCAACGAAGCGTATTGAGCCTGGACATCGAACGGATCAACAGCCATTGGCTGCTGCTCGGCGCAGTACTGGGCAGCCGCTCCCAGGAGTACGAAGTGAATATCGAAATGAGCCTTTCGCCCGCGGGCGAGGTGCTCACGTGGGACAGCGACTGCGATTGCTCCGCGCGCAGCCAATGCAAGCACGGTGTAGCGCTGATGATCGAGGCCGCACACAAGGGCCGCGAGCTGTCCGGCGCGGCTTCCCCTGCACTACAGCCCACCCAGGCGCTGATCGAGGCCGAGCGCAAGGCGGCCCAGGCGCGCATGGATGAAATGGCCCGGGTTCAAGCAGAGAACCAACTGCTGCGCTGGTTGCAGGACATGGACCGTGCCCATGGCGTGACCACGGGGGTGACTACGCCTGGCACGCGCCCAGGGTATTGGGTCAATAGCCACATCAGCAAGCCCCAGACCGAGCAATACCTTTATTTACTCAGCGTAACGGGGTCGGGTGGCGCTAAGCCTCAGCTACAAATAGGCGCCGTAGTGTCTTACCTAAAACTCAACGGCGATTGGGCCAAACCCAAAGCTCTGCGCTATTCCCCCTATCAGGGCGACGCGACCTATGACCACGCGACACCGGCCGACCATGAGGTGCTGCAACTCATCGGCGCCATGTCCAGCACGCACTACCGTGGCTATAGCTCGACCTACGCCGGCATACCACAGGGACGAGCCGGGCTGATCGCACTGGAGCAGGCGTCCAGCACCGGAAGGTTATTTGTGAATAATGGTCACGGCAGCCCCGCGCAAATTGTGCAGTGGGGGCCACCACAACCGCTGGGCTGGGAATGGCACGAGGTCAGCAGTACCAGCGCGACCGATGCGGGCTGGGTTTTGCGCGCCCGCTTAACAGACGGTAATGCCACGCTGTGCCTGAACAATCCACCGCTGTATCTGGATGCGGAGCACGGCCGCTGCGGCCTGGTACAGGCCGAAGGCATTCCTGCTGCCCAATTACAGGTGTTGCTCAATGCGCCGACGCTAAGGACATCCGCGCTGCAAAAACATCAGCTCCGTCTGATGCAGCACTTGGGCAATCTTCCGTCGCCGCCGGGGATGCCGGCGCTCACCACATTACAGGGCATCACGCCCACCGCCTGCCTGCACCTCGCACTCGTGCCGCTGGCGGACACGCCGCACCAGGGTCTGGTGCGGGCGCAATTGCGTTTTGACTATCAAGGCCATCGAGGGTGGTGGACAGGCCCGCGCGACGTCGTGCTGATTGACAGTCCCGGCGGCAATATTCTGCTGCACCGCGACGCAGAAACCGAACGTAACGCCATCACCCGCTTGCTGAACTTCGGTCTGCATGCTCGCGACCAGGGCTGGTTCGGCATTCCGGGTCTACACTCACAGCAAGGCTGGCTGCGCTGGGCCGATGAAGGTTTTGCAGTGCTGAGGGATGCAGGCTTTAACGTCACACTGGACGATGCACTAAGAGACTGGATCAGCCGTGCCGACACGCTGAGTGTACAGCTGCAGCCGCAGCGGCAAGACGGGGGCGTAGATGGCGTCGATGATGAAACCCTATCGCCATGGTTTGACCTGTCGTTAGGCATGGAAATCAATGGCCAGCGCCACAATATTCTGCCGTGGCTGCCCGAGCTGCTTGGGCAAGTGGGCGGCAGCCTGCCCGATCCGCAAACCGGTCTGCCCAACATTCCGTCATTCATCTACCTGCGCGCCGCTGCCGGCAGTGGCTATATCCGCTTGCCAACCGAATCGCTCAAACCGTGGCTGGCAGCGCTGCTGGAATTGGTCGGTGACCGCGCACACGACTTTTCAGCCGACAGCCTTAGGCTCTCACGCCTGGATGCACTGCGCACCAGCGCTGCTTTGGGTGCGGGTGCCGTGTGGGAAGGCGCGAAGTCGTTGCGCGATATGCTGCAGCAACTCAATGGCCGCAGCGAATTGCCCCAGGTACCCGTACCGCCAAGTGTGCTGGCCAACCTGCGGCCTTATCAGCAACAGGGTCTGAACTGGCTGCAATTTTTAAGACGAAACAGCCTCGACGGCATTCTCGCCGACGACATGGGCTTGGGCAAAACCTTGCAAACCCTGGTGCATATTCAGGTCGAAAAAGATGCCGGGCGCCTCACTCACCCCGCACTCATCATTGCCCCGGTAAGTCTGATGGGCAACTGGCAGCGCGAAACCGCGCGCTTTTGCCCGCAACTGCGCAGTCTGGTACTGCACGGCAAAGATCGTCACCAGGTGGCTGACACCATCGCCCAGCACGACATTGTGATTGCACCGTACTCCTTGTTACAGCGTGACCGCGCGCGCTGGCTGGAAGCGAAGTGGCATATCGTGGTATTGGACGAAGCGCAAAATATTAAGAACGCCAGCACCTACGCCGCGCAGGTGGTCAGTCAATTGCAGACCCGGCACCGTTTGTGCCTCTCCGGCACCCCCATGGAAAACCACCTGGGTGAAATCTGGAGCCTGTTTCACTTTCTCATGCCCGGTTTTCTAGGCAGCCAGAAGCGCTTTGCCACCTTGTTTCGCACACCTATTGAAAAGCAGGGCGACGCTACGCGCATGGCGCAATTGCGCGCACGCGTCACCCCCTTCATGCTACGGCGCAGCAAGGCGGTGGTGGCGCTTGACCTTCCACCCAAAGTGGAAACCGTGATGCGCGTCGAACTGTTGGGCAAACAGGCCGATCTTTACGAAACCATACGCTTGGGCATGGAAAAGACCGTACGTGAGGCCCTCAACGCCAAAGGCCTGGCCCAATCGCAGATCACCATCCTCGACGCGTTACTGAAACTGCGCCAGGTTTGTTGCGACCCGCAATTGGTATCGCTTGCCGCCGCCAAAACGGTCAAAGTATCGGCCAAGCTTGAGCAACTGATGGAGATGCTGCCCGAGATGCTGGCTGAAGGGCGGCGGATTCTGTTGTTCTCGCAGTTCACCAGCATGCTGGCACTGATAGAAATAGAACTCGCAAAGCGCAAGCTGAAGTGGGTCAAGTTGACCGGGCAAAGCCAGCATCGCGATGCGATAATTGATCAGTTCACCAGTGGCCAGGTAGCGCTGTTTCTGATCAGCCTGAAAGCCGGCGGTGTCGGCTTGAACCTGCCCCAGGCTGACACCGTCATACACTACGACCCTTGGTGGAATCCAGCGGTCGAAAACCAGGCTACGGATCGCGCTCACCGCATCGGACAGACGCAAAGTGTGTGGGTGGTTAAACTGGTGGCACAAGGCACTATCGAAGAGCGCATGCTGGCTTTGCAGGAACGCAAGGCCGCACTTGCCGACAGCATGTACAGCGGATCTGCCGGGCGTAAGCAGCCGCTGTTCACCGAAAGTGATCTGGCGGAATTGCTCAAACCCTTGGCGGCCGTTGATTGAGAGGGTTTCCGGCAGTCGCGTCTTGCGGCGGCTTGCGTTACGGTGAAAATGAATTCGGCACGGCGTAACGCAGTGCTTTACCGGCAAAATGCGCGCGCACATCGGCGAGCAATTTTTCGCTGCGTCCTTCGCGCACTTCGCGCGTGGCGGTGCCCATGTGCGGCGCAAGCACGACGTTGTCCATGCGCATCAGTGCGGCGGGCACGTGGGGTTCATCCGCGAATACATCGAGTGCCGCTCCGGCAATAGTTTTGTTCGCCAGTGCATCGATCAGCGCCGTCTCATCGACGATCGCACCGCGCGCAATGTTAACCAGAAAACCGTCTGCGCCCAGTGCGGCGAGTACACGTGCATCGACCAGATTGCGCGTCGCTGGCGTTAGTGCGCAGGTGACGATCAGACAATCCACCGCACGCGCCATGCTTTCGAGTTGGTCAAAATACGGATAGCTCACATCGTCCTTGCGGCGCGGCCCGAAGTAACAAATCGACATGCCAAAGCTTGCCGCGCGCAGCGCGATCGCGCGCCCTATTCTGCCCATGCCGACGATGCCGCAGGTCTTGCCGCGTACTTCCACGCCAGAGGGAAATACATGTGCAGGCCACGCACCGGAACGCACAAAGCGATCGGCCTCGCACAGGCGACGCATCACTGCGACGATCATGCCCATGGCAAGATCAGCCACCGGCTCGGCGGTGGCATCGGGCGTGTGTGTCACCGCAACCCGGTGTTCCCTGGCAGCGGCAACATCGATCAGCGTGACATAGGGCCCATAGCAGGCAAGCAGCTCCAGCTTGGGCAGCGCCGCGAAATGCGCACGAGTCACTTGCGTGGTGGTGGTCGCAATCGCGGCGCGCACCTTGCCGCAGTGCTGCCGGATAAAGGTCAGCGCATCCGTTGCCGCATACGATTTGTGCACGATGAAGTCACGTTCCAACGCCGCCAGCGTCGGTTCGTAGAGGGCTTTTAGTACCAGGATCTCAGGTTTCATCCCTCGATTTTTAAACCATCAGCGCTTGCTTCTTCAGGTAAACATCCTTGATGCCATCCGCCGCCCAGCACGCCAGCATGCCGATGGTTTCGGTGGGCGGGCCGCCGGCGTTTTGCGGAAACGCGCTGCCGCCGACCACGAACACGTTGTGCACGTCCCACGATTGCAGGTATTTGTTGACCACACTGGTGGCCGGATCGGTGCCCATCACCGCGCCGCCCATGTTGTGAGTGCTTTGATACGGCACGATGGAGTATTGGGTCGGAATCGCGCTGCTGCCGATTTTTGACGGATGCATCGCCTTGGCGATTTCGATGCACTTGTCGCGCATGAAGGCCGACATTTTTTGTTCGTTCTGATGCCAGTCGAAGGTCATGCGCAGCAACGGCAGGCCGTTGGCGTCGCGGTAGGTCGGATCCAGATCGAGGTAGTGGCCGCGATAGCTCTGGCAGGCAGCGTGATAGCTGATCGAGAAGGAGCGGCGATAATATTTCGCGGTGGCGGCTTTCCACTCAGAACCCCAGCGCGGCGTGCCCGGTGGTGTGAGTTTGGATTTGATCGGCGTGGCGCCATTGTTTTGCATGGCGATGTAGCCGCCGCCGACAAAGCCCAGCCCCGACTGATCGAAGTTGCCGAGGTTAAAGTCGTCGATGCAGGTGCCGATCATGCCGCCACCGATGAACGGATTGAATTCCTGGTCGTCGAAGAACAGCGACACTTTGCCGCCGGTTTGATACGAATAGTTTCTGCCGACCACACCGCTATTACTGATGGGATCGTAAGGCTTGCCTATGCCGGACAGCAGCAGCAGGCGATTGTTGTTGAAGGTGTAGGTGGCGAGCACCACGATGTCCGCCGGTTGCTCCACCGTGCGTCCGCGTGCATCAATATAGGTGACGCCGGTGGCGCGTTTGCCGCTGGAATCGAGATTGACTTTGATCACATTGCACAGCGGACGCAGTTCGTAGTTTTCCTGCTTTAACAACGCGGGAATCACCGCCGACAGCGGGCTGCCCTTGGCGCCTTGCGAGCACGCATGCGAGCCGCAAAATCCGCCGCGCAGGCATTCACCCAGGTGCTGTTTGTAGAGATTGACATAGGGCTGGCTTTGCGCCGCGGACGGATTTTGAAACGGCGTGTAGCCCAGCGACTCGGTGGCTTTCGCGAACAGTTCCCCCATCGGCGTGCGCCGGGTTTGCGGATTGGGAAATTCGCGCGAACGCGGGCCTTCAAATGGATTGCCGCCCGCCTGTTTCACGCCTTCAATGTTGCCGGCTTTGCCGCCGACACCGTAAATCTGCTCGAACTGGTCGAAGTACGGCTCGAACTCGTCATAAGCCACGCCCCAGTCCTGACTGGTGCAATCCCCGGGAAACGCCGCTTTGCCGTATTTCTCGGTGGTCTTGCTGCGCACGACGAAATCTTCCGGCAGCAGGCGTCGTGCGTGACAGCCCCAGTGCGCCGCCGTGCCGCCGACGATTTCGCCCGGTTTGAACGAACCGAGTTCGCGCATCGGTAACGCGGTTTCGCTACTGTGGTTGCGAAAGGTGAGGGTCTCGCGCGACAGGTCCTGAAAAATGTCGCTATGGCGCTCGTATTTCAGTTCGTCATGCACATAGGGCATGGCGAATTCATGCTGCGGCTCGATCATGCGGCCGCGTTCGAGACCCACCACCTTGAGGCCGGCGTTGGCCAGTTCCATGGCGAGAATGGAACCGGTAACACCGGCGCCTACGACAACCGCGTCTACGGCTTTGAGCTTGGTTATGGTCATTTCATATTAAGCGTTTTTTGCATATTTCCCGCTTAACTGCGGCGTCAGTCCTTCGAGCTTTTTGTTTGCCCGATCTAGGCGCGTCTCGCGCCCCCAAGTGCGCTTCAGATCGTCTTTCACGTTAAAGGTCAGCTTGCCGCACTTTTCAACCTCGAGTTCGATTTTGTCGCCGTCCTGAAAACCGCTCAAGCCGCGGTGATTGGTGCCGGTGGCTACGATGTCGCCGGGTTCCAGCGTGTGTATCGAGGAGATCCACTCGATGCAGCGCGGTATGTTGTGCGCCATGTCGCTGGTGTTGAAGTTTTGCTTGATCTCGCCGTTGACCTTCAGTGTGATTTGCAGCTTGTGCGGATCGGCGATTTCATCGGCGGTGACGATATAGGGCCCGATAGGTGCAAAGGTGTCGCGCGATTTCATCTGGAAAAACACATTGCTGGGCGGCGGCAGGCCGCGCGCGGAACCGTCGATGAAGCACAGGTAACCGAAAATATAGGGCATCGCATCGGCGGCTTTGACGTTGGTGGCACGCTTGCCGATAACCAGTGCAATTTCGGCTTCGCCTTCGAACAAGGTCGCGGGGACGTCGGGCAGCACCATGGTGTCGCCGTTGCCGATGATGGCGCTGGGCGCTTTATTGAAGGCATTGATGGGCGCGGGCTCCGTGCGCGTGCCGTCTTCCATGTAGTTCACCGCCATGCAATCGATGGTGGCGGGACGCAGCAGCGGCGGACGGATACGCACGCTGCTGATCGGCACGCCGCTGCCGGTGGCGACGGCGTCTTCCAGCTTCGCGCGCCAGGCACCGAAGTCGGCGATCAGGCCGTTGATAAGATCGTGCGGGCCGGTGTGCGGTATCGACTGCACCACGGCGGTGACATCGACCACATTGTCGCCCTTGACGATGCCCAGTTTGAAGTCATTGAAATACATTATTTTCATGGCTGATCCTTTGGTTTAGGGTGAAAGAAGTCAAGCAGCGACAGCGGCGCGCACCGCGCTTGACGTTATCAGCACAGTCATCGCGCGCGCACCGGTAAGTTTCTCGAACCCCACTATTGTGGCATACAGCGGCCCCGGATTGGCGTTGGGTATGCGCATGCGTAGATCGCATGTTGGGACAGCGCAATTAAAGCGGCTAAAATACATCCCCATCAAATATCCGCTGGTCATCCCGTTAGCCATGAACGCACCGAAGCACCCGCCCCCCAGTTTTGCTGGCGTTTCCTGCGCAGATACCCTGCGTCAGGCGCATGATCTGGTGCCCGCGCTGCGCAGCCGTGCCGCAGCTGCCGAGGCCGCACGCGTGATGCTGCCGCAAACCGTGAGCGACCTTGAGCGTATCGGCGCGCTGCGTATCCTTCAGCCCCAGCGCTGGGGCGGCATGGAACTCGATTTCATAGCCTATATCGATGTGCCGATGGCATTGGCGCGCGGCTGTGCGTCTACCAGCTGGAATGTGGTCAACCTGTCCATCCACAACTGGATGCTCGCGCTGTACGAGGAGCGTGCGCAAGCCGAGGTGTGGGATGCTGACCCGCAAGCCTTGATCGCGGCGGGCATCGCGTTTCCGCAGGGGCGCGCGCGCAAAGTCGATGGGGGTTATGTCATCAGCGGCAAGTGGAATTTCTCCAGTGGCGTGAATATCGCTGAGTGGTGCATGCTGGCGGTTACGGTGCGGGACGCGGAGCAAGTGATCGATCACCGCATGTGCCTGCTCGACAAATCGCAGTACCAGGTGGTCGACGACTGGCACACGCTGGGCATGCGTTCCACCGGCAGCATGACGGTGATCGCCCAAGACATTTTTGTGCCGGAGTACCGCGCGCTGTGCATGTACGATATCCGCGGCGGCGATGGGTTTCCCGGCGCCAGGGGCAATCCCAATCCGCTGTATCGCATTTCGCTCACCGCACTCGGCGGCCACGGCATAGCCGCCACGGCGGTGGGCAACGCCATGGCCGCACTGGAACATACGCTGGCGCTGGTGAAGGAGCGCAGCACCAACTACAGCGGCCTGAAAATGCGCGACCAGCAGATCGTGCAACATCGTGTCGCCATGGCTGGTGCGAAAATTGATGCCGCGCGGCTCATGCTGCGCAGCGATGCGCTGGAGGCGCAGACACACGCGAACCAAAACGTCATCCCCGACCAGCAGACTAAGCTGCGCTACCGGCGCAACGCTGCGTATGCCGCCACTCTGTGCATCGAAGCCGTGGATGCACTGCACACCCTAACGGGGGCGACGGGCATCTACCAGTCGTATCCGCTGGAGCGCATCTTTCGCGACGCGCATGCGCTGGGGGCGCATATCAGTCTTAATTTTGATGCACAGGCGCCTGCGTGGGGGTTGGTGGCGTTGGGCGGGGAAGTTGAAAATCCCACGCTGTAGGGCAGGTTAGCGCCGCATAACTCGCCGCAACCGGCGCGCCTCACCCGCCCGCGTTGCGCTCAGGCGCCCGGCGCAGATTTTTGATCCAGCGCTTCCCAGCGCTCATACTTTTTCGCCAACTGTTGCTCGATTTCGCCGGCGCGCCTGTTGTCGGCTTTGATCGCCTCGGCGCCCTGCTTGTGGTAATCGCCGCTGCTCATGCGCGCGCTCAGGGCTTGCTGTTCCTGCTCCAGCACTTCGATTGCGGCGGGCAGCGCGTCGAGTTCGCGCTGTTCCTTGAAGCTCATTTTGGCTCTGGTGCGCGACGCGGCTTGAGGCTTGACGCCGGATAATGCGACGCCAGCGGGCGCGGGTCGCTGCGCCAGCCAGTCGCTGTAGCCGCCGACGTATTCTTTCCATCGGCCATCGCCTTCGGCCACCAGTGTTTGGGTGACGATGTTATCCAGAAACGCGCGGTCGTGGCTTACCAGCAGCAGCGTGCCGGTATAGCTTTGCAGAGTGTCTTCTAAAAGTTCCAGCGATTCAATGTCCAGATCGTTGGTGGGTTCGTCTAGCACCAGCAGGTTGGCAGGCTGTGCGAACAATCGCGCCAGCAGCAGGCGGTTACGTTCGCCGCCGGAGAGCATTTTGACGGGCGCCTGCGCGCGTTGCGGCGGGAACAAAAAGTCGTTGAGGTAGCTCATGACGTGCTTGCGGCCACTCGCAGTCTCGACCCACTCGGAGCCGGGGCTGATGGTTTCAACCAGCGTGCGCTCGGGATCGAGCTGCGCGCGCATTTGGTCGAAGTAGGCGACCTGCAAATTGGTGCCCAGGCGCACGCTGCCTGTCTCCGGCGTCAACGTGCCGAGTATCAGCTTGATCAGTGTGGATTTGCCCGCGCCGTTGGGTCCGATGAATCCAAATCTGTCGCCGCGCATGATGCGTAGCGACAGTTGCTTGACCACGGTGTTGTCAGCAGAGTCACCCGCGTTACGAAAGCGCTTGTTGACATCAATGAGTTCGGCCACCAGTTTGCCGGAACGTTCTCCCGCATCCAGCGCGAGCTGCACTTTGCCCAGACGTTCGCGCCGCGCGGCGCGCTCAACACGCAGCGACTCCAGTCGCCGCACACGCCCTTCGTTGCGGGTGCGGCGCGCCTGGATGCCTTTGCGTATCCACACTTCCTCTTGTGCCCAGAATTTGTCGAACTTGCGGTTCATGACTACTTCTGCTGCCAGCTGGTCGGCCTTGCGTGCCTCGTAGGCGGCGAAATTGCCGGGGTAGGAACGCAGCAGACCACGATCGAGTTCGATGATGCGCGTGGCGACACGATCCAGAAACGCGCGGTCGTGGGTGATGATGATCATGGACTTGACCGGGCCCGACAGCAGCAGGTCTTCCAGCAGCATAATGCCGCCGATGTCGAGGTGATTGGTCGGTTCATCGAGCAATAAGAGGTCGGGTTTTTTCGCCAGCGCCAGCGCCAGCATGGCGCGTTTGCGTTCGCCGCCGGAAGCGGTGGCGGTGGGCCGATTTTCATCGAGGTCGAAGCGATGCAAAAATTCGGTGAGCCGCGCCTCGGCGGCCCAGCGCTCGCGCTCGTCGTGCAGCGTTTCGAATCCGGCGCACAGCGCGAGACTCTCGCGCAATGTCGGCGCCGCTGCTGATAGGGGCGGCGCAGATTCCTGTTCGACCACGGCGAGGCGCAAGCCGTCGTCGCCCCCCAATACGCCATCATCCAGCGCCAGCTCGCCGGCGATAACTTTTAGCAGTGAAGACTTGCCGGTGCCGTTGCGTCCAATGAGACCGATGCGTTCATTGGGTTGCACGGTGAGGTTGGCGCGGTCGAGCAGCGGGGTAAGGCCGAAGGCGAGTTCGGCGTCTTGCAGGGTAAGCAGGGCCATGGAGCGGAAAACCTTTTTTGCCACAGAGAGCACAGAGGAACACAGAGGAATACACGGAACTGGAACGAACAATACGGGACGCGGTTTAGGATGGGGTCTTTCTCTGTGCTCCTGTGCTCTTTGTGGCTGACGCTATTACGCTTGCGCAATGCGTAGGGATGGGTATTATAACTTATATAACCTATTGTTTTTATTGTTTAATTCAAGTAGGCATCCAGCGCAAATCCAGGGTCAGCGGAAACGCGGGATTGAGTGCTTCCGGCGCTACCACCATCGGGCCGGGGGTGTGACCGTGATCCCAGAAACGCGCCATGCGCCGTGCTTCGGCTTCATTGGCGTTGACCGGAAAGGTATCGTAGTGGCGTCCGCCCGGGTGTGACACGTGGTAGGTGCAACCGCCGATGGAACGTTTGCTCCAGGTGTCAACCACATCGAACACCAGCGGCGCCTGCACGGCAATGCTCGGATGCAGCGCCGATGGCGGACTCCATGCACGATACCGCACGCCGGCGACGGATTCGCCCGGCACGCCGGTGGGATGCAGCGGCAACGCGCGACCATTACAGGCCACCACATGGCGTGATTCGGTAAGGCCGTTGACTTTGACCTGCAGGCGTTCTACCGACGAATCGACGTAGCGCGCAGTGGCGCCTGCGCGCACTTCTTCGCCCAGCACATGCCACGGTTCCATCGCCTGCCGCAGTTCGATGCGCACGTTCTCGTAGGTGGCGGTGCCGTAACGCGGGAAGCGAAACTCAATGAAGGGCGCGAACCAGCTGAAATCAAAGGCGTAGCCCGCGCGCTGCAGATCGCGCACCACGTCCAGCATGTCGGCAGCGACGAAATGCGGCAGCATAAAGCGGTCGTGCAATTGCGTGCCCCAGCGGATCAGTTTGCCCTGGTAAGGGTTCTTCCAGAAGCGCGCCACCAGTGTGCGTAGCAGCAGCATCTGTGTCAGGCTCATCTGCGGATGCGGCGGCATTTCAAAGGCGCGAAACTCCAGCAAGCCCAGGCGCCCGCTGGCACTGTCCGGCGAGTAGAGCTTGTCGATGCAGAACTCGGCGCGGTGCGTATTGCCCGAGACATCGGTGAGCAGGTGGCGGAAGACGCGGTCGACGAGCCACGGGGGGACGTCGCGGCCGCGTGGCGGCAACTGCGCAAACGCGATCTCCATCTCGTAGACGCTGTCGTGGCGCGCTTCGTCCAGGCGCGGCGCCTGGCTCGTCGGGCCGATGAACAGGCCCGACAACAGGTACGAGAGCG
>CAMDRT010000070.1 GCA_945906815.1 Bordetella parapertussis
TTCACAGATTGTTTTGCAGTTAATCTGCGTTCATCTGCGAAATCTGTGTCGAAGGTCTTGACGTTTTTGCGCCTCCCCGGAATACGGCCATGAAAAACCATGGCCGTATTCCGGGCTACGAACGCCAAAGATGTGTGCATAGACTAGCCCTGAATGGGAAAGAGCTCTCGACCTGCAAAGATGTGTAGATACACTTGCCATTGAAGGGCGGAAAGAAGCGCTGCGGTTCAAGTTTTCACAAGGTGCTGCAATTCTCAATAAATGATCACCCTCACCTCCGCCCAGCTCGATGGATGGATCGCCATGGTGATATGGCCGCTGTCGCGCATCCTGGCGCTGATCGCGAGCGCCCCGATTACCGGCAATCAGCAGTTCCCGGTATCCGCCAAGATCGGTTTCGCGGTGGTGCTCACCGTACTGCTGGCGCCCACGCTGCCACGCTCCGGGATCGATCCCGGCAGTGGCGCGGGCATGCTGTTGCTGGTGCGCGAAGTGCTGATCGGCATTGCCATGGGGTTCGCCATGCGCGTGGTGTTTGCCGGCGTGAGCATGGCGGGCGATCTCATCGGCCTGCAGATGGGATTGGGCTTCGCGCAATTCTATGACACGCAAAACAACACCACGGCGCCGGTGACCGGGCAGTTTCTGGGACTGATCGCCACCTTGACCTTTTTGTCGCTCAACGGCCATCTGATGTTGTTTGCCACGCTGGCGGAGTCGTTCCAGCACATGCCGGTGGATTATTCCGGCTCGCTGGCCGGCAACGGCATGCTGTGGGCGCAGTGGGGAGGCACGATCATGCACGCCGCGCTGTTGCTGTCGTTGCCGCTGATTGCGGTGCTGTTGATTACCAACATCGCGCTGGGCGTGCTGTCGCGGGCGGCGGCGCAACTGAATGTATTCGCCATCGGTTTCCCGATCACGCTGGGCATCGGCTTCCTGGCGCTGTTAATCGTCCTGCCCTACATGGTGCCGGTGCTCGAAAGACTGTTCAGCGACGGGCTGCAAAGCATGCTGCGCGTTGCCAGCGCTGGCATGCGCTAGGCGCGAGGCAACCCTGCACAAAGGGGGGTATACTGGAATGGCGCTGACTTAACCCAAATAGGTGTGCGATGAATATCTTGGTGGTGGACGACAACGAAGCAAACCTCCTGTATGCCGCCGAAGTCATGCGCGAGCGTGATTGGCACGTGGTCGAGGCTCGGGGTGGACTCGAGGCGATGATGCTACTTGAGTCCGACACCTTCGATCTGATACTGGCTGATATACGCATGCCGCACCTTTCCGGCGAGCAACTGATTGCGTGGCTACAATCAGATGATCGTTTTAGCCATACCCGCGTGATCGCCTACACGGCACATGCGCAGTCCGACGAAATTCGGCGCTTGCTCGAAGTCGGGTTTGACCGGGTGGTCGTCAAACCCGTGACTGCGGAAAATTTGCTCAAGGCAGCGGACGAGTGCCTTGCGCGCCCCCGCCGCAAATCCTCGTCTGCGTACTGACCAGCACCGGGCAAAAATCGTCAATCGGCGCATGGAAAACAGAGGATGACGCCACCCGCGCTTTCCGTTTCGGTTGCCACCGCCGCGGACGGCCTGTCACCCGGCACAGCGGATGATGCAGCGGCCTCGCGGCGTAAGTCCCTCGCGCGTATCCACCAGACACTGCTCAGCGTAGTACTGCGTTTTCCCGCAGCGGCATTGGGGGGGTTTGCCGCTGCCATGATCGCCATGGTGTGGGCAGGTATAGCGCTGCAAATCGATTCCGATCGTGAGCGGCAGCTCAAAGATACCTTCCGCGATAGCGCGAATCTGGCGCGTGCGTTCGAGGAACACACCATCCGCACCTTCAAGAATGTGGACCAGACATTGTTGTTTATAAAGTACCAGTACGAAAAATCCGGCGGCAATATCGATATCCCCGAGTATATGCGTAGCGGCATTATCGACGGCCGCATATTCATTCAGATAGGCGTGATCGATGAGAAGGGCACCTACATCATGAGTAGTCTGCCCGATTTCAAGCGTGTGGACCTCTCGGATCGCGAACACTTTCGCGTGCATGTTGAACGCGACAGCGGCCATCTGTTTGTCAGTAAGCCGGTGTTGGGGCGCGCATCGGGAAAATGGTCTTTGAATATTACACGGCGCCTCAATAAAGCGGATGGCAGTTTTGGCGGTGTAGCGGTTATTGCTGTCGACCCCTACTATTTTTCGCGTTTTTACGGCGAGCTCGACCTGGGCAGGGATGAAGTCATTGCACTGGTCGGGTATGACGGCATTATTCGTGTACGCCAGGCGGGCATCGACGCCACGGCGGGTCAGGATGTATCCCAAACGGTATTGTTCAAGTTACTGGCGCAAAGTCCCGAAGGCCAGTACCGCAGCCGCAGTGTGATGGACAAGGTGGAACGCTTGTTCAGTTACCGGCGGCTGTCCGAATACCCATTGATAGTGACTGTGGGACACAGCGAACAGGCGGCGCTGGCTGCATTTAATCTGCGGCGCACTCAGTATTTTACGTGGGCGGCGGCGGCTACTGCGATGATCCTGTTGTTCGCACTGAGTATTGCGCTACTCATACACCAGTTGCAGAAGAGCCGCTTGCGCGCCGAATCGGCGAATCGCATGAAATCGGAATTCCTCGCCAATATGTCGCATGAATTGCGCACGCCGCTCAACGGTATTTTGGGGTTTTCCGCCCTGCTCCAGCGCCACCTGTCCAACGAAAAGCATCTGAAGTTTGCCAGCCTGATTCACTCGGGTGGGCAACACTTGCTGGGGTTGGTCAATACGATACTGGACGTCGCCAAGATTGAGGCGGGCAAGCTGGTGGTGGACATTACAGACGAAGCGCTGCGTCCCATCATCGACGAATCGATTGCGCTGTATACACTGGCGGCACAGGCCAAAGGCGTCACACTCGAACTGATCGACACGGATCGCGTGCCTGCGACAGTAGCCTGCGACCGCATGCGTGTCTTGCAAATTCTTAATAATTTGATCAGCAATGCGGTCAAGTTTACGTCAGCAGGATCGATCCGGGTGCGTGCCGTGTGCGAAGGCGATAGCGTCACGGTGGAGGTGAGTGATACCGGCTGCGGCATTTCAGCAGAAGCCCAGACGCATGTGTTTGAGCGTTTTCGCCAAGCGGATGACCACATCACGCGCCAGTATGGCGGCACCGGCCTGGGGCTGTCATTAAGCTACGACCTTGCCCAGTTGATGAACGGCCATATGGGGTTCACCTCGCAACCCGATAGCGGTTCACGCTTCTGGGTGGTGTTGCCGCACCTGTCGGCGCGCCCGGCCACGGAGGCGTGACATCATGAATGTTTTGGTGGTGGATGACAATGCGACCAATCGCATGCTGATCTGCATGATGAGCGAAGATCTGGGGTGGTCGTGCAGTGAAGCGGAAAACGGCAGCGAAGCCATTGCCAAACTGCCGCTACAGCCGATTGATGTCATGCTGCTCGATATCAGCATGCCGGGCATGAGCGGCGATGAAGTCTGCCGTCGCATCAAGTCCGATCCGCACTTGCCACAACCGCGTATCGTGGCATTTACAGCGCACGTTTTCCCGGACGAAATAAAAACCATCATGAGCGCCGGGTTCGACGCTTTTCTGTTCAAACCGTTCACCGAAGAGCAACTGCGCCAGGTGGTACTGAATATCGAGGGTTGATTTGGCAGCCTGTCCTTGAGGGGCATCCCTGCTGTTCGACATGGCGCTATCTTAAGGGCGATTTACCACGGAACACACGGAATACGCGGAAAAAAACAAGTGCGCGGAATTTTTCTGTGTGTTCCGTGTGTTCCGCGTCTTCCGTGGTTAATGGTCTTGAAGTTCGCCGTTGCGGGATGCGCATTGCAGCGAGCGCAAGTAGCTCGGTAGTAGACCAATGGCCGTATTCCGAGCTACCGCAGATGGGCGCATAGATTAGCCTGTTTGGTGAGCGGGCCTATCGCTCCAACGGGTTGATTGAACTCTGTAAACGCTGTGCTCTCACAAGACTCTGTGGTCCTATGCTGGTTCCAGGTTCATGCAGCACGCGCTTGCGGTGCGCTGTCCGCCAGTGGCAGCCACAACGTCACGCTCGTGCCTTTACCCAGCTCGCTTTGCAATTCAATGCGCCCGCCCTGCAATTCGACAATTTCCTTCACCAGCGCGAGGCCTAGACCGTTACCCGGAATGTTGCCCGACGCGTCGGCGCGAAAAAAACGCTCGCAGGCACGTGCCAGTTGCGAGGGCGACATGCCTATGCCCGCATCGCTCACGCGAATACCGATGTGATCCGCAGACACGCCGTCGCCGATGACGGTTACCGTAATCGGCTGCTCCGGAGACGAGTATTTGAAGGCGTTTGACAAAACATTGAGCAGTGCCTGACGCGTCTTTTCGGGATCCACATTGACAAAATGCGCGCCTGCCGCTGCCACGTGCAGCGGCCGTGCATCGCCGGGAGAGGCCGCGCTGACGACATCCTGGATCAATGCCGCGAGCGGCTGCGGCGAGATCTTGAAATCCTTGCCCTGCCGCGCCTCGATACGGGCCAGGTCGAGCAATTCGTTCAGCATGTTGATGAGCAGGCGCGTCTGCCGGTGTATGGTGTCGAGCATGTCCCGCTGCTTGCGGGCATCATACGGGCGGGTGAGCATGAGTTCGGTGAATCCAAAAATGCTTACCATCGGTGTGCGCAATTCATGGGCAGCGGTGGTCAGGAACTCACTCTTCATGCGCTCCACCTCCACCTCTTGCGTGATGTCCCGATAATAAATGAAACGGTTGGCGTCGTTCTCGCGCATCCCGCGCGACAGCACGCGATATTCGGGCGTCCTCAGACACAGGCGGTTACCGCCCGCAGACATCCCTCCCGCCTCAAGGTGGAGGCGCGTGGCGAGCATGGCTTCGAGCTCGGTTTGCGATTTGCCCAGAAGGTCCGCTGCGGCGAGTCCGGTAAGCTTCTCAAAAGCAGGATTGACATACTCGATCCGCGATCGCTGGCCCACCTCGGTTTGCGGGCGGCGCAGGATAACCAAACCGTCCGGGCTCAACTCGAACAAGGTCGCAATATCCGCGCTACGCTCCCGCAGATCCTGCGTGCGCGTGACCACCTCCTGCTCGATCTCGCGCTTTTGCGCTGCAATTGTTGCAATGGTGATGAACAGCAGCAGGTCGATCAGCAAGCCGCCGATGGCGACGCCGCTCGATAGCCATAACTCGTCGCCCGCGAGAAATCCGCGTCCCCGATAAACCACAGTCCAGGCATGTCCACCGTTGGTGAGGGTGTGGGTGCGCGTGAAATCGGGTTTGTCTGCGGTGCCCGTTCGCGCCTCACCGGAGGCGGCGCTGGTATACAGGAGCTTGGACATCTGGGCGTCGTCATAGATCGCAAAATCGATATCGTCCACATTGTTGCCCAGTATGCCTTGCATCAAATCCTTGATGCGAAACGGACTGTACACCCAGCCGGTCAGGGCCACACGGCGTTGCGCCACGGACGCCAGCGGCATCCCGCGGCGGTAGACCGGCGCGTACATCAACAAACCTTTCTGCACATCCTTGCCGTCTTCCTGCACCAGCGTCACCATGGCAGACATCGCCGGTTTGCCCTCGTCGCGCGCACGCGACATGGCGGCGCGGCGTGTGGCCTCCGAGTACATGTCGAAGCCGAAGGCGCGCAGATTACGCGCGACGAACGGCTCCAGATAGATAATCGAGGTGTAGATATCGCGCTCGCCGTCGGGCCGCATGCGGTAATCGGGATAGCCCTCGCTACGCACCGCCGCGACGTGTGCCTCGCGCGCATCGGGCGCAATCACCTTCGAATAGCCTACGCCCTGGATGCCCGGAAAATAACGCTCCATCTGTAGCGTGGCCACATAGTGCTGCCATTGCACGCGAGACGGCTCGCCGGTGGCTTCAAACAGCGCGCTACCCCCGCGCAGAACCTGCTCGTAGTTCACCAGCCGCGCGCCGATCAGCTTGTGCACCTCGTCGGCGCGAAAGTCAAAGCGCTCCTGCCCGCGCTTGAGCAGGTAACTGCTCGACAGATGCCACGCGAGGGCGGTGAGGACTAGCGATACGGCCAGAATGATCCAGGCCGTGCGTGGATGCAGCAGCACGCGGATCAAGCGCATAAGCCAGCGGAAACGGGGGTGCGATGCCATGTGTTTTCCTTGTGTCAGACCGCTGTCAAAACCCTCAACCTAAAACCGCCAGCTCAGCCACAGAGCGCACCGAGGAACCCAGAGAATACATCCAACTTGTTGATTTATATATGTAAACTCTGTGTACTCTGTGTACTCTGTGGCCAAATGCTTTTTCTAGGGTCACGCGGCCACTCGCTGGCCCGCCGCGGCAACCGGTAGCCACAGTGTGACGCGTGTGCCTATGCCGATTTCACTGCACAGTTCTACGCGTCCGCCCTGAAGCTCGATGATTTCCTTGACCAGACACAGCCCCAGCCCCGTGCCGGGGGAATGGCCCGAGGTGTCGGCCCGGTAAAAACGCTCGAACGCGCGCGCCACCTGCTCCGGCGTCATGCCTATGCCGTGGTCCTCTACCCTGATACCCACCTGCCGGCGTCCTGCGTCTATGCCTTGCAGCGTGCTCACGCGTACTGCGCCGCCCTGGGGGGAATACTTGTAGGCGTTGCCGATCACATTGATCAGCGCCTGCCGCAACTTATCGGGGTCGGCCGCGGCACACGGCAAATCATCCGGCACATCAATTTCCGTCGTGCGCGCTGCGTCAGTCTGGCGCAGTGCTGCCGCGGTCTCGCGCACAATGGGGGCAAGCGACAGGCTGGCGATCTTGAAATCCACGCCCGCGCGCGCCTCGATGCGCGCCAGATCGAGTAATTCGTTCACCAGATTGACCACCCGTCCGGTCTGGCGGTAGATGGTTTCGAGAAATTCCTGCTGCCGCTCCTCCGAGTAACGACGCTTGAGCAATAACTCGGTGAAGCCGTAAATACTCGCCATCGGTGTGCGTAGCTCGTGCGCAGCGGTAGACAAAAACTCGCTCTTCATGCGATCCACTTCGCTCTCGCGGGTAATGTCGTGGTAGTAAAGCACCAGTTTGCGCCCGCCCTCGGTCAGGCGCGCGTGGCGTTGCAGGACACGCCGTTCGGGTCGCAGCAGGGTGATCAATTGCGCCGGCTCCGGCGGCGCAGGCGCAACGTCCTGCGCCCGCTCGAACACATCCAGCGCGGCATACGGCTGCTGCGGATCGCAGCGGGTAGACACCAGGCGGTCGAAATCTTGGACCGAACTGCCCATCAGTTCATCTTGCGAAATGCCGATCATGGCAGCGAAAGCGCGATTGACCGCAACCAGACGTCCCGGATGCTCGAACAGCACAAACCCGTCGGGACTCATCGCAAACACGGCGTCGATCCTCGCACTGTGTTCGGCGAGCGCCTCCACCTTCGCTTGCAGTTCGTGTGAGGCAGAATTCAGCGCGCCCGCGAGTTCGTCGATCTCGCTGTTGCGGCCCTGCACCTGTAGCGTCGAACCCGGATGGGCGCCCAGCTGGCTGGCGAAGCGCGCACAGTGGCTCAGTGGGCGCAGCGCTCTGCCAAAAAAGACATACAGCACCGTCAGTGTCACCAGCGAGATGCCGATGGCCGACAGCAGCGCGTCGTTGCGTGCCGCGGCGCTGACCGCGCGTTCGCTCTCCACACCGATACTCGCGCGCACCCACCCGAGACGCACGCCGTTATCGATAGCCGCGTATGCTTCGATCAGCGCATCGCCGTTGCGCTCGACCAAGCGCCCGTGGCCCAGCTCAGCAGCCGAGGGCAGATCGATAGAACGTAAGTCAAAATCCGCCCGGATGTTGCCGGCCGCATCCGGTCGCACCGCGGCTTTCACGCGTCCCGCCTCGTCCGCGACCACGATCCAGCGCACGCCGGGATACGCAGCGCTGGTCATCAGCAGTTTTTCCAGTGCCGCAGCATCACCCGTAACCAGATGCAAAGCGCCGCCGCTGGCGACGCTGTGTGCGAGCGCCGCAGCCTGGTTTTGCAGGCTGTGGCGGCCCAGTTTTCCGATGCCGCGGTCGGCGACCAGACTATACAAGGCACCCGACACCAGAATGACGCCCGCGGCGACCACCAGCACCTGGCGCATCAACTGGCGTGGCCACAGCACGCGCCACCAGGCGCTCCTGGGCTGCATGCTCAATGCTCCCGCACCACGTAGCGTTCGAGGCCGAGTTTCTCCAGGCTGCCGTAATCTCGCTGAAAATCCGCGGCTACCGGCTCTGCCATCAGTATCGCAGCCAGTTGCAGGCGCCCCTCCCCGGTGGCGCGCAATTGCATGAAGGCACGAACCACGCTCGCGCGCACCTCGGCCCCCAGCCGGGGATGGGCGGCGACGGGATGCGCGGCGTAGCGCGGCGTCTCATACAGCACTTTCAGCCTGGCGCGCAGATCCTCCGGTTCACGCTCCAGGGAGGAGCGGATGCCGCCGGCTGCCGCCATTTCACCACGCGCCACGGCACGGTAGGCATTGCTGTGCGTCTTGACGTAGATCGCCTGAAAGCCGATGCGGTGCTGATCGGTAAGCAGTGCGCGTATCAGCAGCGATGCGCCAAACGCATTCGGCGCGGGAAAAGCGATCGCCAGACCCTTGAGTTGCTCCACGCTGGTGACGGGCGAACCTGCCTGCACTACCAGTATCCCGGAAAGCTGCTGCGCGCCGTCGCGCAGCAGCGGCAGGTAGCCACGAGCGCGGTACGCTATGGCCATATGATAGGGATTGAGATACACCAGGTCGGGCTTGCCGGCGAGAAAGTCTTCCTCGAACGCCGGAATCGACGGGTAGATCTTCAGTTGCACGGGGCGCCCGATTGCGCTCTCCAATGCCGTGGCGAGCGGCGTCCAGGCGCGATGTATGTCCAAGGCCGGAAATTGCGGCACCACGGCCAGCGACAGCGCGTCGCCGGTGGCCGGTGCCGCCGCGGTTATCCCGGCAAGGCACGACAGCGTCACCGCCAACACCATGCCGAGTAAGTTGCGCCTCATGTCACAACAGCGATTCGAGTCCGCGCAAATCCGGGTTGGTTGCGTTAATCTGGTTACGCATCTCGACCAGGGCGTCGATGTGGGTAAAAAACGCATCCACCACACGCGGATCGAAGTGCGTAGCGGCGTTCTCGCTTACCATCTCGAACACGCGCTCGTCGGGCAACGCCTTGCGGTAACAGCGGTCCATGGTCAGTGCGTCAAAGTAATCCACCAGGGAGACGATGCGCCCGGACAGCGGTATCGCCGCGCCGGCAAGGCCGCGCGGATAGCCCGTGCCGTCATACTTCTCGTGATGGGTGAGCGCGACTTCCGCGGCCAGTTCCAGCAACGGTACTTTCGATCCGCCGAGAATCTGCGCGCCCATTGCCGGATGCGCGTTCATCGACGTGCGCTCCTCGGCGCTCAATGCCCCCACCTTCTTCAGGACGGCGTCGGGAACACCGATTTTGCCGATGTCGTGCATGGGCGCCGCCAGCCCCAACCGCCGGCTCCACGCCTCGGGCATGCCGCAGGCGCGCGCCATAATCGCCGACAGCGCACCGATACGCACGACGTGAACACCCGTGTCGTCGTCCTTGTGTTCCGCCGCCATGGCGAGTCGCAGCAGCGTGTCCTCGTGCGCCCGTTCGAGTTCCGTGTACGCGAGATCGCGCGCGCGCAGCGTGGTGCGCAAATCCTCGAGCGTACGGAACATCTGGGCGGTGAGCATTTCCCGTCCGTCGTGCGCCGCCTCGACACACGCCGTGGCAGGCAGCGGGGCCGCAGCGGCCAATACCGTCATTGTAGAAACTCTCCAGCGCCGGGCCGGCGCCGGGCAGCCAGTTCCTCGACCTTGTCGATCAGTTCGAGCGGGCTGAACGGTTTGACCAGATAGGCATCCGCACCCACATCCCTGCCCGCCTGCACGTCCGCCTGCTGGCCGCGTGCGGTAAGCAGAATGACCGCCGTATGACGGGTTTTCGGATTGGACTTGACGCGCTCGCACACTTGCAGGCCGTCGAGCGAGCCCGGCATCATGACATCCAGCAGCACAATATCCGGACATACGGTGGTCACCATGTCCAGCCCGGTCTCGCCTTCGGAGGCTTCGTGCAATTCATATTGTTCGTACTCAAGCGTCATGCGCACAAGTTTGCGGATATCCGGCTGGTCCTCGACGATCAGAATCTTGGTCATGGGGAGCTTTCTAGTTGAATGGTGGCGGCCGCGGCGCGCGTACTGCCACGCCTCCTGGCCATTAATTGCGCGAGGTCTTGCGCGTAACGTTGGGCTTGCATAATGCCTTGCGCAGCTTCCTCCTGCGCCGGACCTCCGGTGGGCAGCTCGAAAATAAAATCGGTGAATGTTTCCTCATCGGATTCGATGCGCACGTGCCCGCCGTGCAACTCAAGGACACGGGAACAGATCGATAGCCCTATGCGCGGCAGGGGCGCCACTGCGCCACCGCCGGCCGGGGCCGCCGGCTGTCCGCGCGACAGCGCGTCGCGCACATGCGCGAGTATGCCGTGGCCGCGGTTGCGCACGGCGATAGTGACGAACGCGCCGTACTGCATCGCGCGCATCTCCATCACCGTGTCCCTCCTGGCATCCCTGATCGCGTGCTCGAGATATTCGCCCAATGCCAGGGTCAACCACTTGCGGCTGCCGTACACGGTTGGCAGGAGGTCGGTGAAACCCCTAGTGACGATGCGTATGCCGCGGCGCTTCGCCTGCGCGCTCACCGCACCCAGCGCATGCAGCGCCAGCTCGGTAAGCGTGAGGCGCTCCTTATCGACCAGCGGTCCTTCCAGGTGCGCCTGGGCGAGCTTGCCGAGCCGGGTAAGCCGTCGGCCGAGCGTGGCAGCCTGCCGGGAATCCGCGGTTACGCGCTCCAGCTCGGGTCCGAGTTCCGCATGCAGCAAGCGCATGAAGTTGGCCAGGCGCAAGTCCGGCGTGGCCGCGACAGGCGCGGCACCGAGGACGATGAACAGGTCCCCGCCTTGCGCGGCTTCGTACAGGGTGACCGGCACGCCCCGCCGATCCGCTACCGTACATACGATGCGGTGAGGCGGCGTGACCCTGCCGCTTGCAATGGCGTCCACCACATCGAGCAACGCCCCCGCTTCCAGGCGGGATCCGGCCTGCCACGCCTGGAGCGCCTGCGCGGCAGCGTTGGCATAGCGCAGCTCGCCCCGGCGCGAGACGATAAGCACGCCATCCGATAGGGTATCGAATACTATGCGGCCGCGCGTGCTCAATTTCGGGATACCCTTTGCGGTAGGTGGCCGGCGCTGCGGATCTCGGTCGCATCAAGCACTGTCAGTGCCCCCTATGGAATTTCACACTAGGTAATAACGGCAACTTTCCAGCTTTCTTTAGGGCGCTATGCGGCGAACGCAATACACTGCAAATTAAGCAGCTACCTCATACCGCGTTAGCTTGATCCTGTCAAATTTTCATAGCGGGTTTAAGCCGCTGCTCAGGCCCGCCACAGCAGCTGCCCGTGCCGCCCATCGATGAGCGCATCGCTTTCTGAATCAACCACTTACGCAGGTGCGCTGGGTGGGTGACGGGATCACTTGCAGTGCGTTATGCTGCTAGTCTGTTGCCATGATTCCTCGTGGGTTAAGTCATCCACAAGTAGCTTACAGGATCTGTCCCATGAAGCATCGACATAAAGTGCTGCTGGTGCTGGACTTGAGCGCGCTCGCCGTGATCGCGGTGGTGGGCCTTTTGATCTGGTCGGGCTATCACGAAGTCATCCACGCTGCCGAGTCCAAGACCCGCGGCTATGCCGCGATACTGGAAGCGAAGCTGGACGCCACGCTGCGCCGTGCCGACGCCGAATTGCAGCGACTGGCGCGCACCACCCCGCCAAGCGCGCTGCAGCGAGACGCGGTATCCGCCAACCCGCAGATTAACACCCGGTTGAAAACCGCTCTGGCGCACTTCCCGGAACTGGCTGGCGTGTCGATCTTCGACGCCCACGGCGACACCCTGTACTCCTCCTTTGACAGTCCACGACTGCCGAATATTGCCGATCGCGCACACTTTCGCCTGGTGCGCGACAACCCGCGCGCCGGCAGCGTGTTTTCAGAGGTGGTCACTGCGCGTAGCACGGGCCGGCCCGGTATTGCTTTCGTCACCGCGCTGCGCGACGCACAGGGCGTGTTCCGCGGCGCCGTGGCAGCCTTGATCGAACTCGATCACTTCCAGCAACTGTTTCAGACGCTGGAGGTCGGCGCGGGGGGCGTCGTCTCTATTTACCGCAGTGACGATTTCAGGCAGGTGCTGCGCTGGCCGGCGCTTGAAGGCAGGCTCAATACAGCGTTGCCGCCGGCCCATCCGGCACGTAGCGCATTCACCAGCACCCAGCGCACGGCAACTCTCACGTTTGCCGCCGCCATGGACGGCAGAGTGCGCATTTACAGTCACCACAAGCTCGATAGCTATCCCTTCTTCGTCGCGGTCGGCGTTGCGCGCGACGAGATGCTCACGGGCTGGCGCACACGTGCGCTGGCGGCGGGACTGTGCACGCTGTTGGTGATCGGGCTGCTGTCGGGCCTGCTGCTGCGGCTGCGGCGCAGCGACGCGCTGCGCACGCAGCTGGTGGCCATCGTCGAGCACTCGAGCGACGCCATTTACAGCCGCGCGCTCGACGGCGTCATCCTCACCTGGAACGCCGGTGCGCAACGCATGTTCGGTTACAGCGCTGCGGAAGCTGTCGGCCAGCCAATCTCCCTCATCCTGCCGCCGGGCTCTTCCAGCAACACGGCAACAAACAATGCGCAGCTGCTGCACGAGGCAGGGGTGACGCGTGAATACCAATGCCTAACCCGCGACGGCCAGATCATCACGGTGTTGACCCGCGTTTCGCCGATCCGCGATAGCGCCGGAAAACTGACCGGCGCTTCCGGCACGATACGGGACATTACGCCGCTCAAGCAGGCGCAAAGCGCGTTGCAGGACAGCGAAGCGCGCTTTCGCGCGACCTTTGAGCAGGCCGCAGTGGGCATCGCCCATTTCGATCTGCAAAACCGCCACATCGAAGTGAACCGGCGCTACTGCGATATCACCGGATATGCGCGAGAGGAACTCTTGGGCCAGCCCTCCGGCTTGTACAGCCACCCCGACGACCTCGGCATGGGCAGCACACAGCGCGTGCAGCTGGTGTCTGGCAGCATCGACCATTTCTCGCAGGATAAGCGTTACCTGCGCCAGGACGCAACCCTGGTGTGGGTGAGGCGCACCGAATCGCTGGCGCGTGACGATGCCGGCGCTCCGCTGTATTACATACGCGTCATCGAAGACATCAGCGAACGCAAGCAGGCCGACGCCGCGCTACGCACCACGCACCTGCAACTGCGCGCGCTGCTCGACGGCATCCCGGATCGCGTCTGGCTCAAAGATGCGCAAGGCCGTTATCTCGTGCTCAACCGCAGCTTAGAAGCGGTGCTCGGCATACCCGAGGCGCAGATCATCGGCAGGAACTTGAGCGAATTCTGGCAAGCGGACGAAGCGCAAAGGGTGAACGAAGAAGACCGTGCGGCCATGGCCTCGCCGGTGCCGCTGCACTTCGAGCGCTACGCCAGCCTGGACAACACCTGGCGCGACATCATCAAGGCGCCGATCCGCGCCGCGCAAGGCGAGGTGGTGGGCCTGGTGGGCCATTCGCGCGACATCAGCGGGCGCAAGCAGGCCGAGGAAGCGCGCGCCTCGCTCGAAGCGCAACTGCGCGAAGCGCAGAAGATGCAGGCCATCGGCACGCTGGCGGGGGGCATAGCGCACGACTTTAACAACATCATCGCGCTCATCCTGGGCAACGCTGAACTGGCGCTGCAGGACGCGGGCCATATAGCGCACGCGCGCGAGAGCCTGCAGCAGATACTACAGGCGGGGGTGCGCGGGCGCGACCTGGTGCGCCAGATCCT
>CAMDRT010000071.1 GCA_945906815.1 Bordetella parapertussis
GCATCTGTGGGTCACGTTTGGGCTGCTGGTGGGGCTTTTCTTCGTGCTCCTCGTGCCTGTCATCTGGACTGCCATCGATGCCCAGGGGCAGGTGACCGAGGCGACTACCGTGGATCGCCAGCGCACCGTGGCCGCGCACGAAATGGAAATCAACCTCCTGGGCTACGGCCTCGCCGTGCGCCGCTACCAGGTCGCTCCGGATAAGGCCGATCTCGATCAAGCGCGCGAAGATGCCGGGGCTGTAGATAAAGCGCTGGAGAGCTACCGCAGCTTAGAGAGAACCGCTGAACAGGACGCCTTGCTGCGCGAGTTCGAGGCCATCTGGTTGGCAGTACGAGAGGTGGGCAATCGCATTCTGGCAGACCCCAGCGGGGCGGGCGTCGTCGAGAACCTTGCCCTGATGCGCAAGGTTGTGAAGGCGGGAGAAAAGTTTCTCGACGACAAGCTGCAGCCGCAGGCAGCGATGGGCTACAGAATCGCGAGAGACGCGGCCATCGCCGATATCGGCCTGATCGTCCGGCTCGCACTCGCCATGCTCGTCCTGGGAGTAGGTGCGACGCTCGGTCTCGGGGTCTGGACGGGCAGGCGCATCCTCGCGGGCGAAGCCTCGCTGATACAACATGCAACTGCGCTCCGGGAGCTGAACGCAACGCTGGAGAGCGGCGTGGCCGAGCGCACTGCCAAACTGCGGCGCTCCGTGCGCGAACTCGAGCGCAGCAATCAGTCTTTGACGGAATTCGCCACGGTCGCTGCGCACGACCTGCAGACCCCGTTACGCGCCATCTCGAACTTCGGTGGCCTGCTGCGGGAGAAACTGCAGGGCAGCCTGGACGCGGACAGCGTAAGGCAGTTCGGCCACATCATCGAGGGGTCAGCGAGGATGCAGGCGCTGACGAGGGACCTGCTCATCTATGCGAAAGCGACTGACGCTGAAGCGATCATCGAAGAATTCAACCTGGAAGAGTCGCTGCAGGACGCCATGGGAACGCTGCGCGACGCGCTCACAGCGCTGGGCGGCAGCCTCAGCCACGACGCCCTGCCGCGCATACAGGGCGTGCGCACTGAAATCGTGCTGGTGCTGCGTAATCTCATCGGCAACGCGATCAAGTTCCACGGCACCGAGCCCGCGCGCGTGCATGTCAGTGCCGAACAGAAGGACGGTGCCTGGCGGGTTGCGGTCGAGGACAACGGCATCGGCATTGCGTCCAGATACCAGGAGCGTATATTCCAGGTGTTCCGCCGCTTGCATACCCACGAGCGCTATCCGGGCACCGGCATCGGGCTCGCACTGGTCAAGCGCATCGTCGAATTCCGCGGGGGCAGCGTGGGGGTAGATTCGATCCCCGGACGCGGCAGCCGGTTCTGGTTCACCATCGTTAACGGAGAGTGATATTGACAGCGATCGAGGCACCGGGTGGAGGGGCCGCGGGAGACACAGGCGCAGCGCAGTCAGTGTCGTGGCGAAAAGAACCCCAGTGGCGCGAGCTGCTGGTGGTTGAGGATAATCGCTCAGATGCCGAGTTGACGCGGAGCTGTCTGAAGAAGTTGGGCGTGCCTGTCAACATGCGCGTCGTCGAAACGGGTGAGGATGCGCTGGCCTATCTGCGCCGCGAAGGGAACTACGCGGATGCGCTCAGACCTGATCTCATCCTCCTCGACCTGAGTCTGCCGGGCATCAGCGGGCTGGACGTGCTGGTCGAGGTCAAGCAGGACTTTGCGCTGAGGTGCATTCCGGTGGTGATCTTCTCGACCTCGGAAGACCCCGCTGAGGTGCATCTTTGCTACCAGAATCACTGCTGTGCCTACGTCGTCAAGCCGCACAACTACCCGGCGCTGACGGTAGCGCTGGGGAAGATCATGGACTTCTGGTTCAATGTGGCTTCACCCCCCCCCCCCCCGAAACACGGGTCTGAAGGCCGCTGATCAGGGCGCACGATAGGTACCGCAGCAGTCGCCCCCGCTTTTGACGTGGACAGGATGGGCGCGGCGTCCTGTATCATATGCACCCTTGCATCTGATCCGCTCCGATACTGGAAATCCGCATCGATTACGGTATTCTTGGCGGTATTCCCATCGCTTTGTAAAATACTTTGAAAACATATGGTTAAAGGCCAATTACCTATTATGGCGCGTTATGTCGAGAGCCTTAATGCTTTTGGGGCACCTTCGTGAATTCACCGTCAGCAGCCGTCACCATCAGTCCACCGGCGGAAATCATCGCTGAAATTCGCGCCGGGCGCATGGTGGTGCTGGTGGATGAGGAAGACCGCGAGAACGAAGGCGATTTGTTGATCGCGGCAGAGCATGCCACTGCCGAGGCCATCAATTTCATGGCGCGCTACGGGCGCGGATTGATTTGTCTCACGCTGACCGCGGAGCGTTGCCGCCAACTGCATTTGCCACTGATGGTGTCGAACAACCGTTCGCCGCTGGGCACTAACTTCACCGTTTCGATTGAAGCCGCTGAAGGCGTGACCACCGGCATTTCCGCCGCCGATCGGGCGACCACTGTGCGTGCGGCGACCCGGCCCGACGCCAGCCCGCGCGATCTGGTGCAGCCGGGTCATATATTTCCGCTGATGGCGCAGGAAGGCGGCGTGCTGGTGCGCGCCGGACATACCGAAGCGGGTTGCGATCTGGCGCGGCTCGCAGGGCTGGCGCCGGCGTCGGTGATTTGCGAAATACTCAAAGACGATGGCGAGATGGCGCGTCTGCCGGACTTGATTCCGTTCGCGGCGCATCATGGGCTCAAGATTGGCACCATCACGGATTTGATTCAGCATCGCGGCCGCACGGAATCACTGATCGTGCGCGCCGCCGAACGTGACATTGAAACCGTGCATGGCCGCTTCCGGCTGCATGCCTACAGTGACCGCATCGGCTGCGAGACGCATCTGGCGCTGGTCAAAGGCACGATCAGCGCGACGCAAGAGGCGCTGGTGCGCGTGCACGAACCGGTGTCGGTGATTGATTTGCTGGATGCGGGCAGCACCACCCATTCATGGAACTTCAACGATGCGCTGGCAACCCTCGCCAAGGCGCAGTGCGGCGTGATTGTGCTGCTGCACCGGCAGGAAACCGCCGAGGCGCTGCTCGACCGCGCGCGTGCGGCGGACAGCCGCGAACTGCCCAAAATGGCGTTGCGCAACTATGGCATTGGCGCGCAGATCTTGCGCGACCTCGGGGTTAAAAAGATGCGTCTGATGGCGGTGCCGCGCCGCATGCCCAGCATGGCCGGATTTGATCTTGAGGTGGTGGGGTATTTGCAGCCTGAACATAAAGCGGTGAACGTGTGAACGCGTTAACGAGTGAACGCGTAATCCTGCGGTGTGCCGCTGGCTACTCGCGCCGCCAGCGCCGCAGCGCAGGAGAGGCATTTCACTAGTTCACCCGTTCACTAGTTCACTAGTTCACCCGTTCACTAGTTCACCCGTTCACCCGTTCACCCGTTCACTAGTTCACTAGTTCACCCGTTCACCCGTTCACCCGTTCACCCGCTCACTCGTTCACCCGTTCACCCGTTCACCCGTTCACCCGTTCACTAAGTACAAATGATCACCTACCGAGAAATCCCGACGAATCACAACGGCGCGGGGCTGCGCATTGGCATTGTGGTTGGCCGTTTTAGCAGCGATATTGGCGATGGCTTGCTGGCCAGTTGCACCGCCGAACTCATCCGGCTGGGCGTCACTGCGCAAGACATCGCTGTGGCCACCGTGCCGGGTGCGCTGGAAATTCCGCTGCTGTTGCAGACCATGGCGCGTAGCGGGGCGTACGAGGCTCTGATCGCATTGGGCGCGGTCATACGCGGCGAAACCTATCACTTTGAAATCGTATCCAATGAATCGAGTGCCGGCATCACGCGCGTCCAACTTGATACCGGCGTGCCCATAGCTAACGGCATTTTGACCACCGAAGACGACGCTCAAGCGCTCGCCCGTATGGCGCAAAAAGGGGCTGACTGCGCGCGGGTAGCGGTGGAAATGGTTCATTTAATTCGTGAAATAAAGTGATTAATAACAATTGCTTATGGTGTGCTAATCGCGTGAGTCTCAAGACGTGAAATCCGCTCGTCACCGCTCGCGCGAATTTGCGCTGCAAGGCTTGTATCAATGGCTGCTGGCCAAACCAGCGGCGGAGGAAATTGCTCAGGACATTGCGCTGTTCAGGGGCTATGACAAGTGCGACCCGCTGTATTTTCGTGATCTGCTGGATGGCACCATACACGACGCTGACAGCATCGACGAGCATCTCACGCGGTGTCTGGATCGGCCCGTGGCGCAGGTGTCGCCGATTGAGCGCGCCATTTTGATGATCGCTGGCTGCGAATTCCTGCGCCATCCCGAAGTGCCATACCGGGTGGTGATCAATGAGGCGGTGGAGTTGGCTAAAGCCTTCGGCGGCACCGACGGCCATAAGTACGTGAACGGCGTGCTCGACAAACTCGCGGCGAGTTTGCGCTCAGCCGAAGTGCGTGCGGCGCGTGCAGCGCCCGCGGTTCGCTAAAATACCGGTTGGGTGCAACGCATGTTACGGAGTCATTGATGGACGACAAGTTAAAAAAGCGCGTGTTCATGTTCTATGCCGCTGGCGTGGTGAATCTGCTGATCGCCGTCTATATCCTGTTATTTGGCCGCGACTTTTTGCCGGAAGACAAAATTACCATGCTGCTGCTGTTTTTTCTGGGCTTCGCCATGGTGGATTTCTGGATGCCGTTGATGATGAAAAAGAAGGCCGCGCGCGATCTCGCCCAACTCGAAGCGCAGCGTAAGGCCATGGCTGCAGCAAACACGCAGTCACGGTAAAAATGCATCCAGTGCCAGGCGCTCTGCTACGCGCGCAGTGGTGTGCTCCATTTTCTGCTCCATTGTGTGCTCCATTGTGTGCTCAATTTTGTGCTCAATTTCGTGCATAGCGAATTCAGCCTGATCGGCAAGTATTTCACCCATCGCACGCGGCACACGCTGCTCGGCGTGGGTGACGATGCGGCGCTGATCCGGCCGCGGCGCGGTTGCGTAGTGGCGATATCCGCGGACATGCTGGTTGAGGGCCGGCATTTTTTCAAAGGCGCCGATCCCGCTGCGCTGGGCCACAAAACGCTGGCGGTGAATTTGTCGGACATGGCGGCGATGGGCGCGACACCGCGCTGGGCGACGCTGGCGCTGGCGCTGCCCACGGCCGATGCGCGCTGGCTGGCGGCGTTTACACGAGGATTTATGCGACTGGCGCGCGCGCATAACGTCGATCTCATCGGTGGTGACACCACGCGTGGGCCGCTTAACCTGTGCGTGCAGATCATGGGAGTAGTGCCTGCCGCGACAGCGCTGCGGCGCGACGGCGCACGCGTGGGTGACGAGGTGTGGGTGTCAGGCCGCCTCGGTGATGCCGCGCTGGCGGTGGCCGCGCGCCATAAAAAAATAGCACTGACCCAAAAACAACTGGCGCTAGCGGCGTTGCGGCTGGATAAACCCACGCCCCGCGTCGCGCTGGGCGTCGCGCTGCGCGGCATTGCGCACAGCGCGATTGATATTTCCGACGGATTGCTGGGCGATCTGGGCCACATCTGTGAGCGCTCGCGCGTGGCGGCCGTGGTTCAGATCGACGCACTGCCGCGCTCCCCATTGATGCGCGCGATGGCGGGTTGCGCAGTGGCGCAGGGTGCGCTGCTGGCGGGTGGCGACGATTATGAATTGTGTTTTACCGCACCCGCCGCGAAGCGTGCAGCGGTGTTGCGCGCCGGGGTGCGCACGCGCACAGCGCTCACCTGCATCGGGCGCATCCTGCATGCGCCGGCGGGCGCCACCGCTGTGGCGGTGATGGATGCGGATGGACTGCCGCTGCGGTTTGCGCAGCGCGGGTTCGATCACTTTGGCTGAGTCAGCGCCGCCTGCGCGCTTGCTGCCTGCGCGCTTGCCGCCGCACCCCTCGCTGCGTTTTGTCTACGCGCACCCTGCACACGCCATCGCATTTGCCGGCGGCGTGGGGTTGCTGCCGTTCGCACCCGGCACCTTGGGCACGCTGCTCGCCTTCCCGCTCTTTGCGTGGCTCGCGGCGACTAGCGATGTCGTAACGCAACTGATTGTTTTTATTATTCTTTTTGGGGTGGGCGTGTGGGCCTGCCAGGTTACCGGGCGCGCCCTCGGTGTTGCCGATCACGGCGGCATGGTGTGGGATGAAACGGTGGCGTTTGTGCTGGTGCTGATGTTCACGCCGGCGGGGTGGGCATGGCAGATGGCGGCGTTTGCGCTGTTCCGGTTTTTTGATATTGTGAAGCCGCCGCCGATACGCCACTATGATCGAACGCTAAAAAACGGATTCGGTGTCATGTTTGATGACTTGCTCGCTGCCGCTTACACGCTGTTGGTGCTGGCGCTGGCGAAAACCCTGATCGAGTGAAACCATGACCGACGAAAAACTATATGCACTGGCCGCAGGTGTCGGCCAAGCGCTTAAGGCCAAGGGCATGATGATGGCCGCCGCCGAATCCTGTACCGGCGGCTGGATTGCGCAGGCCGTCACCGCGGTGCCCGGCAGCTCGGCATGGTTCGAGCGCGGCTTTGTGACCTACACCTATATTTCCAAACGCGAAATGCTCGGCGTCAAAGCCGAGACGCTGGAGGCGCACGGCGCAGTGTCTGAACAGACCGTGCGTGAAATGACCGCCGGCGCGCTGGAACGCAGCCACGCGCAAGTGGCGGTGTCGGTCAGTGGTACCGCGGGTCCGTCGGGCGGCACGCCGCAAAAACCCGTCGGCACCGTGTGTTTTGGCTGGGGGATGAAGTCCGGTGCGGTGCAAACCGTGATCCAGTGCTTCGCTGGAGATCGCGAGGCCGTGCGCAGGCAGGCGGTGGCGTTTGCGCTGGAGCGGGTGCTGCAAGTCGTACAGGAACCCTAGGCGCAAGCGCGCCCTGGTCTGCTGCGACTACACACCATGAGGCGCAGAGCGACTACCGTCTACGTGATGGTTGCGCTCGCGCTGCTGCTGGCGCTGCTGATCCGAACTCTTCCCCTGACCTATAGCCATTTCTGGGATGAGACGGTGTTCCTGCAGAACGCCAGAGTCATCCTCGATGGCCGCGACAACTACCATGAGCTGAATTACCGGCCACCGTTGCTGCCATTGCTGTACGCGTGCGGATTCGCACTCTGGGACCATGTCTACGTCGCCAATCTGGTGCAGGGCATAGTCAGCACGCTGACGGTGGTTTTTGTATTTCTGTTGGTGCGCCCGCTATTCGGGGTCGCTGCCGCAGTGTTCAGCGCTTTGCTGTTTGCGTTCACCCCATACTACGTGGGTGCCTCACACCAGTTGCTGACCGACGCGCCCGCAGTCACGCTGCTGCTGGCGGCCATGTGGTTATTCGACAAGCACGGGGCGCGTTACGCTTGTGGTGCGGGTGTCATGTTCGCGCTGGCGATTCAGACGCGGTTTACTGCGCTTTTTTTGCTGCTCTACTTCATTCTGGAGGCGGTGTTTTCTCCCCGCAAGACGCGACAGCTGACGCTGCTGCTGGTGGCCACGGTGGCAGCCATGACACCGTACCTGATCTGGGCGCAACTGCGGCTGGGTAGTTTCTATTTTCCGTTTGCCCATGCGCGGCGCATAGTCACCGAGTGGACCGCTGCCGTGCCTGCCGGGTTTTACTGGGACGCACTGCTGCAGGTATTTCCCCTCAGCCTGTGGTTTTTTTTCGCCGCGGGCATCCTGCTTCCCGTGGCGCGCTGGGCCTGGCGCGCGCGCAACGGCGAGCGGCTGGCCTCATGGCGCGCAATGACTACCCTGAGCGATGCGCACAAGCGCTGCACAGTGCTGTTGTTATGGGGGGCATTGTTCCTGCTCTATATGCTGTCTATCCCGCATAAGGAGGTACGCTATTTGCTGCCGTTGGGCATACCGGTGATGATCGTCGCTGCGCTGGGCCTGAGCGAGATATTTCACTGCTGCAAACGCCAGGCCATTGCTCTGCAGTGGGCGGGCTTGCTGCTGGGCATAAGCGTGGCAGCCGTGGATTACGCGCCATCGCTGCAAAAACTGACCCAACCCTGGCTGGACCCCACGCGCGCCGAGCCGTGGGTAGACCGTTCAACGCGGGAGGCGGTGCAGATCGGCCACTACTTGCGCGAGATATCCACGCCTGCGGACACCCTCTACGCTGCGCACAACTTTCCGGTGTTCGCCTATTATTCGCAGCGCCGCACTGTCTCTTTGCTGGAGATTCAGGGCAATTTCGATAACGCGTGGCGCGGCGTCATGAATCGTCCGGGCTTTCTCGTGTACTATTTGCCTAGCGGCATCCAGGAAACGCATTCCACCTTCCCCGCGTTCAAACCGGATCGGGCATTCCTCGACACCACGCCCGAATTCCGGTTGCTGCGGGTTTTTTCCGAGGCGCTGGTCTACCGTTACGATTATGGACACTGATAACCATACCGCGGATGCCGTAGTTAATTCGCGCCGCGTACCTCGCGTACCCCGCGTAACTTCTGGCCGCCGCGAGCTGGTGATGAGTGCGGTGGCATACATTTTCACCCTCACAGCATGTGCTTTTCTCGCTCTCGAATTTGGCGCGACGCTGCGCAGTTTGGCGCAGCGCGGCGAGGTGGCGGCGCTACTCAGCCAAGTGCTGTTTATGCTGATTGTGGCAGTGCTGACGTGGGGAAACCTGGTTTACCAATTCTCGCGCATGGGGTACTACAAACGCCGGCTGGCGCATAGTGCCGCGCCGGCTGCGGTGCTCGAAAAACTCTTCGAGGGCAACGCGCCTGCGCTGACGGTGCTGGTGCCCTCGTACCGCGAGGAGGCGTCGCTGGTGCGGCGCACGTTGCTGTCCGCAGCGCTGCAGATTTATCCGCAGCGGCGGGTGGTGCTGCTGATTGATGATCCACCCAACCCCACCAGCACCGAGGATGCGCGGGCGCTGCGTGACACGGAATCCATGATTGCGCAGTTGGGTACGCGCTTTGCGGGCATGGCAGAGAAGCTGGCGCGCGCAGCTGCTGCCTACGAAAGCCGCTGCGCTGGCGCTGCCGCTGTTGACCTGCACGGGGAGGCCGTGCGCATCGGCGGTCTTTACGAGGATGCCGCCGCATGGCTCGAAGAGCAAGCAGCGTGCATGGCCGGTGATGCGCCGGGCGACATTTTATTGCGCGATGAGGTTTTGCTGGCGCTTGCCGCACAGCACCGGGCGCGGGCGCAGCAGATGACAGCGGGTGTACACGCGAGCGCGCTGCTGCCCGCGCAACTGCGAGCCGAATACCGCAGACTGGCCTGTCTGTTCGCGGTGGAGTTTTCGAGTTTCCAGCGGAAAAGATATGAGAACCTCGCGCACGAACCGAACAAAGCGATGAATCTGAATGCTTATATCGGTCTCATGGGCGGGCACTTTCGGGAGATGGGGTACGACGATGACCTGCACCTGGAGCGTTGCGCCGAGGCCACCGCGACCTTGCACGTGCCCGATGCCGAATTTGTGATGACGTTGGATGCCGACAGCATACTGCTACCCGGCTACGCGCCGCAGCTGATCCACTACATGCTGGCGCCGGGCCATGAACGTCTGGCGGTGGCACAGACGCCCTATAGCTCGATTCCGGCAGCGGTGGGAACGCTGGAGTATGTTGCCGGAGCAACCACCGACATTCAATTCAACATCCATCAGGGATTCACGGCTTTCGGCGGCACCTACTGGGTAGGCGCCAATGCCCTGTTGCGAAAAAGCGCTTTGGAAGATATCGCCGAAACGCACAGCGAGCGCGGTTTCACGGTGACGAGATTCATTCAGGACCGCACCGTAATCGAGGACACCGAATCGAGCATAGATCTCGTGGCGCGCGGCTGGCAACTCTACAACTACCCGGAGCGCCTCGCCTACAGCGCCACGCCGCCGGATTTTGGTGCGCTGTTGATTCAGCGCAGGCGCTGGGCAAACGGCGGACTCATTATTCTGCCCAAACTGCTGCGCTATCTGAAGCGGGGGCCGTCGCGGATGCGCAAGCTGGCAGAAGGTTTTTTCCTTTGCCACTATCTGGTATCGCTGGCAGCAGTGAATATCGGTTTGCTCATCCTGTTCGCGTATTCGTTTGAACTGAGTTTGCGCAACCCGTGGCTACCGCTCACGGTAGTGCCCTACTTTCTGCTGTATGCAAGGGATCTCGTCCATGCCGGATACCGCCCTACCGATCTATTCAGGGTCTATGCGCTAAACTTGCTGCTGATATTGGTGAGTCTAGGCGGCGTGTTGAAGTCTTTGCAGCAGGCTATTACATCGCGCAGAAGCGTTTTTGCACGCACGCCGAAAGTGCCGGGGCGCACCAGCGCCCCGGCGGGATACGTGCTGGCCGAGTATGCGCTGCTCGCGTGGTGGCTGCAGATAGCGTGCCAGGATTTTATCGCCGGGCACTATGCCCATTTGGTGTTTACGCTGACCAGCGCAGGATTTCTCGCGTATGCGATTTGCCGCTATATCGGCTGGAAGAACAGCGTGGACGATGTGTGCGGCAGGTAGTGGTTGCGTGCGGTAGGCGACGGTTGGGGACGTGTGCGATTCAAAGTGATGTGGAAGCATGGGAATTCATGCAAATCAAAGAAACTCCTTCCCCTTCAGGGGGAAGGCGGGGATGGGGGTGGGGGCAACGGGTGCCACCGACTGTTGTGCCGGCGTGTAACCCCACCCCCATCCTAACCTTCCCCCTGAAGGGGAAGGAACTTCCCGTGGTGCAGACAGCTATGCTTCCACCTCAGTTTGAATTGCACCCGTTTGGGACACGGCGCTGGCTTTGCATACGCTTGCATGTACCATGCGTGCCTCACCTTATTGATAACGCGAGAAGGAAAGCATGAAATCTGTGGTCTGTCTGTTTGCAGTGGCTGTGGCCGGTGGGGTGAACCTTGCGAGTTTTGGTGTCGGGCAGGTGGCCGCCCAGGAGTACCCGGCGAGGCCGCTACGCATCATCACTTCGCCTGCGGGTGGCGGCAACGATTTTCCGGCGCGCCTGATCGCGCGCGCGATTAGTGGCCCGCTCGGCCAGCAGGTGATCGTGGATAATCGTCCGACCATCCTGATTGCGGATCTGGTGGCCAAGGCGCCCGCCGATGGTTATACGCTGCTGGTCACTGGCAGCGCGCACTGGATAGGTCCGCTGCTCGAAAAGGCGAACTATGACGCGATCAAAGATTTCGCTGCCATCACGCTGGTGGACCGGGCACCCAATATCCTGGTGGTTCATCCTTCGCTGCCGGTGAAGTCGGTCCGGGAATTGATCGCGCTGGCCAAAGCAAAGCCGGGTGAGCTTAACGTCGCGGTGGGTGGCGTGGGCAGTTCGAATTTCATGGGCGCGGTGTTGTTCGACACCATGGCGGGGGTGAAGATCGTGCGTGTGCCGTATAAGGGCAGCGGACCGGCAACGACCGCCGTGATCAGCGGGGAAATCCACACCATGTTCGGCTCGGCGGGGGGCGCGGCGACGCACGTAAAGTCGGGAAGACTGCGCGCGCTTGCGGTGGGCAGTGCGCAGCCGTCACCGTTAGCGCCCGGTGTGCCGACCATCGCCGCTTCGGGCGTGCCGGGATATCTCTCGGAAACCCTGCATGCGCTTTTGGCCCCGGCAAAAACGCCGCCGGCCATCGTCTCCCGGCTGCATCAGGAGGTATCGCGCTATCTGCTGTCGGCAGAGGCGAGAGAGTTGTTCCTGAGAGCGGGCATAGATCCGCTGCCGAGCGCGCCGGAAGAACTGGTGGCGACCATGACTGCAGAGATCGCGCGTATGGGCAAGGTGTTACGTGCCGCGGGCATGGGGATGCAGTAAGCTGCGCGATCCTGGGGTAAGTATTTGTTTTTAAATAACAATTTAATTTGACGTAGACAAAATTCCCGATAACTGTATTTTTATACAGTATTACGGCAATCTGTGCCATAATGCATTTTTATTGCATAAAAGCGCGAGAGATGCCCATGGCCAAAGAGACGAAAGAAACAATTAGGGAGACCAGCATGGATGACAACAAAGGCAAAGCGCTGGCGGCAGCGCTGTCTCAAATCGAGAAGCAGTTCGGCAAGGGCTCCATCATGCGCCTGGGCACTTCCGATATTGCGAAGGACATACAGGTGGTTTCCACCGGCTCGCTGGGGCTGGATATCGCGCTGGGCATCGGCGGCTTGCCGCGCGGGCGGGTGGTAGAAATTTACGGCCCGGAGTCTTCGGGCAAAACCACGCTCACCTTATCCGTGATCGCGCAGATGCAAAAGCTCGGCGGCACCGCGGCGTTCATCGATGCCGAACATGCGCTGGATCCGCAATACGCGGCCAAGCTCGGGGTCAAGGTTGAGGACTTATTGATCTCGCAGCCCGACAACGGCGAACAAGCGCTGGAAATCGCCGACATGTTGGTGCGCTCGGGCTCGGTGGATGTGGTGGTGGTCGACTCCGTCGCGGCGCTGGTGCCGCGCGCCGAGATCGAAGGCGAAATGGGCGAACCGCAGATGGGCTTGCAGGCGCGCCTGATGTCGCAGGCGCTGCGCAAGTTGACCGCCAACATCAAGCGCTCCAACACCACGGTGATTTTCATCAA
>CAMDRT010000072.1 GCA_945906815.1 Bordetella parapertussis
TTGACTGAGCCGGTGAGATCTTTGCGCCAGAGATCGGGCTCGCCCCGTAGCGTAAAAAATAGGCAGCTACTGAAACTGCAGTAGTTTTGCGTGCGAGGGTTCTCAGGGACATCAGGGAATGCGCGGAGGCAACCAGCATCAATTCTGGCATACCGTGCCAATCCTTTTTCGATTCCCCACCGCGCGACCAAATTACTTATCGAACCTGCTGCCTGTAAGTCATTGAAAATACTCGAAGGGGCGTCGCGAGCGCTCGCGTCCCTACTGATAAGAGAGAGAGAAATTTAAGGTAATTGGGCCGGAAAACGCGCCGCCCAGGGCGCGACGCTCGCGAGGCCAAAGGCGTTTTCACTGGGGGAGCGGGCAAAAAAAATCCCAACCGATAAGGGTTGGGACTTTGAGTATTGGTGGTGGAATACGGAACCGAACCCGCGTCCGCTTTCCGAAGCGGATAGCAACAGAACCCGCAAGTGTCCTTGTTTTTGGGCGATTGTCCTTTTCTCCGCGATCGGCTCGATACCGGCGGCCCGGTCAGGGGAGGTGGTGCGCGCGCAATTGGACCGTTACGGCTGGCGCGGCCATTGCCGTGGGCTGTTTCGCTTTCCGGTGGCGGCCTGAAGTAGCAATTCGCCACCCACACCCCATTGTATCTAAACTATCCCTTGAAACCCTTGCGCGGCTCTGGTCAACGCCTCGGTGCGCGCGCAGATACGCGAAGGCCGCCAGTGCGCGCGCGCCGTGGACGAATTCCTGATGGGCAGTTCAGACCTGCCGCGCTGATAGATAATTAATGCAATTCAGATCTTGAAATGCGAGTATGTTTTCATCTGAGTTTATCGGTGGGCCCATTTATTGTTGCAAACAACCAAAGGAGAGAACCATGTCAACCGAAGCCAAGTGCCCAGTAATGAGCGGCGCTCACAAACACACAGTGGCTGGAGCCACAACGAACGCAGACTGGTGGCCGAATCAACTGAACCTGAAGATCTTGCACCAGAACTCGCCCCTGTCTGACCCCATGGGCAAGGAGTTCAACTACGCCGAGGAGTTCAAGACCCTCGACCTGGATGCTGTGATCAAGGACCTGCATGCTTTGATGACGACGTCGCAGGACTGGTGGCCCGCAGACTACGGCCACTATGGGCCGTTCTTCATCCGTATGGCGTGGCACAGCGCGGGCACCTACCGTATCGCCGATGGTCGCGGCGGCGCGGGCTTTGGCACACAGCGATTTGCGCCGCTCAACAGTTGGCCGGACAACGTGAACCTGGACAAGGCGCGCCGCTTGCTCTGGCCGATCAAGCAAAAGTACGGCCGGAAACTCTCCTGGGCCGACCTGATTATTCTCACCGGCAACATCTCCCTGGAGTCAATGGGGTTCAAGACCCTCGGTTTCGCCGGTGGGCGCGCGGACGTTTGGGAGCCACAAGAAGACATTTACTGGGGTCCTGAGGCCGAGTGGCTGGGCGACAAGCGCTACAGCGGGGACCGGGAACTCGAGCAGCCTCTCGGCGCCGTGCAGATGGGCCTGATTTACGTGAACCCACAAGGGCCGAACGGTAACCCGGACCCTGTCGCTGCGGCACGGGATATCCGCGAGACGTTCGCTCGCATGGCGATGAATGACGAAGAAACCGTTGCGCTGTGTGCTGGCGGACACACCTTCGGCAAAACCCACGGCGCGGCCTCTGAGGACTACAAGGGTCCGGAACCCGAAGGCGCCGACATCGCCGAGCAAGGCTTCGGCTGGACTAGCAGCTTTGGCAGCGGCAAAGGCGTCGATACGATCTCCAGCGGTTTGGAAGGCGCATGGACCCCCACCCCGGCGACGTGGGACAACAGCTACTTCGACACACTGTTCGGCTATGAGTGGGAACTGACGAAGAGCCCCGCTGGTGCTCACCAGTGGACTCCCAAAAACGGAGCTGGGGCGGGCACCGTGCCTGATGCCCACGACCCATCGAAGCGGCATGCGCCGTTCATGGCCACGACTGATCTTTCCCTGAGGATGGACCCTGCCTATGAGAAGATTTCCAGGCGCTTCCACAAGAACCCACAAGAATTCGCAGACGCGTTCGCCAAGGCCTGGTACAAGCTGACGCACCGCGATATGGGACCGATCGCGCGCTACCTTGGCCCGCTCGTTCCAAAGGGGCAGCTGCTGTGGCAAGACCCGCTCCCCTCGGTCGATCATGAATTGGTCGGTGAGCAGGACATTGCTGCGCTGAAGGCCAAGGTCCTCGCATCCGGACTGTCTATCTCCCAACTGGTCACGACGGCCTGGGCTTCGGCGGCAACGTTCCGCGGCAGCGACAAGCGCGGTGGGGCGAACGGGGCGCGCATTCGCCTTGCGCCGCAGAAGAATTGGGAAGCGAATCAACCGGCCGAATTGGCGATGGTGCTGCAGACCCTGGAAGCGACGCAGCAGGACTTCAACAGCGCGCAGTCGGGCGCCAAGAAGGTCTCGCTTGCTGACTTGATCGTTCTGGGCGGCTGCGCCGCCGTTGAGGCAGCGGCAAAGAAGGCCGGGGTTGAGGTGAAGGTTCCCTTCGCGCCGGGGCGCACGGATGCTTCACAAGAGCAGACCGATGTGGACTCATTCGCCGTACTGGAGCCGGCCGCAGACGGGTTCCGCAACTACCTCCGGAAGGGACTCGAGGGATCGGCGGCTGAGTTGCTGGTGGATCGGGCGAACCTGATGACGCTGACCGCTCCCGAGATGGCGGTTCTGGTCGGTGGCATGCGCGCCCTGAATGCAAACTCCGGGCAGACCAAGCACGGTGTTTTCACCAACCGGCCCGAGACATTGACCAATGATTTCTTCGTCAACCTGCTCGACATGAACACGAAGTGGCAGAAGTCCGCCACATCTGAGGGCGTGTTGGAGGGGCGCGATCGGGCGGCGGGCGAGATCAAGTGGACGGGCACCGTCGTTGATCTCGTCTTCGGCTCAAACTCACAGCTCCGAGCCGTCGCGGAGGTCTATGCGTGCAGCGATTCGCAGCAGGCGTTCGTGCGTGACTTTGTCGCGGCCTGGAACAAGGTGATGAACCTTGATCGCTACGACCTTGCGTGATATTTCTGCGTCGCGTCGCATTACAAGACGCTCAAGGAGATCGGTATGAGCGCGGTGCAACTAGCGGGACGTGGGTCGAATCGCTGCCGCAGTGAACGCGGCAGCGCAGGTACTGGTGGTGGAAGGCGCCTGAGCCAAGTGTAAGACCGCTGGTGTTTCGGTTGAAGGAAGCATTTATGACCGCCGTACCGTTACTCCCCAAGAACGCTCCATTCTCTCCGGAGGAGATTAGCGTTTTGAACAAGGTCGTGTCGCGAACGACGCCGCTGCAGCGGAGCTGGCTCGCTGGCTTTTTTGCGGGCTTCGAGGCGGCGCAGGGCGCTTAAGCGGCGCCAGCCGCCGCGGCCAGGCCGCAGACGTCTCTGACGGTCCTCTACGCCACTGAGAGTGGCAACGCCGAAAGCCTCGCCATAAAAGCGAAGAAGGCCGTCGAGTGGACGCAGGGCGAGCTCACCCAACTGGCGCCGGCCGATGTACCGTCGCCGTCGGCGACGACGGTGGTGCACGTCGACTTCAGCCGAACCACCAGGCGTTTTATCGTCGCCTCGTCCACCGCCCTCTGGCAGGATCGATCCTGACTTAGCGCCTGGGCCAGAAACATCGACAAGGTCCGGACATTTATGCAGAGTCCAAGGCCGACTGAATACCCACAAAGGGTCAGACCACGGTTTCTAATTCCGCCTCACGCCGCGCATGGGCAAATTTGCCCACGCATCTGGTTCTCTCCGCTACCCAATTCGTCAAACGAACAACTGTTGATCAGTCCGCAAGCGAGCATTGATTTATAAAGGTTATTCATTTCTGCGGACTTCACCAATTTTGGCGGGGTGCCGGAACGGAGAGGACGGGCCAGCGGAGATCTGTGGGAGAGTTCAAAATTTAGCAGACTCTGAGGTTGTTTCTGCGTTCCAATTCCCCACCGCCCGACCAAATTACTTCTCGCACCCACTGCCCTAAAACCCGCGTAAATGCTGGACGTAGAATCGGGCACTTGCCGCAATGTCCACATTAATTTCGGCCAAGTCGCCCGCGTGAAAGCACTTTCCGTTACGAACATTTGGCCGAAAACCCGCGTGGATGCTAGGGGCGGGGCGACCGCCGTCCGTCGCACAAACAGAGAACGGAGAGCACAAAGGGCGAGAAACCCGCCCAGTTTTGGGTGTGCGGACTCATGCCGTCCTTCGCAGGTATCGCGAAAGGCGCGCCTGTGCTGGCGCGGCGCGCATAAAAAAATAGGCCAGAGAACGGTCTGACCTATTTAAAGTGGTGGAGCTGAGGCGACCCCACACGGCCATGCACTGCGGTAGTCCAATGCAATCAGTTGCAATGAGCGTAAGTTAAAGCCACCAAACGACTTTCTCATAGTTAGTTGCAAAAGCTGCAAAGGGCGCGCACGCTGTCCACCGTTACCGACGGTGGCGCAAACCGTCACCCCGGCGCACGACACCACGTTTCTGGTGGGTTTGGGCCGGACGTTTTATTGGCAGAGTTTTCTCGACACCGGGGTGATGTTAAGTGGCTCGGCAATTGCCAGGGCCGAGGGGCTGCATCCATCCATCGTAAATGAGCTGCTGCGCCTGACCCTGCTGGCCCCGGACATCAACGAACAATTTATGGCGGGTCGTCAGCCCCGGCGGCTGACCCTGATGTGGTTCCAGCGCAACCCGCTGCCGGTGGACTGGCTGGCCCAGCGCGCAATCATCGACAACTTCGAATAGGACACAACAGCGAAGGTGATGGCAGCATTAAAGTCTCTTGATATCAAGGTTACGCTAATGGAAAGCGCAACACCACAAATCATGTGCCAGTCGTTTTCGTACACCGGGAAAGCGATCCCTTGCGGACTATGGGATCACAATGCGTGAATGCGCGTAATAACATCGAGCAGCGCCGGCGTCGCTTGCGCTTGGTCGGGCAGCACTATCACTGCGCCAATGTCGAAAGCGGTGCGGCAATCGGCTCGGGCCGGGCCTGCGGCTTGACGAGCAGCATCTGCACATCACCGATCACGCGCTCCATGAACCCGGCCTCACAATAGCAAAAGTAGAACGCCCACATGCGGATAAAGGTTTCCGGATAACCCAGTGCGCGCACCCGATCCAGATTGCCATTAAAGTTTTCGTGCCATAGCCTGAGCGTGGTCGCGTAATGCGGGCCTATGTCCTCCAGGTGAAACAGGCGCATATCGGATGCGCGTGTAAGCGCATCACTTATGGCCGTCACCGACGGAATGCAACTGCCCGGAAAAATATAACGCTGAATGAAATCGACGGATTGCTTCGCCGCTTCGTAGCGCTGGTCGGCAATGGTGATCGCCTGCAGCAGCATGGCTCCCTCGGGCCTGAGCAGTTCGCTGCATTTGCGGAAGTACGCATCGTAGAACTGATGCCCGACCGCCTCGATCATTTCAATGGAGACCAGTCTGTCATATTGGCCGGCGAGGTCACGGTAGTCCGTCAGTAGCAGCTCGATACGATCCGCCAGACCGGCCGCCGCGATGCGCGCACTCGCCAGTTCGTGCTGTTGGCGTGAAATCGTGGTGGTGGTCACATGACAGCCGTAGTTACGTGCGGCATGGATTGCAAAGCCGCCCCAGCCCGTGCCAATCTCCATCACCCTGTGGTGCGGCTTCAGGTCGAGTTTGCGGCAAATGCGGTCCAGTTTGGCCGTCGAGGCTTCTTCGAGCGTCACGTTGGGACGCTCGAAAATCGCGCTCGAATACATCAGTGTGGGATCGAGAAATAGTTGAAAAAAATCGTTTCCCAAATCGTAATGTGCCTGGATATTGCGGCGGCTGCCGTCATGGGTATTACGTGCAGCCCAGTGCAGGGCTTTCTGCAACGGCGTGGCGTAACGGGCAAGCCCTGTTTCCATGCCGTCGAGCACCTCACGATTCTGCAGCAGAATCCGCAGCAATGCCGTGAGGTTGTCCACGCTCCAATAGCCTTGCATGTAGGCTTCGCCGGCACCGATCGAACCGCCGAAAGCCACTTCGCTGTAGAAGCGTGGATCATGCACGCGCAGCGTCGCGCTTAACGGGCAGCGCGCCGTTTGTTTGCCGTAGTGTTGACTTGATCCATCCCTTACCGCGATTGCGCCGTGAGTCAGGCCCGCGAGCCGGCGATGCACGGCCTGTTTGGCAACGCTATCCAGAAAGTGTGGCTTAGGTGTAAAGGGTATAGTGATTTCGCGCTGCGTTTGGATCGTATTAACGGTTGTTTTCATGCTTGTTTCGCCAAGGGGGCGCCTTTGTCAGTAGCCGGCGGCATGGCATCAGGTCGCAACGCCGGCCGTTTAGCAGGATGGGTATGTAACGGCACACGCTTTATCCACAACTTCAGCGCCTGCCAATGAATGGCGATAACGACCTGCAGGGTCATGAACGGAAAGCGCATCAGCATTCCGGCAAGTTGCCCGCCGGTGATGGGCGCGCGATCCAGTTGCAGGGTGGCGTCGAATATTTTTTCCACTGCCGGGGTTGTCTTTTGCGCGCAGCCCTGCAAAGTCATATGCACATTTAGCCGCTCGTTTGGGGTAGAAAACCCCCACTGGTACTCAACGTCCATCGGTATGAACGGCGATACATGAAACACCTTATCGCTGCGATAGCGTTGGTGCTTTCCTGGTACGGACTGGGTGGGCTGGTTCAGCACGTAGCAGTGCTGCTCGCCCCATGGCGTGTTGTTGACCTCGGCCACCATGCAATCGACGTTGACACCCGCTGCATCGAAGCAATAATAGAAACTCACAGGATTGAAGCAGTGTCCGAAATAGCGCAAGTGCGTGAGTAACCGGATGGGCCCCAGCGGCCGGCGGCAGGTCTGCTGTTCCACCAGATCGCGCACGGCCTGATCCAAAGGCGCAGCCGGATGGCCCAGATGATCGGCTCGGTCAAAGCGCGCAAGGGTCATGCGTTTGGTGGACCAGAGCCACCGCCCGCGGAACACCGAGTCGAGTTCCGCCAGATCAAGATATAAAAAAAACAGTGGGTAGCGGAAGTCGTGCAGGCGCGGCGCAAAGCGCCGGTGCCTAAGCCACCCGTGATAAATGGCGCTGTGCATGGGTGGCGTGTGCAAAATGTTTTAAGGCGTCAAGGGCGCTGACCACACCGTCTTCGTGAAAGCCGTTGCGCCAGTAGGCGCCGCAGTAGAAGGTGCGATTCACACCGTTGACTTCATGCTGGCGCTGCTGCGCCGCGACCCCGTCTGGCGTATAAAGCGGGTGGTCGTAGTTTAGCCGCTTGATGATCTTTTCGGGCGCGATATCGGCGGTGCGGTTCAGCGTGACGCAGAAGGTGTGGCGCGACCTGAGGTTCTGCAAAATGTTCATGTTGTAGGTGAGCGTGGCCGCGTTGTCCCCCGCCCCCACGTGGTAGTTCCACGCCGCCCACGCCCGCCTTTTACGCGGCAGCAGTGCGGTGTCAGTGTGCAGAACGGCCTCGTTTGGCTGATAGGTGATGGCGCCGATCACTTTTCGTTCCAGCGTGCTGGGGTCCGCCAGCATATACAGTGCCTGATCCGAGTGGCAGGCGAGGAAGACGTAGTCGAAGCGCTCGGCCTCGGCGTCACGCGCCTTGACCATCACGCGGTCGGGCATGCGGCGCACCCTTTCGACCGGAGTATTCAGACGTATGCGGTTTTTGAAGGGCGCGATGAGCTTTTCTACATAACGCGCCGAGCCGCCGCGTATTGCGCGCCACTGTGGGCGCTTATTCACGGACAACATGCCGTGGTTGTGAAAGAAGCGCACAAAAAATTGCGCAGGAAACGCCAGCATGCGCGCCGGATTCGTCGACCATATCGCCGCGCCCATGGGAATCAGGTAGTTCTCGATAAACTGACGCGAGTAGCCCTCACCAGCCAGATAATCGCCCAAGGAATTTTCTTGTTTAAGATCAAGTAGTTGTTTTGCATCCCGATTAAAGCGCAGGATATCGTGAAGCATGCGGTGAAACGACGGCCGCAGCACGTTCAGGCGTTGCGCGAACAGGCCGTTAAGCGACGTGCCGTTGTACTCGAGTCCGGTTTTTTCATGGTGCACGCTAAAACTCATTGCCGACGGCTGCGACTCGACGCCGAGTTCATGCAACAGCGAAATGAAATGGGGGTAAGTCCAGTCGTTAAAGACGATGAAGCCGGTATCGATCTGGTGGCACTCGCCGTTCAGTTCGACCGCATGCGTGTGCGTGTGCCCGCCCACATGTCCGGCACTTTCAAACACCGTGATGTCATGCGCACGATGCAGATGATGCGCGATGACATTGCCCGCGATGCCGCTGCCGATGATCGCGATTTTCATGGCTCGCTCACCGTGTGCCGCCGCACATTCAGCATCGCTGCAGGCACTTGCTTGAGATCCCAGATGATGCCGAAAGCTGCCAGCGCCCTGAGGCCGTAGTAAGTCATATCGATTTCCCACCAGTAGAACCCCTGGCGCGCCGCACCGGGAAAATGATGATGGTTGTTGTGCCAGCCCTCGCCAAAAGTCAGCAGCGCCAGCCATACGTTGTTTCGCGAATCATCACGGGTGGCGTAGCGCCGGCGGCCATAACCATGCGCCAGCGAGTTGATGGTAAAGGTGGCGTGATACAGCACCACGGTGGAAATGCAAAAACCCCACACCACGAGCTGCTGCCCGCTGGTTTCCAGCCCGGGCGCAAACAACGCCAGCGCCTCACCCGCGCCAAACAGCGTAAGCCCCAGCGCCAGCGGCACCAACCCATCGTAGCGGTCTAGAAAGCGCAGCTCCGGAAAGTGCCACAGATTTTCGATCAGCTCGCGGCGCGTGGCGAAATTCTCGCGCGCCATGAACCAGCCCATGTGACTCCAGAAAAAACCGTGTTGCTGCGCAGAATGCGCATCAGCCGCTTGATCGGAGTGTGTGTGATGATGCCGGTGCTGCGCCGCCCACCACAAGGGGCCGCGCTGCACGCCGGTGGCGCCTAGCAGCGCAAATACAAACTGCGCAGCACGCGAAGTATGAAATGCGCAGTGCGAAAAGTAGCGGTGATAAAAACCAGTGATGGCGAACATGCGCAGGGCGTACAGCGCAAGCGCCACCAGCACCGCGGTGAAGCTGACGCCCACCCAGATCACGCCCAGGCAACCGAGATGCATGCCCACAAACGGCAGCAGCCGCGGCCAGTCAATGCGGCGGGCGCCATCGCTGCCAGCCGCGTCGGTAACAGCGCGCTCGTTGTCGAACCAGCTCAGGAAGCCGGCCCAGCGGCTCGGCTTGCGCGCGGCGGGGGTGTTCACTTCCATTGCTGCGGCACCTTTCGTACCTGACGCACATCGTAGCCCTGGGTTTCAACAATCTTCAGCAGCCGCTGGTAGTCGGCCTCGGGGAGGGTGGGCGTGCGCGCCATGATCCACACGTAGTCGCGTTGCTGGCGGCTGATGATAGTCTGGGTGTAATCGTCGGCCACATAGGTAATGCGAAAGTCGGCTTTGATCGGCCACATAAATTGCATGCCCCACAACGCATTGGTGGTGGCATCGCGCACAAAACCGCGCGGTGTGTAGCGCTTTTCCTTGCCGTCGAATGCGCCGTCGCGAAACGTGAATGTCACCGCGATGGTGCCGTCGGTGTCGAGGCGGTACGATTCAATCGCGTTGTGCGCGCCTTTCTCGATAAAGGTCGGAATATTGGCGATCACGTACCAGTCGCCCATGTAGCGCTGCAGATCCACTTTGGGCACGGTTGCGAGTGGCGCCTGGGGTTTGCTTTGGCACGCGCCAAGGACCAGGGATGAAGCCAGCAGAGTTGCTCTAATTATATGATTTGTATACATTTTATTTCAGAAGATAATGCAGCCGGCGACCACCGTCGAGAGTGGATTGCAGCGCCAGCCAGCCGTTGTCGGCGCCATACCAAAGGTCAATCGGATTCTTGGGCCCGGTGATGCGATAACGTTTGGCCTGCACCGGCGCGCCGCGCACGGTGATTCTTTCCTCGCCCATGGCGGCAATCGTTACGGCTTCGTACTGGCCGGTTTGCGAATTGAGCAGGCGCGTCTGGCGCAAAATTTCCGGATTCCAGTAGGCAAAGCTCATCACGCAGCCGTCCAGCGCTTCGCGTCCGCGCGGCGAGGAGACGCTGACGCGCTCACCCTGCTGATCGGCCTGAACCGCGCTCTTCTTGCCGTTGTCGTCGGTACGCGCGTTGAGACTGGCAAGACAGTTACCGCGCCAGCGCTCGCTGGCATCGTGCACGTAGCGATAGGCGCTGATGAACAGCAGCTTCACATCAAAACGCGCGTCGGTGGTGAGTTCGCGTTCGCTGCCTTTATCGTTCACCACAAAATGATGGTGGCCGATGGCGGTGTCATCGAGGAACACCTGAAACTCCCATTTCTTGGAGCTCGCAAATACCGTGAAGCTGCATAGCGCAAGCAGCGCCCCGAAGGCGAGCTTGGTGAGACAGTGCATGTGCAGTTTCATCGTGGCATCCCCGGGAAAAACGCGTTGGTGCTGGCGATGTAATCGCGATATGCAGGGCGGCGCTCGCCAATGTCTTTTTCAAGCAGTGTCACACCCGAAACCTTCATCAGCAGCACCGACATCAGCAGCGGCGACGCAATGGCCCACCAGCCGCCGGTGGACAGCGCCATCAGATAAAGGCCCCACCACACACAAAATTCGCCAAAGTAGTTCGGGTGACGCGTATAGCGCCACAAGCCGCGGTTCATCACCTGCCCGCGGTTTTCCGGGCGCACCTTGAATGCCGCTAGCTGCGCGTCGCCCAGCGCTTCAAACACGATGCCGAAAACAACCACGACAGCACCGAGCGTATCCAGCCAGCCCCAAGGCCGATCGCTGCCGATGGCCGCGAGTAGCGACAGGGATACGATCCACGCCAGCACCGCCTGCAGCACGAACACCAGATACAGACTTTTCCACTCAAAGTTTGGCTGATTGCGCGCGCGTATCGCTTGATAGCGGTGGTCTTCGCCTTCGCCCCAGTTGCGCCAGGTGATGTAACCCGCAAGACGTATCGCCCACACTGCCAACAGCGCGAGCACCCACCACACGCGCTCGGCAGGCGCCAACTGCACCGCTGCATACACGACGCCCGCCAGGAGAATCATCACCGACCACACGCTGTCGACAATACTGACATCGTGTTTGGCAAAGCTCACGAGCCACGTGCAGAAGGCCAATGCCAATAACGCCACCAGTCCGCAAAGCGCCGCGAGCAATAGGGGCCAGCTGGCCAGCGCGTCGCTCACGATGCGCCCTCGCCGCGCGGACTAAATCCGTCGTTACGCTGCGACAGCAGCATCAGCGCTGGCATGATTAGTGACCAGCCCACAGCTAGCGCGACGATAACCTGCGCCGGATGTACAAACTCCACCGCCCCCAGGCGCACTGCTGCCCAGTACGACAGCGGTCCGCATACCGCGCCTAGCAATGCTGCCACCAGCAGCCGCCCCTTGAGCCAGCGCATGGAGACATTCAGTGACGTCGCAAACAGGGCCCACAAAGCGAGTATCCAGTGCGGCGCGGTACCGACTAGCAGCGTGCCCGACGGATACGCAATCCAGCCCAGCATGACCAGCAGACTGTCCCACACCGCGCCGATCAGCATCACCTGCACGACCAGGTTGAACTCTTCCACTGGCCGCGCGGCTGACCCTATATGCCAGGCCACGATGGCGGCGGCTACTGCGGTGCCGGCCCACGGATATCCCTGCGCGGCGCCAAGCACACACGCGAACCAGCCCAACTGGAAAAGCGCAAAGTTGGCGAACACGCTGCTTTTGCCGAGAGCATTCACGCGCGCGGCTCGAATAAGTAATGACTGACCCACCACTGCTGGCCGTTTTCGTAGCCAAACAACTCAGCGCACGACATAAAAAATACACGCCAGCGCATCCACCACATGGTCATCTGGTCGGCGCCATAGGTTTGTTCGAGTATTGGTTGTACTGCGGCACGGCGCACATCCATATTGGCCAGCCAGGCATTGGCGGTGCGTTCGTAGTGCGTGCCGTCCCAACGCCACTGTTGCACGCAGCGCAGATCATC
>CAMDRT010000073.1 GCA_945906815.1 Bordetella parapertussis
CTCACCTCGGTCAGCGAGCCGGCGTAGGCAAACGAACGGATATCCGACAGCACCTCGGTCAAGGCATACAGAAACATCAGCAGAAACTGCGACACCCACGCCACTGACCCCGATACGTCGCACAGCACCATCACCCGTGCTTTCTCGATGCGCTTTTGTTTCCATGTGGTAATGAAGGGAATGCCACCCCAGCCCATGTTACGGCGCAGTGTGCGGCGTACGTCCAACTGGCCGCGCTGGCGCCGCCGCCGCGTCCTCGCGTAGCGCGTGGCCAGCCGCTTTGCCATCTGCCGCACCAGCACGCGCATGCGCTCCAGTTGTTGCCGGTCGAGGTTCGCCAGGCGGGCGGACTTGAGCAAGCGCTCGCGGTACTGCTCGCTCTCGCCGCGGGCGAACAGCAGCAGGCTGCGCTCGACAAAATCCCGCGCCGAGTCCCACAGCCGTTCGATGCCTAGTTCCAGCCGCCGCGCGCGGGCAGTAGCCTCCGCGGTGTCAGCCGCCAGCAGCGCTACTATCGCTTGCTGTGCGTCACGCAGTCCCATGCGCTGCAGGATCTGACGCACGTAGAGGTTTTTCTGAGTCAGATAACGGATCTGCTCCACGCCGCTGTGGTGTGCCGCGATTTCCAGGGCCAGGGCGAGCGCAGCGGCGTCGCCGGCTTCGAGCAGTTCGGATAACGTTGGCGCTGCTGCGCTGCTTTCATGCAAACCCTCAGGCGCCGACGCCGTTGCATTGGTGGCGGCGTATGCATCGCGCTGAAAATAAAGCTCGAATGCTTCCTCGTATAGCGCTTGCTCGTCCACCGTCTTGGCGAGGACCAGGCCCAGCGTGTCTTTGAGCAGGGTGCGATCGGCAAAGCCGATCAGATCGACGGCGTTGGCGGCATCTATGCCTTCGGCCGCCGAGACTCGCAGGCCCGCGCCGCGGGCCACTTGCAGGAAGCGGCGCAGCGGCTCGCTGGCTGCCACCCGTAGCGGTGCCGGGAGGCCGGACACCGACATCAGCGATGGGCTGCCACAGCCTGCTGCGCTTTGCGCGCGAAATCGGCGATGTGCTTGCCGGCGGCGTCGATGTCCGACTCGAACTTCAGCAGCACGTTGAGCGTGTCGCGTACTAGGTCTTCCGCCAGCACCGCGGTGTGCATCAACACCAGCACCCTGGCCCAGTCGATGGCTTCGCTCACCGATGGCAGCTTCTTCAAATCCAACCCGCGCAGTTGCTGCACGAAGGCGACGAGTTGCGCCAGCAGCCGCGCGTCGATGCCGGGTACGCGCGAGGCGATGATGCGGGCCTCGAGTTTTTCATCCGGAAACCCGATGTGCAGATGCAGGCAGCGGCGCTTGAGCGCATCGCCCAGGTCGCGCGTGGAGTTCGAGGTGAGGAGCACGATAGGCGGCACCACCGCGGTGACGGTGCCGATCTCGGGTATGGTCACCTGATAGTCGGACAGCAGCTCCAGCAGGAATGCCTCGAACTCCTGATCCGATTTGTCGATTTCGTCGATCAGCAGCACAGCGCCGCCGGGTTGCTCGAGGGCGCGCAGCAATGGCCTCGGCTCGAGAAAGTCTTTGGAGAAGAACACATCCCCAAACGCGTGCAGCTTTTGCAGCGCGCTGTCAAAGTCGTCCGCGTCACCGATCAGCGTGCCTACTTTTTCGCGCAGTATCTGTGTGTACAACAGTTGCTTGCCGTATTTCCATTCGTAGAGCGCCTTGGACTCGTCCAGTCCCTCGTAACACTGCATACGGATTAGCGGCAGCGTGAGCCACGACGCAACCGACTTGGCGAGTTCGGTTTTGCCGACGCCGGCCGGGCCTTCCACCAGGATGGGCTTGCGCAAATGATGGGCCATGTAAATGGCGGTGGAGATGCGGCGGCTGGCAATGTAGCCGCTCGCAGCGAGCCCGGCATCGACTGCCGCGATCGACAAAATGGATGGCGGCATGGATTGCGGCAGAGGGTCCTGCTGGTGGTTGCGCATGGTTGAGGTTCCGTTAGCGGCCGGCAGCGGCCGGCAGTGCGTCGCGCGCGCCGAGACCGGCGATACGCTGGTGTGGCTGGATCGCTGCTTCGTAGGCGCGCCGCAGTTCTAGCAGTCCCGGCTGCAGGGACACCCACTTGCGCAACTGCGAAATCTCCTGCAGACAGTCCTCAAACGGACGCGCGGCTTTGTCCGCCAGATAACTAGCCACCACCAGCGGCGAGCGGCTCACGCCCTCCATGCAGTGGACCAGCACCGCGCCCTTGGCGAGCAGCTGGTGCAGTTGCGACACCGCTTCCTGCAGCAGGCTAACATCATTGCCGTGGCCGTCGATGAGCTCTACGCAGCGCCAGGTGAGGCCGTGGCCGTTGACAGTACCATTGGGCCAGCCGTTCAGCGACAGAATGCTCTCGATGCCCGCGCTACGCAGCGTGGTAAAGCGTCGCGCGTCGTCGCAGTTGCCGATCGCGATATCGGCTGTGATCCAGTCCAAAGTCAGTCCCTTCCAACACAGTAAAAAGTTTTATCCTGGAAAAAGCATTTGGCCACAGAGTCTCCCAATCCCGCGCTCGGGCCAGGCGTTCGCAAAGAAACATGCGGCGGGGTGGTGAATAATAGCGTTTTGTTTCTTGTGCGCATGAACATACTTTACCGCAGCTCTCACTAAAACCACCTCGTCATGCTGGCGTAGGCCAGCATCCAGTACGTTTCTGGACCCCGGCGTACGCCGGGGTGACGTATGGGTCGGGGTGTTTTCTTTCTGGTGGGGCCACAGAGTTTACAGAGGTAAATCAACAAGATGGAACGATAGGCCTGCTCACCAAATAGGTGCGTATGACGAGCGAGCGCAAGTACTTGTTTTCTCTGTGTCCTCTGTGGCTGAATTGCCGTTTTAAGGTTTACAGCAGCGTGGAGTATTCCGATTCCGTGCGCCGCCGTCAATCCATGCGTGTGTATTTCCTTGCTCCAGCGTTTCAGGGCAAATCACACCAGCCGCCTTTTTCGGTGGACTCGCGCCAGACCTCGCCGAATCGCAGCAGTTGCATGGCGTCCTCAAAGCGCGGAATGGCACGGGCCGGCACGCGCTCGCCGCGGATGGCGGCGATGAAGTCATCCTCGACCTTGATGCCGCCGCGATGCGCGGATGGAATCGTCAGCGGCTCGAGTGCGCTGGAGCCGCGTTGGGCACCGAAGAAGCTGGCAGCGGTGTCGCCCGTGCCGGCGTAGGCGACGACGTAGCCGTCGCTGCCGATAATTTCCCAGCGCGGGCGCGCGCTCGCGCCGGCGACGGTGCTGTGCTGGTAGGTGATGAGGGCGCCGCTGGCGAGTTCTGCCATGGCGATGTTGGTCTCGGGACGAACCTCGCCGCGGCCCGCGCGGCCGGCGACCGTGGCGCCCTGGACGGCGTAGCTGCGGCGATAGCCGAGGATGCGGGTGTGGCGGCCGAACCAGCGGTTGCCGACTTCGAACATGCTGCCAAGACCGAAGAACGGTGAGTACCAGTAGTGGGCGACCTGCAGCACCGTGCCCACGTAGCCGTCGTCGAGCAGGTGGCGCATCATCGCGTCCTCGCGCAGGAAGTAGGCCGCACCTCCAGCCGGGTATACCAGCGTCACCAGCTTGGGATGTGCAGCGGCGGTGGCGGTCAGCTCACGGGCTTGTGCCGCGTTACGGCACAGCGCGTTCATCGACAGCAGGTGACGTCCGGCTGCGAGCACTGGCGGAATCATGTCGTAATGCGCCTCGGTGCGCGTGCCGACGACAATCGCGTCGATGTCCTGCGCCTCCACCACCTCGCGCCAGTCGGCCGCGGTGCGCGCGAAGCCAAAGGTCTTAGCCACGGCAGCGGAGGATGCCGCACTGCTGTTGGCGACGACCACCAGTTCGACGCCGGGGATCTGCTGGAAATTGGGCAGCAACACGCGCCGGCTGTAGGCGCCCGCGCCGATGTATCCGAGCCGCACTGTCGGCAGCGCCATGGTCTCTCCTGTCCAGGTTAATCACGGCGATTATAGCGGGATCGAGATAGCGGCGGGCACGGCGCGCAGCGCTGGCAGCAAGGCTGAAGCTGAGCAGCGATGCAATGTGCAAGGCGAACTACGCAGCGCGGGTTGCGGTAACATCGGCAGCGCGGAGCAATGCCGCGCCAGTGCCATTAGGCAAGTATCGTGAACAGGGAGTAGGCAAATGAAAGCAGTGGTGTGCAAGGCCTGGGGTCCCCCGGAGTCGTTGGTGATCGAAGAGCGTCCCGCGCTGGTAGCTGCGCCGGGTACGGTAGTGATGCAAGTGAAAGCGGCCAACGTGAAATTTTCGGACACGCTGATCATCCAGAATAAATATCAAACCAAGCCCAAGCTGCCGTTTATCCCGGGCTCCGAAGTGGCCGGCGTGTTGAAAGCCATAGGCGCGGGCGTCGAAGGCTGGAAGGTCGGCGACCGCGTTGCCGCCCAGGCGGCAGACGGCGGCTATGCTGAAGAAGTGATGGTGGAGGCCGAGCGCTTGCTGGCGATTCCCGACAGCATCGATTTTGCTAGCGCCGCGGGCCTGGCATCTACCTACGGCACCTCCTATTACGCGTTAACCGATCGCGGTCAGTTGCGTGCCGGTGAGACCTTGTTGGTGCTGGGCGCCTCTGGCGGCGTGGGCATGGCCGCGGTCGAGATCGGCAAGGCGCTCGGCGCCAGGGTGATCGCCTGCGCTTCGAGCGAGGAAAAGCTCGCGGTGTGCCGCGCGCACGGCGCCGATGAAACGATCAATTACGCGACTGAAGACATGCGCGCACGGGTGAAGGCGATCACCAACGGCAACGGCGTCGACGTGATCTACGATCCGGTGGGCGGCGACTACTCGGAACTGGCGCTGCGCGACATGGCATGGGGCGGACGTTTTCTGGTGATCGGCTTTGCGGCCGGCGACATACCCAAAATTCCGCTGAACCTGCCGCTGATCAAATGTTGCAGCATCATCGGTGTGTGGATGGGGGCCTTCGCCAAACGTGAGCGTGCGCAACAGCGTGCCAATGCCGTGGAAATCTGGAAGTGGTTTGCGCAAGGCAAGATCAAGCCGCACGTGTGGGGCACCTATCCGCTGGCTCAGGCCGCGGATGCGCTCAATGCGCTGGCTGCACGCAAGGTGGCGGGGAAAGTGGTGCTAACGACGCCATAGCAGGCGTTCGCCATACTTGAGGTTACGCTACCGCCAGTCGTTGTTGCGGGCACTGAGGGAGGTTTTGAAATGAAGCTTGAAAAAATACCGCGGGCGGGTTTGCTGCTATCTGGGTTCGCGGCAGTTGCTGGATTTGCGCTGCAGCCGGTGGCGGCAACTGCGCAAGCGTTTCCGTCGCGTCCGGTGCGCATGATCGTGCCGAATTTGGCGGGCAGCGCAACGGACGTGGTCGCACGCATGGTCGCGCAGCGCTACACGGAGATGTGGGGGCAGCAGGTGGTGGTCGACAATCGCGCCGGTGCCAGCGGGGTCATCGGCACGGAACTCGCCGCGTACGCGCCGGCAGACGGTTACACCCTGCTCATGGGCACCTCGGCGGCACTGGTCATTGTGCCGTTGCTGAGCAAGGCCCCCTATGACACGCTGCGCGATTTGACACCGGTGTCGCTGGTGGTGGTGAGCCCGCAGATGCTGGTGAGCCACCCTTCGGTGGCTGCGAAGAATGTCAAAGAGCTGGTGGCGCTGGCGCGCGCCAATCCCGGCAAGATGAATTGCGGCTCGCCCGGCGCCGGCACCGCCAATCACCTGGGCTGCGAATTGCTGAAGGTCATGACCAGGATCGATGTGCTGCATGTGCCGTACCGGGGCGCTTCGGCAGCGATCACCGAGCTGGTCGGCGGCCAGTTGCATTTCCTGTTCAACAGCATGCCCGCGGTGTGGCCGCTCGCCAAGGGCGGCAAACTGGTGGCGCTGGCGTACGCCGGCAGCCAGCGCTCGCCCGCCGCGCCCGAGGTGCCCACGGTGGCGGAATCCATACCCGGGTTTCTGTGCACCACATGGTATGCGCTGATGGCGCCGGGCAGGCTGCCGCATCCGCTACTCGCCAAGCTCAATGGCGACATGGTGAAGATGCTCAACGAACCGGCATTCGCCAAGCGTATCGTGGATCAGGGGCAGGAACCCAAATCCACCACGCCGGCCGAACTGGGAGCGTTCATGCGCGAAGAATCGACACGGTGGGCGGGCGTGATCAAGGCTGCGGGGCTGAGCAGTGCGAAATGAGGGGCGGCGTGTTTATACCGAAAGCATAGAGGAGGAGGCAACACGATGAGGTCTTGCACTGTGCTCACGCGCCTACTGTCAGTCGTCGTGCTGGCGGGTTTTCCCGGCGCACTACTGGCCCAGCAGCAGTATCCGAGCAAACCCATACGCTGGATTACGCCGTATCCGCCGGGAGGAAGCACCACGGCATTGTCGCGTCTGGTGGGCGACAAGCTGGGTGAAGTGTTTGGGCAAAACGTGATCATCGACAACCGCCCCGGCGGCAACACCATGATCGGCGCGGATGCGGTGGCCAAGGCCGCCCCCGACGGCTATACCCTCCTGCTGGGAGGTAATACGCAGGTCATCCTGAGTCTGCTGATGCGGCCTCCCTTTGATGTGTTCAAGGATTTCGCTCCGGTAACCATCATCGCCAATACCCACTACATACTGGTGGTCAATCCCGCGCTGCCGGCGCATACGCTGCAGGAGTTTATCGCCTATGCCAAGGCGCGGCCCGGGAAACTGAATGTCGCTTCCGTGGCCACCGGCAGTGCGCAACATCTGATGGGCGAGTTATTCAATATCCTGGCGGGGATCAAGATGCAGCACATCCCCTACCGCGGTGGCCAGCAAGGCATCATCGATCTCATGGGAGGCAGTGTGCAGGCCTCGTTCTCCAATGCCATCAACGTTATCCCGCATATCAAAAACGGCAGGCTCAAGGGTTTGGCGATCACTGGCGACAAGCGTACGGTCGCCCTGCCGCAGTTGCCGACCTATGCCGAAGCCGGCCTGCCGGGCTACGACCCAAAGAACTGGCAGGGCATGTTGACCACGGCGGGCACGCCCACTGCGATTGTCAACAAATTGTCGTTCGAGGTGGGGAAGATACTGGCCCTGCCCGACATCAGGGACAAGCTGATTATCTCCGGCATGGAACCGTTCCACAGCGGCCCGCAGAAAATGGCCGCGCAGATGAAGGCTGACTACGCCGAGAACGCCCACATCATCAAGGCGGCCAATATCCGGATTGAGGAATGATCCTGGAACAAAAATTTAGTCACAGAGTCTCCCAATCCCGCGCGCGGGCCAGGCGTTCGCAAAGAAACATGGGGCGTGAGCATGAATACTTTACCGCAGCTCTCACTAAAACCACCTCGTCATGCTGGCGTAGGCCAGCATCCAGTACGTTTCTGGACCCCGGCCTACGCCGGGGTGACGAGTGTTGTTGGTATCAGTAATCCTAGAAAAAGCATTTGGCCCAAGAGTGAATAATAGCGTTTTGTTTCTTGTGAGCGCGTAGGGCGCAATGCTACGCTTCAAGTGTGCCCTTGTCCCTATTGCGCCGCATGGTTACTTTGCCAGCCGCTACTCTCCCGTCAGCGCTCGTGCTAACACCCGTGCGTCCTTGAGTTCTTCCAGTGCGTCAATCAGGCTGATCAACTTTTCCATCTGGGGTTGCGGCAGTGCGCGGCGCATGCAGTCGCGCACTTTCACCAGATGCACTTCCCGTGTGATGGGGTTGCGCGAGCAACCGCGGTAGGCGTCACAGCGCTCCACCAGCACTGTGCCATCCTTGAGGCCCGCACGAGCCTGCACCCAAGTGTCCGTGGTTGCGGTTGAGATATCGGGGTTCGGCTTGAGGCGGATTTTTTTCAGTGCGGCTTCCACCGGGGCAGAGAAACGCACCGCGTCGGAGAACGAGTCGATGCCGACAAGATCCTGGGTCAGCGCCACCGCGGCGACGTACTCAAAACTGAATTTACCGTCGAGTCCGGTCGCAGGCGCGGGGCGCGACAGGCCCGGACGCCGCGAGGACACTTCCAGTTCCAGCCACGCCACGTCGTCCGCGCGGATGGCGTTTTTCTCGCGCAGCAGCACCACCGATTCGGTCGCCCACTGCATGGCGATCTGCGCCGGATAGCGTTTGATGTTAAAGCCGTGCTGCTGCAGATTCCAGCGCTCGCCCAGTCCGCCCAGCAGGGCCTCCCACTCGAAATCATCGCCGAACAGGGTTTCCACATAACCGCGCCCGGTTTCGAAGATCGCATCGTTGGCAGTGAACCCGTCGGCCGCCAGCATCGCCGCTTCCACGCCCATCCTGCCGGCGTTGCCGGGATGGGTGGACTTGGTCATGGTGCCGTTGTTGGCGAACAGGGCGCCGGTCCTCGACGCACCTATGCCCAAAGCCATGCGCGCCTGATGCTGGTCAAAGCCAAGCAGGTTGGCGCAGGCCGCTGCGCACGAAGGCGGGCCGTAAATTCCCGGTGGATGGAAAGGCCGTGATGCCGCCTTCTGCGCGGCCCTGGCGATGCGCTGCTGGATCTCCCATCCCACGGCGAAGGCTGTTAAGACAGCGCGTCCGCCAGCGCCGTTCACCTCTGCCAGCGCGAGTATGCCCGGCAGCAAAGTAGAGGTGCCGTGGGTGGAGGGAATACCCTGAGGTTCGTAGTCGAGGACATGCATGGCCGCGCCGTTGGCGAAGGCCGCCAGCGGTGGGTTGGTGCGTAATGGCGCACCGACCACCGTGCACTCTGGGCGTCCGCCCAGACGGTCCACGTAGCGCCGGATGTGTTCGAGTACTGGCTGCGTGGAACCCGCGAGGACGTTGGCCACGCCGTCAAGAATGATGGTCTTGGTGGCGTCGAGGACGGGGCGCGGGATGTCCTCGTAGCGGGTGTTCGCTATGAAGTGCGCGATCTGCTGGGTGGCGTTCACTGCTGACATACTGGCCTTTCGCGCGGCGAGTACCCTCGTTGCCACGGATCACGAATATATCCGCCCCCCTGTCCATGGTCAATGCGCGGTCCATGCGCTGCGTTTTCGCATAACACGCAGATAGTGATGACTGCTGGAAAGTGGCCTGAGGCTAACTACTGTTCTGCGACGGTTGTGGCGGCTTTGCCATCAGAAAGAACAACGAGCCCACGCCCGCGAACAACGCCAGCAGCGTAAAACCCATGCGGTAATTGCCATTCCAGTCCGCGAACGCACCCGCCAGTAGCGGTCCGATTATATTGCCGATAACGGTGACCATCGTCGACAGCCCGAGAATCACACCGATCGAGCGCCGTCCAAAATAGTCTGCACGGATCGCCTGCATGAAAGGGCCGCGCAGTCCCCAGCCCACGCCGTGCAGCAGCAAGGAAAAAGCGAGCACGACAGGGCCGGTGGCATACGTCAGCATGAGCAGACCGAAGGCGTGCATCAGCATGCACGCCGCGGCAACCTTGCGTTTGGCGAATTTTTCGCCGATCACCCAGCCGAGCATCACGCCGAAAAACTGTCCTACCGTTGCCAGCGTGAAAAACAACGACGCTTGAGCGAGCGTGTAGCCCAGCCCTTCCTTCATATGCGTAATCGCATGCACGTTGATCGCCATCACCACCAACAGCGAACAGGCGTGCCCCAGCGACAGCAGCCAAAAAGCGCTGGTACGCAGCGCTTCGCGCGCGGTAAACGCCGGGCCCGCCGGCAACGCCGGCTGGCCGCTGAGTTTGGGCTTGGGCGCAACGCCGTCAACGGTTTGGCCGACATCCTCGGGGCGGCTGCGGATCATGCTTGCCAGCGGCCAGCCGAGCAGAATAACGATGACACCCGAACCGAATGCGGTCGGCCGCCAGCCAAAGGCTTGTACCGACCACGCCACCAGAAATACAAAAAGCCCGCCGATCGCGCCGCCAAACTGCAAGGCCGACAGTGCGCGCGTACGATGCTTCTCGAACCATTGGATGATCGCCACACTCACCAGCATGTTGCTGAACATGCTTGAGCCCAGCGCCAGCACCACAAACGCCCCATAGAAGCCGAGTAGCGTGTCAGTCTGGCTCAACAGCATGAAGCCGATGCCAAAAATAATGACGCCCAAGCGCACCATGTCCTGCGAGCCGAAGCGGTCCACCAGCCAGCCCAATAGCGGGCCCAACAGCGCGACTTCTGTCGATTTAAGCGCGGCCGCGCCGGAGAGCGACGTTTTGCTCCAGCCGCGCTCTTCGACCAGCACCGCCACATAGACACCGAACGCCGAGTTCAGCAGCACACTTTGCAAAAACTGCAAAGCGCCGCCCGCAAATACGATGCGCCAGCCGTAGAAAATTTTGTTCATGGGAGGCCGCGAGGATAACGCAGGTGCTGCGGCTGTGCATCACTTATGATGGTTTCCAGTCAGGGGTTTGCAGGGTCGCGCTGTGCGGACAGGACGGGTCCCTCTCGTTACCGCTGAGAACGTAGTATTCTTGCCGTGTTAGCAAAGGCCTGCCATGGACGTGCGCAGGGACCAGGCAATTGAGGCGCAGTGGAGGCAACATGCATCATCGGTCATTCGGAAAAACGGGTATTCAGGTATCGGAAATCATTTTCGGTGCTGGCGCTGTGGGCGGCATACTCGTCTACAA
>CAMDRT010000074.1 GCA_945906815.1 Bordetella parapertussis
CGCGCTGGCGCCACACGACGCCGACTGCCAGATGAATCTGGGTCGCGCATTGCACCTGGGCGGTGAGGGTGATGCAGCGCGTGGCGCGTTTGCTTCAGCGCTGGCGCTGGCACCCGGCAACGCCGATGCGTTGTTCAATATGGGCGTCATGTTTCTGCAGCAACAGCAGTGGGTGACGGCCGGCGAGTGGTTTGACCAAGCGCTGGCGCAGGCACCGCGTCATGCCGAGGCGTGGGTGAATCTGGGCATCGTGCGCGAGCGCCAGCAACTGCTGGAGCCGGCGCTGGCGGCGTATCGCGCGGCCCTGGCCATCGAGCCGCGCCTGGCGGCGGCGGGCAATAACCTCGCGCACGTGCTAAGCCTGTTACAGCGTCATCCGGAAGCGCGCGCGCAGTATCTGCTCACCCTGCAACACGCGCCGGATTTCATCGAGGCGCATGAGGGTTTGGCGCTGGCATGCCTGGCGCTGGGGCGTGTGGTCGAGGCGATCACGCATCTTGAAATCACCGTAGCGGCCGAGCCGGAAAATCGCAGCGCGCTGATGGCGCTGGCCAATGCGCTGTTTGAAACCGGCAAGCTCGATGCAGCCGCAGCGTTGGCGCAGCGCGCGCTGGAACGCAATCGCGACGCGGCGGATGCCTACGCCTTGCTGGCCAGTGTGCACGGCGTGCGTGGCGCGCCCGAACAGGCGCTGCCGCTACTGGAAGAGGGCTACCAGCGCACGGGCGACGGCGGGCTGCTCGGCATGCTGACCTTTCATTATCGTCAGTTGTGCGATTGGCCGCAGTGGGAACGCGCGTGGGCGGCCCTGGCGCCGCGTGTGGGGCGTGAAGCCACGCTTGGCAGTCCGTTTTGGTTGCTGTGCGAGCCGATCAGCGCGCAGCAGCAGCTTACCTACACCCGTGCGTGGGCGGCACAGCGCTTTAACGCTATTGCGCCGCTGCCCGCGCGCGCGGCGCCGGCGGTCGCGCACCCGCGCGTGCGCATCGGCTATCTGTCGTCGGATTTTCAGGAGCATGCCGCCGCCTACCTGATAGCCGAAGTGCTGGAACTGCATGACCGCAGCCGCTACGAGATATTTGCCTACTCGTACGGGCCGCAGGATCACAGTCCGATGCGCCAGCGGCTGCTGGCGGCCTGCGAACACTTTGTCGACATTGCCTGGGACACCGATGACGCTGCCGCACAACGCATACGCGACGATGAAATCGACATTCTGATCGACATCAAAGGCTATACGGTGGGTGACAGGCTCACCATCATGGCACGGCGTCCGTGCGAGCACCAAGTCACCTGGCTGGGGTATCCCGGCACCACCGGCGCGCCGTTTGTCGACTACCTGATTGCCGACCCCTACATTATCCGGCCGGGCGAAGAAGCCACCTGTGCGGAGCGCGTATTGCGCATGCCCCAGGGTTATCAGCCCAACGACCGCAAGCGCCAAGTGGCGCAACCCTTAAGCCGGCGTGAGTATGGCCTTCCCGCCAGTGGCTTTGTGTTCTGTTGTTTCAATCAAACCTACAAAATCACCCCCGAGGTATACGCGGTATGGATGCACCTGCTGCAGCAGGTGCCGCACAGCGTGCTGTGGCTGGTCGATGGCGGTGCCACCGCCACGCGCAATCTTAGCGCTGCCGCGCTGGCGCATGGCGTCACCGCGGAACAACTGGTGTTTGCGCCACGCCGGCCCTATAGCGAGCATCTGGCACGCTATCGCGTTGCGGATCTGGCGCTCGATACCTTTCCCTATACCTCGCACACCACCCTCAACGACGCGCTGTGGTGCGGCTGCCCCACCGTGGGTTTGAGCGGCGATACGTTCGCCGCGCGCGTTGCCGGCAGCATCCTGAGCGCGGCCGGCCTGCGCGAATTGATTACGCCATCCCTCACGGCGTATGAGGCCCTGGCCTTGCGGCTGGCGACGGATGCCGCTGCGCTCAGCGCGGTGCGCGCGAAAGTGCTGCAGGCGCATGACAGCGCAGCGCATTTTGACACGACGCAATTCACCCGTGATCTGGAGAACCTGTATCAAGGCATACTGCTGGAAAGCGCGGCACGGCGGGGCTTGTAACCCCCATAGAATACGCTACAGCCGCTAGTCTGGAGCGATCAGTTTCAGCGTTGGAAAATAATCGTTATAGCGCCTCACGTCACGTGTCAGCAGTGGCATGCCAAGCACCGCTGCATGTGCGCCGATGAAAAAATCGGGCAACGTCGCAGTGCGTGTTCCGCCGCGCGCCTTGTAGCGCGCAAACGCCTTGCCTGCCAGAAACAGGGCTTCCCGCGGTATGGATTCCACCACGATTTGTGTCTGCTTGAGCAGGGCGTCCACTTGTTCGATGCGGCTAAACCCTACTGAAATTTCGGCGTAAATTATCGCGTTGACGGCGAGCGCATGGGTAAGCGCGGCACTTTCAAGTTTTTCCTGCGACCAGCCGGCCCAGCGGGGATCGTTCTCCAGCACATCAATAATGACGCAGGAATCGACCAGTATCATTACTTGCCGGCGCTGAATCCCGGGTCTAGCGCATCGCCGTCATAGCCGCGCAAAAGTTGCATGATTTCATTGGTACTCATGCCAGTCTTGCGCGTACCGCGTATCGCGGCAAAACGGCTGCGCGCACGGACGCGCTTGACCGGCCCCGCCTTGCGCAGCAGCACTTCTCCTTGCGCAGCCACCGCAAATTCAACGCCGCTGCCGGGACCGATGCCCAAATAATCGCGTACCTTCTTGGGAATGGTGACCTGACCTTTTACCGTGACTTGATGTGCCATAGAACTCTCGGAGTATTACCAATATTTTTATGGTAATACTTCTGCTGATCCTGTGCAAGCTGCTCCCATACGTCGGCGCGGTCTTGCTGCGCCTCTGGCGTCCAAATGACCCTCACTCTTTTCTCAGCACACTGGCACGCCGTGCGGCGAATTTGGCTTCAACTTCGTCATTCGACCGTCCATGCCCGGCACGCATCGATGAGCGTGCAAGCTTAACTTTGCGGCGCAGGAACTTGTCATATTCCCGCGCTTCTCGTTGGTGTTGCACAAACTCACGCATCAACTCGCGCGCGGGATCGGGAGACGCTGTGGCCAAATGCTTTTTCTAGGACTACTGATACCAACAACACTCGTCACCCCGGCGTAGGCCGGGGTCCAGAAACGTACTGGATGCTGGCCTACGCCAGCATGACGAGGTGGTTTTAGTGAGAGCTGCGGTAAAGTATTCATGCTCACAAGAACGCTCTTATTCACCACCCCGCCCCATGTTTCTTTGCGAACGCCTGGCCCGCGCACGGGATTGGGAGACTCTGTGGCTGAATTGCCGTTTTAAGGATTAAGGTAATGACTTCGTATATACGTTGCCATCACCTGATGACTCGCCGTGGGTCGGCAAAATCCTGTTACATCAGCGGCTGCGTCCGCTCGCGGATCCATTGCGACAGCAGCCATTTTTCGCCTGCGGTGGGGGGCAGTCCCGCGTGCAGCGTGAGCGGATCGCCGCTGCCATCCGCCAGCACATTGTCAAAGATCAGCGCTTCGCCGGGTTGTCCGCGAAACTGGATGCCGATTTTCGGAAACGCCGTTTCACCGCCCTGATAGCCGCCGTTGATGTACACCAGACAAGTTCTGATGCGCTGGCCTCTGATACGCATTTCATCGGCGTAGTGGGGCAGCGCAGGGTGAAAGAAATCAAAGTGCGGTTTGTAGTGTTCACCCGCCGCGTAGTGCAGCATCTCGGTGGGTTCCAGCGTGTCGAACGCCACCCCCGCGGCGTGCGCGATGCGCGCGCGCACCAGTTGCATAACCACGTCGCTATCGATCAATGAGTACGCGGCACCCTGGTTGGTGCGCATGGGATCGGTTTTGAGGCCGCCGCCATAGGCGTCGTGCACCTGCGCCTTCACCAGCCGTTCGGCAGAGCGCTGCATCAGATAGTCGCACACTGCGGGCGGCAGAAATCCGGCGATGGTGACGAGGCGCGGTGACTCCCGCAGCACGCGATGATGCGTGGCAGCCAGCCACTGCCGCGCCGCCGCCGCACCGCCGATGCCGCAGTGCTGCAGCACCTGGGTTTGCCGCGCGGCATGGGTGCTGCCCAGAGCAACGGCGCGTTGCAGCGCCGCGTAGGCAGCGTCCCAATCACGCGCACTGTCCACGCCGGCGGCGGCGAGCAGCGCCAGCAAACACCAGGCGTCGGCATCGCCCTGTTGCGCAGCCTCAGTGATCAGCGCCTTGCCGTCCACCAGCGAGCGCGGCGCGTCGCGCCCCACCAGCAGGCGCGCGCCGAGCGCCGTCAGCGCCGCTGGATTGCCGGCGTATTTCTTGCGCACCAGTGCCTGAAATTCCAGGTCGGGCGCGGGGGTGGTCTCAGCCATTGGGTTTTCCGCAAGATGTCAGTGCAAGTCTCAAGCAGCGCTAAATTGAGAAAAAGGGGTGTTGCCGCTGCCCCCTGTAGGTGCAATAATTGTATCGCATCCACGCAAGGAGCCCGCAATGGCAATATCCATACGCTTACCCGACGAGATTCAGGCGCGTTTAGAGCGCTTGGCTAAACGTACCGGCCGCAGCAAAACATTCTACGTCACCGAGGCTATTCTGGATCACCTTGAAGACCTTGAAGACGCCTATCTGGCCGAGCGCGAACTTGCCGCGATCCGCGCCGGCCGATCAACAACCACGCCACTTGCCGAGGTGATGAAACGCTATGGCATGGAAAGTTGAGTTATCGACGCTGGCTCAGAAAAATATCGACCAACTCGACCCACAAATCGCACGCCGTATCCTGGCGTTTCTCCAGCAACGCGTGGCCGTGCTGGACGATCCGCGCAGCATCGGGCAGGCGCTGAAGGGCGCCGAGCTCGGCGCGTTTTGGAAATACCGCGTTGGGGATTACCGCATTATTTCCAGTATCGAAGACCGCGCGTTAAAAATTCTTGTGGTGCGGGTAGGTAACCGCCGCGAAGTGTATCGTTGAAGGGAGTTATCAACTAGAAAAAGCATTTAGCCGCAGAGCGCCCGAATCAACAAGCAATCCCGGTTTTGCCACACGTCTTTTCCTTCAGATATTTTTTGCGATTAACCGCAAGATCCGGCGGGCCGGAAAATATGCTGGCAAAACCAGCGTGGCGCGCGGAATCCAGGGCGCTGGTCTTGAACGGGGCGGAACGTTGTTTGCGCTTGGGTTTCAGCATGTTGCGGCTTTAAGTTTAGGCATGTGCCGATTGCTCCACATGCAGCCTCATACCCAGCGCCTTGATGACCTTCAGCACCGTGCCGAATTCCGGGTTGCCATCGGCGGACAGGGCTTTATACAGCCCTTCGCGCGCCAGCCCGGTATCACGGGCAAGCTGGCTCATGCCTTTGGCGCGGGCAATATCACCCAAGGCTGCGCGTATCAGGCTGCCGTCGCCAGGGTCTTCCTCAAGGCAGGCGTCGAGGTAAAGCGCCATGTCCTCGTCGGTCTTGAGATTGTCGACCGCATCCCATTTACGTAATTTCAGCATGATGCCTCCTTAAAGCAGCCGCGCCAGTTTTAGCGCCAGCTTGATGTCCTTTGCTTGCGTGCTCTTGTCGCCACCGGCCAGCAAGACCACGATTTCAATACCCCGCTGCGCCAGATAGACCCGATACCCAGGGCCATAGTCGATACGCAACTCAGAAACGCCCTCGCCAACCGGCTTCACATCACCGAAGTTACCCAGCTCCACACGCCGCAACCGCGCATCGATACGCGCCCTGGCTTGCCGGTCACGCAAACCCTCAAACCACGCATCGAATGCCTCGGTCGTGTGCAGCGTTTTCATGCTTAAACTGTAAACCATGGATTACATATTGTCAATGCAGATGCCCCGCTACGCCAAATGTAGCGGCCCCTCGTCGCAACAAGAGCATCACGCCTTTTGACGCACTTTTAGCCAGTCGCGAAGCGCAGTATTAATACGCGTCTGCCAACCCCTGCCGGATGCCCGCAGCAGGCTCAACACATCAGGATCGAGGCGAATGGTTGTTGCCACTTTGAGCGGGCGGCGTGACGGCGGACGCCCGATGCGTGGCTTAACTTCCGCCCACTCTTGATCGCTCAATACCGCTGCATCCGGGTCGCGCAGAGCCGCTGCGGTGATCGCAGTACTTTCCTTGCGCGTGGGCTTGATCGTTCCAGTTTTAAGTTTTGGCATAACGGCTTACCTCTCTCAGATTGGCCTTGCGTAAACTGATGACGCGGCATTGCGTGGCACGCTCCACGAAAGCCATAAAATACAATCGCCGCCCAATGTAACCAAGAGCACACTGGCGCTGCTCGCCATAGGCGCTACGCGTGTCATGCCACTGCACGGCGGACGCCCACTCAAACCCCGCGGCAAAACCCAATGACACCCCGTGTTTTACTGTATTGAGCGCATCCTTCACGGGGTCATACACGATTTTCATTTATTTATTGTATTTACATTAAGTGTCGCAGTCAAGGGTTTGATCTCCCCCCGCTACGCCCAATGTAGCCATTGCTACGCCGGATGTAGCTGCCGCCAATCCGTTACCCGATGGGTAACGTAACGTTATGGGTTACGATACGGCATGGCCATCGAAACCCGTATGCACAACCCACCCCACCCCGGCGAACTGCTGCGCACGCTGTGGCTTGTCCCCTTGGGCATGAGCATCACCGCTGGCGCCGCGCAACTGAAGGTGACGCGCAAGACCCTCTCCGAAATCGTCAACGGTCGCGCCGCCGTTTCACCCGAAATGGCACTGCGGCTGGAACTGGCTTTCGGCAAGAGCGCGCAAAGCTGGCTGGGGCATCAAGCGGCTTATGACCTGTGGCGGATTGACGATCGCCGCGCCGAATTCGGCGTCAAACCCGTCGCGAACTAGTGTAGTGCTTCACGCTATGCAGCACTTATGCAACGGCACGGCAGCAGCGAAACGCCTCCCCTTTTTGCAAACGTATCGAAGCAGGTTCCCGGCATGGGCTAAGGGAAGTCCACGAAGTGCGGTTGGGGGCGTGAGCATTGCCGGCTAGGCCGCCTTGATTTCCTCTAGCAGATCGGGATGCTTGTCCAATACCTTGAGTAGTTTAACCAGCGCCAATGGTGGCTTCGTTTTGCCGTTCTCATAGCGAGAAAATGCATTGACGCCGCCGCCGAAGATTTCGGCGGCTTGACGTTGATCCAAGTCGAGTTTCTTGCGAACCTTGGCGATGTAATCAGGATCGACGTAGGCGGCGTTGACCTGGCGCTGAAATTGCCCAAGCAACTCGCTGTAACGGTCGCCATGTTCTCGGTTCAAAACCGCTTCTCCGCAGGCCGGGCAAAAATCGCCTGTCACCGCTGGCATGGTGGTGGTTTCGCCCTTGTAGATGTAGGGCATGTCGCGGGTGTCGTGGATCAGTTCAGCCGTGCCACAAGATGGACATTTCATGGTTACAACTCCTTGAAAGAAACGATCAGAACGTCATCAATGACGGTCAGCTTCAAGTACACATCAGCATGGGTGGCTGTCTTTGCGTGGTACACGTCTTGCCAAATCCGGTGATCGCCGTGAGTCGTCATGCTTTTGTAAAAGTCGTTAGGCGTGAGCGACATGACAACAGCGCACATCCCGGCCAGATCGTTGATGCCAAGCTCACGAGCGCCAATGAATGCACTGGCAGTGGCGCTGACGTTACCTGCTTCGATCAAGGCTTTTACAACGGGCAATTTGCAGTGTGGGGTGCCTTTCTCCATGCATTATTATAACCTAATTGGTTGTTTTAGCAAGTAGGTTAGTATTCATCTCAGAACACCTTGACGAGCGCGTATGCGGCTTTTCACCCGGCCTCACTGCGTATTTCACGTCATCGTGACCGGTGATTCCGGAGGAACGTGACCGGTCGGAACGCGCGGTCGGCGCTGTGTGTGTTTTTTACGCTGATCGGTCACGCACTACCAAAATCAGGCGTGCAGGTCACGCGGCATTTTTATCGCTGACTCACCAAATGACCACTGACAAATTTGTGCAGCAAACTGGCCGCAAACGTTTGGTAGGGAATCCCCTCTTCAAGTGCGCGCGCCTGCAAATTTTTTAAATCTCAGCTCGAGATTCGGATGTTCAAGCGTTGATCTTTTTTGAAGGTCGCCTCAGCGACTGCACGATGGGCCTTGAGCCGTCCTGGCAAATCGCTCACGGCTTTGAGCTTGCCCGCCTCCCAAGCCTGCAATATCTCTAACTCTTCTTCGTCGTATTTTGATTTCATCGCGGGCTCCTGTATTGCCGGCTTGCCTTGCGGCTTGGGATGATGGTTTTCAGAAAAATTTCCTGCGCATTCTCAACGAATGGAACGGCATATACGTAATCGTCAACCTGCACCATTGAAACCTTTTGCCCAGGATACTTTTCTTGATTGGGGTACTCGAGCACGGCCAATTCATTTCCAATGCCGATTTCAAAAACGATCCGCTCAAACGAAATGCCACGCTCCCGCAGCAAAAAAAACGGGCGCCGAAGCGCCCGTTACGATACTGCTGTAAAACTTTTTCTTAGAAGCGATGATCCAGCGCGAAGGCGTAGCCCGTGTGCTTGGCACCAACGCCGGCAGCGGCGGTACCAGCACCGCCATTCGGACCAACACCGTTGATGTTGTAGCCGCCGTAGGTGTCGTTCTTGACCTGGTTCATGCCGACGCTGAAGTCAGTGCGTTTGGAGAACGCATAGAAGTAACGCGCCTGTATCATTTTAGCGCCGGTACTGCCACCTGCCACCGTGCCGCCGCCCGCGGCCGGACGCAGACCGCCCACAACCGCTGCACCACTACCGGTGACATCGCTGGCACGAGCGTAGGCCGCTTTTATGCTATGCGGTCCGGCCACGGCCCATTCCATGCCCACCTGCCATGCGTTGACGCTGGATTCTCCGATGGCACCAGCCGGCACGGCAAATGCGCCCACGCCACCGATGGTGTCCCATTTTTGCCTGGTGTACATACCGCCGACCTTGACCTTGCCACCGAAGGTGTACGCACCACCGACCAACCAACCCGACTCACCACCCGAAAGAGCAGGCGGGGCTATCGCGCCACCCGGTACGTGACCCTTGTGGTCCTCGTAAGCAGCGGTGACTTGCAGCGGGCCATTGGCATACTCGCCTGACACCGACCACAGGCGTGGCTTGGTGTTGGCATCGCCGACGGTCCGTGCGGTGGCAGAGTTCATCGCAGTGGTTGACGCCTTAACATTGAAACCGCTGAAGCTCGGCGAGTGGTAGTTCACCGAACTGTTTTGACGACGACCATAAAGCTGCGGCGAGGCGCCGTCAGCTATCGTGGTGGAATGGCCCGTCAGCAGCGCCGCAGTACCGAACACACCGGTTTCGTTGGAGCCGGTGGTGATACGCGCCAGCGTAAACGGTGTTTGCCAGTTGCCGAAGAACACGTTACCGAAGCTGCCTTTCAAGCCGACTCCGCTATGACGGCCGCACCAGCCATCCAGACTCGTGCCGCGAAAATCCGCGGAGGTTTCGCACTGGAACCAGGCCGACAGGCCGCCGCCCAGTTTTTCTTCACCGCGGAAGCCAATATTGCTGCCCGGCGTCTGCATCAATTCTGCTGACACTCTATCAATGGTGCCGGTGGTGGTGCCCGGGGTGCTTGCCACGGCCTGATTGACAAAGCCGTATTCCATATACATACGGCCGTAGACGTTCACGGTCGCGTTTTGCGCCAGCGCTACCGCTGGCATTCCCAGCGCACCGGCCACTGCTGCGGCGATTAGTTTCTTTTGCATACTCAAGTTCTCCTTGTGGATTGTGTTTTATGCGCTCTGTGGCCTAAACCGCTAAACGCCGTTCCCCTCACCTCGGAGGGTTGAACGCATTCTGCCAAATCTTCGACTACCCACTCAACAGAATCCTTGCGGTACCAGACAATTCATGCTGTGCTGTTGTTAGATTGCAACAGGGTGCGATTTCAACTGATGTCTGAGCAGGGGCAGAATAGCCCCCACGGACAGTCCCTTCCCCTTCAGGGGGAAGGTTAGGATGGGGGTGGGTTCCAAGCGCTTCCCCCACCCCCATCCCCGCCTCCCGCTACGCTACAAGTGTTCCCTTGCCCTGAAGGGGAAGGAGTTTCTCTAATCTATATAAACTCCCGTTCTTAGACATCAGTTTGAATCGCACTCATTGCAACAAGTAAATAGCCGGTATTTAAAATAATTGTATATAATCAAATGGTTACATAATAATTTCCACGCCCACCCCAGTGACTCCAGTGACCCACGAGATCGACGCCGGACTGC
>CAMDRT010000075.1 GCA_945906815.1 Bordetella parapertussis
CCCATCGCCTGCGCAGCCCGCATAACGTCCCGCCTATCCACTTGCCCGCCTTCTTCGGTTAGCAAAGTACCGAGCCAGCTTGCTGCCTCATCCGCCGCGCTGCGTTCTTCTGGGTCGCCCGTATCCTCGGCGCTTGCCAGCAGTTCCCGTGCGCTGCCCTCGATGGCATTACCCCACTGGAGTACATGTACCGCGATGCCGGGATGCGCTTCTATCGCGCCGGGTCCCAGATCGTAGGTAAATCCGCCCCCATCCGGCCCGACGTTCGATTTCGCCCTTGCCAGTATGCGTCCGCCGCCATCTTCCTCTGACCGCTTCGCGGCTGCCAGCACCACGCGCGCCAATGCACTGAAGGCGAGAGAGCCGGTAACCCGTTCGGTAACCTCCCGGCCAGCCGTGCCCTTGCTGAAATGTGAAATACCCAGCACCGCCGCATCCAGCTTTTGCCCGGCATCAACCAGCGGCTGCAGGCCGCGCCGCACTTCCGCGTTTTTGTGCGAGTCGCCCGCCACCGCCGACACTATCGGGTCAACGATTAGCAGCTTGATTTCCCCAGCCACGGCAATGGCACGCGTCAACATCGGCATATCTCGCGAGGGGTCAAAGGGCGTGCGCTCCTGCATCGTTGATTTCTCGCCGACGAATTGAATCCTGCCCATGTCCGCACCCATCGCCATCAGACGTGGCGCAAGGGTGTCGGCAATGTCATCCTCGGCGGACCAGATCAGCACATTACCGGGTTCGCAGTGCGTGCCGTCCGGCCAGCGTCCGCCAATCGATACCGTTGCCGCCAGCGCCAGCGCGATCATGGTCTTGCCGGTGCCGGGGGCGCCTGCCAATACATGTAGCTTTCCGAGTGCCAAGTAGCCACCCCACAGCCAGCGCACCGCTTCGGGCGTGACACTCGCACCGTCGATTAACTCCACGGTATCAACAAACGATGCGCCAGAATCGCCCGCCAGCGCGTTTTTTTCGGCGGATTGAGGCGCGCCCCTTTTCGGCTCGTTTGCGTTCGCTATGGAGCGGTCTACGGCTTCTGCGCCGCACTGTTGCGCCATGTCGTTGAAGTCGGTCATGTCGGGATGGCGATTGCTGCCGAAGTCGGGGATTGCCAGCAGCCCGCCGACGGATCGTGCCGCCTCGGTCGCCTTGGTAAGGCCGGGGTTGCCTTGGGTGCGTGCGTCATCGTCGGCGCAGATAATCAGCGGAAGTTCGCCAAAGCGCTCGCGCATGACCTTCGCCACGGCTTCCAGATTCCCGGCGTTGAATGCCACTGCCACTGGATAACCTGTTGCTTCGTGGATCGTCGCGCCGGTTGCGAAGCCCTCGGCGATACACAAGGCCGTCGCGCCCTTGGGATTGCCGATGCTGCAATAACATCCGTTTACACGCCCGCCGGTGAGGAGTTTTTTTCCACCGTCCGCGCCGATGAACTGCAAGGAATGAATCTCGCCATCGGCACGGACCGGTATCACTAGCGCATCGTTATGCAGTCGCGCGCTGGTGGGCTTGATGCATTTCTGGACGAGATAAGGATGATCCACTCGCGCGGGCTTCGCCGCATCCCATATCGTCCGCGCCCGGCTCGCGGCTTCGGATTGCACGCGGGCTTTGTCGGCTTCGCGCTCGCGCTGCATGGCGTCTACCTTGGCGCGGCGCGCGGCTTCTTCGGCTGGTGACAGCTTGCGTTTAATGTCGGCGTGCCAAGTCTCGTGTATGCCTGTGCGCCAGTCGCCGAAACTTCCAGCGGGTATGCCGTCGACGTGTAGGACGTACCAGCCCGCATCGTCGCCGCGTTTGCCGTTGCTGGAAAAGCGGTGCAGCTTGCCATCGGCCTCGATCAAGTCCGGCGGCTCAAGTCCAGCGGAACGGATTGCGGACGCGAAGTCGTGCTTGGCGTTCATATGGCCTCCCGCTCAAGCCGGGCACGCAGCGCGTCATTCTCAACAAGCAGCCGGTCAATCTCAAGACTGGCATCGTGATTGAAAAAATCGTCCGGGGCTAACCAACGGCAAATGCGCTGCCGTACCCTTTGCATGTACGGGCGCACGTCGGCTATTTCTCGTTCCGGAAATGTTGCCACCCTCATACCTTTCCCAATTAGCGTTGCCCCAAAGTATTCGCCCTCTGCAGATGCGTGCGCTGCCCGATAGCACCCGGACTTCGCGCCGTTGTGTATTACGGTCTTTTGCTGTCCCCGCAGGGTGTGTTCTGTTGTGACGTCCATGTCACGCCTCGGCCTTCGAGAGCCACGCGAGAATGTCCTCGCGTCTCCATACGGTGCAACCGCGACCGAAAGGACGTATCGGAGCGGGGAAGCGGCCTTGCCTGACCCACAACCAAATTGTGCTGCGTTTAATTGGCACTACCGACAGCACGTCGCTAATGCGACAAAGCGGCGGCAGATTTACTTCGGGGCGGGGGGATACAGCTTGCGACACGGGGAGTGTCGTAGTTTTCGCCTGATTGTTCATATTTAATCTCCACAATAAACCCTAAGACTGGGCAAACGAGCTGCCCGCAGTTTTGTCTTGTATTTATTGCTTCGACTAAACCTGAATTACTCAGGCCGCGAAACTCACCTGCATCACGCAGGTATTATATTGTCGTAACGGTAGCCGCCCCTATAGGCGGTTGATACACGTTCGACTTGAGTCTACACCTTTAGCCGTGCAGCGCAATCACTTTTCCCACTCTAGCCGCCACAGGCCTCACCGGAGCACGCAGCCCATCGAGGTGGTCGGCCCACGCCTGCAGCATTGTGCGCCGCTCTGGCAAATGCGTTGTGCGGTTATAGGCGCGGCCTAATGGGTCACGCACTGAATGGGCTAATTGTTGTTCTATTATATGAATGGGAAAGCCGAGCGTTTCGTCGAGCAGGGTTCTTGCGCAGGCACGCCACGAATGGCCTACCATTTCGTCCTTCTCAATGCCGAGTGTACGTAGTGCCGTTAGCACCGCGTTGTCACTCATAGGTCTGTCTCCCTTGGGCGAGCGTGCGCTTGGAAAAACATAGCGGCCTGCGCCGGTTCGAGGCCTTAGTGCTTCCAGCACGGCTAGTGCTTGAATACTTAGCGGCACGATATGGTCAACATGGGTCTTGGTGACGCGAAAGCGCCACTCACGCGCCTCAAGGTCGATATCGCTCCACTGTGCCTGACGCAGTTCGCCGGGCCGCACAAATAGCAGGGAACCGAGTTTAAGCGCCGCTTGCACGGTAGGCGTGCCGTGGTAACCGTCAAGCGCGAGCAGGATTTCGCCAATACGCTTCGGGTCGAGCGGCGCGGGAAAATGCCTTTCCTTCACTTTGGTGAGCGCTCCACGCAGGTCGCGTGACGGATCGCTAGTGGCGCGCCCCGTCGCAATGCCAAATCGGAATATCTGGCTTATGGTTTGCATGGCCCGATGCGCCGTTTCAATCGCACCGCGACCTTCGATTCGCCGCAACACGGCCAGCACTTCGGGGGTCGTAATTTCGGGCAATTTTCGCTTGCCCATATACGGGAAAATATCTCGCTTGAAACGGGCCTCTACGCGGTCAACATGCGAGGCGGCTTTTGTCGGTCGCAGTCTCAGGGCGATATATTCCATCGCTATGGTTTCGAACGTGTCTTGAGCCGCTGCGGCCTCCGCCAGAGCGGCCTTGTGCGCAAGCGGATCTATTCCATCGGCAATTAGCGTTCGGGCCTTCCTCGCCCGTTCTCGCGCCATCACAAGGGTGACGTCTGGATAGGACCCGAGCGCCAGCCGTTTTACTTTGCCATTAAGCCGACATTTGAGCCGCCAGAGTTTCGAGCCAGAAACGGCGAGTTCAACGTAAAGCCCGGTGCCGCCACCATCGTAAAGCCATTTAATCTTCGGGCCGTTTTTAGCCTTGCGAATAGCCGCGTCGGTGAGGGTGGGCATACAGTGTCCCGTTCTTGAGTGCCTGTATGTCCAACTATATGCCCATAGGGCATAGATTTCAATGATGTTCTTTGCGGCTCTATAGACAACAGAAAGTAATAAATCTCTTATAAAACAGAGATATATTACATTCCGTAGACTGCTATAGATTTATATTTGGTGGCCAAGGGCGGAATTGAACCACCGACACACGGATTTTCAGTCCGCTGCTCTACCAACTGAGCTACTTGGCCCCGTACTGCAGGAGGCCGCTATTTTAGCGTACGGCGCTTACGGAGCAAACCATTGATTTTTAGGCAAAAAGAAACCCCGCATCGCGGGGTCTCTTTTTGTGCGGAGGGAGGTTACGGAGGGAACCGCAGGTTCCCTCTGTTCGACTCCGCCCCTATGGGGAGTAATTTTCGCGCAGCGAAAATTACATTCCCATACCGCCCATGTCACCCATACCGCCGTGGCCATGACCGCCACCACCACCGCCCGACTCTTCCTTCGGTGATTCGGCAACCATTGCATCGGTGGTGAGAATCAGACCAGCAATCGATGCAGCGTTTTGCAACGCGCAACGCGTGACTTTGGTCGGATCCAGCACGCCCATCTGCACCAGATCGCCATACTCGCCGGTGCCGGCGTTGTAGCCGAAATTGCCTTTGCCTTCGACCACTTTGTTCAGCACCACTGAAGGCTCGTCGCCTGCGTTGGCAACAATCTGACGCAACGGTTCTTCCAGCGCACGCAACACAATTTTGATACCTGCATCCTGATCGGCGTTGTCGCCCTTGACCTTGCTCATGGCGCTACGAGCGCGGATCAGTGCAACACCACCACCCACCACAATGCCTTCTTCAACGGCCGCACGGGTTGCGTGCAGGGCGTCTTCGACACGGGCTTTTTTCTCTTTCATTTCGAGCTCAGTCGCCGCGCCGACACGGATCAGCGCAACACCGCCGGCGAGTTTCGCCACGCGCTCTTGCAGCTTCTCTTTGTCGTAGTCGGAGGTGGCTTCTTCGATCTGCGTGCGGATGTTTTTCACACGGCCTTCGATGCCTGCCTTGTCACCGGCGCCGTCGATCAGCGTGGTGTTTTCTTTCTCGATCTCGATGCGCTTGGCGCGGCCGAGGTCTTTCAAGGTCGCTTTTTCCAGTTGCAGGCCGACTTCTTCCGCGATCACGGTGGCGCCAGTGAGAATCGCGATGTCTTCCAGCATGGCCTTGCGGCGATCACCGAAACCAGGGGCTTTTACGGCGCAGGTTTTGAGGATGCCGCGCAGGTTGTTCACCACCAGGGTCGCCAGCGCTTCGCCTTCGACTTCTTCGGCGATGATCAACAGCGGCTTGCCGGCTTTCGCCACTTGCTCAAGCAACGGCAGCAGGTCGCGGATGTTGGCGATCTTTTTGTCGTGCAACAGCACATACGGATCTTCGAGTATCGCGATCTGCTTGTCGGGATTATTGATGAAGTAGGGCGACAGGTAACCGCGGTCGAACTGCATGCCTTCCACGACTTCGAGTTCGTTTTCGAGGGTCTTGCCATCTTCAACGGTGATGACGCCTTCCTTGCCCACTTTGTCCATCGCGTTGGCAATGATCTTGCCGATCGACTCGTCGGCGTTGGCCGAAATGGAACCTACTTGCGCGATTTCTTTGTTGGTGGTGCAGGGCTTGGAGATTTTTTTCAGCTCTTCGACGGTGGCGACTACGGCCTTGTCGATGCCGCGCTTCAAGTCCATCGGGTTCATGCCGGCGGCAACGAACTTCATGCCTTCCTGCACAATCGCCTGGGCCAGCACGGTGGCGGTGGTGGTGCCGTCGCCGGCGATGTCGGAAGTCTTGGAGGCGACTTCTTTCACCATCTGCGCGCCCATGTTTTCGAACCTGTCTTTTAACTCGATTTCTTTCGCAACCGACACGCCGTCCTTGGTGACGGTGGGGGCGCCGAAGCTGCGCTCGAGCACTACGTTGCGGCCTTTGGGGCCGAGGGTCACTTTGACCGCATCGGCGAGGATGTTCACGCCGGCCACGATTTTGTGGCGGGCCTGTTCATGAAATTTGACGTCTTTAGCTGCCATGTTCAATTCTCCAGTTCGTTTGTGTGGATTACTCGACCACGCCCATGATGTCTTCTTCGCGCATTACCAGCAGCTCGTCGCCGTCAACTTTGACGGTTTGGCCGGAGTATTTGCCGAAGAGCACACGGTCGCCGACTTTGACGTCGAGCGGAATGATTTTGCCTTCATCGTTTTTTTTGCCCTTGCCCACAGCCGTGACTTCACCTTGATCAGGTTTTTCAGCGGCAGTGTCGGGAATCACGATACCGGAAGCGGTCTTACGTTCCTCTTCCAGCCGCTTCACGATAATGCGGTCGTGCAACGGACGAATTTTCATAAACTATCTCCTGTTGAATTTATTACGGAATCTTCGAAGCGGCGGCGGCCGTGAAACGACAGGCGCAAGGCCAACATTCCGATGCCGCAGGGGTGTTAGCACTCAACTCCGATGAGTGCTAATGGTAAGGCCGTACCGCAGCAATTTCAACAGGTTTGTACGAAAAATCAGAAGGTTAGCGTCTCTCGTGCGCTAGGAAACGTCTATTTATAAATAAAAACAACAGCTTACAAAATCAAGGCGGCGGCTCAGTGGGGTTGCTGCGCAGCCCTGGGACACCCAGGTGATACACGGTCTGGCGTTTGCCTTCGCAACGCGGCGCTATTGACCGCAGTGGACAGGGTCCCGCGCGGCGGCCCTCGGGTGATAGCGTAGCGTCCTCGGCGACTTCGCCCCAGATACCGCCACTCACCGGCCGGAACAACCACATCAGGTAACCCTTCATCGCCGCGAGCTTTAACAGTTCGTCGGCATCCGGCGCATCGCTGACCACCAGTTGCTGGCCGTTAATGCCGTACGGAAACGCGCCGAACGCCTGCATACACTCCAGTGGCTCGCTGGCGCGGGCGCCAGGGCGCAGGCAGCCCGGACGCTCGGCGCGCGCCACATCCCACGCACCCATTTGCCATGCCGCGTCCAGGGTGGCCTGATCCACCACCAGCAGATTTTCCCAACGCTCGTTTACTTGCAAGGCCGAACTGGGAATTGGCGTAAACGCCACGGGCGTGGCACCCTCGACCTCGGCGAGTCTTTCTTTGATAAAGCCGTGCCAATGCAGGGTAAGGATAATCGGTGTATCAGGACACGCCACCGCCGCCAGCGTAATGCCCACCAGCGGCAGCTGGGTGGCTGCGATCTGGCCCTCGATGCGTTCAAGTAACTGCATACTCATGTTGACCTCCATTAGGATGCGCACTCAGAATCACAGCAACAGCAATACCCCTCGTATATAGATAACGGCGGCGCAAGGGAAATGTTGACGCTTGGGGGATACATTGAACATGACGATGCTGCTAGTCTTTTTACGGACTTGTGAAACAGTATGCAAACCAGCACTCGCAATAGCCTGCTGCTAAAACGCAGCCGTGCCGCCGTGTGGCATCCGTGCACGCAAATGAAGCAGCACGAGACGCTGCCGCTGATACCGGTGGCACGCGCACAGGGCTGCTGGCTGTATGATTTTGACGACAGACGCTATCTCGACGCGGTGAGTTCGTGGTGGGTGAATCTTTTCGGCCACGGCAACGTGCACATCAACGCCGCGCTGCGCGATCAACTCGATACGCTCGAACACGCCATGCTCGCGGGCTTCACCCACGAGCCGGTGGTGGAACTCTCGGAACGGCTGTCCACACTCACGGGCGGCAAACTCGGCCACTGTTTTTATGGCAGCGATGGCGCATCAGCCGTAGAGATCGCGCTCAAAATGAGTTTTCACTTCTGGCGCAACAGCGGCCAGCCGCGTAAAACGCAATTTATTCACCTCGCGGGCAGTTACCACGGTGAAACCCTCGGCGCGTTGTCGGTCACCGATGTCGCGCTGTTCAAAGACACCTACGCGCCGTTGTTGCGGCAGAGCACGCCGGTGCAAAGCCCCGACTGGCGGCTGGCGCAAGCGGGCGAATCTCCCCGCGCCTATGCGCTACGCGCCGCCCAGTCGCTGGAAGCGCACCTGGAACAGTACGGTGCGACCACCGCCGCGCTGATCATCGAACCGCTGGTGCAGGGCGCCACCGGCATGGCGATGTACCACGCCGCCTACCTGAGCGAAGCGCGCACGCTGTGCGACCGCCACGGCGTGCATCTCATCGCCGATGAAATCATGACCGGCTGCGGCCGCACCGGCACGTTTTTCGCCTATGAGCAGGCGCAAATCACGCCGGATTTTTTGTGTTTGTCCAAAGGCATCACCGGCGGCTACCTGCCGCTGTCGGTGGTGATGACTACGGACACTGTTTACCAGGCGTTCTACGATGACAGCGTCACGCGCGGATTCCTGCATTCGCATTCCTACACCGGCAACGCACTGGCCTGTCGCGCGGCGTTGGCGACGCTGGAAATTTTTGATCACCAACAGATAGTCACCACCAACCGCGCATTGAGCGCCGCCATCAGCCGGGCGGCGCAAGATCTCGCCAGCCACTCGCGCGTGCGACATTTTCGCAACAGCGGCATGATCTGGGCGTTTGAAGTGGAAACGGATAACCCGTCATTCGCGCGCGATTTCCACCAGCGCGCACTGGCGAAAGAACTGCTGCTGCGCCCTATAGGCAACACCGTTTATTTCATGCCGCCGTATGTGATCAGCGGCGAAGAAATCGCGCTGCTCGTGCAGGGCACATTCGACCTACTCAACACACGCAGCCGCTAATATCGTGCGCTTTAATTTTAGCCCCTATTTGTTTTTATCGATATTTTTATGCGGCGTCGCTCACGCACAGCTGCCGCCGTCCGTGGCGCAGGCGCTCGCGCACGCCGGTATTGCAGAAACCAGCGTCGGCATATATGTACATGAAATGGGTGCGGCTGAACCGGTAGTGGGACATCGTGCGGAGCAGCCGCTGAATCCGGCATCGGTGATGAAACTCGTCACCACCTACGCCGCCCTTGAACTGCTGGGCCCCGCACATCAGTGGCGCACGGATGTTTACGCCGACGGCGTAATCCAAAACGACGTGCTCACGGGCAATCTCGTCATCAAGGGCGGTGGCGACCCCAAACTCACCCTCGAAAATTTCTGGTTGTTACTGCGCGCCGTACGTGCCAAAGGCGTGCGTGAAATACGCGGTGATCTGCTACTGGATCGTCGTTTGTTCACTACCGACCATCCCGATCCCGGCCGCTTCGACGGCGAACCCACGCAGCCCTACAACACTACGCCCGATGCGCTGCTCGCCAATTTCAAAACGGTTACGCTGACCTTCGCACCGGAGCCTGAAACGAAAGGCGTGCGCATCACGGTCGATCCGCCACTAGCGCAAATTCAGATCAGCAATAACCTCACGCTCGGCGAAGGTGCCTGCGGCCACTGGCTTGCACGCATCAAGGCGCAGGTGCGGGACAGCGGCGACATCACCCAATTCACTTTCACCGGGCCCTACGCGCGCCAGTGCGGCGAAAAAGTCGACTATTACAGCGTGCTCGGGCATCGCGAGTACATCGCTGCATTATTTCAATACCTGTGGCGCGATCTGGGCGGCGTGTTTAGCGGCCGCGTGCGTGACGGCGAAGCCCCTGCGAACGCGGTCTTGCTCGCCCGACAGCGCTCGCCAGCGCTGTCGGAAATCGTGCGCGACATCAACAAATTCAGCAACAACGTGATGGCACGGCAATTGCTGCTAGGCATCGGTGCGGCGGCGGGCGGCCCGGCGGCGACCCCCGAGCGTGGCGCGCGCGCCGTGCAGCATTTTTTTGCCAGCCGCGGCCTGCCGATGCCGCAACTGGTGATCGAAAACGGTTCCGGCCTGTCGCGCATCGAACGCGTCAGCGCGCGCGAACTCGGGCACATGCTGCTGGCCGCGTTCCGCAGCCCGGTGATGCCCGAATTCATAGCCTCCATGCCGCTGGTGGGGGTGGATGGCACCATGTACCGGCGGCTAACCAACAGCGGCGTTGCAGGCCAGGCCCACATCAAAACCGGCCTTATCGCTGGCGTGCGCGCCATGGCGGGCTACCTGCTCGACGCCAAGGGAAGGCGCGTGGCGGTGGTGATGCTCATCAATCACGCCAATTCGCACAACGGCAATGCGGTGCAGGATGCGTTATTGCGATGGGTGCATGGGCGTTAAAGGCGCGAATTAGCAGAAAACACACCGGTTTGTTGCTAATAAAAAACATCCGTTTTCGGTCAGCAGCAATTCCGCTACACAGGAGTTGTGGGGGGGG
>CAMDRT010000076.1 GCA_945906815.1 Bordetella parapertussis
ACACCCTGCATTTCGGTGACGCAGCCTTGACAGAACAACATGCCATTGGCGCGCGACGGCAGCAGCTCGAATATTTTGTGGTACTGCTCGAAGCTTGACGCGATATGCCCTGCGCCTGCCAGCGCGGGAATGCCGTGCGGCACCGGCGGGTCGTCGGGATGCAACGCCATGCGCACGCCTGATTTTTCGGCGGCGGGCACCATCGCCTGCAAAAAGTACGACAGGTTGTCCCACACCTGCGCCTGCGACAGCGGTGGCTCTATCGGCTGGGCCGGCTGTTTCAGGTATGCATCGTAGTCAAACGAAATGTAGGTGGATGTGCCGCGTCCCTGTGTCGGCTGTGAGCGCAGCAACTTTGAATTCAGCAGCTTGAAGTTATAGGCCAGTAGGGGAATGCCCGCGGCGCCCATCGCGTGCACGGTATCCAGCAGAAAGGCGATTTTTTTATCGCGGCCCGTCATGCCACGTTTGATTTCATCAAAGCCGCTGGTGGCCAGCACCGTGCGCAACTCCATGCCATGCGCCGCCACTGTCGCCTTGGCCTGGTTGAAAAAAGCGACGGCGGCATCGCGTGTGGATAAATTAATGGCGGCGTCCGCGCGCTGATCATCCGGCAGTTCAAGCGCCACGCAATCCACGCCCAGCGTTTTGAGGAAGGCGAGGTTTTTTTCAACCTCGCCATCCCACACCACTTTGTCCTGTATCAGCATTTACTTAGCCGTTCCATTAGTGCGCGCCGCCGTTGCTGAAGCCATAGAGCCGCGCGGCATTGGTAAAGGTCATCTTGTAGCGATCGCTCTCGGATACGCCGGCGAAGTCGCGCTCGATACTCTGACGTGAGCGCGGCCAGGTGGTGTCGGTGTGCGGATAGTCCGAGGACCACATCAGATTGTCGGCGCCCGTAAATTCTCGGGTATAAACTCCGACGCGATCCTGAATGAACGCCGCCATCACATTGCGGTGAAAATATTCGCTCGGCTTTAATTCGGTGCGAATGCCGTTCTGCTTGGCGTAGCGCTCGTGCCCGCGATTGACGCGCTCCAGCAGCCACGGCAGCCAGCCGGTGTCGGCTTCGGCCAGCACCAGCTTTAAGCGCGGATGGCGGTCGAACAGGGGGCTGGTGAGTATCTCGCCGAGAGTCAGCATCACCTCCATCGGATTCTCAGGGTAACGCGCTGCGCCCCGTACCTCACGCTCGAAGCGGTAGCTCGCCTTGCGGTTGCTGGTGAGCGTGTGGATGCTGATCGGCGCGCCGATTTCTGCCGCCGCCGCCCAAAATGGATCGTAGAGCGCATCGCTGTATTCGGTGCCTTCCGGCGGCACCGCGGCGATCATCGCACCGCACAGCCCGCGCTGGGTCCAGTGCTGCAGCGCCTTCACCGCGTGATCGACGTTGTAGACCGAGATCAGCGCCAGCCCCTTGAGGCGGGCGGGCGCGTGGCTGCACATTTCCACCAGCCACTCGTTGTAGGTGTGGAACGCCGCTTCCTGCAGCGCGGCTTCCTGTATGGCGTAGAGTTGCATCGCATAGGTGGCGTACAACACTTCGCCGGAGACGCCATCTATGTCCTGATCTTTCAACCGCTCCACCGGATCGTATCCGCCCGAGCGCAGATCGCGGTGATGCACATCCTTGAATTTGATCAGATCCTCTTTCGGTATGCCCGCCGCCGCTATGCTGGCGATGGCCCTTGCATCGATGCCATCGCAGACGAAAAACGTGCCTGGCTTGCCCTGGTAATCGGCCACAAAACGCGGCCCCCGCTCGCGGAATTTTCTGTCCATCCGCGTCTCCCACAGATTCACCGGTTCGAATACATGCGAGTCCGCGGAAATGATGGTGTTGTCGGTCATGGCTTTATCTCCCTCACTGGTTGTGAAATCAGACAGCACTGCCGCTGGGGTTAAGGTCTGGAGCGGCCTTTGGAATGCAGAGATTATTGTAACGGCAATCGCGGGCTGGATCGCACGAAATTCGTGTGGCGAATTGTCCACGATACACGCAGCGTGGCATAGGTTGCCCTCAGCATCACGAGGCATATTCTCGTCAAGTTTGAACCGGGGCATCCTGCGCGATCAAGCGGGAATGGGAATGATGTGTTCCCGCGCCAACTCAGCGGCGTAACCGATCGCTGCCGGGATATGCTCACGCTTCAGCGAAGGATACTGATCGAGAATGCGCTCAGGCGTTTCGCCGCCAGCGAGATTGTCAAGAACGACGGATACCGGAATTCGCGTTCCTCTGAAACACACGGCACCGTGCATGATTTGGGGATCGGTAGTGATGTATGGTTTCCAGTCCATCGCGGATGCCTCCATGAATAACCGCCAATATAGCACCGCGAGTTGGGAATGTAATCCCTGATTTCGCCGTGCTGTGCCATTCGATGGAAGGGAATATTATGCACTCACGGCGCACATCCCCTGATCACATGAAAATCAGACCGCAGCAGGCTTGTCCACCCGCGCCGCCCGCATGTCCGGCATAAAGCAGATCAGAATATTGGCGAATACCACCAGCCCGGCCAGAAAGTAAAACGCGGTATACAGGCTGTACTGGTCCGCGATATAGCCGAACATAACCGGTGCGAATGCCGAACCCAGGCCTTGCACCGAAAACACAAGTCCGATGCCGGTGGCGGCAAGATGGGGGGGGGTTTCTTCGAGCGTCCAGGCCTGCAACACGGCGCGCGTGGCATACAGAAAAAATCCCAGCAGCGCGACTATCAGGATGAACAGCGGCGATTTGCCTGCGAACACGATGCCAAGTATGACCAATGCGGTGCCCGCCATGCTGGCTACCACGACTTTCTTGCGCCCGATTTTGTCGGATACATGGCCGCCGATCGGGCTCGCGATAAAGCCCATGATTTGCAGCAGCGTCATCGCCACGCCCACCGCCCACGGCGAGTAGCCAAGTTCGTACGCCAGATACACCGGCAGAAACGTCAGCAGCCCGGACTGGGCCGCGACGCGAAACATGCCGCTGCACGAGATCAGCATCAAGCCGCGGTTGTGCAGCAGACTGAACACGTCGCGCAGGTAAGCGCCGGTGCCGCGCTTGGCGCGGCTTTCAGGCTTGCCGCGATTGGATGCTGCGGTGAATGCACCCAGAAACACGAGTATTAAAACCGCCATCACCGCGCCGGGAATCACATTGATCACCAGCGCGCTGCGCCAGCTCATGTAGCTGAGCAACACGCCGATGCACAAGGGCGCCAGCGCTTCGCCCATGTTGCCGCCCATGCCATGCACCGACAGCACCAGCCCTTTGCGATCCGGATGGCGGATGGCGAGCGCGGGAATCGCTGTCGGATGCCACAGGTTGTTGCCGATGCCCACCAGCGCTATGCAGATCAGCAGCGTGGCGTAGCTCGGTGGCAGAAATGCAATCAGCAGATAAGGAAACCCCACCCAGAACAGCGAGATCGCCATCAAGTAGCCTTTGCGGCCCACCGCATCGACCAGCATGCCGCCGGGCAGGTTGGAGATCGCGCCCGCCAGATGCTGCAGCGAGATGATGAGCCCGATCTGCGTATAGGTGAGGCCGAGTTCCTTGCCGATGATCGGCAGCAGCACGTAGAACGTCGCCGGATACCAGTGGGTGATCAGATGTCCGCCGGTGATCAGCCAGATATCCCTGAATCCCAGCAAGCGGGTGAATGATCTTGTTGCGGCGTTCACAATGTGATGTCTACTTTTGAGAATGAAAATTATAGCATCGACGCAGTGGCAAGATTACTCCAGCTATAATGCGGCCCTTCCTTCCGCTCCCCCCATTCGGCAATGACGCATCCTACCCGCGGCGATCTTGAACGTTTTTTCAGCCCACTATCTATTGCCATTATTGGCGCTTCGCAAGACCTCATTACCATCAGCGGTCAGCCGCTGAGTCATCTGCTGTCGCATGGTTACACCGGCAAGCTGTATCCGGTGAATCCGCGGTATACGGAAATCCTCGGCCACAAATGTTATGCGTCGCTGGCGGAGGTGCCGCAGACGCCCGATCTCGTGATCATTGTGGTAAACGCCACGCGCGTTGCGGACTTGCTCGAACAGTGCGGTAAAAAGGGCGTGCCGTATGTGGTGATCTTCACTTCTGGTTTTTCGGAAACCGGCAGTGACGGCGTGGCATTGCAGCAGCGGCTGACCGCCATCGCGCGGCAGTACCACATCGGCGTCATTGGGCCCAACTGTCAGGGCATGATGAACGTGGCGGACAAAGCCTACGCGGGCTTTGGCTCGGTGTTTTTTTCCGACTATCCGGCGGGTGCGGTGAGCATGGTGTCGCAGTCGGGCGGCTTCGGGTTTTCAGTGCTGAGTCTGTCGTCGCTGGATGGCGGGCTTGCGTTCCGGCAGATGGTGACTACCGGCAATGAAGTCGGCGTATCGACGCTGGATTTCATCGATTACTTTATTCGTGATCCGCATACCGATGTGATCGTGGGCTATATCGAAGGGGTGAAGGATGCGCACCGCATCACCGAAATCGGCGCGCAAGCGATGGCTGCCGGCAAGCCTATCCTGATGTGGAAAGTCGGCAACACCGACGAGGGGCAAAAAGCGGCGGCCTCGCACACTGCCAACCTCGGCGGTGCGATGGCGCTGTATACGGCGGCGTTCAAGCAGACCGGCATTATTCAGGTTGACGACATACAGGATGTGGTCGACTACGGGCGCATGTTCCGTTGCGGAAAATTGCCCGCCGGCAACCGCATCGCGATGATTACGGTATCCGGCGGTGCCGGCATATTGATGACCGACGAGTGCGTTGCGCGCGGCATGCGCCTGGCGCAACTCGCGCCGCAAACGGTGGAGAAGCTGCGTGCGTTCGTGCCCTCGTATGGATCACTCGGCAATCCGGTCGATGTGACGGCGTCTATTTTCAACGACCTCGCGCTGATTAACCGCACGCTGCAGGCCATCGTGGACGATCCCGGTGTCGATTGCATTGCGCTGCTCAATGCGTCGCTGCAAGGCGAGATCGCGGAAAAAATTGCGCAGCAGATCATTGCGATTGCCAAAACCACCGATAAGCCCATCGCCGCCGCCTGGAGCGCGCGTGATGTGATGGCGACGGCCGCCTATGCCGCGCTGGATGAGGCGCGCATCCCGCACTACAAATCGCCGGTGCGTTGTGGGCGCGCGCTGGCGGCACTGAGCGGTTACGCCGAAGCCCGGCGGCGCATGCAAGCGCAGCGCGATGAACAACCGCTGGTGTTAAATAAAACGCAATCGAAACAATTGCTTACAGGAAAGACCGCGGATATTGCCGAATACCAGGCGAAGCAAGTGCTGGCCGAATACGGCATCAGCGTGACGCAGGAAGCACTCGCCACCACGCGCGAACAAGCACTGGCGATGGCGAATAAGATCGGCTACCCGGTGGCGATCAAAGTGCAGTCGCCGGATATCTCGCACAAGACTGAGGCCCAAGCGGTGAGGCTGGGACTGGCATCGGATACGCAACTCGCAGCCGCCTACGATGAGGTGCTGGCGAATGCCAGGGCCTACAACGCCCAAGCGCAAATCGACGGCGTGCTGGTGCAGGAGATGCTGGGTGGCGGCACAGAGGCGATACTCGGCATCAGCAACGATCCGCTGTTCGGGCCGGCGGTGATGTTTGGCCTGGGCGGCATTTTCGCGGAGGTGATGAAGGATGTGAGTTTCCGTCTGGCGCCGGTGACATTGCCGATGGCGCGCGAAATGATTGCGGAAATCAAGGGCTATCCCTTGCTCACCGGTGCGCGCGGCCGCCCGCATGCCGACATCGATGCGCTGGCCGACGCCATCGTGAAATTGTCCGCGCTGGCGGTGGATTTGAAGGATCATGTAGCCGAACTCGACATCAACCCCTTGTTCGTGATGGAGCGCGGCCAGGGCGTCAAGGCGGCGGATGCTTTGATTCGGCCGAAGGTCAAAAGCTAAATATCTGAACCACAGATGAACACAGATGAACACAGATAAGGTCAACACCAATTTTGTCATTCCCGCCTGCGCGGGAATGACTCGGGGGTAGTTCTAATCTGTGTTCATCTGTGTTTATCTGTGGTTAAAACGGTTTTTTTGAGGTGCCAACCATGAACCCCTACACGCCCGAAGAGCGTTCTTTCGCCGATGAAGTGGCGCGCTTTCTGCGCAAGGAAGTCGATCCACGCTCGCGCGAGATCGAAGAGTCCGATGCCATTCCCGATGATTTGATGCAGCTCGCGCGCGAGATGGGTTTGTTCGGGCTGACCATACCCGAGAAATACGGCGGTAGCGGACTCACGCTGGCCGGCAAGTGCGCCATCGAAGAAGAAATGGGCAAGACCAACTACGGCTTCGCTACCGTGATCGGCAATCACACCGGTATCAGCACCGCGGGTATCGTAGCGCTAGGCAACGAGGCGCAAAAGCAGAAGTATTTGCCGCGCATGGCGAGCGGCGAATGGGTTGGCACTTTTTCGCTGACCGAACCGCAGGCGGGTTCTTCGCCGGCGGAAATGCGCACGACAGCGGTGCGGAAAGGGGATCGCTACATCCTCAACGGCGAAAAAATTTATATCACCAACGCCAGTATCGCGAATGTGTACACGGTGATGGCGATTACCGACAAAGCGCAAGGCATCAAGGGCATTTCGGCATTCGTGGTCGAGCGTAATTTCAAAGGTTTCAGCGTCGGCAAGAACGAACTCAAGATGGGGATGCACGGCTGTTCCACCGCGCCGCTGGCGTTTACCGATTGTGAAGTGCCCGCCGAAAATCTGCTCGGCGACGAGGGTATGGGCTATGTCCAGGCGATGAAAACGCTCACCGCCGGGCGCGTGACGGTGTCGGCGCGCTGCTGCGGCATCATGGATCATCTGCTCGCGCGCTGCATCGATTACATGAAAGTACGCGTGCAGGGCGGCAAGCGGCTGGCCGAGCATCAAGGCTTGCAGTGGATGTTAGCCGACATGTCGGTACAGTGCGACGCGGCGCGCGGACTGACCTATCGCGCCATCGACACGCTGATGCGTGGCGAGCGCGGCACCATGGAAGCCTCGGTGGCGAAACTGTTTGCGACCGAGGCCCTGGCCAAAGTCGCGGACTGCGCGGTGCAAATCCACGGTGGCATGGGTTATATGCGCGAAGCCGGCATTGAAACAATTTATCGTGATTCGCGTATCGTGCGCATCTACGAAGGTAGTTCCGAGATTCAGCGCAATATCATAGGCGGGCTTTTGCTCAGAGAATAGTGAACGGGTGAACGAGTGAACGGGTGAACGAGTGACCCCGCGCTGTGGGTTGCTCCCTCGCCCCAGCAGGGGGTGAGGGGGATTTCACTCGTTCACCCGTTCACTTGTTCACTCGTTCACCGCAACATTTGCTTATTAAAGGTCATTTTGTGTCCAGTGTTACTGAGCTACTAAACCTTGATGGCCACGTCAGTGTCATCACCGGCGGCGCTACCGGTATCGGCTTCCAGATGGCGAGCGGGCTGGCTGAGGCGGGCTCGAACATCGTGCTGTGCTCGCGTAAACTCGAGGTATGCGAAGACGCCTGCGGCAAGCTTGAAAAGCTCGGCGTGAAAACGCTGGCTGTGGCTTGTGATGTCACTCAGCCCGAGCAGATCGAAGCCATGAAAGACGCGGTGCTTAAAAAATTCGCTCGCGTTGATGTGCTGATGAACAACGCCGGTCGCGCGTGGGTGGCCGCGCCCGAAGACACTCCGCTGGAGCGCTGGCAACAGGTGCTGGATCTGAACATCAGTGCGGCTTTTCTGTGCGCACAGGTCATTGGCCGCGAATTCATCAGGCAACAGCGCGGCAAGATCATCAACATCGCTTCCATTGCCGGCATCGTCGGCCGCAATCCCAAGGCCTACAGTTCGATTGCCTACAGCACCAGCAAGGGTGCGCTGGTGCACTTCACCCGCGATCTGGCGGTGAAGTGGGCGCAGCACAATATTCAGGTCAACTGCATCTGCCCCGGGTTTTTTGTCACGCCGCTCAACCAAAAATTGTTTGAGCGCAACCGCGAGAACCTCGAAGCCGAGGTGCCCTTGCATCGCACCGGCGGGCCCGACGATCTCAAAGGTGCCGCAGTGCTGCTGGCCTCGCGTGCGTCGGATTTCATTACGGGTGTTATTCTGCCGGTGGATGGCGGAACCGTGGCGTGGTAGTAACAAAGTTATGCACCACAGATAAACACGGATGAACACAGATAACATCAACGACAGGTGCTGTGTATTTGTTCTTATCCGTGTTCATCTGTGGTTAAAAAGGTCTTGATCTTATGTCCGACAACAATCGCAAATACCCCGATCTGCATGACCACATCGCCGCGCTGAAAAAGGCCGGCTTGTTGCTGACAGTGGATCGGCCCATCGACAAGGATGCCGAGATGCATCCGCTGGTGCGCTGGCAGTACGTGGGCGGCATCGAGCAGGACGAGCGCAAGGCGTTTTTGTTCACTAACGTCGTCGATGGCCGCGGCCGCAAGTATAAATTTCCGGTGGTGGTGGGTGCGCTCGCTGCGAATCCCGCTGTCTATCTGACGGGCATGCAATGCGCGGCCGAGGCGGTGCAGCAAAAATGGGATGTAGCCACCGCGCATCCGCTGGCGCCGCGCATTGTCGACAACGCCGCGTGCCAGGAAGTGATCATTGAGGGCGAAGGTTTAAAAGGGGAAGGCAACGGTCTCGACAGCATACCGATACCGATATCCACGCCGGGCTTCGACAGCGCACCGACGTTGACAGCGACCAATGTCATCACCAAAGATCCCGACAGCGGCATCCAGAATCACGGTACTTACCGCGCAGCGTTGAAGTCAAACGATCGGCTGGTGGTGCGCATGGCCACGCGCTCCGGCGGCGCAGGGGGTTACCGTCACTACCAGAAGCATCAGCAGCGCGGCGACAAGGAGATGCCGGTCGCCATCGTACTGGGGTGCCCGCCGTGTGTGGCGTATGTGGCGCCGATGAAATTGCCGATTGATGTGGATGAAATCGGCGTTGCCGGCGGTCTGGTCGGTGCGCCGATCAACGTGGTGAAGGCGCGCACGGTGGATTTGCTGGTGCCGGCGGAAGCGGAGATTGTGATCGAAGGTTTCATCGACACCGAGTATCTGGAGCCTGAAGGCCCGTTCGGCGAATCGCACGGCCATATCGCGCTTGAAGAATTCAATATGCCGATGCGCGTGACTGCGATCACGCACCGCAAGGACGCGGTGGTGGCTTCCTATTTGTCACAGGTCACACCCAGCGAATCCAGCGCGATCAAACTGGTGTCGTACGAGCCGATGTTTCTGAATCATCTGCGTAAGACGCTGGGCATACGTGGTGTGCAACGCGTCAAACTGCATGAGCGGCTTACCGCGCTGCGGCGTATCATCATTGTGGTGATGGAAAAAAACACGCCCAAGACCGAAATCTGGCGCGCGTTGCAGGGGGCCAGTGCGTTTCGCGCCGACTGCGGCAAAATTTGCATCGCGGTGGATGAAGACATCGATCCCGAGAACTCGGATGCGATTTTCTGGGCGCTGGCGTTCCGCATGAATCCGTTGGACGATCTGCAGGTGCTTAACTATCGCAGTCCCGGCCACGGCCCGGAGCGCGAGCACGAGGCCGAGCGGCAGGACGCCACGCTGTTGATGGACGCCACCAAAAAAGAAGAGCTGCCGCCGCTGGCTTTGCCTAAAAAAGAATACATGGAGCGTGCCGGTAAAATTTGGGACGAATTGGGATTACCCAAACGCCGTGCACAATCACCGTGGTTCGGCCCTGGCGATGGCGACTGGCTGCCGCAGTGGGATGAAGCCGCGCAGCGTGCGGTGGCAGGGCGTTATCAGGATAATGGCAAGATCAGCGAAAAGTTAAAGCGTAAAGGGCTGAAGCCGGAGACGCGGTTTCGGCCGGATGAGTAGTCGTTGCGTTGTGGCGTCGAACACGTAAGACGCAAAAATTCGTAAGCGGGCAACGTGAGATTCCCTCCCCTTCAAGGCTAATCTATGCACACAACGTGTAGCGCGGAAGTAGGTCACGCAAAGCGTGGCCGTATTCCAGGAGAAATTACCGTAACCTCAAAACCATTGACGCAGATTTCGCAGATTTTCACAGATTGTTTTGCAGTTAATCTGCGTTCATCTGCGAAATCTGTGTCGAAGGTCTTGACGTTTTTGCGCC
>CAMDRT010000077.1 GCA_945906815.1 Bordetella parapertussis
TTCAAGACCATTAACCACGGAACACACGGAAAGATTTCGCGCACTTGTTTTTTCCGCGTATTCCGTGTGTTCCGTGGTAAATCGCCCTTAAGATAGCGCCATTGAACGCAGAGTTTCCCAATCCCGCACACGGGCCAGGCGTTCGCAAAGAAACATGGGGTGGGGTATTTTGTTTCTTGTGAGAGCACCGAGGAACACAGAGAAGTGCTTGCACTCGCTCGCCACACGCACCTGTTGGGTGAGAGGGACAATTGCTCCAATTGGTTGATTGACCTCCGTAAACTCTGTGTGCTCTGTGGCTGAATGCTTTTTCTAGGTTTATGCCAACACGCCATCGATCAGGCGCACCGTGCGATTCGCGCGCGCGGCGATTTCCATGTCGTGCGTCACAATCACAAAACTGGTGCCGCGCGATTGATTCAGCTCAAGCATCAGATCAAACACCGCCTGCGCGTTTTGCCGGTCGAGATTGCCGGTGGGTTCGTCCGCCAGCACGCACGCCGGTTGGGTGACCAGTGCGCGTGCCAATGCCGCACGCTGTCGTTCGCCGCCCGAGAGCTCGCCCGGTGTGTGTTCAAAACGATGCGCGAGCCCCACTTCAGCAAGTAAATCCCGCGCCGCTTTATAGGCCTCATCGCGGGGCATGCGCCGTATCAACAAAGGCATCGCGACATTCTCAACCGCGGTGAATTCCGGCAACAAATGGTGAAACTGATACACAAAACCCAGCGCCCGGTTGCGCGTCATGCCGCGTTCGGCTTCACTTTGGCTGCGTATGTTTTTGCCCAGTATGAAAATCTCACCGCCGCTCGCTTCATCCAGTCCGCCCAGCAAATGCAGCAGCGTGCTTTTACCCGAGCCGGAAGCGCCCACGATAGCAACGCGCTCGCCGCGCGCCACGGCAAAGTCTACCCCCTGCAACACCGGCACTGCGTCGAGTCCCTGCTGCTGGAACACCTTGCGCAGCCCGCGGCACTCGAGAACGGCATCGCTCATAACCTTATTCATACCGCAAGGCCTCCGCCGGATTGACCCTCGACGCACGCCAACTGGGATATATCGTCGCCACTGCCGACATCGCAAATGAAAACAACGCCGTCGCCACCACGTCCAGCGGACGCAATTCCGAGGGCAGTTCGGTAATCTGGTAAATCGACGGGTCGAGAAAACGCAGACCAAACAGACGCTCCATAAAACCCACAATCTCAGCCACATACAGCGCGCCGAGTATGCCGAACACCATGCCGAATAAGACCCCGGTAAAACCAATCACGATGCCCTGGGTCATGAAAATTTTCATCACCCCGCCGGGGGAAGCGCCCAGCGTGCGCAGAATCGCGATATCCGGCTGCTTTTCCTTCACCACCATGAACAGGCTCGACACCAGGTTAAACGCTGCAATCGCAATAATAAAAAACAGCAACAAGGACATCATGCGTTTTTCGATATCCACCGCGCGGAAATAATTGGCGTTAACGCTGGTCCAATCAGAGATCACCGCATTATTCGGCACCTTGCCCGCGAGATCGAAGGACACTTGTTTGGCACGGAACAAATCATCCAGCTTCAAGCGCACGCCGGTCACGTCGTCGCCCATGCGATAGAGCTTTTGCGCATCTTCGAGGTGGGTGAGCGCCAGACCTGAATCGATCTCGTGATGGCCGATGTGAAACGTGCCCACCACGGTGAATTGACGCAACCGCGGCAGCAATCCCGCCGGGGTCACCTGCCCTTGCGGTGACACCAGCACTATTTTCTCACCCACGTTAACGCCCAGCGCGCGCGCCAGTGTATCGCCCAGCACGATGGTGAACTCCCCCGCCTTCAAGGCCTCCACCGAGCCGCGGCGCATGCTGCGTGACAGCTCATCCACGGCACTTTCCATCTCGGGCAAAATTCCGCGCAAATAAGCGCCGCGCACCTGGCTGCCGCTGGTGAGCAGGCCCTGCGCATTGACATAAGGCGCTGCGGCCAGCACATGGGCATTGGTGCGGGCGATAGCGGCGACATTTTTCCAGTCGCTCAGCCGTTCATTGGCCCCGGCGATCTGCACGTGCGCCACCGCCGACAGCATGCGCGTGCGCACTTCTTTTTGAAAACCGTTCATCACCGACAGCACGGTAATCAGCACCGTCATGCCGAGCGCAATGCCCACTACGCTGATCAGCGAAATGACGGAAATAAAGCGCGTGCGCTGACGCGAGCGCGTATAGCGCAGGCCGATGAATAATTCGTAGGAATTCACGTCACGGGTTTTTCGCGAAAACGCGGAGTTTACTTCAATACACGAGTTCCCGGGTACGCCACCGGTGCTACACTCGCGCGCCAGTATCATGTCCTGCAGCTTATACATACCGCACCTCATCCCGCCGCGCGACATCGGCGCCGCACTCTGGCGCACGGTGCAGGCGCCGCAACTTAAAACGCTGTTGGCGAAGGCGCATTACACCAGCAGCACGCACACCGCCAGCGAGGCTGTGTTGTGCCGGCTGTTTGGCGTTGCGCGTCAGCACGACTGGCCGCTCGCCCCCCTGCTGGCACGGCACGCCCATCTCGATGCCAGCAGCGGTTACTGGCTGTGCGCAACGCCGGTGCATCTGCAAACACGTCGCAACGCACTGGTGCTGACAGACCCATCGACGCTCGATCTTGATGCCGCCACCTCCGCCGCACTCGCTGCACCGCTGGCCACTCATCTGCGGGGCGAAAACATCACGCTGCATGCAGCGCAACCGGGTTTATGGTTTTTGCACAGCCCTGAGCGCACGCCGCCCGCGTTGACCACCTCCAGCCTCGACTGCGTGAGTGGCCGCGACGTGCGGCCGTTTTTACCCCAGGGCGCGCACAGTGCGCGCTGGCATCGCATACTCACTGAAATGCAAATGTTGCTGCATGCGCATGCAGCGAACGATGCACGCGAAGCACGCGGCCAGAAGGCGGTGAACAGCGTGTGGCTGTGGGGCGGCGGCACCCTGCCGCCGCCGGCTGCGGCGCCCTACACCACGGTATGGAGCGATGATGCTGGGCTGCGCGCGCTGGCGCATCACACGGGTTGCCGCATCGCGCCTGCGGCTGCGCACCTTGCCGCCGCCCACATCATGCCGCGTGGCGTGCACCACGAAGCCCATTTTTTTTCGCTGGAAGGGCTCACCCCGGCGCTGCGCCAGGGCGACCTGCAAAGCTGGAGCCATACGCTCAGCGCGCTTAATCGCGATTGGTTTATGCCGCTGCTGGCGGCGCTGCAAGCGCGCCGCCTGGACACCCTGAGCGTACTCAGCGCCAGCGACGCCGGCACCCAGCAGTTTGTCATTCGCCCGCCCGACCTTTTGAAATTCTGGCGTAACAACAAATATTTACCATGAGCATGCCAGCCATCACCATCCGCCCCACGGCAGCACACGCCATCGACAGCTTGACCCGCGATGGCGTGCATCCCCTGCTCGCCCGCGTCTATGCGGCGCGCGGCATAGACAGTCAACAGCAACTGGCCACCGCGCTCGAGCGCCTGCATCCACCACCGGCGATGCTCAACTTGCAGCACATGGCGCGGTTGCTGGCCGATGCGATGGCTGCGCGCAAAAAACTGCTGATCATCGCCGACTACGATGCCGACGGCGCTACCGCTTGCGCGGTCGGCATGCGCGCGCTGCGCGCCATGTGCACCAGCGGCGCCACTGTAGATTATCTGGTGCCCAACCGCTTCGAGTACGGCTATGGCCTCACGCCGGAAATCGTGCAACTCGCCGCACGCGAAAAATCACCACATGTCATTATCACCGTCGATAACGGTATCGCCAGCGTGGAGGGCGTAGCCGAAGCCAAGCGCCTGGGTATCCAGGTGCTGGTGACCGATCATCATTTGCCCGGTGCCACGCTGCCTGATGCCTGGTGCATCATCAATCCCAATCAGCACGGCTGCGCCTTCCCCAGCAAGCACCTGGCGGGCGTGGGGGTGATGTTTTACCTGATGCTCGCGCTGCGCGCCGAACTCCGGCAACGCAATGCCGCCGCCTCACGCCCCACGCCTCACGCTTTACCCAACTTGGCGCACCTGCTCGATCTGGTGGCACTGGGTACCGTCGCCGACGTGGTGCGTCTCGACCAAAATAATCGCATCCTGGTGGCGCAGGGACTGCAACGCATACGTGCAGGCCGAGCACAGCCCGGCATCGCTGCATTGCTGCGCGTGGCGGGCCGCGATCCCGCCGCTGCGGGCACCTACGACATGGGTTTTGCGCTGGGCCCGCGGCTCAATGCCGCCGGACGACTGAGCGATATGTCGCTTGGCATCGAATGTCTGATCACCGACGACAGCGCGCGCGCGCAGGAGATTGCACAGCAACTCGACGCGCTGAATCGCGAACGCCGCACCCTTGAGGCCGGCATGCAGGAATCCGCTCTCGCCGCGCTCGAGCAACACACCCACGCCAGCGGCTACAGCCTGAGTCTTTATGATCCGCAGTGGCATCAGGGCGTGATCGGCATCGTGGCCTCGCGCATCAAGGATAAATTCCATCGCCCGGTGGTCGCATTCGCACGCGGCAACGACGGTGAAATCAAAGGCTCCGGGCGCTCGATACGCGGGCTGCATCTGCGCGATGCCCTCGACCTGGTAGCCAAACGCGCGCCGGATTTGATACTGCGTTTTGGCGGTCACGCGGCGGCGGCAGGCTTGACCCTGCGCGAGCCGGATTTCGCGCACTTTCAGCGCATCTTCGAGGAAGTGGTACGCACCCTGCTCGCGCCTGCCGATCTTGAGCAGGAGATTGAAACCGACGGTTCGTTAGCGCTCGAACACGCGACACTGGCTGCCGCCCATGCGCTGCGCGACGGTATCTGGGGCCAGGGGTTTCCCGAGCCACGCTTCCTCGATCCCTTTGAAGTGGTGCAGCAGCGGGTGGTAGGCGAGCGCCACCTCAAGCTGCGCCTGCGGCGTGAGGGCAAAATATTTGACGGCATTTTATTCGGCCACAGCGAACCGCTGCCCGACGCTATTCGCGCCGTCTACCGTTTCAGTATCAACCAATACAACGGTGTGACGTCTACCCAGCTCATGCTCGAGCACTGGGAACCTTTACCCCATCGGTTATAATCCTGTTTTTAAAGGATTATGTGCATCATGGAAGCCGAACGCATCAACGTCATTGCCAAGCAGCTGATGGACATCGATACACGTGCCACGGAGCTGCGGAGGTATCTTTGACTTCGATACCAAATGCCAGCGTCTCGATGAGGTCGTAAGGCTCGCCGAAGATCCCGCAGTATGGAGCGACAGCAAACGCGCACAGGAACTCGGCAAGGAACGCAAAGCGCTTGAATACACCGTCAATTCACTGATCGTGCTGGCGTCCGGGTTGCGCGATACGCAGGATCTGTTCGAAATGGCGCGCGATGAAAACGACGACGCCACCCTGCACGCCGTAGCCAGCGACACGCAGGGGCTGGAAAACACCGTAGCGGAGATGGAATTCCGCCGCATGTTCTCCGGCGAAATGGATGCCAACAACTGCTTTCTCGACATTCAGGCCGGTTCCGGCGGCACCGAAGCGCAGGACTGGACATCGATACTCGAACGCATGTACCTGCGTTATTGCGAAAGCAAGAAATTCAAAGTCGAGTTGCTGGAAGAATCCCCCGGGGAAGTCGCCGGCCTCAAAAGCGCTTCGCTCAAAGTCAGCGGCGATTATGCCTATGGGCGTCTGCGCACTGAATCCGGCGTGCACCGACTGGTGCGCAAATCGCCGTTCGATGCCAACAACCGCAGACATACCTCGTTTGCCAGTGTGTTCGTCTATCCTGAAGTCGATGACTCGATTCAGATTGACATCAATCCAGCTGACCTGCGCACCGACACCTTTCGCGCCTCGGGTGCGGGCGGCCAGCATATCAATAAAACCGACTCCGCCGTGCGCATCACGCATGTCCCCACCGGCATCGTGGTGCAATGCCAGAGCGACCGCTCGCAGCACCGCAACCGCGCCGAAGCCATGGCGATGCTCAAGTCGCGTTTGTTTGAGCTGGAGCAGCGCAAGCGCAACGAAGAAAAGCAGGCGATGGAAGACGCCAAGACCGACATCGGCTGGGGTCATCAGATACGCTCGTATGTACTCGATCAGTCGCGCATCAAGGATTTGCGCACCAACATTGAAATCGGCAACACCCAAGCAGTGCTCGACGGCGCGCTGGATGTTTTTATTGAAGCGAGTTTGAAACAAGGGCTGTAATATCAAAACCTTCGACGCAGATTTACGCAGATGAACGCAGATTAACTGCGTAAAAATCTGCGTAAATCTGCGTCAAAAAAACGATTTTGAATTTTGAAGGCATCAATATGGACGATACCAACCAGATTATTGAAGAGCGGCGCGCCAAGCTCAAAGCCCTGCGCGAAAAGGGCATCGCCTTTCCCAATAACTTCGTGCGTGAGCATCATGCGGGTGATTTGACAGCCGCGCATGCCGCGAGCGAACGCGAAGCACTGGCACAGCAAGCGGTCACCGCGACAGTGGCCGGTCGCATCATGTTAAAACGCGTGATGGGCAAAGCGAGTTTCGCCACCCTGCAGGACACCAGCGGACGTATCCAGTTTTATGTTTCAGAAGGCGATACCGGCAAAGCCGCACAGGATGCGTTCAAGCATTACGACATTGGCGACATTGTAGGAGTCACCGGCACGCTCTTCAAAACCAAGACAGATGAATTGACGATACGATGCAAGTCATTGTTTTTATTGACGAAATCTCTTCGCCCCTTGCCCGACAAATTCCACGGCCTGACCGATCAAGAGCTCAAGTACCGCCAGCGCTATGTTGATCTGATCGTCAACGAAGACACCCGCGCCACTTTCCGCAAACGCTCGCAGATCATTCAGGCGGTGCGCAATGTATTGAGCGCGGAAAACTATCTCGAAGTCGAAACGCCGATGATGCAGCCGATACCCGGCGGCGCGGCGGCGCGCCCGTTCGTGACCCACCACAACGCGCTCGACATGCAGTTGTTTCTGCGCATTGCGCCGGAGCTGTATCTGAAGCGGCTGGTGGTGGGCGGTTTCGAACGCGTGTTCGAGATCAACCGCAACTTTCGCAACGAGGGTATGTCCACGCGACACAACCCGGAATTCACCATGCTGGAGTTTTACTGCGCCTACATGGAAGTCAAGGGCATGATGGATTTCATCGAGCGCCTGATCCGCGAAACCGCGCAGGCGGTCGGCCACACCCGGGTCACCTATCAGGGCAAGGAAATTGATTTCGCCCAGCCTTATGCTCGGCTTACCATCACCGATGCGATCCGTAAATATCACCCGGACATAGGCGACGATGTGCTGAATGACAAAGCAAAAATCACCGCTAAACTAAAAAGTATAGGCGTTGAAGCGCGCCCCAATGATGGTCTGGGCGCGCTGCAGCTCACTTTGTTTGAAAACACCGTCGAAACAAAACTGCATGAGCCGACGTTTCTGATCGACTATCCAGCTGAAGTCTCGCCACTGGCGCGCCGCTACGACAATAATCCAGAGATCACCGAGCGCTTCGAGCTCTACATCGCCGGCCGTGAAATCGCCAATGGCTTTTCGGAATTGAACGATCCCGAAGATCAGGCCGAGCGTTTTCAGGAACAGGTCAGACAAAAGGATGCTGGCGACCATGAGGCCATGCATTACGATGCCGATTACATCCGCGCGCTCGAATACGGTCTGCCGCCGACGGCGGGTGCTGGTATCGGCATCGACCGGCTGGTGATGTTGCTCACTGACAGCGCGTCGATACGCGATGTGATTTTGTTCCCGCAGATGCGGCCTGAATAAGCATACCCCCAAAACCTGTTTATTCCGCAACGGCTTTTATGGCATTTTCCTATGTGTGTGTGGAGGGCGGGGGAGACGCGCCGCCCCGAACCAATAGGCGACGAAGACACGCATCGTGCGGATCATCTCCTCGAGGTTTGGCGCCTTGGTGAGGTAGGAGTTGCAGCGGTGATGGTAGGCGCGGATGATGTCCGCTTCGTCCGCCGAAGTGGAGAGTATCGTTACCGGCAGCGTCCTCAGCACATCATCAGTAGCGATCTTGGTCAGCACTTCAAACCCGTTCATACCCGGCAGGTTCAGATCGAGGAGCACCATATCGGGCACGGGCGCATCGGCATAAGGCGTCTGCCGGCGCAGGAAGGCCAGGGCTTGCTCACCACTTTCAACAACGCTCAGCTTGTAGCGTAGCCCCGCCCTATCCAGGCAGATGGCGGTCAGCTCTGCGTCGGTCGCGTTGTCTTCAACCAGGAGCAGTTGGAAGACGCGCCCCTCAACCCTCTTGTCCTCAGCTAGCAGTCCCATCAAGCACTCCCACTGTTCGTTATGTTGATTATGGTGAACCAGAAATTACTGCCGTGCCCGGGCGTTGAATCTGCCCCGACACTGCCCCCGCGATACTCGATGATGCGCTTGACCAGAGCAAGCCCGATCCCGCTGCCCGGATAGCTTTGGGCGGTATGCAGGCGGCGGAACACCTGGAAAATGCGCTCCCGATATTGGGGGTCGAAGCCGATGCCGTTATCCTCGACCGCCACCCGCCACCCGCCCTCTAGTGTTTGGACGCTGACATGGATGCGCAGCGCTGCGGGGCCGTGAAACTTGATCGCGTTGCCAATCAGGTTGCGCAGCACCAGCCGATATTCCGTGCGCACCCCCTGCACGCGCGGCAGGGGGTCGTGGCTTAACGTTCCGCCCACTGCCTCCAGACCCACACGCAGGTCTGCCATCACCTCGTCGAGCACCCCTTCCAGTTCCACTGCCACTCCCCTTGCTTCAGGGTCGGTGATCTTGGCGTAAGCGAGCAGGTCGAGGGTCATCGCCTGCATGCGAGCGCCCCCCTCGATGACATACCTGAGAAACCGCTCGTCCTGCTCGCTCAGCTTGCCCCGCCAGCTCTCGCGCAGCAGGGCGGCGTAGCTCGTGACGGCGCGTAGCGGGGTCTGCAAGTCGTGCGCCGCGACCGCAGCGAATTCCTGCAACGACAGGTTGCTGCGCTCGAGTTCGTGCACGTTGCGCTGCAGCTCGGCAGTGCGCTCGGCGACCTTGGATTCCAGCACTGCGTTCAGTTGCTGTAGCGCGGCGTCAGTGGCGATGATGTGCCTACTCACCCGCAGACCGACGATCAGGGTCGCAGCCAACCCCAACGCGAGCATGGCAAACGCGAACCAGACGATTAGGCCGATGTCGGCGACGACTTGGTCTCTGGTGTGAGCGAAGCGCGCCGCTGCGTCGGGTTGCAGCTGGGTGTCGAGGAAGGCTTCTGCCCTAATCACGGCCACACGCATCCGGGCAAGAGCATCGACTGCGCTCGGGCCGCCGCGATTTACCAGCACGAGTTCTCCGATATTTTTCACGGCTAGCCAGAGCGCATCGTACTCACGCGCGAGGGCTGCCTGTGCGGGGGTGTACGCGTACTCGCGATAGCGCTGCAGCGCCTGCTCTGCACTCGCCACGCTCAGGCGGGCTTGGTTCACATCGTCCTGGTCGGAGGTCGTTTGGTAGCGGCGCACGGCGAGGGCATAGCCCAGCAGGTTGATTTCCAGTTCGCGCCCGACCACGGCGCGCTGGCGCTCGACGGTGGCCATATGCTGTACATGTTCCCGCGCCTGCAAGGCCAACCCGATGATGGGTAGCAACAGCGCGCACAGCAGAAGCACCAGCAGACCCAACGTGCGCCGCAGCAACTGTGGT
>CAMDRT010000078.1 GCA_945906815.1 Bordetella parapertussis
CCAATAGAGTTTGACGATTTACCAAAGCTGTTCGCCCCGATTGAACCGGTCCATTATTTCCAGCGAAAAATCTTTCGGCCCATGGGTTGACAGTATCTTCTTGTGCGTAGTCTTTCCTCGATCAGATAAAAATTCAATCGTCACGAGAGGCATCCCCGATTCGTCCGAATATTTGTACAGCCAATCTCTTGTCTGGGAGGGCGCTGGACTTACGGTATAGGTGACTGTGATGACGGGCCGATTGTTCCACCTGAGCCGATCGGTCATCACGATAGCGTGACTACTATCCGGGCGCATCCAGGCTGGCAGGTCGCTATCGTGGCTTAACCATGCGCAGACGAATTTCTGGCAAGGCTCGACCGGTCGGGATTCATAAATAGTGCAGCCCATCGAACTGCAGTGTTGGCATGCGTTGCCAAACGACGCTTTTGCAATAGGTGTTTCAATTTTTAACCAGCCCTGACAGCATGCAGTACACGGCAGACATTTTCTGGATATTTTACTGAGAGCCATATTTCAGCTACTCCGAAATTATCACCCGTCTTGTGTGCCAAGCGCTCAATACTACGATTAGCACGACTGTCAGCAATGGCGCAAGATGCGACGGCGGCACCTATCCAATAACACAAACCGATTCAACTACAAACAATTGACCCGAGAGTTCTCGCAGTTAAACAATTCTGGTCTTTCAGTGGCTTCCTAATTTTTGGCTTGTATGCTCAAAAAACTAATCTACGCCGATTTCCCGAAAAAACAACTGCGTTGCTATTGCCGTGAATGTCGATTGTAGGCCGTTGGGGCGCGCACGGTAGGCGCTGGCCCCGCCGGAGCGAGCGAGCACAATGGTGATCCTTGCCCCCCAAACCGCACCTCACCACGCACTTCCGTTCGCCAAAGCTCAAAGCATGTCATGCTGGAATCCGAAAAACTTCACAATCAGGAAATTTTGATGGCAACCATTAGAAAATATCTCAAGCCCGGTCAGAAAGTGGTGCTGCTGCTCACAGCGGAAGAATGCGGCCTTATTACGTCGCTCACATATATTCCTGAAGAGCTGATGCAAGCAATTTACTCCTCCAAATGTCGTGATGACATTGTTTCCGCTAGATTCACGCTTTCCGAACTGGAGGAGCTCGGGGGATGCATCGCTGCTGATGCAAATAACACGAAAAGCAGAAATCTGCGAAAAAGCTTGGATGCCGTGTTCGAGAAGATCGAACAGTTAAATCTGAAGTATTGCGATGAGGATTCATCTATTCAGGAAACATCAATTCCTCAATTGAAGAAGAAACCGAATTTAGTTTTGGTAAAGAAATAGCCGATAACTTTGAAGATTCACTTTCGAACCCCAAACCCCACCTCACCACGAACTTCCGTTCATCAAGGTACGGGGACGTTTTTGCCGAAACCCGAAATCTCACGCTGCCGTACTAAGCCCGAAAAAGTCAGGAGGTTTTGAGATAAACGGGGTTTGAGACGGTTTTTGCGGTGAAATGCCGGTACCGCAGTCAGGAGCTTTTGGCGCTACGCCCCACAGGAAGCGGGGCCTCAACGCCGCTTGAGCGGGTTTGAGGTCTAGGTACTGGCGGAGAGAGAGGGATTCGAACCCTCGATAAGCGTTTTGAGCCTATACTCCCTTAGCAGGGGAGCGCCTTCGACCACTCGGCCATCTCTCCGGGTTGTTCTACGATACGATGATACCGCAATCAGGGCTACGTGGTATCAACTGGACTGCTCCAAACCAAACGCCTTGTGCAGCACCCGCACCGCGAGTTCGGTGTATTTCTCGTCGATCACCACGGAAATCTTGATTTCCGAGGTGGAAATCATTTCAATGTTAATGCCCTCTTCCGCCAGCGTGCGAAACGCCGTGCTAGCTATGCCCGCGTGCGAGCGCATGCCGACGCCGACTACCGAAACTTTGGCGATTTTATCGCCGCTGACGATGCCACGCGCCTGAATGTGCTTTACCACCGGCGCCAGCGTTTGCAGCGTTTTTTGATAGTCACCACGCTGCACGGTAAACGAAAAATCTGTCAGTCCGTCGTGACCGACATTTTGCACGATCATGTCGACATCGACGTTGGCGTCGCCTACTGGGCCCAGTATTTGATACGCAATACCGGGCCGGTCGGGCACGCCAAGAATGGTGATTTTCGCTTCATCACGGCTGCATGCTATGCCTGAAATAATTGCCTGTTCCATACCTTCGTCTTCCTCAAACGTAATCAGCGTGCCCTCGCCTTCTTCCTCGAAACTCGACAACACCCGCAGCCGCACTTTATATTTGCCGGCGAATTCCACCGCGCGGGTTTGCAGCACCTTGGAGCCCAGACTTGCCATTTCGAGCATTTCCTCAAAGGTGATGGTTTTCAGCCGCCGCGCTTGCGGCACCATACGCGGATCCGCGGTGTATACACCATCGACATCGGTGTAAATCTGGCATTCATCGGCGTTCAAAGCCGCCGCCAGCGCCACCCCCGTGGTGTCCGAACCGCCGCGGCCCAGGGTCGTGATATTGCCCTGTTCATCCACGCCCTGAAAGCCGGCCACCACTACCACGCAGCCGTCATTGAGAGCGGCACGCATGCGATCTTCATCAATCTTGAGTATGCGTGCCTTGGTATGAGAACTGTCCGTAAGTATTTTTACTTGCGCCCCGGTGTAGCTGCGCACTTTCAGGCCACAGTCCTTGAGCGCCATGGAAAGTAAGCCTATCGTAACTTGCTCCCCGGTGGATACCACGACATCCAATTCACGCGGGTCCGGTGGCGACTGAACCTCGTGTGCAAGCGCGATCAGGCGATTGGTTTCGCCAGACATGGCAGATACCACCACCACGATGTGATGCCCGCGCGCCTGCCAGCGTGCGACGCGTTGGGCGACACTTTTTATGCGTTCCGGATTGCCAACCGAGGTGCCACCGTATTTCTGGACGATAAGTGCCATGCTGCGTATTACGATTGTTAAGGTTGAAAGGCCGGGGATTTTAGTTGATTTTATTGAAAAAATCGATCTCTTTAATAAAGCGCTGCAGATGCCGAAGGTGCGCGACTTGCAGGAACCAGAGCGGCAACCTGCTGTCATATGCGGACGACAACCCCCACCAGGAGACTGCGATGAGACCCTTTTCCCGTATTAAAAAGCCACGCGACATTCGCAAAAACCTTGGTTTAAACCAGATGGATTTCTGGTCACAAATAGGCGTCACCCAGAGTGGCGGCTCGCGCTACGAAAGCGGGCGCCCGATGTCCAAGCCGGTACGGGAGTTGCTGCGTCTGGTTTATTTGCAACGCGTGCCGCTGGCCACGGCCAACGGCGCCGATTTACGCGTAGCTGCTTTACTGCATGAACATAAACCAGCGCTGTATGAGGAATTGCGCGCGCGCTCAAGCAAAGCGGCTTAGCATCTGTAAAGCAGCCGGTGCCGGCGTTTGCCTGTGAAGTAGGTGCTACTGCCGCAACCTCGGCACTGCTAAGTGCCGCCGTAACCCCGGCGTAACCCTGATCCCGCACACGCTTACGCTGCGCGCACCGCGTGTGGCTTGGCGGGCTTACGCAGCGCGAGCACGCCCACCAGCAGCCCACCCGCCAGCCAGCACAGCGTGGGCGCCCATAAAAACAACGCGGCATAGTCCGCCTGTTTCGTCGCGCCGCTCACCACTGTGGCAATACGGCTTACGGTGGCCGCCGCGAGCACCGCGAACAGCAGACCCAGCGCCAGCCCTTCGCGTCCACTGCGGCCCGCCGCCATGGCCGCGGTAAAACCACACATCAGCATGCTGCCCCAGGCACCACCAGTCACCATCTGCGCCGCAATCAGCAGGTCGAGCGTACCCGCAGAGGACGCGGCGTACGCACCCGCGGCCCCGAGCACAGCCGACATCGCCATGACCTGCAGGGTGCCATAACGCTTGCACAGCGCACTGCCCGGCATCATCATGACGCCAAAGCCTATCCAGAACAACGGCATCAGCCACTCCAGTTCGTCCGGCTTGGCGAATTGGAGAAACTGCGTGGCGGTGTTAATCGAAAAATGGATTTGGAATCCAGCGGCCAGTAACAGCAGGCCCAATAGAAACGGCCACGAACGCCCCGCCACGTCCGCCGGCTGCGGTGTCACGGATGGGGGCGCCAGCGGACTCAGTTTTAAGCGCCGCTCGATATAAATAATACCCGCTGTTGCCGCCAGCAACGTCAAACTCGACACTACAAACGGCAGACGCGGATCAGCGTTTTTCAGCGCCACACCCAGATACGGCGCTAGCGCGCCGCCAAGGGCCAGCCCGCATAACATCAAGGTATTGAGCCGCGGCGTGCTCGGCGCGGCCGCATATTTTGAGAGCAGCACCCACGGCGGCGCGCGCAGCGCTGACGACGTTGCCGTCCATACCAGCATCATCGTTAGCGCTGCCACCGGCGCCGCCGCGCCCAAGAGCGTGGCAAACGGCAGCAGCATAAATGCAAGGCACGACACCAAGGTCACCGCAATTACCAGCGGTCCCACCTTGCCCAGCGTTTTCTGCGCGCGATCGGCGGCGACGCCGACATAAATATCCGCAACCATGAAGATCAGTTGATCGATGATCAAAATCACCGGCGTCAGGCTTGCCGGCAGACCGGCGCTGGTCAGCAGCTTGGGCAGAAAAATAACGTAAAGGGTCCAGGTGGTGACAAACAAAAACTGTACCGCCGCCATATACAGCGCCACGCCCGTAGGCACTGCGGCAGCAGTGGCGCTGGTCATATGTGGATTACGCCATAGCGGCAAGCAGACGTTCGCGCGTGAACGGTATGTCACGCAGCCTGATGCCGGCGGCGTTGAATAAGGCGTTGCCCACTGCCGCCGCAATCGGACCTTGCGTACCTTCACCCGCCCCCAATGGCGGCAGTTCGGGCCGGTTGATCAGAGCGACTTGCACATTGGGCACTTCGGTAAACGACAATATCGGGTAATCGTCCCAGCTTTTGAGCGTCACGCGCTCGCGGTCGTATTTCACTTCTTCTTTCAGCACAAAGCTCACCGCCTGAATGATGCCACCTTCAATCTGGTTGGTTAGACCATCGCTGTTTATCACCTGTCCCACGTCCACTGCCGCCCACACGTCCGTCACACGCAGGGTTTCGGCCAAGGTCAGATCGACGATCATCGCCATATAGCCCGCGCCATTTTTGTAGCGCGCGAAGCCGATGCCACGGCCCCGCGTGCCATCACCCTTGGCGCCGGCTTTCCAATGGGCCATGGCCGCGACTTTTTCCACCACCGCGCGACCGCGCGGGTCTTTCAAATGCCGCAGACGGAATTCCACCGTGTCCACACCTGCCGCCTGCGCCAGTTCATCCATGAACGATTCAATCGCAAACACATTGGCTTGACTGCCCAGGCCGCGCAGCGCGGACGCCCGCAATGGCGGATCGGGAATCAGATGATTGGAAACGGTCTGATGCGGAAAATCATAGATCGGAATGGCATTGCGATGGCTGCCCCCGCCCGGCAACGGCGGATTCGCGGTCTGCGCGCGCGTGAGCGGCTTTTCCAGATGCCACGCCGCCAGCAGATTGCTGCCCGGCCCGCGCCCCGGACGCGAGCTGTGGCCGTGGCTCCACACATCCATCTGCCATGAGCTGATCTGCCCCTGTGGCGACAGCGTCGCGCGCGTTTTCACCACCATCGCGGAACTATACGGCTCCCATGCAAACTCTTCATCGCGCATCCATTGCAGGCGCACGGGTCGCCCGGGCGCGCCGCGCGCGAGCAACGCCGCATCGAGCGCGACATCGTCGGCGGCATTGTGGCCATAACAGCCCGCGCCTTCGACGTGATGAATTACGATGTCTTCCGCTGGCACGCCGAGCGCCGGTGCCATTTCCGCGCGCAGCGGATAAATGCCCTGACTGTGCGTCCACACCGTAAATTTGCCGTTGTCAAATTGCGCCACCGCGCACGAGGGCGCGAGAGACGCGTGCGCGAGAAACTGGCGTGTGTATACCCCTTCAAATTCACGGCCGCCAGCAACAGCAGCCGCGTCTTTTTTCTCGCTGATGACATCGCTCTTGGCCTGAAGTTTCAGGAGATAACGCGGATCAAATTCCGGCAGCGTCGCCTGTTCCTGCCATTGGGCGTTACGGGTCAAACGGCGCTGCGCGCGTATCGCCTGCTCTTCGCGCTCGGCGATCACGCCCAGGAAGCGGCCATCGCGTACCACCGCCACTACACCCGGCATTTTGCGCACATCGTCAAGATCAACACTCACCAGCTGCGCCTGGTAACTCGGCGGACGCGACACCCGCGCATGCAACAGACCCGGCGGCTCCATGTCGTGTACATAGGTGGGTGCACCCGCGACCTTACGCGGGATGTCCACACGCGGAGAGGAGGTGCCGACGATTTTGTGTAGCGTGTGCGATTTAGGCGTGGCTTCGCCGGAGGCTTCGCGCTGGAGCAGCTCGCCATCGGTAACCTCCCAATACGAAACGCTGCCGCCGCTGCGTGCACTGACCACGCCGTCGTTCACGCTCAACTGCTCAATCGACACACCGAGCTTGGCGCCTGCGCGCGCCAGCAACAGTTCACGCGCCTCCGCCGCAGCGTAACGAAACGCCACGCCGGACTCTTCAATCGAGCGGCTGCCCGAGGTGACGCCTTCATTCGGGCTTAACGCGGTGACCGCTGTGACGATGTTGACGCGCGCCAGACTCACATCGAGTTCTTCCGCCACAATCTGCCGCAGCGCGGTGAGTATGCCCTGGCCGATTTCGATTTTGCCCGGACGCATGGTCACGGTGCCATCAGTATTGATATCGAGCCACTGGCTGAGGTTACGGTTGGTTTCAAGGCTGCCGGGCAGCGTGCGTTTTGCGGACGTTTCAGCCATGATTATTTCCTCATCTCGATAGCAGCGCGCTTCACCGCGCGCAATATGCGCTGATGGGTGCCACAGCGGCACAGATTTTTCGCCAACGCTTGTTTCACTTCGGCGTCGCTCGGCGACGCATTGACATCGAGCAGCGCTTTCGCTGACATGATAATGCCGGTGGCGCAGTAACCGCATTGCGCCGCCTGTTCTTCCACAAACGCGCGTTGTAACGGATGCGGATGCTCAACCGAGCCGATGCCTTCAATGGTGGTGATCGATTTGCCTGCCACGGCCGCTACCGGCACATCACAGGACTGCACCGGCTTGCCGTCGATGATGACCGTGCAGCTACCGCACTGCCCCAGCCCGCAACCGTAACGCACACCCTTGCAGCCGGTTTCATTGCGCAACACATAGAGCAAGGGCGTTTCTTCATCCGCTACCACGGCATGCGCACGGCCATTCACTGTAATCTGCATCCTTAGTCTCCAACGTTTAAATTATTATTAAAAACAATGGGTTAAATCATATATTCAATACAGGTATCCGTGCAATTCGCTCGTGTTTTACGGCGCAGCCCCGTATACTATCCGACTTCAATCCGCGCGGAACCATCGCTATGAGCCATCCCGCCGATACTGTGAGCTACGCGTTGCTGAATCGCATCGAGCAGCTTTACCTCGAACACCGCGATCTGGACGACGTCATTGCCCATCTCATCGAGACCACGCCGCACGATCAACTCAAGCTGCAGCGACTGAAAAAACGCAAACTCATCGTCAAAGATCAGATCACCACTCTGGAACGCCAGCTTACACCGGACATTCCAGCCTAGCGTGACTTAGCGCCGCTTGCGCAAGGCTAAAAACAACGCAAACAATCCGAGCGCTGACAGCCAAAACAAAGACCATCCCGCGATGGTTAAACCCAGGAACATCCATCCCGTTTCGGCGCACTCGCCCGAACCCATCAACACTTTGCCCAGCACATCGGCCAGCGGAAACCGCTGCAGCATGTATTCCAGCCCCGGTCCACAGGACGGCACCAGATGGGCGGGCAGGTGTTGCAGCCACACATGGCGCGCCGCCACCGCCGCGCCCAGTGCCGCCACCACAAACGCCAGCAGCCCATAGACCATGACACCGCGGCGCGCCGGCCCATGCAAGGCGCCCAGCAAAAACACGGCCGCCAGCACATAGAACGCCACCCGCTGCACCATGCACAGCGGACAGGGATTTTGCAGTTCGACGTATTGCAAATAATAGGCAAAGCCCAGCAGCCCCGCGCAGCTGGCAAAACAGCCAGCAAAGCCGAGCCGGGGCGTGAGCAACACCGGTGTCATGGCGGCCAGTTTACCGTAAACTACGCGCATCATGATTCGCATTACGCGCCACATCGCGCTGCAGGACGCTGAACTGGTAGAGACCTTTGTGCGCGCATCCGGCCCCGGCGGGCAAAATGTCAACAAGGTATCCACCGCCGTGCAACTGAAATTCGATGCTGCACGCTCGCCCTCTTTAACTGATGAGGTGCGCGCGCGGCTTATCGCACTGGCCGGCAGCCGCGCCTCGGGTGACGGCGTGATTACGATTACCGCCCAGCGTTTTCGCCTGCAAAGCCGCAATCGCGCCGACGCGCTGGAGCGCCTGGTTGCGTTGCTATGCGAGGCGAGTCACAAACCGAAGCCGCGCAAGGCGACGCGCCCTACGCGTGCGGCGCGCGCGCGCCGGCTGGATCACAAAAAGCAGCGCGGTGACGTCAAACGCGCGCGCGCGAGCAAGGTGGAATTCCAGTAACGGGCGCGGCCGCCAGTGACAAGTTGACGGCACCTGCCCTGCTGCACTAGACTGAATTACTGTGTTCGTAGCTTGGGACTAAATGCGCGACCCACTCTGCGTTCAACTGTAGTCTGGCACGACACGACGACAATGCAATGACCACCTTGCTGCAAATAAAACACCCCGTTTAATTCAAATATCAAGGATAACTATATGAACAGGAAACTGGTAGTGAGTGGCCTCACACTGGCATTGGGCATGGGTTATGGAGCAGGCGCGTTTGCGCAGGCCAAACCCGACGTGCTGGTCAAGCAGCGCCAAGCGGCAATGACACTGCAAGGCAAATACTTTGGACCGCTCGCTGGCATGGCGTCCGGCAAAGTGCCTTACAACGCCGAAATCGTAGCGCGCAATGTAGCCTACCTCGACGTGCTAAACAAAATGCCGTGGGATGGATTCACCGAAAATACCAAGGACATCAAGAGCCGCGCGTTACCGGAAGTCTATAGTGATAACGCTAAATTCAAGGAAGCGACGACCCATACCCAGAGCGCGCTTGCTCAACTGGTCAAGGTGTCCAAGGGTGGCGACGAAGCCACAGTGAAAGCGGCGATCACCGACGTGAGCAAGTCTTGCGCCGCCTGTCACGATAGCTTCCGCGCCAAACAGTAATTCGCTCAGCATTAGAAAACCCCGCCGCAGCGGGGT
>CAMDRT010000079.1 GCA_945906815.1 Bordetella parapertussis
GAAACGCATGGCCATCTTGCGTCTGCAGTAGAGAAATTCACTATAAAAACGCCTTCTATCGACTCAGTAATGTTTCAATTTCCTGAAAAACAGCGCGCCGAGCGCTTATTTATTTGCTTGCCGATGTTGTGTCCGACAGGCTGCTAGTGTACTGCTTCGCAATTCAAGAGACATTCCCCCTCGCTACGCTCTCCCCCTTGAAAGGGGAGGAGTTTCGCTGATGCCGTGCCGTTGCATAAGTGCCGCATAGAGTGAAGCACTACACTAGCGCTTGCGGAAGTGTTCCGGGTTCTCGCGTTCGAGCTCGGCGGCGAGCTCGGGGTTTTGGCGGCGCATGCACTCGCGGCAGATGCCGTGGCTGAACCGCGCATCGGTCCTGTCCATCAGATACTTCTCGACCTCGTTCCAGTAACCCTCGTGGTCACGGATCTTCTTGCACGAAGCGCAGATCGGCAGCAGGCCGCTCAAGGTCCGCACTTTGGCGAGGGCCTCCTCGAGCTCGCGCACATGGCGGGCGAGCTCGCCTTGCAGCCTGACCGCGCGTTCGCCGACGCCGAGGCGCGCGCGCAGCACCTTGTGATCAAAGGGTTTGCTGATGTAGTCGTCAGCGCCAATGCTCAGCCCTTGGAACAGTTGGTCACTGCTGGCATAGGCGGAGAACAGGATGATGTAGGCTAGGGCTACTTTCGGCTCGCCGTGCACGCGCGCGATGAGCTCAGGCCCCGTAAGGCGGGGCATGTACCAGTCGAGCAGCATGATCTGCGGCGGATCGACCCCCTGCAGTACCGCCCAGGCCGCCTCCCCATCCATCGCGTGCACCGGCTCGTAGCCCCAATCGCGCAGCAGGACTTGCAGCGCCAGCGCACTGACGCACTCGTCTTCGGCAATCAGCACTTTCATGCGGGCACCTCCAAAAATTGCTTAATGTCACTGCACATTTTATGAGCCTTCCTGCATGCATCGGTCACGCCCGGCGCTTTTGGCTGCGTAGAGCGCGCGGTCAGCGCGCGCCACCAGGTCGGCGGCATCGGTGCCCGCTGCGGGTTCGAGCGTCGCGATCCCCACGCTGATGGTAAGCGGCGCGTGTTCCCAGTCGCAAGCCGCGACCGCAACGCGCACACGCGCCGCCAGCTCGGCGGCCTCTGCCGCGCCGGTGTTGGGCAGGATCGCAGCAAACTCCTCGCCGCCATAACGCGCGATGAGGTCGGTCGCGCGCACGGCTTGCGCGAGGGCTCGCGCCACCGCCTGCAGCGCCTGGTCTCCCGCCGGGTGGCCGTAGCTATCGTTGTAGCGTTTGAAGTGGTCGATGTCGATCATCAGCAGCGACAGCGGTGCTGCCATGCGCCCCATGAGGCTCAGCTCTTCGCCCAGCCGTTCATCGAAGGTGCGGCGGTTACGCAGCCCGGTGAGTCCATCGGTGGCGGCCACATGCCCCAGCCGCTCGTTGGCCTGCGCGAGCGCAGTGTTCAGCTTAAGGATCACAGCCTGCTGCACGGCTTGCTCTGCGAGGGCGTGGCGTAATCCGCGTTCGCTCTGTGCGAGGGCGAGTTCAGCGCGGTGCCGCGCCAGCGCCATCTTTACGGTCGCGTTCAGCTCGCGCTGACTCACCGGCTTGATGAGGTAGCCGTAGGGCTCGGTGGCGCTTGCGCGCTCCAGCATGTGATCGGTGGCGAAGGCGGTGAGGTAAATAACGGGTACGGGATGCGCCTCGCGCATGCGCTCTGCGGTGGCGATGCCGTCAAGACCCGGTCCCAGGTGCACGTCCATCAGCACCAGGTCCGGCGGCTCCTGCCGCACCAGTTGCAGCGCCTCCTCACCGTTCATCGCGATGGTACCCACCGCGTAGCCGAGCGTGAGCAGGCTCTCCCGCAGGTTGAGCGCGATCGGCGCTTCGTCTTCGACCACCAGGATGCGGACCTTCGCCATGGGCTTTAGCCGGGGTGATCCTGCAGGGGCAGGGTGATGTGCCAGTCTACCCCGGGGCCGGGTCTCAAGACAATCTCGCCGCGCACCTGGGAGACCAGCATGCGGATGAGGGTAAGCCCCAGACTGCCCTCGGTGCTGGGCCCACCGGCGGGCATCCCCGGCCCGTCGTCAGAGACCTGGAACAGGATACGCCCCGGCCCCGCCGCGGCGAGTGCGATGCGCAGGCGGCCCGTCGTGCGGTCGCGGTAGGCGTGCTTCAGGGCGTTGGTGACAAGTTCGGTGGCGATGAGTCCCAGGGGGATCGCTGTGTCCACCGGGATGTGGATGGATGCGCACTCGGTTTCGAGACTCACCTCGGCACCGCCTGCGTGCAGTGTTGCAAGCAGCTGTGCGGCCAGGTTTTTCAGGTAGTGGCCGAAATCGATGCTGGCGAGAGAGACTTCGCGGTACAGGCTTTCGTGCACCAGCGCCATCGCTCTGACGCGGGCCTCGGTTTCGGCAAACACCGCGCGCAGCTCGGCGTCCGTAATGCGTCGTCCCCGCAACTGCAGCAGGCTGCAGACGATCTGCAGGTTGTTCTTCACCCGGTGATGGATTTCGCGCAGCAGCAGCTCTTTTTCCGCCAGCGAGGCACGGGTGAATTCCTCGTTCTTCTTGCGCTCGGTGATGTCGTGGTGGATTTCCAGCACCAGCCCCGGGCGTGATTTTTGCTCCTCCTCCTCCTCCTCCTTGGGAAGGCTGGTAATGTCGAGCAGCACCTGTTCGCAGATGACGTCGCGTTCCGATCCATCCGCGCATCGCTGACGCAACTCGCCGTCCCAGCGACCGAGCGCCTGCAGTGCGGTGGCCGCAGGCTCCGGCGACCCCGCGGTCGCCACCGCCGACTGTTGCGAGTCGAGCAGCTGCGCGAGCGTCCTGCCCAGGGCTTGCGCGGCAGGGTAACCGTAGAGCTCTTGCGCGCCACGGTTCCACTGCAACACGCGGCCGCTGAATTCGCGCACGATGATTGCCTCGCGCGACGCCTCGATGAGTAGTGCTTGGTAACGCAGAAGCTGATGCATGCGCGCACGCTGCGCGAGGCGCGTGCTTTCGGCGGTCTTGCGCACCAGGTCATCGCGTGCCTCGCCAAGCTGCGACAGCATGCTATTGAAGCCACGGGTCAGATCGCCGACCTCGTCCGCGCGCGGGTAGGTAAAGCCTGTGCCCGAGCGGCCCGCGGCCACGCTGGCCATCGTCCTCCCCAGCTCGACGAGGGGACGCAGCACCCTGCGCTGCATGATCCAACTCTGCACCACGTAACTCGCGAGCAGCAGCAGGGCGAAGCCGAGCGCGAGCGCTCCCAGCACCATCCCGAGCTGAAGCACGGTACGGCGCTCGCGCCTGTCCATGGTCTCAGCAGTGGCCGTCAGGCTTTCGATGGTGGCGTGCAAGACGCCAGCCCGCTGCGCGCGCAGCTCTTCAATATTGGCCGAAGGTAGCGCCGCTTCGCCGGCGCCCTCCGCCAGGCGCGCAAAAATTACCATGGCAAGACCGAGATCCCGCGAGAACTGCTTGACCTCGGGACCCCGCTCTTCCAGCGTGGCAAGCGTCTCGATGCGGGTGCGCAGTTGCTGGGCCGCCTTCTGCCAATGCGCAGCGCCCGCGGCCCTGCGCCCGACCAGGTGGTCGAGTAGAGCGCTGCGCATCGCGGCGACGTTTTTTCCGATGTCTTCCGCGATGCGCTGACGCTCGAGCGCGCTTTCAAAGCGTTGTGAGATCGCGAACAGTGTGACGATTGCCGCTAGGGTGAGCAGCGCCGCGATGCCGATGCTGAGGCGATGGCTGGCGGCAAGGCGCATGGTTAGCGTCGCAGCGTGACCGCAGCGGGATCGAGGCTGCGCAGCGGCTCGGCCCACAGCAGATCGGCCATCTCCAGCCGCTCATTGCTGCTGGTCGCGGGAACGAGGTTGTATTTGAGCGCCCAGCGCGCCTGCTCTTCGAGGATGCCACGCAGCGTGGGGTGCAGCCGCACCGCGAGGTTGCCCGGATCCCAAGTGAGGCGCAGCTCGGCCTGCTCCAGCTTGAAGATCCGTGCCAGCGCGGTGAGTGATGCTTCCGGCTGGGCGCGGATCTCGCCTGTGGCGGCGATCAGTGCGGCGAGCAAACGGCGCACCGCCTGCGGATTGGCCTCGGCCCAGGCGCGCGTTGCTACCAGGCAGAAAACGGACGGCGCGAGCGAGGGATCGCGCAGCACCAGACCGTTGGTGCCGAGCGCCGCTGCGGTCTGCTTGTTGTACGGGGGCACCAGCACTGCCGCATCGATCCTGCCTTCGAGCAACTCTTTTGACATGTCGCGGGGACCCAGCGACTGCTCGACCCTGCGCACATCGGGGATGCCGTGGGCCAGCAGGTAGGCGGCGGCGAAATAGGCCGTCGAGGTGCCCGGCTGGTAGCCCAGGCGCTTGCCGGCGAGATCAGCGGGCGCGGCTATGCCGCGGTCCCTGCGCGCGATGATCTGGTTGTGATCGAGCGATTCGTAGATCGAGGCGAGCACCACGATGGGATCACCGCGCAGGGCCGCTAACGCCACCGGCGTCTCGGCGGTGAAGGCGATCTCGGCTTCGCCAGCGAGCAGCATTTTCATTGCGGCTACGCCTGAAGGCGCATCGCGCAGCGTTACGGTGAGACCCTCGCGTGCGTACAGACCAGAATCGGCGGCGATGAACGCAGCCGCCGTGGCCGGTCGCATGGGCAGCGCCAGCCGCACGGGGGCAAGAGGCGCCGAGTCCGGTGCCTCGCCGCGATTGATCCACCACGCGAGGCCCAGGGCCAGGGCGAGGCCGAGTGTGATGACAATGCCACGAATGAAGACGGACTTCATAGCCATGTGTGGTACTCCCACTGTGGTTGGATCGACCGCCTGCTAACCCCCGCTGGGGACACCCGGATGCAATCGTAACACGCTGGGATCTGGGCGAAGACTGGAATACCGGGAGATTTCACCGGCCCTTTGCAGCTTGGTGGGTGATGCTCGACCTGTGCGTACATAAAGTCGCGCACCCGAACCGCAGGTTCAGGCAGAGGCGGCCTGTATACATCGGTCACGTCCGGCGTTTTTGGCGGCGTAGAGCGCGCGGTCGGCGCGCGCGACCAGGTCGGCTGCATCGGCGCCCGCGTCGGGTTCGAGCGTCGCGATCCCCATACTGACGGTGAGCGGAGCGTGTTCCCAGTCGCAAGCCGCGACTGCAACGCGCACACGCGCCGCCAGCTCGGCGGCTGGTGCCGCGCCGGTGTTGGGCAGGATCACAGCAAACTCCTCGCCGCCATAGCGCGTGACGAGGTCGCTCGCGCGCGCGGATTGCGCGAAGGCTCGCGCCACCGCCTGCAGCGCCTGGTCTCCCGCCGGGTGGCCGTAGCTATCGTTGTAGCTTTTGAAGTGGTCGACGTCGATCATCAGCAGCGACAGCGGCGCCGCCATACGCCGCATGAGGCTCAGCTCTTCGCCCAGCCGTTCATCGAAGGTGCGGCGGTTACGCAGCCCGGTGAGTGCATCGGTAGCGGCCGTATGCGCCAGCCGCCGGTTGGCGTGTGCGAGCGTAGCGTTCAGCTCGAGGATCTCGCTCTGCTGCGCTGCTTGCGCTGCGAGGGCGTGGCGTAATTCGCGTTCGCTCTGTTCGAGGGCGAGCTCAGCGCGGTGCCGCGCCAGCGCCATCTTCACGCTCGCGTTCAGCTCGCGCTCGGTCACCGGCTTGATGAGGTAGCCGTAGGGTTCGGTGGCGCTCGCGCGCTCCAGCGTGTGATCGGTGGCGAAGGCGGTGAGGTAAATAACGGGTACGGGATGCGCCTCGCGCATGCGCTCTGCGGTGGCGATGCCGTCAAGACCCGGCCCCAGGTGCACGTCCATCAGCACCAGGTCCGGGGGCTCCTGCCGCACCAGCTGCACCGCCTCCTCGCCGTTCATCGCGACGGCACCCACCGCGTAGCCGAGCGTGAGCAGGCTCTCCCGCAGGTTGAGCGCGATCGGCGCTTCGTCTTCGACCACCAGGATGCGGATCTTCGCCATGTGCTGTAGCGAGGGTGATCCGGTAGGGGCAGGGTGAGGTGCCATTGCGATGCTCTCATAGTAACGGTGGTTGGCTCGGCCGCCTGCCCACCCGCGTTCGCTCAGTCCGGGTGCAACGTTAGCATGGTGAGATCTGGGCAAAGACTGGAATAAAGGGAGATTTCACCGGCACTTTGCAGCTTCGTGGTGGGCGGGTATTTGGAATATGGAAAAAACATTCAGCCACAGAGTCTCCCCATCCCGCGCGCGGGCCAGGCGTTCGCAAACAAACATGGGGCGGAGTGGTGAATAAGAGCGTTCTTGTGAGCATGAATACTTTACCGCAGCTCTCACTAAAACCACCTCGTCATGCTGGCGTAGGCCAGCATCCAGTACGTTTCTGGACCCCGGCGTGCGCCGGGGTGACGAGTGTTGTGGATATCAGTAGTCCTAGCAGCCTGTCGGACACAGCATCAGCAAGTAAATAAGCGCTCGGCGCGCTGTTTTTCTTCTTGTGATAACACATATTTTACATATATAAATCAATAAGTTGTATATATTTCCCCTCTCACCAAGCCGCTGAAGTTTGAATGATCGTTCTGGATACCAACGTCGTTTCCGAGGCGATGAGACCGCAGCCAGATCCGGCTGTGCGAGCTTGGCTGAACGAGCAAGCAGTTGAAACGTTGTATGTGTCCAGCGTGACGTTGGCTGAGCTGCTGTTTGGCATTGGGGCGCTTCCGTCCAGTAAGCGCAAAGACATGTTGGCGCAGGCTCTTAAAGGTCTCATGGGGCTTTTCAGGGATCGGGTGCTGCCATTCGACAGCGATGCCGCACGGCGCTATGCCGAGCTGGCCCTGGCTGCCAAGATCGCCGGGCGAGGATTTCCAACGCCAGATGGTTATATTGCCGCGATTGCAGTCTCGCGGGGGTTCATCGTGGCGTCACGCGATACGGCCCCCTATCAGGCCGCTAAACTCACCGTCATTAATCCGTGGAAATTGTAAACGAAGAGGTCAGGGCAGCAGCTTCGTAATACTGATATTATATACAGTGTACTGTCAGGCGCAGCACCCAACGCCTGCAGCAAAACTCTATATAAACAATAGTGGTTATTCACTTTTTGCCTACCGTGCCTGCCCATCCCGCCCTGCCCGACTATTGCGAGCTGCATTGCCTTTCCAACTTCAGCTTTCTGCGCGGCGCATCACATGCCGAAGAACTGATCACGCGCGCGCAGGCGCTGGGCTATGGTGCGCTGGCGATCACCGATGAATGTTCGCTGGCGGGCGTGGTGCGTGCGCATGTCGCCGCCAAGCACTGTGGCTACAAGCTCATCATCGGCACGCAAGTACAAATAGACGACGGTCCGAAACTGGTGCTGCTGGCGACCAACCGTGAAAGCTACGGCCACATTGCCATGCTCATCACGCGCGCGCGCAGGCGTGCGGATAAGGGCAGCTACCGGCTGACGCTCGCTGATCTGGAACACAATCTCGATCATTGTCTGGTGTTGCTGATTCCAGACCAACAGCCCGATCCTGAACACGCGCACTATCTCGCGCGCCGTTTTGCGCAGCGAGCTTTGCCCTGCTCGCCTATGTGTCATCGTGGCTCAAACATTACCAACCGGCGGCGTTTCTCGCGGCCATGCTCAACAGCCAGCCGCTGGGTTTTTATGCGCCCTCGCAGCTCACGCAGGACGCGCAGCGCCACGGCGTTGAAGTGCGCGCGGCGGATGTCACGGTGAGTGATTGGGAATGCACGCTTGAACAGCGTGAGGATGGCACCACGGCTGTGCGGCTGGGGCTTAATGTGATTCGTGGCCTGCCGCAGGCTGGCGCACAACGCATCGTCAGCCGCCGCCACGCACAGACCTTTGCGAGCATGGATGATTTTGCCAAGCGCAGCGCGCTCAATCGCGGCGACCTGCGACGCCTCGCCGCTGCGGGCGCGCTTGCCAGCCTCGCCGGCCACCGGCGCAACGCACACTGGCTTGCCGCGGGCGTGCAGGCTTTGCCGCGGTTGCTGCAGGATGCGCCCATCCGCGAATCACCGCCGCAACTGCCCGCGCCCAGCGAAGGTCAGGACCTCGTGGCCGATTACACCAGCACCGGCCTCACGCTGGGCCGCCATCCGCTGGCACTGCTGCGCCCGCGTCTGAAACGCATGCGACTCATCACCGCTGCCGAGTTGGCGCTGCTGCCCGATGGCCAGATCACAAGTGCGGCCGGCATCGTCACCTGCCGTCAGCGGCCCGGCACCGCCAGCGGCGTGGTGTTCGTCACCCTCGAAGACGAAACCGGCTATATCAATGTCGTGGTAGGGAGCCGGCTGGTCGAACACCAGCGGCGCGCACTGCTCGGCTCACGCCTGATGGGTGTCGAAGGAAAATTACAACGCGAAGGCAACGTCCTTCATCTGCTCGCGCGCAGGCTCACCGATCACACGCGTTTGCTGGGCACGCTGGCAACAGCGTCGCGGGATTTTCACTGAGCCTGTTGCCGCCGTTATCCCAGCACCTTCGTCGTTCCGGCGATAGCCCATAAGCGCTAACTTTTCCAGTTCCTCCCCCTTCAAGGCTACTCTATGCACACAACGTGTAGAAATTACCGTAACTTCAAAACCATTGACGCAGATTTCGCAGATTTTCACAGATTGTTTTGCAGTTAATCTGCGTTCATCTGCGAAATCTGTGTCGAAGGTCTTGACGTTTTTGCGCCTCCC
>CAMDRT010000080.1 GCA_945906815.1 Bordetella parapertussis
CGCGTTGACCGCCTCACTGAGCTGCTGCCGTTTAACTGGAAACCCAGGGCGGCCTGACTTCGACCTGCCTTCGACTCATCTCTGGTCGAAAATCAGCAATCTTCATCGCGCAGCTCGGCGTCAATACGGGATTCCCGGACGCTTACCAATGATCTATCCGCGATTGGTGTTGCTAAGGGATTTCTTGTCTAAAGATGGCAGCATTTGGGTATCCATTGATGACTCTGAAGGGCATTACATAAAAGTAATGATGGATGAAATCTTCGGACGCCATAGGTTTGTCGCGTCGAATGTTTGGCAAAAACGATATTCCCGCGAAAATAGAGAGGCCATTGGCGATGTTCACGAGTACATTCTTGTATATGCAAATGATCCTAAATTATTTAAAGCAACACGAAATTTGGTATTGCCGAGCGAGCAACAACTAAAAGTTTATCGTAATCCGAACAATGATCCGCGTGGACGATGGCGGCCTATTCCCATGACTGCTCAAGAAGGACACGCAACTGATGAACAGTTTTATGAAATTAAGACGCCTTCCGGCAAAATATTTAAACCGTCCGAGGGTAGATGCTGGTCGTTGTCCGAATCAACCTTCAATCGATTGAATTCGGAGGGAAAAATTTATTTTGGGAAGAATGGGGATTCGCAACCCAATGTTATTCGGTATATGGACGAGGTGGAGGGGTTCGCGCCGTGGACATGGTGGCCTAATGAAGACGTTGGACATACAGATGAGGCCAAGAAAGAAATTCACGCGCTTTTTGGGAAAGTGGATGCGTTTGATACGCCGAAGCCGGAAAGGTTACTTGAACGGATACTGCGAATCGCCACAAACAAGGGCGACCTCGTGTTGGATTCTTTCGTTGGGTCAGGTACGACCGCAGCGGTAGCCCACAAGATGGGTAGACGATATATCGCGGTCGAGATGAGTAGGAATGCCGAGACGCTTTGTACAGTGCGACTAGAAAAAGTAATCGCTGGGGACAATGGCGGAATATCCGATATGCACAATTGGAAAGGTGGCGGTGGATTTCGCTTCTATAAACTCGGAGAACCAGTGTTCCTTGCTGACGGCGCTATTAATCCACAAGTGCGCTTCAAGGCGTTGGCGGGTTATGTGTGGCACTTTGAAACCGGCTTACCGGCGGCGAGGGATTTCAAGTCCCCGGTGTTGGGCGCGCATGAAGGCACGACGTATTACCTGCTGTACAACGGCATCCTGGGCGACAAGCGGCCAGCGGGCGGCAATGTGCTGACGCAGGCGGTGCTGGCGGAACTGGAGAAAGTGAAAGGCGCACATGCGCGCGCGCGCGAGGGCAGGCGCGTAATCTACGGCGAGAAAACCAGTTTGAGCGAACGGCGGCTGGCAGCGGAGAATATTGTGTTCAAACAGATACCCTACGAAATCAAGGCACGGTGATTCCGGCAATGGCGCTTACGCTCAAGAAATATCAGAAAAACGCACTGGAAGCGCTAACCGGATTTTTTCAGGCGTGCCGGTCAGTCACCCCTGCGGACGCCTTTCGCGCTGCGCTGGCGGCGCAGAATCGCGCGAATGAAGCCCATTACGAGGATGTATTCGACGGCGCGCCGAGCGCGTGCCTGCGCATACCCACGGGTGGCGGTAAAACCCTGCTGGCGGCGCACGCCATCGACATCGCGGCCAAAGCGCTGATGAACACGGATGCGCCTGTGGCCTTGTGGTTGACGCCTTCGGATGTGATCCGCAGTCAGACCTTGCAGGCGTTGAACACGGCAGGGCACCCGTACCGGCAGGCGCTGGAAGAACACTATCCGCAGCGGCTGCATGTGTGCGAACTGGAAAACCTGCAAACCGTGGGGCGGCAGGAGTTAGGGCGCGCGGCGGTGGTGATCGTGGCGACTATACAATCGTTTCGCGTTACCGACACTACCAAGCGCAATGTGTATTCGTTTTTCGAGGAACTGTCCCCGCACTTTGAAGGGTTGACGCCAGCCGCCGAGCAACGGTTGGAACGGGTGACGGAAGCCGACCTTGCAGCGCAGCCGTTTCTGACGCGCGCGGATTTGGGGCGTGTGAAGCATTCGATTGCGAACTGGCTGGCGCTGCAACGGCCAGCGGTGATCGTGGACGAAGCGCACAACAGCCGCACCCATGCGAGTTTCGAGACCTTGAAGCGATTGCAGCCCTCTTGCGTGATCGAAATGACGGCCACGCCGACCAAGGGCAGCAATGTGCTGTATCACGTATCCGCGCAGGAACTGAAAGCGGAACAAATGATTAAGCTGCCGATTGTGCTGGCAGAGCACCCGACCGGCTGGAAAGACGCGGTGCGCGATGCGATTCTGCGGCGCAATCGTCTGGATATTGCCGCGCAGAAAGAAGCGGACTACGTGCGCCCACTGGTGTTGTTTCAGGCGCAGCCGCAGGGCGGCGAAGCCACGGTGGACGTATTGCGCAAGCATTTGATTGAACAGGAAAAACTGCCCGAAGATCAAATAGCGGTGGCGACCGGCACGCAAAAAGAACTGGACGGCATCAATTTGTTTGATCCGCAATGCCCGATACGCTACGTGATTACCGTGGAAGCACTGAAAGAAGGCTGGGATTGCTCATTCGCCTATGTGCTGTGTTCATTGCAGGAGGTGCGCAGCGCGAAGGATGTAGAGCAGTTGCTGGGGCGGGTGCTGCGCATGCCTTACGCGCGCAACCGGGTGCAGCCGGAACTGAATCAAGCCTATGCGCATGTGCTGGCGGCGAGTTTTTCGGAAGCGGTGGAACGGCTGGCGGATCGCATGGTGCAAAACATGGGGTTCAATGCGTTCGAGGCGCAGAGTGTGTTTCAGCAGGCATTGCCGTTGCACGGTGGCGACGGCGGGGCGCAGCGGTCGTTAATACCGGACTTTGTGTTGACGGTTTCGCAAGCGCCCGCATTTGATACGCTGCCCGCAGCCGTGCGCGAGTTGATCGAAACACGCCAGACCAGCCAAGGTACGACGGTTATTGTGCGCGGTGAAGTTTCCGAGGCCATCGAGGCCGCCGTGGTTGCCGCGCTACCTAAGAAAGAGCAGGAAGCCGTGCGCGAGCGCGTCAATCTGCACCGGGCGCAGGTGCAGGCGCTGACCGCACCCAGCGCGCGGCGCGTGCCCTTCGCGGCGATACCGCAGCTATGTTTACAGCTTGAAGGCGAATGGCAGGTGGTGGAGCGGGAAACCTTGTCCGAATTGGGGCATTGGAGTCTGCTGGACGCGCCCGTGCAGCTTGCCGGGTTTGCGATTAACGAGACCGCCAGTACGTTTGAAATCGATGTGCAGGATCGCAAGGTGACTGTGCGCGCGGAGCAAAACCGCGCGCAATACTCGCTGGACTTGGCACCCGCGCAGATCGGCGAAACGGACTTGGTGCGCTGGCTGAATGGCGAAGTAAGACAAGGCGACGTGTCGCACGCCGAAATGCTCAAGTATCTGGGCAAGCTGGTGCAGCATTTGCAGCGGGATCGCGGCTTTACGCTGACTGCTTTGTGGCGCGCCAAGTTTCAGTTGGCCGATGGCATCCGCGCGGAAATCGGGCGCTTGCGCAAGGCGGCGCAGGGGGCGGGCTTTCAGCGGGCTTTGTTCGATATGAAGACCGTGCCGCTGGATGAACAGTTTAATTACACCTTTACGTTTCACCCGGACAGCTACCCGGCGCGACCGCCGTATTACGCGGGGCGCTATCGATTCCAGAAGCACTATTACCCGGTGATCCATGATTTGAAGGCGCAAGGCGAGGAATACGAGTGCGCCAAGGTGATAGACGCGCATCCGCAGATAAAGCACTGGGTGCGCAATATTCCGCAGCAGGATCGCAGTTCATTCTGGCTGCCGACGGCGACCGATTATTTTTACCCGGATTTTGTATGCGAGTTGATGGGCGGGCGCGTGCTGGCGGTGGAATACAAGGGCGAACCGTACAAGACCAATGACGATTCGCGCGAGAAAATCCAGATCGGCGAGCAGTGGGAGAAAACCAGCGGCAAGCGCTGTTTGTTTTTGATGGCGGTGGCGGATGACCAAGGGCGCGGCGTGGCGAAGCAGATCGCGGATAAGATCGCCGGAATTAGTTAACGATAAAGAAAATTCAGTACATGAGCCGCCACTATTCCCCCAAGCGATTTTTTCGGGAAGTGCCCGCCAATTATCTGGCGGTCTATTTTACCCAGCGTAATTTGTTGTCGGTCATGCAGGTTAGCAAGGCAGGCGAGGTGCGAATCGATGCGCTGAATGATGCTTTGGAAGACCTGCCAGAAGACACGCGCATTGAAATCGAACAGGATTTTGGCGAAATCGATGCGCTGGCTTGCGAGGGCGGCATACAGGCGGTTTTGGATGATGCGGAGTGGTACGGCGACTTGGATGCCCTGTTGAAAGGGCTGGAATCGCTCAAGAGTTTTCACGAAAAAGCCTTTTGGATATTTCTGGAGCACCGCAAGTACTGGCATGTCGCCAATGCGTTTTTTCATGCGGATTCGATCCACACCCGCTACTGGCGCAAGCGCATTAACCTGCCGCAGTCCCCGGCCAAGGTAGCGCCGGAAAATATCCAGCAATTGGAAAAGAACCTGGTCAAGTTCTTTCACGACAAAGAGGGGCGCGGCAAAAACTGCAAGGTGGATTGCTACAAGCGCGGCAAGCTGGATTACTTTTTTGCTTACCCGGAAGACTATCCGCAAAGCCGCATTGTGTGGAAGCAGCGGGAACTCCAGCGCCAGCCGGAAACACCGGCATTCGAGATCATTTTTATTTTCGACCCGGAGCAAGGTGCGCTGGAAATCTATCTGGACGGGGCGCGCAAGATCGTGCCGGAATTACAGTCGATTTTCGCCGGGGCAGTTCTCGAATTTGAGTTGACCGAGGATGAGAAAGACAATCGCGTTTACGATCTTAACCCGCTGAAAAGTGCGGATGCACTCGCCTTTCAGTACGAGCCGGAATCGGGCATTACCGGCGTCGCGGTCAAAAAGCTGCGCTTGAAGCTGATAAGCACGAATCGGCGCATCACGCTGGAGGCAGACCCCAGCCAAAACCCGTTGGTGGTTTACGAGATGCTGGATAACCTGAAAAAGTTTTATCCCGCTGACGGTATGGTGGTGACGCAGGTGGGCATCGTGGTGACGTTTGCACCGAGTGCGAGCCGCAGTAAGCCGAAGACGCGCAGCTTTGACATTAGCTGGCCGAATTCATGTTCGCTACGGCATGACGGCAACGACAAGATTATCCGGCAAATGCTGGTGGCTTCCGGGCTGGAAGCGCTACCGCCGGGGTTTTAACCGCCGATGAAAGCGGATGCGGTTTTTGCCAGCATCAAAAGCCGCTTTGCGGGCACCAAAGTTGCGCGCATTCTGATTACGGCGGATGAGGTGGCGGAATGGCCGCGCGGGCTTTTCGATAAGTTGCGCGTTGACAAGCGGCTGACGCCAGCCGAACCCGCGCAGACGCTGGAATGCCGGGGGTGCGAGCGAGCGTGTTTCATGCCGGTCAATGTGATGCAGGCGGAGGGCAACCGCCCTGCCCGCGCCTTCATCGCCTGCGACAAACCGGAAAATTACGGGCGGGTGCGGGTGGAGTTTCCCCGGCTGCACCAGTGGCAGCTTACGCGCGCGAATTTCGACAAGCTGGCGCGTGGTTGGATTGTTACGCACGCCGAAGGCAAAACGCCAGACCTGAAAAAGAGTAAAGCCCCTGTTACCTTCCGGGCGGCGCTGGGCCGATTGCTGGCCGAGATCGAAGCGCGGGCGGGTAAACAGTCGCTGCCTTTTGACCGCAACGCGATGCCGGGGCGCAAGGTGGATATGCAGGCGGCGGCGGAAAAGTTCGACCCGGCGCTAGAGTATATGCCGCGCACGTTTGACGATTATCTGGATGGCTTGTGTGCCTTCAAGCGCGGCGCACGCGAGACGGATTTTTATCGCAAACTCTTTCCGGAGTATTTCAAATAGGCGAAAGGGTTTCGCGCAGGCGCGGGGCTACAGGCGATTTCGCCTATTTGATCGTCTGATTCGCCTATTTTCGCAGCGCCCTGATTCTCTAAAAATCCGCCCCATACCGCAGCAACACTAGGCGGGCAATGGTGGAACTTAGTGGAGAATCAAAATGCAAATTCCGGAAAAAGGCTTTCTGCGCCTGCCGCAGATTATCGGCAACCGCAAGGCGACCCCGCCGATACCGGCGATCATTCCCGTTTCCAAGAGCACTTGGTGGCAGGGTGTGAAGGATGGCCGCTACCCGCAGCCCGTGCGCACCTTGGGGCAGCGCATTACGGTGTGGCGTGTCGAAGACATCCGCAAGCTGATCGAGCAGGCGTAGGGCCGAGCCGATGCGGAGTTGGACGTGAAGACGCGCCGCGCCAATCCACGGCTGGTGAAGATGCACCGCAATTACACCGTGGAGGATATTGCCGGGCTATTGGGCAAGCACAAGAACACGGTGCGCGGCTGGATCAAGGCGGGGTTGCCCATCTGCGACGGCAAGCGCCCTACGCTGATCCTGGGGCACGCGCTGCGCACCTTCCTGCAAGCCCAGCGGGTGAAGCACAAGCAGACCTGCGGCCCCGGCGAGATTTACTGCGTGCGTTGCCGCGTGCCGCGCAAGCCCGCAGGCGACATGGCCGAATACCAGCCGGTGACGGCAACGCTCGGCAACCTAATCGGCATTTGCCCGGCGTGTGAGTGCCTGATGTACCGCCGCGTGAGCCTGCCGAAAATCGACCGCATGCGGGCGGATTTGAACATCACGTTTACGCAGGCGGGGCGGCATATAGGTGATGCAAGCCAGCCCAGCGGTAATAGTGACTTCGGAAGGGAACCTTAAAACCATGAAAACACACAGTCCGGAAAATGAGCGGATCAAGCGCCGGTACTACGAATATTTGAAGGAAGCGAAGGGCCAGAGCGAGCAGTCCGTGGATATCGTGGCGAAGGCGCTGGCGCGGTTTGAGGAATACACAAAACACCGTGACTTCAAGGCGTTTCACCATAGCCAAGCGGTGGCGTTCAAGAACCATTTGACCGGGCAGGAAAACGCCCGCACCGGGGAAAAATTGAGCAAGGCGACGCTGAATGCGACATTGGCGAACTTGAAGCGGTTTTTTCAATGGCTGGCCGGGTATCCGGGCTTTCGCTCGAAGTTCAGCTATCGCGATGCCGATTACTTCAACTTGTCGGAAAAGGATGTGCGGATTGCATCGGCCAAACGCGACCAAGATGTGCCAACACTGGAGCAAATGCACTACGCCATCGCGCACATGCCCGCCGAAACCGAGATAGAGCAGCGGAACCGGGCGCTGGTGGCGTCTATCCTGCTGACCGGCGCGCGCGATAGCGCGGTCGCGTCATTGAAGCTCAAGCATGTTGATCTGGTGGGCGGCTGCGTGCGGCAGGATGCACGCGAGGTGAAAACGAAATTCAGCAAGACGTTTACGACCTACTTCTTTCCCGTGGGGGGCGAGGCGCGTGCCATTGTAGAGGCGTGGGTGCGGTATCTGCGGGAGGTGAAGCTATGGGGTAATGATGATCCGCTGTTTCCGGCGACGCGCGTTGCGTACGGGGCTGCGCTGCGGCAATTTGAGGTGGCGGGGCTGGATCGCAAGCACTGGAGTAACGCCACGCCCATACGCAAGATTTTTCGTGAAGCCTTCGAGCGTGCCGGACTTCCGTATTTCAATCCGCACAGTGTTCGCAACACGCTGGTGCAACTGGGCGAGAAGCTGTGCAAGTCGCCGGAAGACTTCAAGGCATGGAGCCAAAATCTTCGGCACGACCAAGTGCTGACGACGTTCTTGTGCTATGGGCAGGTGGGCGCTGTGCGGCAGGCGGAAATTATGCGAGGATTGGGCAAGGCAGGCCAGATTGAAATGCCCGATGCGGAATTTGAGGCGAAGGTGTTACGGGTATTTCGCAATCGGTGCGATACCATCGCGACATAGGCGTACCGAGGGGTAGCGTTGGCACCTTGGGGGCATCTTTGGGGGCATCTGTAAATTCCCTAACTAAAAATATGTTAATAAACAAATGCTTATTGCTCCAGTTCGATTGTCCTCGTCCCACCAAATAAAAAAGCCACCGCTGCGGTGGCGTTTTTATTGGGCAGCACTCAAATGGTGATACAACGTGATGACTTACGACATGGCATGGTTGCGTGACCGCTTCGCGGGCACCTGGGCGCAGGCGACCGAGGCGATTTATTGTGATC
>CAMDRT010000081.1 GCA_945906815.1 Bordetella parapertussis
CCCGCTTTGGGGCTGCCGGCCAGGGCTGGCCAGGCCGCTATGGCGACATCCGCCGTGGCGGGGCTGCCGGCGTACGCCGGCGGTCGCGGTACTGGGCTGGCGGAGAGCGGTCCGGCGAAAATCATGTTTGCCCTGGGGGATATCTTCCAACAGCCGGCGATGCGCAAAGCGATGCCGGCGATTATCGTGCTGGTCGCGCTGGTGCTATTCGGTGCGCTGTATGCGTGGACCCAGGAGACGCCGTACCGCGCCGTCTTCCCTGGCATGGCGGAAGCCGATCAACAAAGTGCGCTCGAGGCGCTGAAAACGGGCAATTACAACGCGCGCGTCGACCCCACGTCGGGGCAGATCATGGTGCCCTCGGGCCGCTACCACGAGGCGCGCATCCTGCTCGCCGCGCAGGGCATCCCGCGCGCCCAGGGGCGCGGTATCCTGGAGTCCCTCAAGGATCAGTCGGCGTTGACCACCAGCCAGTTCATGGAGCAGGCCAAGTACGGCGCTGCCATCGAGCTGGAGCTGGCCAAGAGCATCACGCAGATCGGTACCATCCGCTCGGCGCGCGTGCATCTGGCCCAACCCAAGGCTAGCGCTTTCGTGCGCGATCGCGCGCCGGTCAAGGCCTCGGTGATTGTCACACCGCACAGTGGGCGGCTGGTGTCGCTGCAGCAGGTGCAGGCCATCGTACACCTGGTGGCATCGAGCGTGCCTTACCTGGCTGCCGAGGACGTCTCGGTGGTAGACAACCTGGGTAGTCTCATATCGCGTAGCCCGGGGGCCGGGGCGCTGGGCCTGACCACTTTGCAGGCCGAACACAAGGCGCAGGCCGAGCATACCTACCGCCAGCGCATCGTCGAGTTGCTCGAACCCGTGGTCGGCGAGGGCAATGTGCGGGCGCAGGTGAATCTGGTGATGAATTTCACCCAGATCGAAACCGCGATAGAGAATTACGATGCGCAAAAGGAAGGACCCAAGACCCGCTCCGAGGCGTTGTCCGAGGAGCGCGGTAGCCAGCTCGACCCGCAAGGCGTTCCGGGCTCGCTGTCGAACCGCCCGCCAGCGGAATCCAAGGCCACCCCGGACACCAACACCGCTGACGAAAAGAAGAAGGATGTCAACGGCACGCTGAGCAGCAAGACCACGCGCAACTACGAGCTCGATAAGACGGTACGCCACGTCAAGAATTCGATGGGCGGGATCGAGCGTGTGTCGGTGGCGGTGGTGATCAAGGAGCGCGATGCCGCCAGCAAGGATGCGCCAGCGGCCAAGGGCGCAGCCAGCGCTGTGGCGGCCGGCTACAAAGCCGAAGAGCTCGAACGCTTGACCGGACTGGTGCGCGGCGTGGTCGGTTTTAACCAAGAGCGTGGCGATGCGGTCAACTTGATGGCGGCGAAATTTGAATCGGTGGGCGCACTCGCCACTTCCGCGGCGTGGTACGAGAACGACATGGCGCTGAATGGGGTGAAGGCGCTGTTCGCCACGCTCGTGTTGATGGTCATCCTGCTCACCGTGGTGCGTCCGGTGTTAAAATCCTATTTCCCCGCTCTTCCAGCCGCTCCCGCTACGTTGCCGCCTGCAGGTCAGGTAGAGGGCAGTGCCGAGCATGGCGCACCCGCCGAGGGAGACGGTATGGCGATGGCCGACGGCGAATCGATGGAGGACTTCAAGGCGCGGCTGAAGAAGTCCGCGGCGCCCAAGAAATCCAGCATCTCGGCTGATATGCTGGACACGGCGAACACTTATGACGACAAAGTGGCGCTCATCAGGATGCTGGTACAGGAAGATTCGGGGCGCGTCGCCAACGTACTGAAAAACATGATCAAGCGGGATCTGAAGTGAGGGCAACAATGACGACGACAGGGTGCTGCTGGTGAGGATGCTGGTGAGCGTAGACTCGGGGCGCGTCGCAGCGATCCTGAAATAAGTGATGCAACGAGACAGGTGAGCCGTGGCTGCAAAACCGAGCGCAGGGACAGATAAGACGGTAAAGGATGATCAACCGGCCGATGGCAAGGCGGCTGTCGAGCCGATGAGTGAAGCGGTACGCCTCGAGCTCGCGCAACTCACCAACAGCCAGCGCGCGGCGGTACTCATGCTGCTGCTGGGAGAGCAGGAGGCTGCAAACATCATCAGCTTCCTCAATCCCAAGGAGGTGCAGCCGCTGGGCGCGGCGATGGTGTCGGTGGCGGACCTGTCGCAGGATGCGATCAATGCCGTGCTGGACGAATTCATCGCCACCATCAAGAAGCAGACCAGTCTCGGACTCGGTGTCCACGATTACGTGGAAACCGTCCTGCAGCGCGCGCTGGGCAAGGACAAGGCGGCGTCAGTGCTGGGGCGTATCCTGCCCGGGTCATCGAGCCGGGGGATGGATATCCTGCGCTGGATGGACGCGCGCTCGATCGCCGAGATGATCAGAAGCGAACACCCGCAGGTGGTGGCAATCATCCTGTCGGTGCTGGAGGCCGATATGGCGGCGGATGTGCTGAATTTCCTGCCCGCTGAGGCGCGCCCCGAAATTGTCTCCCGCGTGGCGGTGCTCGATGCCGTGCCGCCTTCCGCGATGAAAGAACTCGAGCAGATCATGGCCAAGCAGTTCGCCTCGAATTCATCGAACGTCTCGTCGAGCTTTGGCGGCGTCAAGGCGGCAGCCAAAATTCTGAATTACACCAAGACCACGCCACTGGCCGGAATCATGACCGGGGTGACCAAGCTCGACCCCGATATCGCGCAGAAAATTCAGGACAATATGTTCACCTTCGATAATCTGGTGGCCTGCGACAACCGCAGCATCCAGACCTTGATGCGGGCGGTCGAGCCGGACATGCTGATGGTGGGCCTGAAGGGCGCAGATGAAGGGGTCAAGGGGAAATTCCTCGACAACATGTCCTCGCGCGCCCGTTCGATGTTCGTCGACGACATGGAGGCCAAGGGCCCGCTGCGCCTGGCCGATGTCGAGGAGGCGCAAAAGCAGATCATGCGCATTGCGCGCAAGCTGTCGGATACGGGCGAAATCGTGCTCGCCGGCGCAGGGGATGATTTTGTCTGAGTCGCCAGCAGCGCGGCCTGCCGATTTGTGGAAAGCCGACGAAATGTTGGAGGCGGTGCGCAGCGACAAATCTTTCAGGGTGGAGGCCGATGGCCGCGGTGCGGCCGGCTTCGCGGAGCAGGCACCCACGGTGTGGCGCGTGCCCGCACCTGCCGCGATGGTGCCGGCGACGTCACCGCCACCGCCACCGCCAGCGGCCGTGGCGGCGACGCCCGCCGCAGCGCCTGCGCGCGTGCAGCGTGCAGCACCGGTAGCGGCACCGGCGATCGACGCGTCCTTGCTCCAGCAGTCTCGGGATGCAGGGTATGCCGATGGCCTCGCGGCGGGCCGCGAGGCCATGCAGGCCGAGATGCGCCCGGGCCTGGAAAAAGAAAAGCAGGCGGTCAAGAAGCTGTTGACGGAGCTGCGCCAGGCGCTTGGCGATCCGCGCGCGTATTTTGCCCCGCTCGAGCGGCTGGCGGTGCATCTGGCCGAGCAACTGGTGCGCGGCGAGCTGACTTTGTCTTCTGTGGCGATCCGGCGCCTGGTGGAGAACTGCCTGCTGGAAATCGATCATCGCGGTGAAAAGCTGACGCTACGCCTGCATCCGGAGGATCTGGAGAAATTCAGCCAGCTTCTGGGCGAGCTGCCTGAGGGGGTGGAGCTCAGGCGTGATCCGGGGCTGGCGCGTGGGAGCGTCAGGCTGGAGATGGCCGACGGTGCCATTGAAGACCTGATCGAGCATCGGCTGGCCGCCTTGGCCCGCTCGCTGCTTGGCGCGCAGGCAGCCGGCCAGATCAAGTATGGCGAGGGCGGCGAGGACAGCGAGGGCGGTGTGCGCGGTCTGACGCACGACGACGTGGCACCGCAGGCGGCACCGCGGGCGGTGCCGCGCGACGCGGATGGTGATGGATCGCATTCCTGATTTTGCGCTGGAGGCGGAGGCGGCAATCCGTCGGGCACGCGTCGAACCGCCGTTGCGCAGCGGCAAGCTGGCGCGCGTGGTCGGATTGACGTTTGAGGCGCGTGGCGTGATCGCGCCGGTGGGCGCGATTTGCCAGGTCGAAAGCCCCGGCTCACCGCCGTTGGAGGCCGAAATTGTCGGCTTTCATGACCGCACCACTTATTTGATGCCTTTTGACCACGCCACGGGAATCGGGCCGGGGGCGGTGGTGCGGCTGGTGAGCCGCACCCCGAGCGTGCGCCTCGGGCCGGCACTGCTCGGTCGGGTGATCGACGCCAGAGGGGTGCCGCTTGACGGTGGGCCGGCGTTGGAATGTCCCGATGAATTGAGCCTGAGCGGGCTCGCGCTCAATCCGCTGGAGCGCGGCCCCATCAACGAGGTGCTGGATGTAGGCATCAAAGCGATCAACGGCGTGCTGACCATCGGGCGCGGACAACGTATCGGCCTGATGGCTGGTTCGGGGGTAGGTAAGAGCGTGCTGATGGGGATGCTGACGCGCTACACCAAGGCCGATGTGGTGGTGATCGGTCTGATCGGCGAACGCGGCCGCGAAGTGAACGATTTCATCAAAGAATCGCTAGGGCCGGAAGGACTGCCCAAGTCGGTAGTGGTTGCCGCCCCGGCCAATGTCTCGCCTGTGCTGCGGCTGCGCGCCACCCATCTGGCGCACGTGGTGGCGGAGTATTTTCGCGATCGCGGACTCAGTGTGCTGCTGCTGATAGACAGCCTGACGCGCGTTGCCCATGCGCAGCGCGAGATCGGGCTGGCGATCGGCGAGCCGCCCACAGCCAAGGGTTATCCGCCTTCGGTGTTCACGCTGCTTCCCAATCTGATCGAGCGCGCCGGTGTCGGCCGCCATGGCCGTGGCGCGATCACCGCGATCTACACCGTACTGATGGAGAACGACGATCCGTCGGACCCGGTGGTGGATATCGCGCGCGCCTCACTCGACGGTCAGGTCATGTTGTCGCGCGCGCTGGCTGACGCGGCACACTACCCGGCGATCGATCTCTCGGGCTCGATTTCGCGGGTAATGCCGGCGCTGGTCGATGCGGCTGGCCTGAAAGCAGCCAATCGCTTCCGGCGTCTGTGGACCTTGTACCAGCAGAATGCCGAATTGATACAAGCCGGCGCCTACGAGGCGGGCGCTAGCGCCGAACTCGACGAGGCGATTGCCCGGCGCGCTCAAATGGAGAACTTCCTGCGTCAGGATATGCATAGCCGGGTGGACTACGCGACGAGCGTGCGGCAGATCAACGAGCTGATGGTGGTGTAAGGGATGGCGGACGAATTTACCCGATGAGTAACAAGGCGAAAATCTGGTCATTGTTGGCAAGGCGTGTGCAGGTGCGTGCGTCCGCGGCGCTTGCCGAAGTGCTCAAGGCTGGCGCGCGACTGGCCGAGATTGAGAAAAGTGCGCGGCGCTTGGCCGATTTGCACGCGGACTACCGCGCCCGCCTGAGTGTGCTGCAGGACGAGCGCCACACCATGAGCGAAAACATGAATTACCGCCGCTACATAGTGCACGTCGCGGAGTTACAGGCGCGGCTGGCCCTACAGCTTGAGGCGGCGCGCGAGACGCTGATGCACGCTAAACAACTGCACCAGGCGCTGGAGGTTGAGCGTAACAAGCTTACAGGGCTCGCCGAACGTGCGCTGGAGGCGGAACGCCGCAGGCAGAGCGCGGTAGAGCAGATGAGGTTGGACGCGCTGGCGATTGCCCGCTACAACCTGCGTTGAGCGGGCTGGGTATGCGCATGCGCCAGATTCCATCGAGAATAATAATGGGCTTCATGTCACCCCTTGAAGTTCGTCAGGCTTATGCCATGCGAAAGGCGGTCTGAGTTGCAAAAGCGTGTCCAGATAATCGAAGCCGGTACACATTCCCGCCCTCGTCCGCGCTACGGCCTACTGCCCTTCAGCTCCCCAAGGCTGCATAATGATGCCTGCCACCCGCTAAACCTTCAGCTGCGAACGAGAGCGCCGCCCCGGATTATCTGGCCCCCCTTCCGGGCATTATGACGACTGTACAGGTGTCGCGTTACAGAAGCGGACAGCTCACGAGCTCGCAACAATCGGGCTAGCGTCACCCTAGAGAAGAACCCATAATATGCTGGAAACATTTGCTTTTTCAGGATGCTGATGAACCGTAAGATAAAGCCACCCTCGCCCAAGACAGTCAAATCGTCAACACTTTCGATAAAAGCTGCCGAGGTTGCTGCACTGCTTCAACAGGGGCTAAATTTGCACCGAAGTGGTCAACTGCAAGAGGCGCAGCAGTGCTATCAAAAAATTCTCGCTATCAATTCCAAGCACTTTGATGCGTTGCAGTTATCGGCAACGATTGAGACGCAGCTAGGGAGTCATAAAAACGCACTTGTGTTGTTCAATCAAGCATTAGATTTAAATCAGACAAATGCTGCGGTATTCAACAACCGAGGGCATGCGCTGCAAGAACTCAGACGCTTTGATGATGCGCTAGCGAGTTATGCGCAAGCGATTCGAATCCAACCAGACTATGCTGACGCGTTCTACAACCGAGGCGTGACGCTGCAAGAACTCAAACGCTTTGATGATGCGCTAGCGAGTTATGCAGAAGCGATTCGAATCCAACCAGACTATGCTGGCGCGTTCTGCAACCGAGGGAATGCGCTGCAAGAACTCAAGCGCTTTGATGATGCGCTGGCGAGTCATGCAGAGGCGATTCGACTCAAACCAGACTATGCTGAGGCGTTTAATAACCGAGGGAATGCGCTGAAAGAACTCAAACGCTTTGATGATGCGCTAGAGAGTTATGCAGAAGCGATTCGACTCAAACCAGACTATGCTGACGCGTTCTACAACCGAGGCGTGATGCTGCAAGAACTCAAACGCTTTGATGATGCGCTAGCGAGTTATGCAGAAGCGATTCGACTCAAACCAGGCTATGCTGACGCGTTCTACAACCAAGGTGTGACGCTGCAAGAGCTCAAACGCTTTGATGATGCACTAGAGAGCTACGAGCGTGGAGGTTGAGCGTAACAAGCTTACAGGGCTCGCCGAACGTGCGCTGGAGGCGGAACGCCGCAGGCAGAGCGCGGTAGAGCAGACGAGGTTGGACGCGCTGGCGATTGCCCGCTACAACCTGCGTTGAGCGGGCTGGGTGGGTGTGCGTATGCGCATCCGTCAGATTTAGCCGGCGGCGCTGGCTGAGAAAAGTGCGGGGGATGTAACATCCGCAACAATTTTGTCGTATAAGAAACATATAATAAATTTATTGCGGCTCGGTGCGTTCTACAATGCTGTATCCTGCGTGTCGTTCTGAAGCGCCTATATATTCCACATTGTGATAACTACGGTTGTGCCGCTTTTAAGTTTGGGCTACGCTAGTTATCTTGGAATTAATTTAATTAAACTGCATATTCTGCTACCAATTTGAGGGCGGGTTTGT
>CAMDRT010000082.1 GCA_945906815.1 Bordetella parapertussis
GATCGTGACATTGAAAGAGCAGAAAAATGGTATTAAGATGGTCAGACTGTGTGCGTAACACAGCACCCGGCGTGACGGTGATAGCCTCGCTCAACGCTATTGCGGCGGCGCTAGCGTTATGGCGCAAGCAACACGCCGGTTACACCAGGCCAGGCGAATGATGTGCGTACGCATCATATGACCGTACCGCGAAAGCATGCCGGGGAATGCCTCATGAGCAAAGCAGCCGCAAAAGCGATACATTGGGCCGAACAGGGATACATCCCTGATGCGGCCATTCGTGCCGGCATTCGGCTCTTAATTAAAGAGCGGTTAAACGACATTTGCGCGGACAATGCCACTGCTGCCGCGAGTGTTGCTGAAGCCTTCGTGACGGGTATGTGCACGGCGCCGGTCGCGCTGGTTCCTGACAAAGCCAATGCGCAGCACTACGAGGTGCCTGCCGCATTTTTCAGCCATGCATTAGGGGCCCACCGCAAGTACAGCTCGGGCTGGTGGCCCAGCGGCGTGGCGTCGCTGGACGAAGCCGAAGCGGCCGCCCTTGGCGCGACCTGCGAGCATGCGCACCTCACCGATGGACAGGACATACTCGAGCTCGGCTGCGGCTGGGGTTCACTCACGCTATGGATGGCCGAGCACTACCCCGCCAGCCGCATTACCGCGATATCGAATTCCGGCACTCAGCGCGCTTACATCGAAGCCGAAGCCGCGCACCGCGATCTTAACAATGTGCGCGTCATCACTGCCGACATGAACGATTTCGATGCCGGCGCCCGCTACGACCGCATCGTTTCTGTGGAAATGTTCGAGCACATGCGCAACTGGCCTGTGCTGTTTCGCCGCTTGCGCGGCTGGCTCAAACCCGATGGGCAATTTTTCATGCAGGTATTCGTGCACCGGCTGACGCCGTATGCGTTTGTTGAGCAAGGTAACGATGATTGGATGAGTCGCCATTTTTTCTCCGGCGGCATGATGCCGAGCGATGATCTGGCACTGCGCTTTCAGGACGATTTGCGTGTCACGCGCACCTGGCGCTGGGACGGCACACACTACGAACGCACGGCCAATGCGTGGCTGGCAAATATGGATGCCCGCCGCGCCTTGATCTGGCCCATTCTGGTGCAAACCTACGGCGCCGAACATGCCCTGCAGTGGTGGATGCGCTGGCGCATATTTTTTATGTCGTGCGCCGAACTCTTTGGTTACGATCACGGTCAAAAATGGTGGGTTAGCCACTATCTGTTCGAGCGCCGCGCATGATTGTCAATATCGTCCTGTTTCAGATCGGCTGGTTTGCCTGCGTGCTGAGTGCCTCGCACAGTTGGCCTTGGTTCGGCACGGGCGTCGCCGTGGCAGTGGTGGCGTATCACCTGATGCGCGCCGCACGGACCAACGAAGAATTGAAATTGATCGCGATTACGCTCGTGATCGGCGCGTTGTGGGATAGCGCGCTAGTGGCGCTGGGGTGGATCAGCTATACGTCGGGCACTCTCGTCGTAGGCGCCGCGCCGCAGTGGATACTGGGGCTGTGGGCGTTGTTTGCGACCACGCTAAATATCTCGATGCGCTGGATGAAACAACGCTGGCTGATCGCGTTTGTGCTGGGTGCTGCGTGCGGCCCGCTGTCGTACTGGGGCGCCGGGCGCATGGGCGCGGCAACCTTTACCGAACCCATGGCCGCCCTCATCGCGCTGGCGGTGGGTTGGGGCGTGATCATGCCCACGCTGATGTGGCTGTCCGCGCGCTTTGATGGTGTTGGCCCAAAAGGAGCGGCAGTATGAGCACATTTGTTACGGTTTATCCGCTGGTCTTTGCGGCGCTGTGCGGTCTGGGCACGATGATGGTGATGGCGTTTGGCGTGTGGCTGGTGAGCATCGCCAAACAAGACGCCAGCGTTGTCGATAGTGTGTGGTCGGCGCTGATTTATTTAGGCGGCGCGGTCTACGTGTTGGCCTTGCCGCAAGATGGTCCGCGCACATTCTGGGTGCTGGTGCTTGCCGCGTTGTGGGCGATACGGCTGGCGGCGTACATTACTTGGCGCAATTGGGGCGAGCCGGAAGATCGCCGCTACGTCGACATCCGTGCGCGCAACCAACCGGATTACGAGCGCAAAAGCTTCTACCTGGTGTTTGAAATGCAGGCGGTGCTGGCGTGGATCGTGTCGATAGTGCTGCTGGCGGCAGTAGCGGGCGGCAGCGCATGGGGATGGCCGGATTCACTCGGCGCGTCGGTGATACTCTTCGGCCTGGTGTTTGAAACCGTGGGCGACGCGCAACTCGCGGCGTTCAAAGCCAACCCGGACAACCGCGGCAAGGTGATGGACAAGGGCCTGTGGTACTACACGCGCCACCCGAATTACTTCGGTGAGTTTTGCGTGTGGTGGGGCTTTTACCTGATGGCGCTATCCGCCGGCGGCTGGTGGGCCATTGTGTCGCCGCTGCTGATGTCGGTGCTGTTGTTGAAAGTATCCGGCGTGACTCTGCTGGAAAAAGACATCACCGAGCGCCGTCCCGCGTATCAAGAATACATCGCGCGCACCAATGCGTTTTTTCCGGGTATGCCCAAAAAGTCATGAAACGCGAATTACGTAACATTCTAACGATTGCGGTGATGCTGGCCAGCCCGGCGGCGCAGTCGCGGGAATGGAATTTCCAGGTGTTCCTCGATGACAAGCCCATCGGTCATCACCACTACACGCTGCGTGAAAATGGCCCCGAGCGCGAACTCAAAACCGAGGCACGCCTCAATGTGAAATTTTTGTTCATCAACGCCTACCGCTATGTGCATGATGCGAGCGAGCGTTGGCGCGGCAATTGCCTCGCGCGCCTCACCGCCCACACCGACGACAACGGTGACCTTAGTGAAGTCGGCGCGGAGCAACAAGGTGAGCGCGTGGCGCTAACTCTTAGCGCACCGCACGGACGCGAAACGGTAGACGGCTGCCTGATGACTTACGCCTACTGGAACGCGGATATCCTGCGGCAAAAGCGCCTGCTTAATACACAAACCGGCAAGGTTGAAGCGGTGACTATCGAGGCGCTCGGCGAGGATAAAATCATTGTCCGCGATACACCGCTGGTGGCGCAGCATTTTCGCATTTCCGGCGGCAAGCACAGCATCGAACTCTGGTATGGCGCCGATGGTACGAATAGTACGAACCACGCCTGGCTCGCACTGCAATCGACGCTCGATAACGGACGCAAGTTGCGCTATCAGTTAAAATGAAAAATACTTTTACAAAAAAAATAGTTACGTTATTTTCCGTTGCTGGGCTGCTGACGCTGGCAGCGTGTCAGGGCGCAGCCAATAAGCCTCTCCCTGCCGTGCTGCAGGTGGATTTACCGCGATTCATGGGCGACTGGTATGTGATCGCCAATATTCCCACCTTCATCGAAACCGGCGCGCACAATGCCATCGAATCCTACAAGCTCGATGCCGACGGCACGATAGCGGTGACGTTTACGTTTCGCGATGGCGCGTTCGATGGCAAGCCCAAGCAATACAAGCCGCGGGGTTTTGTGCGCGACACCACATCCAACGCGGTATGGGACGTGCAGTTTATCTGGCCGATCAAAACTGACTATCGTATCACCTACCTCGCGCCGGATTACAGCCAAACCATCATCAGCCGCGAGCAGCGCGATTATGTGTGGATCATGGCGCGCACGCCGAGCATTCCCGACGCCGACTATCAGCGCCTCGCCAATCTTGTTCGTGATCAAGGTTACGATGTTGCCCGCCTGCAAAAAGTGCCGCAACAATGGAAAAAATAACTTCAGGGGCCAGTCGCTGGCGGAACCTGCTCACTTGGTTTGATAACGAAGCGGTCGTGGTGAACGCCGCTGGCGTGCCCGCGCGCGGCATAGACTGGCTGCGCGTGCTGCCGTTCGTGGCGATGCACCTGGGGTGTTTCGCGGTGATCTGGGTGGGCGTGAGCACAGCTGCCGTTGTGGTTGCCGTGGCGCTCTACGTGCTGCGTATGTTTGCGATCACCGGTTTTTATCACCGCTATTTTTCGCATCAGGCGTTTCGCACCTCGCGTGAGGCGCAATTTGTTTTTGCACTCGTTGGCGCCACCGGCGTGCAGCGCGGCGCGTTGTGGTGGGCGTCACAACACCGCCATCATCACGTGCATTCGGATCAACCCGAGGACATGCACTCGGCGCGCCAGCACGGCTTTTTCTGGAGCCACATAGGTTGGTTCATGGCGCGCGAAAATTTCGTCACTCGCCTCGAGCATGTGACCCGCCTGATGCAGTATCCCGAGTTGCGTTTTCTCGATCGCTACGACACGCTGGTGCCGCTGCTGTTTGCGTTTACGCTCTACGGCACGGGCGAAGCGCTCGCGCATTTCGCGCCCGCGCTGCAAACCAGCGGCTGGCAGATGGTGGTGTGGGGCTTTTGCATATCCACCGTGGTGCTGTATCACGCCACCTTTACCATCAACTCGCTTACGCATTGTTATGGGCGGCGGCGCTACGCCACGCGAGACGATTCACGCAACAACCTGTGGCTCGCGCTGCTCACCTTCGGCGAAGGCTGGCACAACAACCATCACCACTTTCCCGGCTCGGTGCGGCAGGGTTTTTTTTGGTGGGAAATCGATATAACGTACTACGGCCTGCGGCTGCTGGCGGCGCTGGGCATAATCTGGGATCTGAAGGAAGTGCCGACAGTGTTGCTGCACGCGCGCAGGCACAGGCCGACACAATGAAAGTCGCCATCATCGGCAGCGGCATCGCCGGCAATGTCGTCGCACATCATCTGCACACCGCGCACGACATCACCGTGTTTGAGGCCGCCGGCCACATCGGCGGGCACACCCATACGCACACGGTTGAATTCGATGGCGAGCATCACGCCATCGACACCGGATTTATCGTTTACAACGACTGGACATATCCAAACTTTATTGCGCTACTGAATGAACTGGGGGTTGAGTCGCAGCCATCGGCCATGAGCTTCAGCGTGCGTAACGAGGCTAGTGGCTTGGAATACAACGGCGCCACGTTGAACACCCTGTTCGCACAGCGGTGCAATCTGCTGCGGCCTTCGTTTCATTGCATGGTTCGCGATATTTTGCGCTTTAACCATATAGCGCCTGCGCTGCTGGAGACCGCGAACGAAATTTGTTTGGGTGATTATCTTGCCGCCGGCAAGTATTCGCCGCAGTTCATCAACGACTACTTGATACCGATGGGTGCGGCAATCTGGTCCACCGATCCGACGCGCATGCTGTCGCTTCCGGCGCGTTATTTCGTGCAGTTCTTTCACAACCACGGCATGCTGTCCATCGACAAACGCCCACAGTGGCGCACGATACGCGGCGGCTCCGCACGTTATGTTGAAAAGCTTACTGCGCCGTTCCGGCAACGCATCCACCTGAATTGCCCGGTGGAAAGCGTGCGGCGGCTGCCGAACGGGATTTTGATCAAGCCTCGCGGCACCGATACCGAACGCTACGATCAGGTTTTTTTTACCTGTCATTCAGACCAGGCGCTGGCACTGCTCGCGGACGCCTCGCCGCTTGAGAAATCAATCCTCGGTGCGATTCCCTATCAGGAAAACGAAGCCGTGCTGCACACCGACACAACGCTGTTGCCACGTACCCGCCGTGCGTGGGCGGCGTGGAATTATCACGTGATGGAGGGAACGGATGCGGCGCGCGCCACCCTCACCTACAACATGAATATTCTGCAAACGCTGAAATCACGCCACACGTTTTGTGTCACGCTCAACCGCACGGCGCACATCGCCCCGCGCAAGATCATCAAGAGCATCACCTATCATCACCCGCTGTACACGTCGGCGGGCGTGGCGGCGCAGGCGCGCCAGAGTGAGATCAACGGCGTGAATCGCAGCTATTTTTGCGGTGCCTACTGGCGATTTGGCTTTCACGAAGACGGCGTCGTCAGCGCGCTCAACGCACTGAAACACTTTGAGCAGGCCGCCCATGCATAGCGCCATCTATCACGGGTGGCTTAGGCACCGGCGCTTTGCGCCGTGCCCACATGTGTTTCGGTATCCGCTGTTCATGATGTATCTCGATCTGGCCGAACTCGATACGGTGTTTCGCGGACGCTGGCTATGGTCTGCGCACCGCCGCACATTGGCGCGCTTTAACCGCGCCAACCATCTAGGCGACGCAGCCGTGCCGCTGGATCAGGCAGTGCGCGATCTGGTGCAACGCGAGACCGGCCGCACACTTGCAGGCCCTATACGGTTGCTCACGCACCTGCGTTACCTCGGGCACTGCTTTAACCCAGTGAGTTTTTATTACTGCTTCGATGCCGCCGGTAAAAACGTCGATTGCGTGGTGGCCGAAATCAACAACACTCCGTGGGGGGAACGGCATTGTTATGTGCTGAACCAACCGTGCCAGGTCGTGCCGGGCAGGCACCAGCGCTACCAGAGTAAAAAAGATTTCCATGTGTCGCCGTTCATGCCAATGAATCTGGATTACGTATGGGGGTTTTCTCACCCCGGCGAAAAACTCAATGTGCATATGGCGTTGCACGAACACGCTGGCACGGCGCCGCACAAAGTGTTCGACGCCACGATGCAGCTACACCACGCGCCCATCACCGGCGCATGGCTCGCCGCTGTGCTGCTGCGTTATCCGTTGATGACCGTGCAGGTGGTCTCCGCCATACACTGGCAGGCGCTGCGACTGTGGTTAAAGCGTGTGCCGGTGCACACGCATCCGGCCAAACTAAAATCAGCTGCTACGAGCGAAAAATAACATCTCAATAAAAAAAATACTTACATGCGGAATGTCGCTACACTCAACAGCCTGACCGCGCCCAAGCCGCATTTTCTCGACGGCATGGCGGCGAGCGTGGTACGGCGGCGCTTGGCCGGCCTCGTGCACGGCTCGCTCACGCTGCGTGATGGCGAACGCGTTGAACATTACGGCAAACACAGCGCGCGTTGCCCGCTAAGCGCCACGCTGCACGTGCTTGATCCACGTTTCTACAGCGAGATTGCTTTCGGTGGTTCGATAGGCGCGGGCGAGGCCTATATGGAGGGCTACTGGCGCGTGGATGATCTGACGGCGCTGATGCGCATCCTGCTGCAAAACCGCGAGGTATTGGACGGTATGGAAACGGGTCTCGCGCGATTTGCCGCGCCGCTGCAAAAGACGCTGCACTGGATGGCGCGCAACACGCGCGGCGGCAGCAGCCGCAACATTCAGGCGCATTACGACCTGGGCAATGATTTTTTTCAGTTGTTTCTCGATCCCACGATGATGTATTCGAGTGGGATTTTCGAGCACCTGCAGATGACGCTCGAGGAAGCCTCGATCGCTAAGCTGGAGCGCATCTGCCGCAAGCTCGATCTCAAGCCGGGGGACCGCGTGATCGAAATCGGCACGGGCTGGGGCGGATTC
>CAMDRT010000083.1 GCA_945906815.1 Bordetella parapertussis
ATCTTCGTTCAACCAGTCATCCACCGATGGCGGCAGCAGATAGTCGGTCTTGCGGTCAGCGAGTATGAAGTTGGTCATGGCTGTACTCTGCTATTCGTCAATTCGAGTATAGTACTTTTACGACTGGAAAGTCCGACAGGCTGCTAGGGACCAGCTTTATCGGTAGCGCCATTACCATGGACTTTACCGAGGCGGTCACCGCGGCGCCCGGCAGCATATCGCTGACCACGAACCCTGCTGAAGGCAACGGCTTTATGGGAACTGCCTTGGGGATAGTCAATGTTGTCAACACCGATGCCGATACGCTCACTATTAACACCGCTGCCGCGCTGAACGTCACGGATGTCGTGCGGATAAGAGTTGCCCAAAGTCCCGGCGTGATGGACAGTGCCGGTAACTTGGTTTCATCGCGTGAAATCTGGGTCGGCGCAGCTGCAAACAACACCATCGATCTGAGCAATTACGCCAGCCCCTCCTTTCAGGCACTCCGCGGCAATGGCGGCGATGACGCTATTACCGGCACCAACGCGGGAGACCAACTCGTCGATGGCGGCGGCCTCGACACGCTCAGCGGCGGCCGCGGCGCGGACGTCATTGTGCTGGTTGAGAATGGCGGCGCTGCTGCTTTCGTCGCGGATACCGTCAGCATCGGCCTGGGCAGAAGCACGACAAACGCCATCGATAGGGTAAGTTTTGCGGTCACCAATGCCGGCAGCGGCTTTGACATCGCCTCTACCAACGCCGTCGACCACGATATTCTGAGCTTGCAATCGAATATCATCGTCGGCAACGTCACCAACGTTGACGGCACGGATGTGGGCACGCTGGCCACGCACAGCATCGCCGGCGGCATCATCACCTTCGGCACCGCTGGCAATACGCCTATCGTGATCAACACCACCAACCTGAATGATGCCATCGCCTATCTCGCGGCCAACATCACTACCGCCGGGGCCACGGTGGCGTTCCGCGTGGATAGCAACAACAGCGGCGGCGCCTATCAGGACGGCATAGACTCTCTCTATGTGTTCCAGAACAACGGCACCATACCGTTAACCGGTGGCTACGTGGTGCCGGACACCGTGGTGCAACTCGAGGGACTGGTCGGCCTCAACAGCGCAACGCTCGGCACCGTGGCGGGCGCGAACGTAGTGCGGTTGCAGGACCTCACGCCACCCGAGCCGCTCCGCGCTGCCCTCACCAGCAATGGCATCGCGCTCAACTTCGCGGAGAATGTCTTCGCCAATGCTGGCATTGCGCTGTCCCTCAAGGTAAACGGCATCGGTGCTGACATGATGTTCACCGGTGTCACCGGCAGTGGCAGTACTGCCATTACCGTCAACACCGCTACAACCGCGCCGAGCGACTGGGTGTTTCTAAGATACACCGCTACGGGGGTGGCCAACGGTCTTAGCGATGCAGCAGGCAATGTCCTGCCTGGAGATGACCCCGCAACGTTTGGCGGATCAGCCATTGGCTCGAGCAGCAGCAACACCATAGACCTGAGTAACGTCGTCGTCTTTGCCGCTACCGGAGGCTACGACCTCCAGGCCTTCGACGGCAACGACATCCTCATCGGTTCCGCTGCGGGTGACATCCTTGAGGGCGGCGCTGGCGCGGACTTGATAACGGGCGGGGCGGGCAGGGATTTCCACGAATTCCAACAGGGTGAGTCGCCGACGGGGGTGGTTAGCCTCGTCAATGGCGCTGCCGGCGTTCTCGATAACGGCGACACCTTTGTTTTTGCAGGCGGCACCGACCGTATCACCGACTTTGCCAGCAGTGAAGGCATAAGCCTGAACGCTCTCCAGCATGACTTTGCCAACCAGTCCGGTGCGGGCTGGATGGGCGCGACGGGGGCGACGCCCGTCACCAGCCCAGCGCCGACCAATGGTTTGGCGGTCGACCAAGGGTACTTCCTGGTGCAAGGCAGCTACAACGGCACGACGACGTTTACTGTCAACACTGGCGGTGCCGACACGCTGGTGGTTTACGACGGCGATTCGAGCGCTGGCGTAACGCAGACCGGCCTCGTGTTGAGCGGGGTGACGCTGGCGCAACTCGAGGCCTCTACCGGCGGCAACTATATCTCGCACATTTAACGGCGGGGGCGTGGTGCCGCATGTGTGCCCTGGGGCCGTCCCGCGTCAGCGGGCGGTTGCCTTTGGGGCCGCGTGCGGCAGTTAGGCAGCGAGCAAAAATAAGTTGAACGTGTCTATTTAGTCCTGAAAATAACAGCCTCACCGCAAAGACGCAGAGAACCCCGCGCGGAGAAATGCCGCTCATGGTGTCGCTCTACGTAACCTTTGCGCTGCTGCGGTGAGCGTTTTTTATGGAGACTAAACAGTTATTACTATCGTTTATTATCAATTAGTTACACAACACATCCCGATAAAGCAGAATGACGGCAAGCTGGTATAGCCGCGTACGGCACCCTGAATGGATTAGTCGCCAACCGGATTTAAATAATGAATTTCAGGATGGTCTTCCTGGCCGCGCTGATGTTGCCGATGGCGCTGCTGTTCCATCTGCCTGCGGCCAAGGCACAGCAGGCTTGGAGCTTTCAGCAGGTCATGGAGGCGGCTCTGGCCAGCCATCCGCTGGTGCAGGGCAAACGCTCTGCGCAATCAGCGGCGCTGGCGGACCGAGACGGCGCCGTGTGGCAGCGCTATCCCTCGGTAAGTCTGGAGGGGAGCACGCAAAGCGGTGGCGCCAGTGTGCTGCGCATAGACCAACCCCTGTGGAGCGGGGGGCGTATCACTGCGGGAATCAATGCGGCAGGCAGCCGCTTTGACTCTGCTGGCGCAGCGCTGGATGAGGCCAGCCAGGAGCTGGCACTGAAAGTCATCGCCGCAGTCACCGAGGCGGTGCGGCAGCAAGACCGCCAGCGGCATGGCGTCGATGGCGTCAAGGAGCACGAAAAATTGCTCGAGATGATCCAGCGGCGCGTGATGCAGGAAGTGAGTCCGTTAGCCGACCAGCGGCTGGCGGCCTCGCGATTACTCGTGACCGCCAATGAGTTGTCGGTGACAGCACAGGCGCTCAACAATGCATTGGCGCAACTGTCGCAATTGGCCGGTCAACCGGTGACGGCCGTTACCGGCCAGGACTTGAATACAAACGGCACACCCGCGAGTCTGGATGCAGCGCTCACGCAGGTGCTAACGCATTCGCCGACGCTGCGGCGGCTCAGCCACGAGGAAGAAACCGCCGGCGCTGACATAGCAACCAAACGCTCGGTTTACATGCCGCAACTCATTTTGCGTCTGGAAAACAACATGAGTCAAGCGCTCGATAACCGCGGACATAGCGCGGACAACCGCGCGATGCTGGTATTGCAGGCACAACCAGGCGCGGGCCTGTCTGCCAGATCCGGGGTGCAAGCGGCCGTGGCCCGCCGTGAAGCCGCGCGCATGGCGCGCGAGGTGGCCGAGCGCGATATACGCGAGCGCGTTACGCTCGATTGGAACGAGTCGCTCGCGGCACGCACGCGCCTTGACAACGCCACCAAGGCGCGAATGATGTCCACCGAGGTGTTTGAGTCTTATGTCCGCCAGTACGGCCTTGGCCGAAAGTCATGGATTGACGTGCTGAACGCGGTGCGCGAAGCCACGCAATCGGAGTTGGCCGTGGCCGATGCGCGCGCCCAGTCGCTGGCGGCAAGCCTGCGGCTGCGCGCGTTAAGTGGCTTGCTGATCAGCGCCAGCGGCCGCATACACAGGGTCACATCGCTTGGTTGGGGGTAAGCCCCCTTGCTCCAGCGCGCAAGCGCCGGCATAAATGAAGCGCGTTGGCGGGCGGCCCAGCACTGAATAGATATTCGAAATATTCCGGATTCTCAGAACCATGAATAGTGAATTCGCTAATCTGATCGATAAGGCTGCGCGGCTGGCGGGTCAGCGTGTTGCGGGCGGGCGTCTCGGCGATCTCGCCCGTCTGCCGGAGAGTTCAAGTGCCACGGCACAGTTCTCCGATGCATGGCGTATTGCGGGGCTCGAAGGCCAGCCCGTACGCGTGCATAGCCCTACCCCGGCCCATCTGCCGTTGGCCGCCTGGCGCACCGGTCTAGGCTGGTTTCTGGTTCAGGGGCGCGGTGCGGACGGGCAGTGGCGCGCCGAGTGCGCGGACGGCACGGCGTTATCACTTGAGATAATTGATAACGCGGAATGTTTTTCCCTGCCCCGCCGCACCGAGTCCCCGCACGCCACGCCCACGGCCATGCACCTGGTCTGGCAGGCCTTGCTGACGCGCAAGCGCGTGTTTTTCGAGGCGGTTCTGGCCACCGGATTGGCTAACCTGCTGACCCTGTCGATTTCCCTTTACGCAATGCAGGTGTTTGACCGGGTAATTCCCAACCAGGGTTTTCAGACGCTATGGGTGCTCAGTGTCGGCGTAACGCTGGCCATAGCCCTGGAGTTGCTGCTCAAGCAGGTGCGCAGCCATACCGTGGATCTGACATGCAACGCTATCGATCAGCAATTGTCCGAATGGTTTTTCAGCCGCATGATGGGCATCCGCATGGAGGCGCGTCCGGCCTCGGTCGGCACGCTGGCTTCGCAGGTCAAGGGCTTTGAGATGGTTCGTGGGGTGATGGCATCGACTTCTCTGTTCGTGCTTGCGGACATTCCCTTCGCGGTGTTTTTTGTAGTGGTGATCGCCATGGTGGGGGGCTGGGTCGTGATCGTGCCGTTGATTGCGCTTCCGGTTGCGTTGGCCGCGGGATTGATATTCCAGCGCGCCATCGAACGCCATACCCGTCTGAACCTGGCCGGCGACAACCGCAAGGCCGGTCTGCTGGTCGAGGCGGTGGACAACGCCGAGTCACTAAAGGCGAATAGCGCGGAATGGCAGTTGCAGGCGCGCTGGAATCGATTGGTTGAGAAGACCAGCGAGTCGGATCAGAGTATCCGCACCTATTCGTCTCTGGCGCAAAATCTCACGCTCGCTCTTCAGCAGTTCGGGTATATCGCCTTGGTGGCGCTGGGCGCTTATTTCGCGACCATCAACGAATTGACCATGGGCGCCCTACTGGCGTGTTCAATAATCAGCAACCGGGCGATGGCGCCCATTGTGCAATTACCGGGCGTAATGGTGCAGTGGGCGCACGCCCGCGCCGCTATCGAGGGCCTGGACAAAATCATCGCGCTGCCCAACGAAGCGGATTACGTGCTACATGCGCTGGCACCGCAGACGTTAGTCAGTGGACTGCGTTTCGAGCGCGTGCGCTTTACCTACGGCATGTCCACGCGCCCGGCCATTGAATTGAGCCGGCTGGAAATCAACCCGGGCGAGTGCGTGGGTCTGCTGGGCGCCATCGGCTCGGGCAAAAGCACGCTACTCAAGTTGTGTTCAGGATTGTATCGGCCCACCGAAGGTAAGCTGTTCCTCGGCAACGTGGAACTGAACCTGCTGGCCACCGCGGTAGCGCGCGAAACTATCGGCTACCTGCCGCAGGATGCGCGCATGTTCAGCGGCACGCTGCGCGACAATCTGCTGGTGGGTTTGCCCGATCCCGGCGACGAGGCGATTCTGCACGCGGCGCAACGCACCGGATTGATCGAGCTGATAGGCGGTCAACCCAAGGGGCTGGCGCTCGATATCACGGAAGGCGGCCGCGGTGTATCGGGTGGGCAGAAGCAACTGATTATGCTAACTCGCACCTTGCTCGCAAAACCAAAAATATGGCTGCTGGATGAACCCACCGGCGCCATGGATTCCGTCACCGAGACACGCATCGTCAATCTGCTGCGCGAAGTTGCCGCCGAGGGCGCGACCTTGCTTGCGGCAACACACAAGACCGCGTTGTTGCCGCTGTGCGACCGGCTGATCGTATTGCAGGGCGGACGCGTCCTGCTGGACGGGCCGCGCGCCGCGGTGCTGGCGAAATTATCAGGGCAGCCGCAGCGGCCGGTAGTGCAGGAGAGTGAAGCATGAAGGCCGATCCGACAGCTGGCACGGGCCGCATGCTCATCTGGAGTTCCGCCTTGGTCATGGCCGGATTCCTGGGCTGGGCCAACTGGGCAAAGCTGGATCAGATCACGCGCGCCAATGGACAGGTCATAGCCAGCTCGCGCAATCAGGTTATTCAGAGCCCGGATGGCGGCGTGCTGGCTGAGCTGCCCGTGCGCGAAGGTGCTCAGGTCAAGCGTGGCGACCTTCTGGCGCGCTTTGACAAGACCCGATCCGAAGCCGGTTACCTGGAGAGCGCCGCTAAAACGGCGGCGCTCAAGGCGGCCGTAGCCCGCTTGAATGCGGAGATTGTCGGCGGTGAACCCAGATTCCCGCCGGAACTGGACCGATATCCAGAGTTTCGCGCCACCCAGTTGGCGTTGTTCAAAAAGCGGCAGGCCGCCGTGCGCGAAGAAATCAGCGCATTGGAGCAGTCGCGCTCGCTGATCTTGGCGGAACTCGACATGAATCTGCCTTTGGTCAAGACCGGTGACGTGAGCCGGTCTGAAATACTCAAGCTCCAGCGTCAGGCCGCAGACGTTCAGGGGCAGATCACCAACCGGCGCAATAAGTATCTGCAGGATATACAAACCGATCTGGCCAAGGCCCAGGAAGACCTCGCCGGCGTCGTGCAAATTCTCGCGCAGCGCAAAGAGCAACTCGATTACACCGAGATTCGCTCGCCTATGGATGGGGCGGTGCGCAACGTGCGCCTGACCACGCTGGGGGGCGTGGCCAAGCCAGGCGAGGAGATCATGCAGATCGTGCCGCTAAACGATGACATGATTATCGAGGTCAAGGTCAAGCCTGCGGACATTGCCTTCGTCAGGCCCGGCCTGTCGGCGAGCGTTAAGCTCGACGCCTACGATTACACGATTTATGGCGCGCTCGCGGGTGAGGTGATTTACATCAGCGCCGATACCCTGAACGAAGAAATGCGCGCCAACGAACAGCCGTATTACCGGGTGCAGATCAAAACGCGCGCCGACAATCTGGTCAGCCAGGGAAACAAGCGCATCGATATCCAGCCCGGCATGACCGCCATTGTGGATATCAAGACCGGCAGCAATACGGTTTGGCGCTATCTCACCAAACCCGTGACCAAAACACTCAAAGAGTCTTTGGGCGAGCGCTGACCTTGCCGCTTGGACAAGCCGCCGGCGCCCGAAAAATCGCAGCTTGACGGAGATTACGCGGGAATCGAGAAAGCACGGGTGATGGTGCTGTGCGACGTATCGGGGTCAGTGGCGTGGGTGTCGCAGTTTCTGCTGATGTTTCTGTATGCCTTGACCGAGGTGCTGTCGGATATCCGTTCGTTTGCCTACGCCGGCTCGCTGACCGAGGTGAG
>CAMDRT010000084.1 GCA_945906815.1 Bordetella parapertussis
AAATTATCGTTTTACCAAGGGCTTCATCGTTCATTTCTGGTTGCTTTTCGGGGTATGGCACTTGGTATCCCGATTGTGGCGTTCCTCACGCAAATATTTGCATATCGTCGGCTTACCAGAACGGGTAGCCGCATAGTGAAGCAAGTCACCGATCCCACACTTCAACTGTTTAGCGACATCTTCTAAATTAAAGTAGTCTTTTTCCATTGAGGTTCAGCCTGAATTAACCAAAGATCTTCTGGTTCATGCGTGCGACAACCTTCGACGTGTGCGCGTGGCTCAGGTGTGCATAGGCTCCCGGGCCTGCTTGCGCACACTCATTTTCCGATCCCCAACCGCCGCGCCAAGTTCTCCCCTGTGGCAACAATGTGACCGTCCGAAAGGTGCGAATAGCGCGCGACCATTTGCATCGTTCTATGCCCGAGCAACTTTGCAATCTCCACAAGCGAAACGCCGCTCATCGCAAGGTAGGAGGCTGCGGTATGGCGGAGGTCGTGCCAGTGGAAATCGGTGATGGATGCCGCTTTCAGTGCTGCCTCCCAAGGTTGACGGAGGTCAATGTTCTGAGATTTCTTGGCATTCTCGGTTGGGGGGAAGACTCGGTCATCCTTGAGATTGCGAACCTTGGAGCGATCCAGCAATAATCTGAAAGCTTCACCCACCAATGGGATTGCACGAGTTTCCCCGTTTTTGGTCTTCGGCAAGGTCATAACTTGCCTCTTAAAATCTATCTGCCCCCAGCACAACGTCATTATTTCCGCCCGCCTCGCCCCCGTCGTTAATGCTAGCACCACGGCAAGATATAGTTCGGCGTGAGGGCGGCAAGCATTCAACAGTCGAGGACGCTCGTCATCGGTAAGGAAACGCACCCTCCCCTTGCTCTCTGCTGGCTTCTTGACGTTTCCGCAGGGGTTTTTTTCAAGCCACTCTAGTTCCTTAACTCCAAATGCGAGACAAGCTGACAGCGCGGCAAGGTACCGATTGACGGTGCCCCCCCTACGCGTTGATCGTTCACGATTTGCATCGAGATCGGCGTCGCCAGTCAGAGGTGACGCATAGCGTTGTGTTGCTACTGTCAACATCCTGTCTCGCTCTTTTGCAATTCGCGCAGAAGTGATCGTATTGAGCAAATCTACGCCAAATACCTTCCGCCATGCGTCAACTCCTCGCTTCCGATGCGCGAAGCTTAGAAGTGCTGAGGCACTCTTGAGATACTCATCTGCGAGATCGTTGAATGTGTGAAGTCGGCTCTGACCGAAATGTCGTCCGGCCTTCATGTCGGACTCGATCTTCTTCGCCCATTCCCGCGCATCAGTCAGTCGATTGAAACTGGCAGACTCAGGCGCGAATCCCTTTATCCGAACCTTTGCCCTGTAACTGATTTCGCCGTTGGAGACGGTACGCTTTTCGATGGTTGCCATTGCATTCACTCCTCCGCCAGAAGTGGCGAGAGAAGCATAGTACAAATGGCAATAAATAACAACAAGTGATATTAAAACACTTGTTTTATTTACTTAACTTATTGTTTTTATTGTTAAACAGTTATTTGAGGGACACTCACGGGACACTTTAAGCCAATTATTTGGAAATTCCCCAGAAGAGGGACTCCTACTGCTTGGGTTAAGGTTGGCCACATATTTGATGGGAATTGTCCCACCAGTGTCCCACAGAAAAACTTTTACGTAAGTTTTTGGTGGGTTAAATTACGTAAGCTATTGATTTGGTGCCCGGAACCGGAATCGAACCGGTATGCTGGTTTTACCCTAGCGAGGGATTTTAAGTCCCTTGTGTCTACCAATTTCACCACCCGGGCGAAGCGATCATTGTAGGGGAAATTAAACCACAGACGATACTGGAGGCGGGGGTCGGAATCGAACCGGCGTACACGGCTTTGCAGGCCGCTGCATGACCACTCTGCCACCCCGCCGCTCACTTGAGAAAACTCTGGGCACTGCCCCAAACTAAAAGGGGCCACAGCCGCAAACACTGTGTGCCCCCAGAATTCTGGAGCGGGAAAGGAGGCTCGAACTCCCGACCTCAACCTTGGCAAGGTTGCGCTCTACCAGCTGAGCTATTCCCGCATAACCGGCTGGTGATTATAAATAAGTCCTTGTTGCGACGCAACTAAAACGAACTCCCGGTAAAACCAGTCTGTGGCTGACCACCCCGCTCAAGTATTCGGCCGTATCCCTGCCTGCCGGATAATCTTGCTCCACACATCGATCTCGTTTTGCAGAAACCGCCGCAGTTCGTCGGGCGTATTACCGATAGGCTCGCCGCCTTGCGCCGCCAATTGCTCAACCACCACAGGCGCTTTCAGTGACTGCGTGGCAGCCCCATGCAACTTGCTGATAATGGGGGCCGGCGTGCGCGCCGGCGCAAACAACGCGTACCAGGTGCTCGCGCGATAACCGGGTAGCGAGGCCGCTTCGGCTACCGTGGGAATGTCCGGCGCGGCACGCGAGCGCATGGCGGTAGTCACCGCCAGCCCGCGCAACTGCCCGGAACGTACATGCGGCAGCGCCGGCAGCGTGCTGGTGCACACCACCTGTATCTGCGCCCCCAGCAGATCGATGAGCGCCTGCCCCGCGCCTTTGTAGGGCACGTGCAACATCGTGATGCCGGTCTTGAAACTCAACAGCTCAATCGCGAGATGGCCGCTGGTGCCCTGCCCCGACGAACCGTATAGCACGCGATTCGGTTGTGATTTCGCCATCGCAATCAGCTCGGGCAGCGTCTTGACCGGCAACGCAGCTGGCACCACAAAAATCAGCGGCGTGTCGACAGCGAGTGTCACCGGCGCAAAATCCCGCATCGTGTCGTACGGCAATTTGGGGAGCAAGCCCACGTTCAAGGCCAACGACGTCGCCAGCAACCCCAGCGTATAACCATCGGGATGGGCTCGCGCGACAATCTCGGTGCCCAACACCGTGCCGCCGCCGGGCCGCGTATCGACAACCACAGCTTGCCCGAATGTTTCAGTCAGCCGCGCACCCATCAGACGCGCGATGATGTCCGCTGCGCCACCCGCCGTGAATGGAACGATCACGCGGATGGCGCGTGCGGGGTAAGTGTCGGCGGCGCGTGCGGGGGCATGGACCAAGACACCGGCCAACGCTGCGCTCAGAAATAAGCTGCGATTCATGAAGCTGTTGGCACCCTATCCTCACGCAACACAATTTCCTTCGTCACCGAGCGGGTGTGCGCCGACACCGGCACGAATACCGAATGCGAGCCCGGCCCGCCAGCAACAATGATACTGATGTCGTCCGCCTTCTGCGCAATCGGCACCAGGGAATCCGGCCCGATCTCGCCCAACTCCGCACGACGGCCGTTCGCCATACGCTCGAACTCACTGCCCTTGGAACGTCCCGCGCGTATCTTCGACGCATCCCACAAGCGTTGCTTCACTTGTGCTTTGCTCCACCCTTCGCGGTGAAACAGCTGGGCATGCTGCGGCGACAGCAGAATGAAGGGCGCGCCGCCATACATGTAATCGCTGCTCGCAGGGTACTGCATGGTGTCGCCGATCATGCTGACCACTTCCTCGCCTTTTTTCGCAGTCATGTTCATGCTCCAGGTGCCGAGCGCGCCGACCACCGTCACGGTGTTTGCGTCAGCGGCAAAACCGCGCTCCACGTGCAGGGGTGCCCACGGACTCTCTGCCTCGTTCTCCGCGCAGCAAAAGGTGTATTTCCCCGGCTGACCTTGCGTCGCCTTGTCCATCTCGCCGGGTAGCGCGCCGCCGATGTTCTGCAGTATCAGCCGCAACGCGCGGCCGAGCGTCGCGTTCGCCCACGCACCCTGTCCCAGACAACCGGCGCCGCTGTTCACCTCTAGCCTGCGCGCAATCGGCCCATTCACAATCAGCCAGACCGCCGCAGGATTGGTAGTGGCCTGTATCGCCTGCAAATGAAATTGGGGTGTCGCCACCGCTTCCGCCGCCGCGATCAGCAGCGGCAAGTATTCGGGATAACAGCCTGCCATCACGCCCTGAATCGCAATGTATTCAACCGTCGCCGCACCCATGCCCGGCGCTATCGTCGCCACCACCTCATGCGGTGCGCGATTGGTGTGGCGCAACATGCGCTGTACCGCTTCCTGCGTCGGCGGCGCGATGATCAGGCCGTCACCCCAGCGCCGCTGGATGTAAAAGCGGTTGAGTTCATCGAGAGCGGCGGGCGCTTCGATCAGTTGCGCCCGTGGTGCGGCGGGCGCAACTGCCGCAGTCGTAACGGCACTCGCAGGCGCCGCCTCGCACAGCAAACGCGCAATATCATCGGCGCACTGCTCTGCAATTTCCCATAATTGCTCGCGCGAGCGCGTGCCGAAGGGATGCGGTACCGATGCAATGGGTAGATCCGGCGCCCCCAGCGCCTTTTGCTGCGCGCGCCCCAGCCCGATGAAACTGGTCGAGCACACCGTGAGCGCCGCCTTGCCACGCTTGGCTGCTTCTACACTGTCGTGGATACTCCACGACGTGCAAGAGCCTCAGTCGCCCGAGCCGGTGATAATGGCGTCCGTCTGCGCCACCAGTTCGTTCATCACCGCCTCTGGCAAACCCTGCGGCGCAGGACCACCTGCGCAACACCATGTTTCTCGATCAGCAATTGCGACAGGTCTTCGACCAGATAATTGAAATTCGGCTTTGAGTTATCGATAAAGCCTATGACCTTGCCGGCGAGTTGATCCAGTGCTTGGCGGGATTTTTGCGGCTGGGTGAGACACGGTGCAATGGGTTCGTATACGAGGATGCCTAGTGACATGCTTACCCCTGAAGAAATGTTCGTTCGTGACAGATTATAAATTTTACCCCGAATGGCCTTCACCCTGACACCCATCCTCCACGCCGCACAGATCACATCGGATTAGCAAGTGTAGTCCGGAAGTAGCGTAGCGCATTCCGGGCTACGCATGCTTCCCTGAGCGCATCACAGGACATAGAACATTGCGCGCCCCACGCTCGCTACTGCCGCCCACCCGCGACAGCGAACCCTTCTGTACGCCAGCGCAGCATGCCGCCCGCGAGATTTGCGACATCGCCATACCCCAAGCGCTGCAAAATCACGCAAGCCTGCGCCGAGCGGGCGCCTGACCGGCAAACCGCAACGATGGGCCGCTCACGGGAGAGGTTACTTGCCCGTGCCGCAAGTTCGCCGAGGGGAATGAGCACGGCACCGTCGATATGACCGAGCGGGCCGCGGTACTCCGAGTCCTCACGCACATCCACAATCTGCACCTGGCCTGCAATCTCTTCCAGCGCGTGCGGATAAATTTCCCAGATGCCGGCAAAGGTGAAGGTCAGCGGCGCCCATGCCGGCTCGGCTGTCTGCGCTGGGGCGTCGGCGAGCAGCCCGCACTGGAGGTTCGCCGGCACGGCAACGTCGATTTGCTTCGGATGCGGCAGACCCAGATTATTCATGTAGCCGGTGAAATCCGCTTCACCGATGCCGGCGCCGAGCCGGGGATTGAATCGCCGCTCCTCTTCCACGCTGGTCACGGTCAGCCCCCGGTAGTCGTGGCCGGGATAGAGCAGGCATGCCGGTGGCAGCGTAAAAATATGGCTGTGTACCGAACGATACAGGGTGCGCGCGCTGCCTTGCTGAAAATCCGTGCGCCCGCAGCCACGGATCAGCAGGGCATCGCCGGTGAAGGCCATCGATTCGTCGTCCAGCACGTAGGTCAGACAGCCATTGGTATGTCCCGGCGTCTCCCGTGCTTCGAGGTAGCGCGAACCGAATGCCACGCGGTCGCAGTGCGTGAGCGCAAGATCGGCACCGTTCGCGCCGCTCACGCCAGAGACTGCGATGCGGCTACCAAGACGCTGCTTGAGCAGCCACGCGCCGGTTACGTGATCGGCATGCACATGCGTCTCCAGCGTAAAGCGCAGTTGCAGACCAAGCTCGGCGATCAGCGCGCGGTCGCGGCGTGCCTGCTCGAACACCGGGTCGATCAGCAGCGCTGCGCTGCTGCGCTCGTCTCCCAGCAGGTAGCTGTAGGTTGACGACTGCGGATCGAATAATTGGCGAAAGATCATGGGGTTCCTTGCTGGCGTCCCAACAGTGACTAGGGAACACTTGAAGCGCCGCACTGCACCTTACGCTCACTGCACGCGGACGAAATCGCTCTCGTACAGCGTATCGAGAGCCGCAAGCACCTGCGGCGGCAGCGGCCCCATCGCGGCAGCCTGCAGCGCCTCGTCGACATGCTGCAGCTCCGCACTGCCGATCACTGCACACGATACATGAGGGTTCGACAGCACAAAGCGCAGCGCGACCTGCGCGCGCGTGCCGTGCTCAGCACCGATGGCGTCGAACACCGCCTTGGCTTTGCGTTGCTCTTCCGCGATGCTGGTGTCCGCGGTAAGCATACTCTCGCGCCCCGTGCGTTCATCGCTGGCAATGATGCCTGCGGCAAATATGCGAATGGCCATCACCGCGACACCCTGGGATTGACAGGCGTCAATAATGCCGGCCAGGTTGTGCCCGCTCCATGCCTTGGGCATGCTGCGGCCTGCACTGGGATTGAGCAAATTATAGTAGACCTGTGCGGAATCGAAGCGCTGGCTGCGGATCACCTCGCACACCGATGCGGCCTCGCCCAGCGCAGTAATGCCGCAGTGACGGATCAGCCCTTTCTCGCGCAGCCGGTCGAGTCCGTCGGCGACGCCGTTTTTGCCAAGGATTTGCTCCACCGTCATCACCCGGCCGCCGGGCTTGCTGCCTATGCGGTTGTGTAACTGCAGTACATCCACCGACGTACGCTGCAGCCGGGCGAGGCTGGCCCTCAGCCGCGCCTCGATCTGCGCCGGGATGTCTTCGAGATGCTCGACGTCGAGCTGAAACTTGGTCGATAGATAAGGTGTCGCCCTCGCTTCGGGCAACAGCCAGCCGAGCGCTAGTTCCGATTTGCCGTCGCCGTATGCCGCGGCGGTATCGACCCAATTGATGCCGCCGGCAAACGCCCGGCGCACCGCGTCGCGCTTGGTGGCGTCGTCTTTGTAGACGA
>CAMDRT010000085.1 GCA_945906815.1 Bordetella parapertussis
TTCATCTGCGAAATCTGTGTCGAAGGTCTTGACGTTTTTGCGCCTCCCCGGAATACGGCCATGAAAAACCATGGCCTCCTTCCGGGCTACGAACGCCAAAGATGTGTGCATAGACTAGCCTTGAAGGGCAAGGGCACACTTGAAGCGGAACAGAGGGAATGTCTCATGAATTGCGAAGCAGTACACTAGCCGTCCCTACCACCCTTATCAATCGCGCCCCCTTGCCGCACTTTCTGTTTCTGCGTGCCTGCCTGTTTGTGCTGTTCCAGGTGGTCATCACGCCGGTTTTTGCGCTCATCGCGCTGCTGACATTCCCCCTCGCCCGTCTCACACGTTACGCCATCATTACCACCTGGACGCGCTGGATGATAGGCGCGGCCACCCTGTTCTGCGGCATACGGTATCGCGTTATCGGCGCTGAAAATATTCCGCGCGAGCCTTGCGTGATTCTGTGCAAGCATCAATCGGCGTGGGAAACCATGGCCTTGCAGCTGATTTTTCCGCCGCAGGTGTGGGTGATGAAGCGCGAACTGCTGTGGATCCCTTTTTTTGGCTGGGGCCTGGCCATGCTCTCGCCCATCGCCATCAATCGCGGCTCCCGCGTACAGGCGCTGCGGCAGATGGTGGAGCAAGGTCGCGAGCGGCTCAAGGCCGGCTTCTACATCGTGATCTTTCCCGAGGGCACGCGCATTGCACCGGGCCACCGAGCGGCGTACCATCCCGGTGGCGCCTGGCTGACAGTCAAAACCGGTGCGCTGGCGCTGCCGGTCGCCCATAACGCCGGCGAGTGCTGGCGCAAAAACGCTTTCATCAAGCAGCCCGGGTTGATTACCGTGAGTATCGGCAGGCCGATTTCTCCCACAGGATTGTCTGCGGCGGAGCTTAACCAACGCATCGAAGACTGGATCGAAGCTGAAATGCCCAAACTCAAAACCTATGGCGATAGCGGTAGCGCGCAAGGTAACGCGTAAGTGAGTACATAAGTGAGTACATAAGTGAGCGCGCAACTCGAATTGCCGTTTGCGCCGTTGTCGATGAACCCGCTGGTCACGAGCTCCGCCGTGCTGGAGGGGCAGGCGGTGAATTACCTGCTGCATCGCAGCCACGGCCGCCGGCGCATTTCATTGTCGGTCGATGCGCGCGGTTTGCGCGTGGGCGCTCCTCTGCGTGCCAGCTTGCGCGAAATCGAGACCGTGCTGCGCGATCACGCACGCTGGGTGGTGCGCAAACTCGCGGATTGGAACACCCAGCGCCCGCCCGCGCGCCGCTGGGTGTCCGGCGAGACGGTGGCTTACCTCGGGTTGCCGCTGCAGCTCGAGGTGACCGCCGGCGCCAGCGAAGTGCAGCTGCTACAGTCTCAATTACACATACGCGCCAGCGATTTTTCGGCGTCGGCGGTGGCGGCACTGGCCAAACACTGGCTGCGCAGGCAGGCGCTGGAAAATTTTCACCGTCGGGTTGAACATTTTCGCACGCATGTCACGCTGGAAACGGTATCGATACGCCTTTCCAACGCACGCTCGCGCTGGGGCAGTTGTCATGTCAGTGGTCGCATCTCGCTCAACTGGCGGCTGATCCATATGCCGCAGCAGTTGATCGACTATGTGATCGTGCATGAACTGGCGCACTTGCGCGAAATGAATCACTCGCCGCGCTTCTGGGCGGTGGTGGGTGGGGTGATTCCCGATTACGTCGCACGGCGCCGCGAAATTCGCCGCGAATCGCACCGCTACCTGGTGGATTGAGCCGCTACGCGCGTGATAAACTTTGCGTTGATTTTTTGGCTTAAACGACATGCGCACGCTGCTCCTCTCCGTCATTATTTTTTGCACGCTGGCCGCCTGCGGCTACCGCACGCCGCTGTCGCTGCCCAAGCCCGATGTCAAGCCCACTGCCTCTGCACCGGCCACGGGTGAGGCGAAATGAGCGCGGACTATGCGCATCCGTTTGCTTACCGTAACGGTGTGCTGCATGCGGAGGATGTGGCGCTGGCGGACATCGCCGCCGCCCACGGCACGCCGTGCTATGTGTACTCGCGCGCCGCGCTGACGGCCGCGTACCAGAATTTTGATGGCGCGTTTGCCGTACACCCGCACCAGGTGTGTTATGCGGTCAAGGCGAATCCGAATTTGGCCATACTCAATCTGTTTGCGCGGCTGGGTAGCGGCTTTGACATAGTTTCCGGCGGCGAACTGGCGCGCGTTATCGCGGCAGGCGGTGATGCACGCAAAACTGTGTTTTCTGGTGTGGGTAAGACCGCCAACGAGATTCGCGATGCCTTAAACGCTGAAATTCTATGTTTTAACGTGGAGTCGGCGTCGGAACTGGAGCGCATAGACGCTATTGCTGCGACGCTCGGCAAAATTGCACCCATAAGTTTTCGCGTGAACCCGGATGTCGATGTCAAAACGCATCCGTATATCGCCACTGGACTGAAGCAAAGCAAATTCGGCGTGGCGTATGGTGATGCGCTGGCGCTGTACCGGCGTGCGCACGCTCTAGCGCATGTGAAAATAACCGGAATCGACTGTCATATCGGCTCGCAGCTCACTGAAATTGCGCCGTTCAAAGCGGCGCTGGAGCGCGTGATCGTGCTGGTTGAGCAACTGAGCGCCGAAGGTATCGTGCTGACGCACATTGATGTGGGCGGCGGGCTGGGCATTGCCTATCAGATAGAAGAGGCGTCGTGCAGCATGGATGCGTACGCCGCCGCCATACTCCAGGGCATCGCGGGGCGCACGGAAAAACTGCTGTTTGAGCCGGGCCGCTTCCTCACCGGCAACACGGGCCTGTTGTTGACGCGGGTGGAATACCTGAAGCGCGGCGATGCGCGCAATTTCGCGGTGGTGGATGCGGCGATGAATGATCTGCTACGTCCGGCGCTGTATGACGCCTGGCACGACATCGTGCCGGTGAGCAGCAGTGCTGCTGCGCTGGAAACATGGGAAATCGTGGGTCCGGTTTGCGAAAGCGGAGATTTTCTGGGACGCGAGCGCAAACTCGCGTTGAGCGAGGGCGCACTGCTGGCGATACGCTCCGCCGGCGCCTATGGCATGAGCATGAGTTCCAACTACAACACGCGCCCGCGCGCCGCTGAAATCATGATCGATGGCGCGCGCATGCACGTCATACGCAAGCGCGAAACGATCCCGCAACTTCACGCCGACGAAAGTATCCTCGCGTGAAGCGCGCAACATGTTAGTTCTGCGTTGTACGGATACAACATTTTTCGCGCTGCGTTAGCGCGCGCGCCACAGTGATACGCATAGCGCGGTGTGGTACGAATGGCACCAACGTGATCACCAACACAAAAGAAAGTCAATAAAGGTGTTGCTTTTTTTTTGTGCTGTGGAATAGAATTGGCGCACCATGCATGGTTTCGCTGGTGTGTTGTGTGCTTAGCGTGTGGTGCGTGAAGTTTTTCTACGAAGCATGTACGCATACGCGGTGTGCAGCTAACGGCAGAGTTCGATGAATTATGGATGGGGCTGCGGAAAAATATCCGTAGCAAACGATGCCAAAGTTAACTTTAAAGGAGACTCACATGGCAGCGAAGAAAAAAGTAGCAGCAAAGAAAAAAGTAGTAGCTAAGAAAAAAGCAGTTAAGAAGTAATAGCAGTACCTTTAGTGCAACGGAGACCGAAGTTTGGTCTCCGTTGTTTTTGGGGGTGGCGCCTGGGCTATCCGCTGCACCACTTGTCATACCTTGCCCGCGCCTCACACCAGGAACAGTGTTGCCAGCCCCAGAAAGATGAAAAATCCGCCGCTGTCGGTGATGGCGGTAATCAGGACGCTAGACCCTCGCGCCGGGTCGCAGCCCAGTTTGTCCATTGCCATGGGTATCAGTACGCCCATGAAGGCCGCCAATAGCAGATTCAGCTCCATCGCCAGCATCATCACCAGGCTCAATTGCCAGTTTTGATAAATCAGGAACGCAAAAATACCCACCAGGCCACCCCAGATCAGGCCGTTTAACGCGCTCACCCCGAGCTCTTTGGTAAATAATTTTCCCGCGTTTTCGCGGGTGATTTGTCCCAGCGCCAGTGCGCGCACGATCATGGTGATCGTCTGATTGCCCGAATTACCGCCGATGCCCGCGATGATCGGCATCAGCGCCGCCAGCGCTACCAGCTTTGCGATCGAGTCTTCGAAGATACCGATCACGCGCGATGCAATGAACGCCGTAATCAGGTTAATGGCCAGCCACATCCAGCGGTTTTGCACGCTTTTCCACACCGAGGCGAACAGGTCTTCGTCTTCGCGCAAGCCGCCGGCGCTCAGTTTTTCACTGTCGGTTTTCGCGCGCGTGTAGTCCACCACAGCGTTGACGGTCATGCGCCCGACCAGAGTGCCGGCGTCGTCCACCACTGGTGCTGACAGCAAATCGTAACGCTCGAAAGCGGCGGCCACTTCCGCAGCATCGTCGCCGGCGTTGAATTGGGTGTAGTCCTTCAACATCACGTCACCCACCACCACGTCAGGATCGGTCACCAGCAGCCGGTTGACTGGCAGCAGGCCCTTTAACTGTTCGGCGCGATCCACCACGAACAACTGATCGGTGTGGTCGGGCAGTTCGTCCAGACGGCGCAGATAACGCAACACCACTTCGAGCGTGACATCCTCGCGTATTTGCACCATGTCAAAATCCATCAGCGCGCCCGCGGTGTCCTCGGCATACGACATCGCCTCGCGCAACTGCTCGCGTTCCGCGGGCGGAAGCAGCTTGAACACATTCTCGATAACCTCGCGCGGCAGATCCGGTGCCAGATCCGCGATCTCATCGCTATCGAGTTGTCCGGTGGCGGCGACCAGTTCATGGTCGTCCATGTACTCGATGAGCGTCTCGCGCACTGCATCGGATACCTCCAGCAGAATCTCGCCGTCACGCGCGGCTTTGACCAGATCCCACACCACCAGCCGCTGCGCCAGCGGCAGGGCTTCCAGAATGTAGGCCACGTCCGCCGGATGCAGCGGATCGAGCAGGGCACTTATGTCATCGAGGTTTTGCGCCTGGCGCTGGGCGTCGGGGGGCGCGCGTCCCGGCTCTTCTCTGGCCGCTGCCGCCGCTGCCAGAAACGCGTCATGCACCCGCAGTAGATCTGCGGCGCGTTCGAGCGCTTCGTGCACATCATGCTTTTCAACAGCGGATTTTCGGGCCTGTTCCATAGCGGGTCCATGCATGCAAGGCCCTCGCACGGGCCGCGGTTTTCGTGGCCGATTCTATGGCTATCCGATTGTTTTGTCTAAGTTTTTTTGTCGACTATGGTGCGGGAAGTGCCGAGCATCGCGGCTTGTTCGCGATGCCATTCAGCGGCATATTCGCAGTCGGCGTAATCCGCAAAGTACGGACCACCGAGGGTGTAATGCACCAGCGCCGCATCGCTGCGCGGCGCGTGGTAGCCGACCAGATGATTCCAGCGATCTGGCAGTGCGCCGATCAAGGCGTCATCGTTCAACCACTTGAACTGGTGCAGTTCCAGCCCTGAGGCGCTGTTCACATACGCCGGCGTCAGCGCGCGGCATTTTTCGTTATTAAACAGCATCACGCTCGACCAGTTCTTTTTTGCATAGCTGCTCTGGGGTTCGCCCAGAAATTTCGTGGTTTCCCGCGGCACGTGATGGTGCTGGACCACCATCACCGCATAACGCGCGTCGCGCAACGCCCATAGCTGTGCAATGTCCTCGCGCATCAGCATGTCGCAGTCCATGAACAGCGACCAGCCGCTAAAGCCCGCCAGGTATGGTGCCAGAAATCGCGAAAACGAAAAATCCGTGCTTTGCAGAGGATGCCGCTCACGCGTGAGCACGCCTTGCAATTGCGACAGCATCAGCGGCGCGATGGTCACCGGCTGCGTCGCGCGCACCTGAATGCTGTAAGCCAAAACGCTGTACGCTACGGCTTCACGCGGGTCGTAGCCGATAGTGACGGGTATCATCGGAAAATATTTATTTATCCAAAACCGGCAGCTCAGCCACAGAGAGCACCGCGCAAAATTTCGAAACCGTCATTCTGGCGAAGGCCAGAATCCAGTGCGTAACCCGATCCGAAGGATCTTATTAGATGCGTCGCATGGGCACACGAACTGGATTCTGGCCTTCGCCAGAATGACGACGTATAGGTTCCAGCTTAAGATAGTGACATTGAACTCTGTGTTCTGTGGCCAAATGCTTTTTCTAGGTTTATGTAGCAGGAAAAATGATCGGACTGCGTCGTGCGAGAATACCATGCGATGCGGTGCGACGTGCACCGCCTATAACAGCGACACTACCGCACACCATGGCTCGACAACCCAACGATCAGCTCGCCCGAGCGCGGGATTTTCTGCACCACGCCAACATGCCGGCTGCGCTGGCGCTGGTGGATGCGCTGTTGCGCAAGGCGCCCGCCAACCCCGAAGCCAACTATCTGCTCGGTGTCATGAGGCTGATGGCGGGCGATGCGACGGCGGCGATGACAGCGCTGGAAATCACGCTGCGCTCTGATCCGCACCACGGCGCGGCGCTCGATAGCCTTGGCCTGTGCTACCTCATGCACGCCCGCTTTCAGGATGCGGAACGGGTGCTGCGCAAGGTCGTCGCCATGCCCCGCGCACCGGCGGTGGCGGTGATGCGTCTCGGTGTGGCGCTGCTGCAGCAACACAAGGCCGCCGAGGCGATCACGGTACTGCAACGCGCCGCCGCGCTGGC
>CAMDRT010000086.1 GCA_945906815.1 Bordetella parapertussis
AATCCGCGCACGCTTTATGCCGCGCTGTCGGCGGCGGCATTCAGCACCGAGGGTTCGCTGTATCGCAGCGATGACCTCGCGCAAACCTGGAGGCGCATCGATCACGGCGTGAAGGCGGAATCCACCGTGATGTCGATTGCTTCACATCCTGGTGATCCGGCACGATTTTATTGCTGCACACGCAGCGGGCAAGTGATCGGCACCGAGGACGATGGTGCGACGTGGCTGGACTATCGATTGCCGCCGGGTGTGCAGGATGTTTATACGGTGGCTTGTGTCTGACGCATAACTTTTAACCCCCTCGCCCCGCGTGGCGGAGAGAGGGGATTCCTTTGGGGTGCCTCGCTTGTCATTCATTTGTGCTGCGGCGCTTGTTTTGGTGGCGTCGTTCGCGTCGATAGGCGCCATCGCCGCCGACTACCCCACCCGCAACGCCCGCTTCATCATCCCCTTCGCTCCCGGCGGTACCAATGACGTGCTGGCACGCCTGGTCGCACAGCACCTCATGGAGCGCTGGGGAAGGGCGTTTATCGTCGAGAATCGCCCCGGCGCGGGCGGTGTGATCGCCAATGACATCGTCGCCAAAGCCAATCCGGATGGGCACACGCTGCTGGTGACCAACCCGGCCTTTGTAATGTCCGCCGGGCTTTACAAAACGCTGCCTTACGATGCTACGCGCGATTTCACGCCCATCACCGAACTGATCCGCGCGCCCAGTGTGTTGGTGATCAATCCAGCGGTGGGCGCGCAGACGCTAAAGGATTTCATCGCGTTGGCGCGGGCGCAGCCGGGCAAACTGAACTATGGTTCCGGCGGTTTCGGCAGCGCGCTGCATCTGTATTCGGAGCTGTTCAAGAAATCAGCCAATGTCGACATCACCCATGTGCCGTTCAAGGGCGGGGGTGACAACATGACGGCGCTGCTCGGCGGACAAGTGCAGATGAACATTATTCAGTATCAGGCCAACGTGCTGGAGTTGATCCGCAACGGGCGGCTGCGCGCGCTGGCGGTCACCACCGACGGCAAGCGCTCGAAGTCGCTGCCGGACACGCCCTCGATGACTGAGGCCGGTTTGAAAGGCATGGCCATCTACGTGTGGGGCGGCGTGCTCGGCCCGGCACGACTGCCCGCGCCGATCATCCAAAAGCTGCAAGGCGAAATAGCGCGCATGCTGGCAACACCCGCGGTGAAAGAACGCTTCGCGGCTCAGGATGCGGAGATGATCGGCAACCGGCCGGAGGTATTTGCGGGCCTCCTGCGCAGCGAAATGAAGCTGTGGCGCGAAGTGATTCAGTCGGCGGGGATTGCGCCGCAGTGATGCTGCGGATTATTGTGGTTCTTTCTGCATTTGAGTTGGTCGATGATCACCAACACTGTCATGCCTGGCTGCAGAATGACGAAGGTAATTTTTTGTGCTTTTTCTGTTGGCGCGGGATTTCTATCAATTCACCTTGAAAAATCCAGTGCCCTCAAAAATCCATACTGTTGGTTTGACATGGCTCGCTTGCACAGCAATGCTGCTGGCGAAGGGCGCCAATGCGCAAACCTTCCCCAACCGCCCGCTGCGCAACCTGACTCGGGCTGGCCGTTGGGCCAAAACGCAAACTTCGACTTCATCCGCCCAGGACCACTTCGGCTACCGATTTCAAGAACGCCCAAATTGACCAGTCAATCCGTGGATTCCTGGAGTTTTTCTGCAACGACTTCGCACTGATATAATGACTGCACTGACGCTTAAAGTTAAAGGTGACATCATGGCCGTCCTGACCGTACGCAACCTGCCCGACGAAGTGCACCGCTCCTTGCGAGTGCGTGCTGCCCAGCACGGGCGCAGCACAGAAGCGGAGGTGCGCGCCTTGCTGGAGGAAGCTGTCAAGCCGCAAGGGCGATTGAAGCTGGGTTCCTTGCTAGCCAACGTCGGGCGCAAGATGGAACTTACCGATGATGAGGTGGCGCTGATCAGTCAACGCGATCAATCCTTGCCGCGTCCGGTGAGCTTCAAATGATTCTGCTCGACACCAATGTGATTTCAGAGCCACTGCGCACAGCGCCCGATCCACGCTTGGTCGCATGGCTTGATGCGCAGCCGCTGGAAACCCTGTTCTTGTCCGTGGTCACGGTGGCCGAGCTGCGTTTCGGGATCGCACGATTGCCTGCAGGTCGCCGTCGCAACGCACTGGTAGGGCAAATGGAAAGCCAGGTGTTTCCCTCTTTTGCGGGGCGGGTACTCAATTTCGATCTGGCCGCAACTCAGAGCTATGCTGAGGCAATGGCCAAAGCACAGGCACGAGGCCTGACGGTCGGCGTGGCCGATGGGTTCATCGCAGCCACTGCAGCGGCCAGTGGCATGACTGTGGCGACCCGAGACACGTCACCGTTTGCTGCGATGGGGATTTCGGTCATCAATCCTTGGATCGATTGACCCATGCAGCCATCAAATTTTTCGGATAAATCTACGCCATAGCTGCCAAGATAAGCGACGCTCTCCTTGAAGAAGTGCGGGCACCTGGGCCTGCGCAACACTTGCTGCCGCTTATTACAGCTCACCTCCGTCCGTTGCAGCTTTTGCAACCAGTCGCGAAATAACCGTTTGGTGACGCCAACTTACACTCATTGCAGCCGATTCAATACAACGGCATCCTTATTTGGCCGCGCGGCGTCGCCTCAGCGCCACCATTTACCAGTACAGCAATATACATAAGCATCCAAAAACATAGGTAACTCACTGTTTTTAATTGTAATTTATATATAGACTAGTCCGTGGATGGCGCACATACGCGAGCTGGGCCTACTCACCGCTGCGGCGCGGTTTGAACACGACGCGGGAAAGTTGCCGGAAACCTCGCCGCCTGTCGGACCTGGCTGACTATGCGTTGTGGTTGAATTTGTCATCGAAGCCAGAGAGCATGCGTTACTTGATATCGGCATTGGATACACAGGCGAGGCAAACGAATGACGCGATTTGTGACGGTGAATCGAGACCCGGCGTACCGGCTGCCACCTTCGGGGGATGACAGGTTGCCCAGGGGGACACTCTGCAGCCCGCCTGTGGGAGGCGGGTTGGGCCGCGCTGCCGTCGCGTGCACCGCATTGATGCTAGTGGTGGCGAACAGCCTCATGCTTCCAGCGGCACACGCCTACAAGGTGGAGCGCGTGTGCGAGCAGGTCACTACCAAGAGGGGCACCTCGGAAGTTTGCACAACAAAGCTGGTGCCAGGGAGTGAGCAGTCGACACCCAACCCTGCGCCCGCCAAGCCCGACCCCAAAGATAAAAAACAAATCAAGGGTACTGCACCGCAAAAGCCCTAAGCTAGCTTAGGGCATCATCATAAATAACGGTAATAAATAACTGTACTGAGCCACATGCCACAGAACAAATCTACTCAAGCGCCACAGTCAGACAAGCCGGTGTCGGTGCGCACCATCGCGCTCATCGTCACCACCATGGTGGCAGCGTTTGCCGCCGGCGGATGGCTGATCTACGACTCGGCGCGAGTGCCGTCCATAGCCGAGAGTGTTCCGAGCGCAGCCCAGAGGAAATCTCCGCACGCCGCCTCCGACCACAGCATCAGCCTCATCTGTGAAGGAACGGTCGCCACCCCGATCAACGGGTTCGATGCGCCAGCCAAGGTGGTCTCGCAGACCTTCGTGGGCGGTATCGATGCGAAAGACAAGACCGGTTGGTATCAGGGAACGCTGGCGCTGTCCGAGACGCGCAAAGGCACCGTGATCACCGACGGCAATGTCCACACCGTCAGCCGACCGGCGCTGTTCGAGCGTTACGGCGCCATGATTACCGGTGAACAATTCACTCTCGACCGGACCACCGGCGCGTTCGAGCAGTCAGTGACGCTAAACGACAAGCGCCGCTTCGTGCTGATCAAGGCGCAATGCGGCAGGCTGATTAAGCCGCCGTTCTGAAGCGCGGGCACCGGGCAATACGCAGACCCCGCGCCCGCTCTCAGCGCTACTGCCGCTCCTCGTTTTCAGGCTGCTCGACCGAGCGCTGCGCCGCCAGCAGTTCAGGCGCGGACATGCGGGCGGCCACGATATCGCGATTGCGCAGCGCCGCCGCGCGCTCGTCGCGGGCCCACTTCGGATAGTTCGCCGCTGCCAGGCTGGACCAGCGGTACGAGCGCGCGTAATCCTGCGGCACGCCCTTACCATAGGCGTAGAGGATCGCCAGCGCGGCCTGCGCGTAGGGATGCTGCTGACGCGCCGCACTTGCATAGTAGCGCGCCGCCACGCCATGATCCTGGCGCCTGCCGGTGCCGGTTTCATAGAGATAACCGAGGCGGTACTGAGCGCCCGCATTGCCCTCGCGCGCCGCCACCTCCCAGATGCGCGCTGCCTGCGCGTAGTTTCCTGCGTTGTAAGCGCGCAGGCCTGGTTCGCTGTTATCGAGGTAGCCACAGCCGGCGGTAAGCAGCACCGACGCGAGCACGCAGCACGCCAGCCTACTCGACATAGCCCGCCTCAATCCAGTGCAGCCGCCCTTCGTAAATCGACCACGGCAGCAACAGCCGCGAGCAGTCGGCCGGCAGCACGGTGGTGGTGAGATGGTCGATCCAGGCACCCGACCCGGCAATTTTCGCCAGGGTGAGCGTGTCCGCGACAGCCGCAAACCGCAATGCCGCGGGCTCGCTGCGTGTGCCAGACCACTCACCCGACAGCCGGTCATGGAAAGACGCCCAGCGCCGCCCTTGCAGCTGCAGGCCGAGACCCGCAAAGTCGGCTTCGGCGCGGCCCGGCTGGCGCTGATGCAGGCCATGCTGGCCGAGCACGTTAGCGAACAGCACCGCGTGCCGGGGATAGCGTTCTAGCAGCGGGCCTATGGCATCGAACAAGTTGCCGCGCTGCCAGCTCAGCCGCACACCGGCCAGTGCCCTGCCATGCAGCCAGCGGAACAGCAGCGGCGCCAACGGATCCAGGTCAACTGCGTGGATATGGGAAAATCTGCCCAGAAAGGTATCGGGCAGACACCAGCCTGCGCTGGGGCCCAGCAAAAGCAAACCGCTGCTGCCGTGCTGCCAGGCATCCAGCCACGCGCTGATCGCGGCATTAAAGCGACCCCAGTGGCTGCGGTTACGCCATGCGCGCCAATGCCAAAGAAGACCACCACTCGGACTCATCCAGCCCGGTGTCCAATTCAACTTCTCATATGAAGCACGCATACACCACCCGCAGCAGGACGGCGGGCAGCCGCCTACTGCATATCACTTATCGGCACCAGCAACTGATCCAGATCCAGCCCTGCACTGTCCGCTTTTATCTTGTTCAATTTCTGCAGCAAGGTAGTCCGCTGCAAATTGAGCAACTGCGCCGTCTTCGACACATTGCCACTCGCGTGTTTTAGCGCACTAAAAATTATCTTGCGCTCCAAGTTCACCAAGTGCGTCCTCAGGAATACCCCGTCGCTCGGAAAACTGCGGCTGCCATTGGCGATCAAAATGATTTCCTCGATCGAATGGGGTTCAACCACGGGGTCGAGGAAGGTCTGCGGCGCGCCGGCATCGAGCGAGGGGTTGAGCGGCCCACTCAGCGGCTGACCCAGCAGCTCACTCAGCGGCGCGCCCGCCGGCGCTGCTGGCGCAGCCTCAGCCAACGCCTCGCGCAAGTTCTTCGGCAGTAAATGCGCCGGCACGTCCCGCCGACGCAAGCGCTTGCCGGGAAAAATGACGCACAAGCGCTGGACCAGATTGGAGAGTTCGCGCACATTGCCCGGCCACGCATAGCTCTGCAATGCGCGGATGAACTCCGCATCCAGACTCATCGGCAGCGCCCCCTTATCCAGCCGTGACGCCAGATGAGTCACCAGTTGCACCACGTCGCTGACGCGCTCGCGCAAGGGCGGCACCATGATCGGCAGCACGTTAAGGCGATAATACAGATCCTCGCGGAAACGTCCGGCGGCGCACTCGGCCTCCAGGTCGCGATGGGTGGCAGCCACCACGCGCACATCCACCCGCACCTGGCGGCTGGCACCGATCGGGTCTATCGTCCCTTCCTGCAATACGCGCAGCATCTTGGACTGCAACTCGAGCGGCATATCGCCCACCTCGTCGAGGAAGATGGTGCCGCCTTCGGCAAGTTCGAAACGGCCGGTGCGGTCGGCGATGGCACCCGAGAACGCACCCTTGCGATGTCCGAACAACTCGCTTTCCAGCAGTTCACGCGGAATCGCGGCGCAGTTCACTGGCACAAAGGCGCGACTGCGCCGGCTCGAGTTGCGGTGTAACGCCTGCGCCACGAGTTCCTTGCCGGTGCCACTTTCTCCGGTGATCAACACCGTAGCGGGCGTTTCCGCGAACAGGTCGATCAGGCGCAACACCTCACGAATAGCGGGCGAATTGCCGATAATGGGCGTCGAAGGCGCCATGCGTCAGCCGGCACACTCTAGCATCGATGCGCAACGCGAGTCGCGCTCATAACAGCCCGGATGTGGCACAAACCCGCCCTCAAATTGGTAGCAGAATATGCAGTTTAATTAAATTAATTCCAAGATAACTAGCGTAGCCCAAACTTAAAAGCGGCACAACCGTAGTTATCACAATGTGGAATATATAGGCGCTTCAGAACGACACGCAGGATACAG
>CAMDRT010000087.1 GCA_945906815.1 Bordetella parapertussis
GTCGCCGCCGTCGATGCTGCGATATGGGCCGTCCTGTGTGCCGACAAACATGATGCTAGGGTCGTGCGGACTGACGGCAATGGTGCGCACTTCGTTATTGGCGGGCAGGCCGTTGCTCACCGCCTGCCAGTCGCCTGCACCAGAGTTGCACCGGAACAAACCGCTGCGATACATGCCCTGGGTTTTGCCTTCGCCGCTGCCGGCGCCGGCGAAGATTTTGGTGGTGGTCATTGTGTATATCTTCGAATTCGCTCATTAATCCTCGGAAACGCCCTCATCGTCATTCCAGCGAAAGCTGGTATTTCCTTCCCCTGGGGGAAGGTAGTATGGGGGCGTCAATCCGGCGGTATCCCGTTGGCAGTTGAAGGTTAGAGGAGGTAGCAGAAATGATTATGCAGCTTTTGGGAGTTGAATGGTAGCAGGCCGAAGTGCGTGGATGAGAGCGGAGATGTTTTTATGCCCGCAGAACCTACGAAACGCTTTCTCAGCTTCCAGGAAGCCAGCCGCTGCCCAGCGCGTGGCCATTTCACGTCGCGATAATGGGTGCCCCTTCTGCTCACCCGCCGCACCACAGAGTTCGGGCACTCAATCACGTTGGTGATGGCCGTTACGGCTGGCGCGGCCATTGCCGCGGGCTGTTTCAGATTCCGGTGGCGGCTTGAATTACGAATTCGCCACCCACACGGTCGCCAAAGGACTGAACGCCCAGGAATTGGGCGAAGCGCAGGAAGGGAAAGCAGGGCGCAGAAGTTTTGCGACAGAGTAGGGACGTTCTCAGTCGCCTTCACCCGGGCAAATTACTTCTCGAACCTATCCAAGCTAGCCCATTGATAATTCATAGGCTACTGGCGCCGTGGCCCCTGAACTTAGCGGCTGAAAAACTGCACGCTACGGCTCAGGCTTCAACGGCAACTGCGGGCTGGCGGGTTTTGGCGGCGGCTGCATCGGCTGCCGCGAAGTCCTCGCTGGTAAAACCGTACAGATGTGCCCCACCCATGAATATCTGTGCTGCCATCTCGCGCGGAACATTGCGCAGCAGGTTGTTCGAAACGTTGCTGAAATCAGAATCGAAATGCGGATAGTCGGTCGAGATACACATGCGATCGGCGCCGATGAGTTTGGCCGTGCCCTCGATCTCCGGCTCGCTGCCTTCCACCGCGGCCCAGCAGTTGCGCCGGAAGTATTCCTTGGGCGTCAGCGACAGATACGGCGCATGCGTATCCCGGTATTGCGGGTAATCCCACTCGATGCGCGACAGTATCCCGGGCACCCATGAATTCTGCGCCTCCAGGAAGGCGACCCTGAGCTTGGGGTGGAATTCGAACACACCCGCGATGATCATGGCGATTAGCGCCTGTTGCATCTCGATCCAGTGGCTGGCAACGTGGCGATAGAAACGGTTTTCACCATACAGCTTGTTCATGTGGCCGTTCCAGGCGCCTGTGCCCTCGTGGAAACCCAGGGTCACGTCAAGTTCTTCATGCAGGCTGTACAGCGGGTCCCAGTAATTCGAGTGCCAATAGTGCCCTTGCAGCAGATTGGGGCGCACGAAGGACCCGACGGCACCGAGTTCCCTGACGCAGCGTATCAATTCCAGTCCAGCCAGATTGACGTCATGCAGCGGCAGCATGGCGGCGAATTTCAGCCGGTCCGGGCTGTACTGGCAGAAGTCATGGATCCAGTTGTTGTAGGCCTGGCACAGCGCCAGTGACAGATGCGGGTCCATGCCGTCGCGTGCAATCAGGCTTAAGCCCACGGTGGGAAACAGCACGGCGATGTCGATGCCCTCGATCTCCATCGCCATCACTTGCGCCTCGGCGTTGTAATTGCGCGCGATGGCGAAATCTAGCCGGTTGGAATTGGCAAGCCGCGAACCGGACAGGGGCTGTGTGCTGTTGCTGCTGCGCAGGGGACCGCGCTTGCGGTGTTTCTGCAGTTCGACGTCATACGAGGTCGGCAGACCGTCAATCATGATCATACCCCGGCATGGGCGTCCGTCTGCCCCTAGCGGCAGGATCACGCGGTCGCGGAATTTCGGGTCGAGATAGGTCGCGAACAAATCAACGGGTTCCATGACATGCATATCGCAGTCGACAAATCTGAGTCCATCTTTCATGATTTTCTCCGTGGTAATGTGTTCGTAGGTGCCAGCCGTTGGAGTAGCGAACAAATGCCATCATACCCGAATGGCACTTTCTTAAGCATAGCAGGATGCTGTGGGTGGCGAATTTGTAAGTATCGTCCTGAATAACAGTTTCGGGAGCAGGGCGTCAGGCTCGCGAAAATGGGCGGCTTGAATGACCAATTCGCCATTCACAGGATAGTGCAAAATTGGCCAATCTGGAACAGCAGTCGCTGCATCGCGAGAAGGGTCGGGTACTGGGGCTCACCAAGTGCGCCAGGGAGATCAGTGGTTGACAGCTTGGCATGCACAGGAATACATTGCGAATTATGCAAAAAGGGTACTTGAGATTCTTATCCCTGTGAGTCGATCACTGGTGCGCGCAGTAGGGCGTTGGATTGCGATCGCGTTGCTCGCATCACTCGCGGCAATAGCGGGTGCGCAAGACTATCCCAACCGGCTGGTGCGCATCGTCGTGCCGACCTCGCCGGCGAGCGCGGGGGACAACTACTCGCGCTTGGTTGCGCGGGAGCTGCAAGCGGCCTTTGACCAATCGTTCATCGTCGAGAATCGGCCGGGTGCCACGGGCTTGATCGGCACCGAGTTAGTACGTCGCGCGGCACCGGATGGTTATACCCTGCTCTTTTGCTCCAACACCACGTATGTCCTCGGGCCGCTGGCGCGTGAGCCGAGGCCGTTTGACCCAGTGGCGGATTTCACACCCATCAGCAAGTTGCTGCGCTATCCGCTGTACTTGATCGTGCATCCCTCGATTCCGGCGCGGTCGATGAAAGAATTCATCGCCTTCGCCAAGGCGCGTCCGGGGCAACTGATCTATGGCAGTGCCGGGCAGGGGAGTATGAGCCACGTGGTGGCGGCGCTTTTCGTCGACGCCGCCGGCGCCAGGGCGATTCATTCCCCGTATAAAGGCCCTACACCGGCGCTGCAATCGGTGGCGGCCGGTGAAACGCATTTTCTGTTCAATAATATTGGCCTGTCGCAACCGCTGGTCGCGGCCGGCAAGCTGCGCGGGCTTGCTGTAACCGGTGACCAGCGTTCGCCGGTGCTGCCAGATGTGCCGACGATGGCCGAACTCGGTATCCACAGCATGGAGGAAGTTTATACCTGGCTCGGCGCGCTCGGCCCTGCCCATCTGCCGCAACCGATAGTCAACAAACTCGGCACCGAAGTGACGCGCATCATGCGCACGCGCGAAATGGAAAAACGCGTGTTAGGCGACGGCTACGTGCCGGTGGCAAACACGCCAGCGCAGTTCAAAAGCGAAATTCAGGCGGAGGTCGAATCCTGGTCACGCGTGATCCGCGCGCGCGGCATCAAGACCGAGTAACTGCGCGCGCAGCACGCACGCTCAAGTACATACCAATGCGCGCACGCGTTGCAGCACGCCGGACGGCAGCCGGTATTCGCGCCACGACGCGCCTTCGTCCTGCGTGCCGAATACCTGTCCGGAGCGCGATACACAGTAGATGTGTCGTGGATCGGCGCGGCTGACCGTCACGCAGGTCATCGTGCCTTCGGCGGTGATGCCGTGATCCACGCGGCGCCAGCTTTCCCCGAGATCGTCGCTGCGATACAGCGTGCCATCGTTGCTGCGCGCCGCCGACGACAGGCAGGTGTACAGCGTGCGCGGGTTGTGCGGCGAGACACAAATGTCGCGCGCATAGGTGAGCGGCGAAAAGCGGCCGACCCGCATGTCCTGCCACGACGCGCCGCACTCGCCGCCGCGAAACAGGCCCATGCGCACCGCAAGTATCGGCGCACCGGGGGCGGCGGGACTCACCGCGATCGCGTGCGAGTCGAGCATGCCTTCGCTTTCCATGCTGCTGGCGATGCGGCTTTTAAGATGCGGCAGTTGCGCGAGTTCGATCAGCCCCGCCGACACATCGGTAAAGCTTTCGCCACCATCGGAGCTGCGTATTACGCCGTCCACCTCGAGCGCAAGGTAAACGTCATCGGGTCGGCTCGGGTCCACTGCGATACGGATCACACGCGACGGAAAATCCATGTCGCAGTTGCCTGGGGATTTCGCGTTGGGCATGCGCTTCCAAGTATCGCCGCAGTCTTCGCTGCGGTAGAGTGCAACCGGTGCAGCGCCAGCATACATCACGTTGGGCCGCGTCGGATGATAGGTGATCGAGTAAAGCTGTACATTGCGATCCGGAAAACCCGCGCGCTCCCAATGTTCGCCCGCATCCGTGGTGCGATACGGGCCGTCTTGCGTGGCGACGTACATCACGCGCGAATCGTTGGGATTCACCGCGAACGCGCGCGCCGCCACGTTCGGCGGCAGCCCGCGCGTTACCGACTCCCATTCACCATCACCCGCCGTGCGCCGGAACACGCCACCGTGATCCCGCGTGTCACTCGAACGATCGTCGTGATCGCCTCCGGCAAAAATGTATTTTGTTTGAGTGTTCGGCATGGTCACTGCTTTCAAAACAGTTTAGATTACATAAGTAGGAGGTAGGGATTTCAAACATCCCTTTTGCATAAATTGCAATGTATCCCCGTGCATGCTCAGCAGTCAACCTCCGGTGGCGGCTTGAATTACGAATTCGCCACTCACAGCATCAGGATTTATTGGCCCTGAGGCCGATCTCTCTCATCACCTTCGCAAACGCCGCAATATCGGCACGCAGTTTACGATCATGTTCTTCCGGCGTCGTTGTCGCAACATGAATGCCCACGGAATCCAGACGCTCCTTGAGATCGGGAAACTGCAAAACGCGCGCAATATCCTTGCCAATTTGTCGTCGCAGTGACAGTGGTGTAGCCGCTGGTGCGAATACCGCACTCGCGCCGACCAGCGTCCACTCGGGCAGAATATCGGCGATCAGCGGTACGCCCGGCAGTACCGGAAACCGCTGCATGATTGGCACCACTTTTCCATCCATGATCAGGGATTGTGCAATCAATACGGAGATCACCGTAAAATGCGCGCGGCCTGCGGCAACTTCAATCGCGGCCTCGCCGGAACCCTTGTAACTTACATGCTGCGCCTTGATGCCGGCAGCAATGCGAAATCGCTCGGAGTTCATGTGATCCATGCCTCCGGCGACGGGCGAAGCAAAAAATATTTTGCCGGGCCGCACTTGCGAGTAAGCCACCAGTTCCTTCACTGTTTTTACGCCCATCGCCGGCCCCACCACCACGACGGAATTGGAGGAGTAAAGTTCGGTGACGCCCGCGAAATCCTTGAGAGTGTCGTAGGG
>CAMDRT010000088.1 GCA_945906815.1 Bordetella parapertussis
TGTCTCGTGGGCCTGAGGTGGGCGCGTAGCCCACCCCAGGCTGAGGTGCTAACTTACTGCAGTCGCGTAATGAACAGAGTCCCGAAACGATCTTGTCCATTCAGCGAAATGTTGGACGTACCGCTGACCCAAGGCTCGAAACCGGTGAACGTGTACTTGCCGGCGTTGGGCGACGTGGAGGCAAACTTGCTGCAGTTGGCATACGCGGTCGGGTAGGCCGACGGCGGCGCGAGAGGTGAGAATCGAGTGGAACACTGGTCTCCGCCGCCGTTGTATTGCAGGTTGACCTTGTTGATCTTGACCGCTCCGGTCTCATAGGTCCAGGTCAATGGCAAGCTGTTATTGGCATCCAGAATCGGCCCCGCTGTTTTAAAGCTTTGGTAGCCTGCAACCAACGCAGGGTCGAAGACAGCAAACGGCGCGCTGGTGATCTCGGCAATCGACAGCGGGCGTGAACGCAAGCGCACCACGTAATAACCCTGGCCGTTGGGTGTGCTGATCGGGGTCTCTTGTCTCGCGGCGTTCACGCCAGACGTGACGTTGCTGCCGTAGAGGTACACCCGGTAGGCGTCACCTGCCTGAATACTGCCGATGGCCAGCGGGGTGCCGCTGTAATTGGCAATGGCAGCCGCGCCGGTTTGACCACGGTTGGTGTTGGCCACTGCTGCTCCGGCCGCGTCCACTTGGGCCAGGCGAAAATTATTGATACAGGTCAGGCCGTTAGTTACGGCGTAGCCCGTCGAGAAGGTCTCGCTGCCGGAGGAGGGACTAAACATCGTGTTGGCGGCGTCATTGCGGACTGGGCTGAACACCCGAAACGGCACCACGGTCAAACCGCTGGAGCAGCGATTGGAGCTTTGGTAGCTCGGATTACTACTGTTACCATAGATCTGCAGCCCCGCGTCGACCATCCACACACCGCCCTTGGTGCCGCAAGGATTGGCGTCACTGACATAGCCAGGCAAGCCGGGGCCGCAGATGCGGGCTGCACCGAGCTTGGTACTGGTGTCGATCGAGGATCCATAGCCAACCGAAAAATTCAGGCTGGGCTCAAACGTGACGACAGGGCTGCCGCTGGCACTGGTGCGGGTGACCTTGAGTGCGGAGGTGGTAAGCGAGACATTGAACTTACGCTGATTGCCGATGAGACGAAAGCCGCTGCCGGACACGCCATTGAGTGTGCTGAAGAGCTTGATGGTTGTCGTTAATGCATTGCGCTGGCCGCCAGACTCGGTGGTGCCTACTATGGGGAAAAGCACCTCCAAGCGGGTATCGTCTATCTGACGGATGATTTGCGGCGTGCCAACCTTCACCCCCAGCTCCCAACCTGGCCCACCATTGATGACACTCTGGAGATCCTCCAGCGCGGGCTTGCCATTGTTGATATAAGTTTCAGCGGCATCAGCCGTGTTGTCCCCTGCATTCAGGACGATGTTCTGGCAATCCAGCGCGAAGCCCGCACTGGTACCCCGGCCCGAAGTACTGTTCGGCGCTTTAGCTAGGCAAGCATTGAGCTTGTTGACCAAGGCCACCATGGTCGCGTCCCGCACCGAAAAGGTTTTCCGTGAGGCGGCCGGTGCCGCCATCGGTGCCGCTCCCCAACTGGTCACCGCTGCGGGGCGCGAGGCGTTGGTGCTGCTATCGTCGTCTCCAATCTGGCTTTCCGCGGCAATGATGCTCATCTGGCCCGAGGGTTTGACATCTATTTTCAGGTTGTCCAGCAGCTTGTCGAACGCGTCGTTGAAGCGGCTGGTGAGGGGGTTGGCTGTGGCGTCGCCGCCGAATGCCGCGTACATGGGGGCGATCATAGCGCGGACACCCTCCAAGCTGGCGCTGACTGCCGCAGTGGTCAACCCGGTTAGGCTAGAGACCGCCGAAGGGTCGGAGAGTTTGAGCACGCTGGGGCCCGCGATGCTGGCCGCGAGCCCGCTCGACAGCGGAGTCACGTTGGCCTGTCCCGCCGAGGTCACGATCGCCACATAGCTGTCCACAGCGTCGAAAATCTGTCCCTCGGCGACGATCACGAACGGCGCCGTGTAGTCTGACGCGCGAAAAACGGGTGTGATGTAGGAACCGTCGGCATTGATGGTGATGTTCTCGGCGATGATGCGGCCGCGGGCATCGATCACCTTGACCGTTCCGCTGTCAAACGGCGCACCGGCACCGCTAAAACCACCGATCGTATCGGATGGCGCTGCCGGGGTGGCGCTACTCGGCGTTGAGCCGCCCCCGCAACCCACCAACATGCTTGCGGCAAGGATGGAAAGCGTGACTAAGCGTTTACTCGATAGTGTTGTTTCCGACAAAAAATTCAAAGCGTCGGGGATAAATATGTGAACCCTCCTTCGTAGTTGTTGTGGTTATTGCAGTTGGCGCCAATCCGACCTAAAAATTTTCCATAATATGGAATGTAACTTTCTTCCTCTACGAACCGTAAGGTTATCTTCAACAGAATAGTGGCGCAATAATGCGAGTCACTATATGGAATATAAATTGTTGCAGATATTACAGCCTTCCAGCTTTCTGCCAGGGGTCAGGCCTTGCCTTTTGCCTGAAGCATCTACCCCCGTTCCCTTACTGACAGTTTCAGGCTCCTAGATTCTTGTCCTGAGCCTGTGGCAGGGGCTGCGATGACTTTATCTCTCCTACGACGCCGCATAAGTCTTCATTCGACTGCGCCATCCGCGCGCGGAAAGACGGATTGACGGTTTCTTTGACGCAATGCTAGACTTTCCGCCATGGGTACCATTGCTGAAATTGAAACTGCCATTGAGGGGTTGCCCACACCGCAAGTGGATGCACTCGCCGCGTGGCTGGAGGCGTATCGTGCACGACGTACGGCTTTGCTGGCCGCTGAGGCGTGGCTGAAGCGGGCGCGGGGCGTTGCACTGCCGGACGTGACGACGGCGGACGTTATGGCGCTCACTCGTGGTGAGGAATGAGCCGTATCCTTTTCGACACCAATGTGCTAATCGACATTGCCACCGCCGATGCGAACTGGTTGGATTGGTCGGCAGGACAGTTTCGCGCCGCCGCCGCACTTGGACCCATTCTGATCAACCCGATTATTTATGCCGAACTTGCACCGGCCTTCGCCACACAGCCTGATCTCGACGGATGGCTCGACCCAGCGATCTTTCAGCGGCAGCTGCTGCCCTACGCCGCCGGCGCGGCCATGAGCGGGTGGGTTTATCCGCGCGCCTTGAGCAGCGGGCCGGTCAGCGCCGCCAGCGATGTGCGTTGTTGTCCGTCGGCATCGAAATTCTCCGGTGCGAGCCAGCGCGTGAACGCCGCATCTATGGCCGGCCACTCGCTGTCGATGATGGCATACCAGGCGGTGTCACGCGTGCGGCCCTTGTAGATTGCGGCCTGACGAAAAACGCCTTCATACGAAAAGCCATAGCGTTGCGCCGCCGCGCGCGATGGCGCATTGAAGGTATCGCATTTCCACTCGTAGCGGCGGTAACCGAGCGCGAACGCATGGCGCATCATCAGGTGCATGGCTTCGGTGGCGGCGCGCGTGCGCTGCAGCAGCGGAGAGAATTTGATGCTGCCCACTTCGATCGTGCCGTTCTTCGGGTCGATGCGCATGTAACTCGCCACGCCCACCGCTTTTTCTTCCGGCAATTTCACGATGGCGTAGTACTGGGGATCCGCGCCCAGGCACGATAGCGCCATCCATGCCCGATAGTCATCGAGCGTCACCAGCGGACCCGCAGTCAAATAGGTCCAGCCGCCACCATCGACATCCAGCGCGTTCGCCGCGCACAGGTCGGCTGTGTGGCGGGCAGGGTCCAGCGCTTCGAGACGGCAGTAACGTCCGACGAGTGGCGTGCGCGGCGGGTGGGGAGGTGCTTGCCACTGCGGCAGCGGAAAACCTACAGGCTGTCCCAGTGCGTTATAGTGTGTGGGGTTAGTCAAAATTAAGTATTAAAAACAATTAGTTATATGAGTTCTCTGATTACTTCAAGCGCCGCAATTCCGCCGTGGCCGCTTCATATTCCAGCAGATTTTTCGGGCAATTTCGGTGCACCTCTTGCAGCAGCGTTTGTGCACGGGAGGGCTCGCCTTTAACGATGTGCGCCTGCGCGACGTAAAAATGGGCTTCGCAGCGCAATTCGCGCTGACGGTTGGGTTCGGCGCTGGTCGCGCCTGCCATCACTGAACTGACATCGGTGCGGCCCATATAAAGTGCGATCAACGGCGCCGGCCAGCCTGCGCGGATACCGCGCGTTTCGCGCTCCAGCAGATCATCTGCATCGTGGTTGCCGCTGCGCTTGCGCGCGAGAAACAGCCACAGCGCGGTGTAAACGTTGGGCTGAGATTTGAAAGCCACTTCGAAGTCGCCGCTGGCGCGCGCGAACGCGGACATGTAAAACAGTGTGCGGCCCCGCGCAAAATGCACCCCTGCGGCTTTGGCATCGAGTTGCAGTGCTTTTTCAAAATCGGCGAGGGCGCGCGGGTAATCGCCTTTCACCGTGAGTTCGACGCCGCGTGCGTGATACACCAGCGGGTCATCGGCGCTCAATTTCGCGGCCGCATCAAAGTCTGCGACGGCGTGGTCAAATTCACCTTTGTGGGACCACGCCGTGCCACGATAGTAGTTGGCGTGACGCACTTTGGGGTCCAGTTTCAAGGCGGCGGTGTGATCGGCAATGGCACGCTCGTAGTCGCCCTTGTCGGCCCACAGCACGCCGCGCTGCACATGCCACAGCGCCAGCCTGTCGTTGCTGGCCTTACGCCCCTCGATGGCGGCGCTGCAATGTTTGATCGCGAGATCCGGATTGCTGGTGATGGCGCGGCACAAATCCGCGTCGTTCACCGATTGCGCCTGTGCTGCGCCGCCGGCTAACAGCAGGGCAAGGACGATGGCGGGTATTGTCATGTTCAATTTGAGTGCTCAGAACTTCAGATTTTGCGACTGGATCACCTTGGACCATCGCACATGCTCTTCGCGCATGATGCGGGTGACGGCTTCCGGTGCAGAGGGGAACGCCTCGGCGCCCTGTGCCAACAGCGGGCTGCTGATACTGGGGTCCGTGAGCGCCCGGTGCAGCTCCGCGTTAATAAAATCAATGCGCGTGCGTGGCGTACGCGCGGGGACGAAGAAGCCGTACCAGGTTGTATATTCGAAGCCCGGCAATCCCGCCTCGATCATAGTCGGCGCTTGCGGCATTAACGCGGTGCGCTTGCTACCGGTGGTGGCAATGGCCTTGAGGCGGCCGGAACTCAGATGGGGCCGCGCTGCCGGA
>CAMDRT010000089.1 GCA_945906815.1 Bordetella parapertussis
CACACTTGAAGCGGAGCAGCACACTAGCAACGGCAGTTGACCGGAAACGCACACGGAAAATTATGGACAACCTGCAATTGACCACGCGCGCGCTGCCTCAGACTCAGGCAAAAGAGGCGGTAGCCAAGGACGCGGCGGCCGGCGGTGCCGCTTGCGAACCACAACCGGGATTTCAGACCTTGCTGCAACGCTTGATGGGACTGGAGAGCGCCGCCGACGCGACGGCAACCACCCCACCGGAGATGGCGCTTGCCGCGCGTGAAACCGACGGCGCGGTTCAATCCGCGGCGGAACTACCCGGCACGGCCCCCGTGGTGCTGCTGTTAGCTCCCCCTGCCGCTGCGCTGCACCTGCTGCCCGACGCGCTTGAGCGATCCGCGCCTGGGGCCGCATCCGGGCGCACCGCGCTCACCGCGTCCGCGGAGCTCAGCGGCAAAGCATCCGCCGTGTCCGACCCTGATGCCGCCATGGCGACCCTCACTGGAGAAAATATCCCGCGCGAATTGCGCGAGCACGTACTGCGTAAGCAGCCCGGCCAGTCCCTGGATTTGCATCCCGGACATACGCTGGAAGCCGCTCTAGGTCACACCCTGGAATCGTCTCTCGGTCACACCCTGGAATCTTCTCTGGGTCAGCCCCCATCCGCGGGGCTGCATGACGCCGCCGTCGCGGGCTTGCAGCCAGCGCCCTACGCGCAAGGATTGCAAGCAGCGCCAGCGGCGCGGGAGCTTGCGGCGACGCCTGCCGCGATCGACAAGCCGATCACCGCGCCGGGCTGGGATACGGAGCTGGCCCAAAAAGTCGTGTGGCTGTCAGGTGAAAAACAACACGCGGCTGAATTGCACATCAACCCGCCGCACCTGGGCCCCCTCCACATCAAACTCGCGCTCGATGAGCATCAGACCAGTGCCGTCTTCACCTCGCCCCACAGCGCAGTGCGGGAAGCCCTCGAAAACGCATTGCCACGGCTGCGTGAGGTGCTTGCCGAAAACGGGATCACGTTGGGCCATGCCAGCGTCAGCGCCGACAGTGCGCGCGACGGCCGGGCATTCGAGCAGCCGCGACAGCCCTCGGGGAGCAGTGCCGGCGGCGCTGACGCTACCGCAGCGGCGGCGGCGGCCACGCATGGGGTAGCACGCCTTCGCGGCCAGGGTTTGGTGGATCTGTTCGCCTGAATCAGGCGCAAAGAAGCGTGGCATAAAGCGCCTTTTTCCGCGCTGGGTTTTTCTGGCACGCCACTATAATTTTAACTACCAAGATACAGGAGCGGGACCATGGCAGTCAGCGCGGTAAAAAAGGAACCCGCCAAGGGGCAGGAGGCCGCAGCCCCGCAGGCGTTGGCACCGGCCGCGAAAAATAAAGGCAAGTTATTAAAAATAGCGATACTTTTGATTGCCATCAGCGCTCTAGGCGGAGGCGCCTACTGGTATTTCAATCAGCACCGCGGCCAGCCCGGCAGCGAGCCCAAACCACAGTCCACGAAGCCTCCGCTGTACGTGCCGCTGGAGGCCTTCACGGTCAATCTGCAAGTGGAGGATAACCCCCAGTTCCTGCAAACTGGACTGTCGCTGAAAGTACCCGATAGTGCGGCGGTTGACGCATTAAAGCTGCATATGCCCGAAGTGCGCGACCGCATCCTGCTATTGCTGTCGGGGCGCAAGGCGACGGAACTACTGACCGTTGATGGCAAGCGCAAACTGGGCGCCGATATCGTCGCCGCCATCAACGCCATTCTGGTGCCCGCGGCAGCGGAACCGGCGGCACCGGCCAAAGCAGCGCCCACAGCAGCCGTAGCGCAGCCGCCCGCGGCCACCGAGGCTGCAGCGCCAGCCGAAGGTGAGGAAAAGCCGCCGCAGGAAGCTGCGGCACCGGCGGTGGCACCGCCAGCGGCAGTGGAGCCGCCGCCCGTGCCCAAATCGATGGTGATCAGCGTGCTGTTCACCTCATTTATCATCCAATAGCTCCGCCATGAGCAACGATTTCCTGTCGCAGGTCGAGGTCGACGCCCTGCTCAAAGGCGTCACCGGTGAGCCCGATGAGGCGAAGGAGGAAATAGATCCGCGCGCCATACGCCCGTATAACATGGCGACCCAGGAACGTATCGTGCGCGGGCGCATGCCCACGCTTGAAATCATCAACGAGCGCTTTGCCCGACTGCTGCGCATAGGACTGTTTAACTTCGTGCGCCGCAGCCCCGAAATCGCGGTGGGCGCGGTACGCACCATCAAGTACAGCGAATTCATTCGCAATCTGGTGGTGCCGGCCAATCTTAATCTGGTGCAGATCAAACCGCTGCGCGGCACTGCCCTGTTCATATTCGATCCCAACCTGGTATTGCTGATCGTCGACAATTTGTTCGGCGGCAGCGGCCAGATACACACCCGGGTCGAAGGGCGTGATTTCACCCCTACCGAGCAACGCATCATTCAGTTGCTGCTGGGCATTGCATTCGATGACCTCGAAAAATCATGGGCATCGGTGCATCCCATCAAATGCGAGTACGTGCGCTCCGAAATTAACACGCAGTTCGTCAATATCGCAACGCCCAATGAAATCGTTGTGGTCACCTCTTTTACCATCGAATTTGGCGCGAAGGGCGGCCAATTTCACATCTGCATGCCGTACTCGATGGTGGAGCCGATCCGCGACCTGCTCTACAACAGTGTGCAGGGTGATCATATGGAAGTCGACAAGCGCTGGGTCAGGCTGTTGTCGAAACAGGTGCAAAGCGCCGAGGTCGAACTGGTGATCAATCTGGCGCACACACAACTCACCATCGAGCAATTGCTGGGCATGCAGATTGGCGATGTCCTTGCGGTGGAGGTGCCGCAGCCGATCATCGCGGAAGTCGACGGCGTGCCGGTCATCGAGTGCAAGTGTGGCGTATTCAACGGCCAGTATGCGCTGCGAGTTGAAAAATTATTGCCCCGCGCCGAACAGGAAGCATGACAGGAGAACCGCATGACAAAAGCAGCCGCCGAACAACAGGTTTCCGCTGACGACTGGGCCGCGGCCATGGCCGAGGCCGCGCCCGCAGCGGACGGCGCAGCGGGCACCTCCAAACAGGTCGCCGCCCCCATTTTCGAACAGTTCTCCGGCGGCCCCAGAACCACCGGCGTCACCAACGATATCGACATGATCCTCGATATCCCGGTGCAGCTCACCGTCGAACTGGGCCGCACCAAGATCGCCATCAAGAACCTGCTGCAGCTCGCACAAGGATCGGTGGTCGAACTGGACGGGCTCGCCGGCGAACCGATGGACGTGCTGGTCAACGGCTGTCTGATCGCGCAGGGCGAAGTGGTGGTGGTCAACGACAAATTCGGCATCCGTCTGACCGATATCATCACGCCCTCCGAGCGCTTGCGGAAACTGAAGCGATGAAACGCAAATGCACGGGCCAGGCCTTGCTGGCGGGCTGCGCTAGCCTCGCCTCGCTCGCCCATGCCCAGACGCCGGCCGCCGCGGCCAGCGCGATGGGCGGGCAAATGATGAGTCTGGTCATCAGCACCGCCGCAGTGATCGCGCTGATCGCCGGCGCCGCGTGGCTACTCAAGCGCATGGCGCCCAGTCATTATTCCAGCACCGGCGCCCTGCGTGTGGTCGCCGGTGCAGCAGTAGGCCCGCGGGAACGCGTGGTGGTCGTTGAAATCGGCATGACCTGGCTGGTGCTGGGGGTCGCCCCCGGCAGCGTCAATGTCCTGCACCAACTACCACGCGCCGAGGCACCCGCAGCAGTGGTCTGCCCCCCGCACAAAACTGCGACGTTTGCGCAATGGCTTGCGCGCATGAGCGGCAGGCCACAATGAAGCGCTGGGCATGGTGCGCGCTCGCGCTCAGCCTGCTCACGCTGCCAGCGCTGGCGCAGACCGCCGCGTTGCCCCTGGGCAGCAGCACGCCAGCGACCGGCGGGGGACAGACCTACAGCCTGAGCATCCAGACGCTGCTGCTGTTGACCTCGCTCACTTTCCTGCCGGCGGTGCTGCTGCTGATGACGGGGTTCACGCGCATCATTATCGTGCTCTCGCTACTGCGTCAGGCGCTCGGCACACCGACCTCGCCACCCAATCAGGTGCTGATCGGATTGGCGCTGTTTCTCACCCTGTTCGTGATGTCGCCCATCCTGGACAGGATCCACGCCGACGCCTATGTGCCGTTCACCGAGGACAAGATCAGCCTCACGGTGGCGCTCGAAAAAGGCAGTGTGCCATTGCGCGCATTCATGCTTAAACAAACTCGGGAAGGCGACCTCGCGCTGTTTACCCGCATGTCGGGGCAAAAAGTGGAGAATGCAGCGCAAGTGCCGATGAAAATACTCATCCCGGCTTACGTCGCCAGCGAATTGAAGACCGCGTTTCAGATCGGCTTCATCATCTTCATCCCGTTTCTCATCATCGACATGGTGGTGGCCAGCGTGCTGATGTCGATGGGCATGATGATGGTGTCGCCAGCGATGGTGTCACTGCCCTTCAAGCTGATGATCTTCGTGCTGGTGGACGGCTGGGCGCTGCTGCTGGGCACGCTGGCGCACAGTTTCGCCGTGTAAACAGACTAGCGCCATGACCGCCGACAGCGTCATCTCCCTCGGACAACAAGCGCTCCTCACCCTGCTGCTACTGGCGGCGCCGATGCTGCTGGCGGCGCTCGCGGTGGGTATGCTGGTGAGCATTTTCCAAGCGGCCACCCAGATCAACGAAATGACCCTGTCATTCATCCCCAAACTCATAGCTGTGTTCGTCACCCTGATTCTCGCCGGGCCGTGGATGACCGGGTTGCTGGTCGATTACATCCGCACCTTGTACAGCAGCATACCCAGCATGATCGGCTAGTGCTGCACTCTGTACGGTACTTTATGCCTATGACGCAGAACGAGAAACTCCTTCCCCTTCAGGGCTAATCTATGCACACAACGTGTAGCGCGGAAGGAGGTCACGCAAAGCGTGGCCGTATTCCAGGAGAAATTACCGTAACCTCAAAACCATTGACGCAGATTTCGCAGATTTTCACAGATTGTTTTGCAGTTAATCTGCGTTCATCTGCGAAATCTGTGTCGAAGGTCTTGACGTTTTTGCGCC
>CAMDRT010000090.1 GCA_945906815.1 Bordetella parapertussis
TCCGTTTCACCGCGAAAGCCGTTGACCTGCGCCCAGCCCGTAATGCCGGGCGGCACCTTGTGCCGCAGCATGTAGCCTTTGATCAGCTTGCGATATTCCTCGTTGTGCGCCACCGCGTGCGGGCGCGGGCCGACGATGCTCATGCTGCCGCGTAGAACGTTCAGAAACTGCGGCAATTCATCGAGCGAGGATTTGCGCAGGAAGCCGCCGATGGGCGTTAAGCGCAGATCGTTTTTTTGCGCCTGCTTCACGGCGGCGCCGTCTTCCATCACCGTCATCGAGCGGAACTTGTAAACCAGGATATCGCCGCCGTCCAGCCCGTAGCGCCGCTGTTTGAATATGACCGGGCCCGGCGAGGTGAGTTTGATCATCAGTGCAATGATCAGCAGCAGCGGCGAAATCAGCACAAGAATCAGTGTTGCGAGCACGACGTCCGTGCTGCGTTTGATGACGCGGTTAACGCCCATGAACGGCGTCTCGCAAACGGCCACGACGGGAATCCCTCCCACCGAATCCATTCGCCCCTGAATCAGGTCAGTCACAAAGGTATCCGGCACGAAATAGATCGAGCCGGTGGTATCCCGCAAGGCTTCGAGCAGACTCAGGATGCGTTGCTGCGAAGCCATCGGCAGCGAGAGGTAAATAACATCTACCTTGTTTTTTTTCACGAATTCTGGCATTTCCGCAAACTTACCCAGCATCGGGAATCTATCGGTATTGTCGACGCGTGTTTCGCCCCGATCGTCGAAAAACCCGAGCAAGCGCACATTAGCATACAGATCGACCGTGAGACGTCGGGCGAGCTCAAGGCCCTGCTCGTTCATGCCCGCCAGTATCACGCATCGCTGCGGGCCTTGAAGTTCGCGGATGAACGGGGCAGCCCACTTCAGCAAAAAATGCGCTGCCAGCAGACTGACCATCGCCACCCACCACCAGTGCAGGATGACATCGAGATTGAATTCATTCAGATAGCGGCTTGCATAGCCGAAAATGAACAGCAGCCCGGATAGCGCGACCCAGCCGACGACGATATGCCGTACGGCGCGCCAGGGCGGCATTTCCAGCCGCGGCGAACCCGGAAAGGTTAACGAAAATACGATCAGCGACAGAATAATATCGCGCGGCCCCAGGTGCCCCTCAAGCCAAAGCGCCACCGCCCACTGCGACAGCACCAAGACCAACGGATCCAGCAAGACCTCGATCAGATTGAGTAACTGGCCGCGCGCCACCGAAAGCCGGGTGGCGCCGCGCAGGGTCGGTGGGCTTGCTCGTTGGGCCATAAAAACGTGATTGTCGTGTTTGTCGTTGATGTGGGAAATGGCCTATTTTACCGCTCGCCGCCAGGACGGCGAAACAATTAGCGACATTAGTTGCTATTTGCCGTTGTCTATTTGCTGGTAGACACATTGCAGAACAATACTGGGATACTGTGCGCCTGTATTTTTGCAGCGGTTTCTCATGTGTCGACGCTTGCGCGCCCAATGCCCCCGGCTGCAAACATCGATCGCTGGCCGCTGGCGTGTCTTCCGCAGTGGCAACTCGATGATATTTGAACCAGTTCCAGCACACGTTAGCCTACTTACCACAGTAGCCAGGCGAGATTATGCTGCGGTGGCGCGCGGCACAATCATCCCTCGTCAATTCAGTGGACTCCTCACGGTAAGGAAAAGCGTAACTAAAATAATCAACTAAATCAATTACTTATGTTATGGCTATTTTCGGGTTCGTTGCATCTGCAGCTAGCGATGTCGCGAGAATTTTTTTGTCGCCGTGACTATTCTGCTTACGCTTCCACCTTGCCGGGATTGGGCAATCACCTTTCGGGAGAACGGTTCAAGTCGCTGTCGGCATCGATATCGTGCGCATTTCCTGTAGGGGCGCGGGGGCCGCGGTCCATGCGCTGAGCAGCGGCGAAGTGCAGTTGATGTTTCCCGGCATCGGCTCGGTTAAGGGGCATATCCTGTCGGACAAGCTACGTGCGCTGACGATGACCAGTCCCCAGCCTTCGGCGTTGGCGCCGGAATTGCCTACGATGGCAGCCTCCGGATTGCCGGGCTATGAATCGATTTCGTACACGAGCATGGTTGCGTCGGCAAAGATGCCATCGCCTATAATCAATACGCGGCAGCAGACGATCACGCGGGCGCTGCGCGAACAACAACTGTTCCCGCGCTGCACCCGCCGTTCTATCGTGGTAACACCATCAGCCAGGAGGCGCTATTTACAATTTACATCTTAGCGCGGAGCAGATCGAAATCCGCGACACTGTGCGCGGCTTTGCGCGCGACGAAATGAAGCCGGTTACCTTGCATCCACGCCGGTTGGAGCCTTTTGATAAGCCCTTGCTGACGGATTTGCTTAATGCGGCCTCCAGCATGGGCCTGCGCGCGCTGTCGCTGGCGGAAGCCCACGGCGGCGCGGGCGCGGACAGCCATACGGCCTGTCTCGTGATCGAGGAACTCGCCCAGGGCGACCCGGATATCGCGGTGGTGATGGCGCATACGGCCGTGCTGGCGCGCTTGCTGTTCGGTGAGGTCTTGTCCAACGAACAACGCCAGCGTTATCTGCCGACGTTCACTGCGGATGTGGCTTATCACCTGGCCTACGCCGGGCGTAACCCGGATGCGGGCCGCGCAGCCGCCTATCACAGCGCCAGCGGCACGCCAGCGCCGCAGGCTACAGCAGTGAAAAACAGCGCAGGTGCGTGGGTGGTTAACGGCGAGTTCGCTGCCGTGGCTAATGCTGCGGTCGCGCATTTGTTTGCAGTCAACGCCAGCAGCGCAAGCGGCGATATCACGTTGCTCGTGTCGCGCGGCACGGCGGGCTTAACCGTGCGCGAGGCAAGCCGTACGCGCGGCGGTGCAACCCTGCGCTGGGGACATGGCGCGGCGGGCACGGTAGTGCTCAAAGACTGCATCGTACCTGACAGCGATGTGTTGCTGAGCGACGTAGGCACGCGTTACACGCAACGCGTCTCGCCGCTGCTCGCTGCCGCCAATATCGGTATCGGCCAGGCGGCGTTCGAAGCGGCGATTGATTACACCCGGCTGCGTCGTCAGGGCGGCAAGAAAACCATCGAACATCAGGCCATCGGCACCTTCCTTGCCGACATGGCGATCAAGCTCGAAGCCGCGCGCAATATGGCGTGGAAAGCGGCGTGGGTGGTCGATCACCCGGCGGCTGTAGCCGATCGCAGCGTTTCGGGCCTGCCGCTGCATCACATGGCGCGTGCGTATACCAGCGAGCTGATGGTGGACGTCACCGAACGCGCTGCCGAATGTTTTGGCGCGATGGGCGTGATGCGCGACATGCCACTGCAAAAATACGTGGACGATGCCTTGATGTTCAAGCATGGCGAAGTTGGCGCGGGTGCCGCCAGGTTACTGGTCGCCGAAGCCGTCGCGGGCTTTCAACGCGCCCATTCATAAAGGAACGACGATGGATTTTTCCCTTAACGACGAACAGCGCGAGTGGCAACTCAAGGCACGCAAATTTGCGCTCGAAGAAATACGCCCACGCTCGCTCGCCCGCGACGCCATGGAAGCGCCGCAAGATACCTTCGACTGGGATTTGATTCGCAAAGGGTCCAAACTCGGTTTCAGAACCGCAGCCACGCCCAAGGCCTACGGCGGGCACGGCATCGATCTGGTAACGCAAACGCTGGTGATCGCCGAACTCGCCAAGGGTGACAGTGCGATTTCCAAGGCGTTCAGCCAGAACTGGAAATGGAGCCAGTTGATCGCCGCCGTGTGTACCGAGGATCAGAAGCAGCGCTTTCTGCCGCCGTTTCTCGCCGACGATACGTATCTGCTGGGGTCGGGCAGCACCGAGCCGAACTCCGGGTCGGATAACCGCCTGCCGCCGGGCGATGTGGCCTCGGGTCTGCGGTTGCGCGCCGAGCGCCAGGGTGATGAATGGATACTCAACGGCGAAAAAGTGTTCATCGCCAACGGCAATATCGCCAAGCTGTTTTTCGTGCGTACGCGCTCGGATTCCAAAGTCGATGCGCGCAACGGCACCACGTTGTTTCTGGTGCCCGCCGATACGCCGGGTTTTCGCCACGGCAAGGTGTTCAATAAACGTGGCTGGCGCTTTTACCAAAATGCGGAGCTGATTTTCGACAACGCGCGCGTGCCGCACGCCAATGTGGTGGGCGAGGCGCATGGTGGCGCACGCGTGCGCGGCGGCGATCCGTCGGAGTTCGGTGATCTGGAATTGGCGGCTAATGCGCTGGGCGTGTGCGACGCCGCAGTGGAGCATGGCATGCATCACGCCACCACGCATCGCGAAGGCGGTAAACCGCTGGCCGACCAGCAACTGGCGCAACTGCAGTTGTCGGAAATGCGCATGCTCACCGAAGCGTTGCGCTCGTTCGTGCTGCGCACCGCTTGGGAGCGTGATCGCGCGGTGGCGCGCGACCCCGCCGCCAAGGATTTCGGCCCGGCGTTGTTGGTGACCAATTTTTCCAAAATGGCGATTCAGCGCGTCACTGCGCTCAATATGGATCTGCACGGTTCCAACGGCCTGGAAATCGATGCCCTCACTGAAAAACTGGTGCGCGACGCACACATCTGGACGCATCTGGCCGGTGATTCGGTGACGCGCATGAAGGCTATACGGCATTACATCCACTGAACGGATTGAGGAATTATCTTGTTGAAGATTGCGATATTGCTGGGCGACGACATCGGCTTGGAAGTGGTGCCCGAAGCCGTCCAGGTGATGAAAGCCGCTGTGGCGAAAACCGGCTGCGCGGTGGAGTGGCATCCGTTGCCGGTGGGACGCAAGGCGCACGAATCTCATGGCCACACCATCCCAAAAATCACGGTTGACGCGCTGCGTGGCATGGATGGATTCATCCTCGGGCCGATGGGGCATAACGCCTATCCACGCAACGACCCGACGTGGGTGAACGCCGGGTTGCGCAAAAAATTCGAGCTCTACGCCAGCGTAAAG
>CAMDRT010000091.1 GCA_945906815.1 Bordetella parapertussis
TAGGGATGCGACATTCAACCAGTAGTCCAGCATCCTGTGCATCACGTCAACCATGTCCTCGTAGTTGCGTGGCTTGACCACATAGGAACTGCAACCGTGACTGAGGCAGCGGTAGAGGTCATGCGGGTTGTTCGAGGTCGTGAACATCACCACCGATAGAGCTACCAGTGCAGGGTCGCACCTGATCTCGATCAGCAGTTCAAGCCCACTCATGCCCGGCAGGTTCAGGTCAAGCAGGATGAGATCGGGCCGGGCCGCAGCCGCGTAGCCCCCTTGGCGGCGCAAGTAGGCGAGGGCATCCTCGGCGGTCTCGACATGGCGCAGGTTGACAGGGATCCCCAGCTGCTTCAGGCATCTGCGCGTCAGTTCGACGTCGGGCAAGTTGTCCTCGACCACGAGCAACTCGTGCGGCTGCCCGTCAGGCCTTTGGCGCCAGCCACTCTGTGCTCCACCTCTCGCTTCGCCTTGCGCTGTCATTGCCCGTCTCCATCAACGATCGTAAACCAGAATCGGCTGCCACGCCCCGGCGTTGAATCCACTCCGACCCTGCCGCCGCGCTGCTCGACCATGCGCTTGACCAGAGCGAGCCCCATGCCGGTGCCCGGATAGCGTTGCGGGCCATGCAGGCGACGGAACACCTCGAATATGCGCTGGTGGTAGCGCGGATCAATGCCGATGCCGTTGTCCTCGACCGTCACCCGCCATGCGCCATCCTGCTGCGCCGCGCTGACGTGGACGCGAGGCGCCGCGGTGCCGTGGAACTTGATCGCATTGCCAATGAGGTTGCGTAGCAGCAGCACCATTTCCGTATGCACCGCCGGCAGGCGCGGCAGCGGGCCGTGGCTCAGGCTGCCGCCCAGCGTTGCGAGCGCGTCGCGCAGCGTGCCCGCGGCTTCCTCGAACACCTGTTCCAGGTTCACCTCTTGGAGACCCGCTGCAGGGTCGCTGGCCTGCGCATAGAGCAGGAGATCGTTCGTCATCGCCTGCATGCGTCCTGCAGCCTCCATGATGTGGTTAAGCGGCCCTGCGGTGTCCTGGTACTGTCCGCTTTGGTGTGCCTCGCGCAGCACGCCGCTGAAGCCGTGTATCGCGCGCAGCGGCGTCTGCAGGTCGTGCGCGGCAATCGCGGCAAACTCCTGCAGGGTCTGGTTGCTGCGCTCGAGTTCGCGCACGCTGAGCTGCAGCTCAGCAGTGCGCTCGGCCACCTTGCTCTCCAGCAATTCGTTTGCTTTCTTGAGTGCGGCTTCGCTCTTCATCAGCGCTTCGTTCGTCAGCTTAAGTTCCTGAATGTCGTTCAGCACGAGGACGAGCAGGCGCTTGCCATTGGTATGCTGAATGGCGGTGGCCGTCAGACGGATCCAGAACGACGACGCCTCGCTCAAGTTCCGCATCCGGAGCTCGCAGAGCTGCGGCTGTTCGCTTTTCAGGAGTCGTCTGCGCAGATGGTAGAAAATGTCCTGATCTTCCGGGAGAATGAAGCGGAAGATCGGCTGCTTCAGTAGCGCGCCCCTGCTCGCACCCAGCAAGACTGTGGTGGCGAGGTTGACTTGCTCGATCAATCCGCTTTCAGTGATGCTGCAGTAGCTCACCGGCGCCAGATCGTAGAGATCGTAATACTGCGCGCGTAACGCCTGCAGGTGTTCTTGTGCCTTGCACAGTTCCTCGTTCTGCAAACGCAACTCTATATGGTGCACGCGCAATTCGTACAGCATCTCCAAAGCTGTTGCGGGCGATTCGAAGTACTTTTCAGAGTCCCCCCCCCGGGGGGGGGGGGGGCTGCCCGCTCCACCATTTCAGCTTGCTCGCGCAACTCCCGCGGCGTCCTTTGCGCAGCAGCATCACTCGCTGGCGGCTTGATGTCAGTGGCCATCGCTTACTCCAATCTCGAGATCTCTTTATTCTTACACATTCGCCAGCTGCTCGGTAATCATGATTCCCGCGCGCGCGGAGATCGCGGGGATCACTGGGATTCGAGTTTCCCTCACCCCCGGCCGGCTCCGCCCCCCTCGCTGCGCTCTCCCCGATGGGGGAGAGCGCAGCGAGGGGGCAAGGAGGTATTGGCTTCCCGCTGGCGCGGGAAGGCTATTACTGTTGAAGTTGGCCGGTAAGCCGGGTTCTGTATGGGGCTTGCGCCCTGACAGCCATTCCTCTGGGCCGTGAATTGCTCCACGGCTCTAGCCACCTACCCGCAAGCTCAGCGAGCCGCCTCGATGCTTGCCTATTTGGTGTTGCTCCAGGTGGAGGTTGCCGCGTTTCACCCCGCTAGTCCCCGCTCTTGCGAACGGAAACCAACGGACTCGTCTCTGTGGCCCTATTCCTCGCCTTCACCGCAGGCTCTCGCCCACGGCTTATAACGGACGGGTGTTACCCGCCACCCTGCTCTATGGAGCCCGGACTTTCCTCTATGCGCGGCACCGCCCGCCGTACAGCTGGCGAAGCGGGTTTGGCCCGCGCACAGCGGCTGTCTGGCCAACTTCACGCACGATGGTAGCACGCACCGCCAGGCCAGCGGCTACGTGGCGACAGGAGTACGCAGTGCGTCGTTATCACACCATCAACTTCCAGCGCACCTCACCCCCTGCGCGCAACGGCGTCAAGCGGTCGTCACCGTACGCCACATCCAGCGGCACGCGCCACGTTTCGCGCACCAGCGTCAAGGTATCTTGATTGCGCGGCAGGCCGTAAAAATCAGGGCCGAAGTGACTGGCGAAAGCCTCGAGTTTATCCAGCGCAGCAGCCGCCTCGAACGCCTCGGCATACAGTTCAATGCCCGCATGCGCGGTGTAACAACCCGCGCAGCCGCAATCGGCTTCCTTGGTGTGGCGTGCGTGTGGCGCACTGTCGGTGCCGAGAAAAAATTTGGGGTTGCCGCTGGTGGCAGCTTCCACCAAGGCTACGCGATGCGCTTCGCGCTTTAACACCGGCAGGCAATAATGGTGCGGACGCATGCCACCGGCAAACAGCGCGTTGCGATTGAACAAAAGATGATGCGCGGTAATCGTCGCCGCGACATTGGGTAATGCTTGTCTGACAAAGGTTGCGGCTTCGCGCGTGGTAATGTGTTCGAGCACGATTTTCAGCCGCGGATAGCGCACCGTCAGTGGCGCGAGTTCGCGCTCCAGAAACACCCGCTCGCGATCAAAAATATCCACCGCCGGATCGGTCACTTCGCCATGCACCAGCAGCGGCACGCCGGTTTCCTGCATCGCTTCGAGCACCGCGGCACAGCGCGCCAGATCGCTCACGCCGGCATCGGAGTTGGTGGTAGCGCCCGCCGGGTAATACTTCACGGCCTTGATACTGTCTATTTGTTTTAGTTTAATTATTTCTTCGGCGCGGGTGTTGTCCGTGAGATATAAAGTCATCAGCGGCTCAAAACGCGGCGCCGCAGTGCCACGCGGCAGCGCGTCGAGGATGCGTTGCCGGTACGCCAACGCCAGCGCCACAGTCGTCACCGGCGGCTTGAGGTTGGGCATCACAATCGCACGCGCAAAGCGTCGCGCCGTATCGGGCAAAACCGCGCGCAGGTAATCACCGTCGCGTAAATGCAGATGCCAGTCGTCGGGGCGGGTAATGGTGAGGGTTGTAGTCATGGTCGGATGGTAGTCGAAGGGGCAGAGGAAAGGTGAAAGAGGAAAGGTGAAAGTTGCCCGTCACCTTTCACCTTTCCTCTTTCACCTTTCCTCTGCCCTTCACCACCAGTGCTCGCTGATACAAATCATTGCGCGCAGCACCGGTAATTTTCACCGCCAGCGCCACCGCCTGTTTCAGTGGCAATTCTTCCAGCAATGCGGCCAGTGTTTTATCGACCGCAGCACCGTCCGGCGCGCTGGCCGTCGCGCCTTCGACCACCAGCACAAATTCGCCTTTGCTGCGATGCGTGTTGGCGGCCAGCCACGGTGCTGCTGCGCCCAGTGTGCAGACCTGCGTTTCCTCGAACAGCTTGGTCAGTTCACGCGCCAACAGCACGCGCCGCGTCGCGCCCATCGCCGCCGTGAGGTCGTCCACGCACGCGGCCACGCGGTGCGGCGCTTCGTAGAACACCAGGGTATAGGGCGCCGCAGCGAGCCCGCTCAACGCCTCGCGCCGCGCGCTGGCGCGGGCCGGCAAAAAACCATAAAACAGAAAGTGCGGCGACAAAAATCCGCTCACCGACACTGCGGCAGCGGCAGCGTTCGCACCCGGCACCGGACACACGCAGTAACCCGCCGCGTGCGCCAGCGCCACCAGCCGCGCGCCGGGATCGGAGATCCCCGGCGTACCCGCGTCGCTGACCAGCGCCACGTTTGCGCCAGCGGCCAACAGCGCCAACACCTCGCCTGAGGCGCGCTGCTCGTTGTGTTCGTGCAGGGCGATCAGGCGTGCGCTGATGCCATAGTGTTCCAGCAGCCGCCGTGTCACCCGCGTGTCTTCGGCCGCCACCGTAGCCGCGGTGCGCAGCAGCTCGAGAGCGCGTGCGCTGATGTCGCGCAGATTCCCAATCGGCGTCGCCACTACATATAATGTCGCGTTGCAACGGACAAGTGGCGGATCATGGGCGGTCGCGGTGTTCATAGTCTGGTGATCGGGTCTAAGGCGCTGCTGCGGACCACGCTACTATACGGCGCGCTGGCTGCCATGACCAGCGCCTGCGCCCAACCGGGTACGATTCAAACTGATGTCCAAGAACGGGAGTTCATATGGATAAAAGATACTCCTTCCCCTTCAGGGGCTACTCTATGCACACAACGTGTAGAAATTACCGTAACTTCAAAACCATTGACGCAGATTTCGCAGATTTTCACAGATTGTTTTGCAGTTAATCTGCGTTCATCTGCGAAATCTGTGTCGAAGGTCTTGACGTTTTTGCGCCTCCCC
>CAMDRT010000092.1 GCA_945906815.1 Bordetella parapertussis
ACCCCATCCCCCTCCTAGATGCCCCCTCGCTACGCTCTCCCCCTTGAAGGGGGAGGAGTTTCGCTGGTGCCGTGCCGTTGCATAAGTGCCGCATAGAGCGAAGCAGTACACCAGTATCAATTCGCCGTGCGGGGGATCTTCTGCGCAACGCAAACCTCCTACCCGTGCGGCGGGACGCTCTTCGGACTGAAGCCCGCGCAGGGGCGGCCATCGGCGCGCGCCACTTCTATACTGGGCAAAAGCCGGCTTTTGAAACCCATGAACCGGCACAGATAGGGCGTTGCGGGCTGCCAGGTCATGGCAAAATTACGGCAGCGCCAGCAATCGGGTAAGGCAAGGTCACTGACCGGAACACCGCGCAACTCAGACATCGGCAGGCTCGTGCAAGCTCAGTGCGTATCGCGCGTGGGCGCTTAGTTTTGCAGCAGCTTGAGCACCGATTGCTGACTGGTGTTTGCCTGCGCCAGCACTGCGGTAGCCGCCTGCTCGATGATCTGCGCCCGTGCCAGGTTGGTCGAGGCCTGGGCGTAATTCGCATCCTCAATACGGCTGCGCGAGTGTGCCGAATTAGTCACCACATTGGTCAGATTGTCGATGACATGGGTGAGCCGGTTCATCACCGCCCCCATGTTGGCGCGCACGGCGTTGACGTTGTTCATGACCGCATCCAGGCTGGCTAGCACCGAGGTAGCGCCGGCGGCGGTGGCGATGCCCACGCTCGGGGTCGCATTGCCAGCATCCGCGGTAATGGTACCGGTGATCGGGCCGCCCGGGCCGAAATCAGCAAAATCGATACTGATGGTCTGGCCCGCGCCAGCCCCCACCTGGAACGTCATGCGGCCCACCCGCGGCGGCGACATTTCGATCCCGGACTGTCCGCCGTAGGTGCCGGCGACAAAGCCCAGCGCGGTGAAGTTCGAGTCGCTGCCAAAGCCGTTGCTGCCGGCACTGATCTGGATTTTTCCGGTGGGTGGTGGCGGCGGCGTCGGCGAACCCGCGATCGACGGCGGCAACGGGAACGGCGACGGCGGCAGGCTGGAGTAGAGCTTCACCTCGCCGAAATGCAGCTTGGCCTCCGCGCCCGAGGCCGCGACGATGACATCCCCTGCGCTGAGACCAAAATCCACCGCCGCAAGACCAGTGCCCGAATCGAACCATACCGACAGGTTGCGCCCGTCGGTGGCGAGCGTTATGCCATGGCCATCGCCGTTGTCGGTGGCGGTGACGCCCTCGACATGGGTGTTGATGGCGGCCACGATCCCTGCTGCCCGTTGATCGGCGTCCGCGTATAGCGGCACCAGCACCCGGGTACCATTGACGCTCAAGGCCACCCGCGCCGTACCATCGTCGAGCGGCGCAACGCGGGCATTCAGCAAGGTTCTCATAGCGCCGGTGATGGTGGTTGGCGTAGTGACGGTGCCGCTGATCGCTGCCGGGTCGGCCCTAGCGGTCACGCCGGTGTCGGCGCTGCGCGAGTTGATTGCCGCAGCGATGGCCAGCGCACTGCTCGCTTCAGCATAGGCAATGACGCTACCATCGATCGGAGAGGTCTGATTGACCGAGGCTGGCAAGGCAATGCCATTGAGCACCAGATCGCCCGCGCCCAGCACCAACGCGTTGGCAACAGGGTTCACGCTGGCGCGCTGCAGGGTGATGACTTGCGAGGTATTGGCATCGTACTGTCCGGCCTGCAGGCCGCTGCGTGCTATCACTCCCGTCGAGCCGCTGCCCACCAGCAGGCTGGACCCCACCTTGGCCGAGAGCGCATAGGCGCTGCTTTGCACGCCCTGCTTGAGGCCGGTGGCTTGGGAAAAAATCGTGTTGGTGGAAGCCGAGTTGAAGGCGATTTCGATGTTGCGCCCGTCGCTGGCGCGCAGTTCGATGCCGCCCGCGTCACTGCCCGCATCCACCGCCACCACGCCGGTATGGGCGGAAATCCGATTGATGGCGGCGATGGTGACCGCGCGCGAAGCCTGGGTGTTGTTCTGCACCGTGAGGAACGCCGCCGTGGTGTAACCGTTGATGGTGACACTACCCGTGGGCGGCGGGTTGGGGACCAGGGCAGACAGCGCCATCGCCGCACCGCTCATGACGGTTTCGCCCACGCGCGCCACCACCCCGGTGGTGGCAGAAACCGCATTGATCGCCGCCACCTTGGCAAGCGCCCCGCCCGCCGCATTGGCGGCGGGTGACAGGGCGTCGCTGGCTGCCAACGCAATCGGCACCGTAGTGCCATTGATGGTGATGTCGCCGGCGAGCATGTGGTCGAGGGTGCCGAAAGCGCGCGAAATATTCAGCGCGGCGGTTGCGTTGGTAGCCCAGCTGGCGGTACTCGTTAGGACAAAGTCGCCCGCTCCGCCCGTCAGGGGGGTGCTTGCAAAGGTGATGGCCGTCGCCGCCACCGTTCCGGCAAGCGTGATGGTGCTGCCATCCTCGAGCGTCAGCACCCCGGTCGCTGAGCCCGCACCGGCAGTCACGGTACCCACGGTCACCACCAGGCTCCCGGATTTGACCGCGTTGGTGGTTGCCGTGATGGTGCCGGCGTTGCTGCTGGTGATGCTGCCGGCCGTGTGGGTGATTGTGGTCAGCAGTTGGCCATTGCCCGTAGTACGCATCATCGGTATCGGGCCGACCGGCTGCCCCGTGGTACCGTCGAGGATGGGGAAACCATTCCACTCCGTGTTATTGGCGATTTGCACGATCTGCTGCTTGAGCTGCTGGAATTCCAGGTCGAGGAACTCGCGCTGCTGTGAGGCATTGCTGTCGTTGACGGCCTGGATAGACAATTCGCGCATGCGCTGCAGCATGGCGGTGATTTCGTTGGTGGCCCCTTCCGCAGTCTGGATCAGCGAGATGGCGTCGCCCGCATTCCTGATCGACTGATCAAGCGCCTGGATCTGCTGCGTCATGCGGGTTGAGATCGCCATGCCGGCGGCATCGTCCTTGGCCGAGTTGATGCGTTTGCCGGTGGACAGCTGCTGCATCGCCGTCGCCAGCGTCCTGCTATTAGCCGTCAGCGCACTCTGACTGTTCAGCGCATTGATATTGGTGTTGATGACGCTCATTTCGTGACCTCGGTTATTCGACGCTTACCCGATTCCACAATCCTCGCTGTGGCCAGGCGACCAGGCATCACAAAGCATGTTGCATGCCAATTTTTTTTATACCAATATAATCAACAACATAAGACAATATATGGTTTCTAAGGCAGATTTTTGACAGGCAAAGCCGTTGGCAACTTCATGCCCCTGTCAGCAAGGCGGCAAAAAATTGCCACCCCCTCCTCCCCCCTCCCACGCGCGCGCATACCGGAGTGACGCAGGTGGGCGGGGGGTTTCGCAGGCAACTGACGGGGGCTTGTTTTTGGCTGCGAAACTCAGGTGGTATGATCCTAAAAACCGCAGCTGGCCACAGAGAATTACTGATAGCAACCACGCTCGTCACCCCGGCGCACGCCGGGGTCCAGAAACGCACTGGATGCTGGCCTACGCCAGCATGACGAGGTGGTTACTGAGAGCTGCGGTAAAGTATGTTCACGCTCTGTAGCTAAACGCTTTTTCAAGGATGATCGCTGGCATGTTCGAATACCTCCTGCGCACGCCTCGCTCGGCCCGCCTCTCCGCACTGGCCTTAAGCACCGGCCTCATCGTATTTTGCGCAGCACTGCAGGCGCAGGCCGCCGCCACCAAGCCACCCGCCACGCCGGCGCCGGCGCCGGCAGCGGGCCCAGCACGGCAACTGCTGGTCACGCTGCGCAGCGGCACTATGGACTCGGCCAGCAGTACTACGAGCCGAACCACCAGCAGCCGCAGCACCGCGAGTGACAACGAAGAACAATCGGTACGCGTGCAGGATGGCGCCAAAGCCATCCTCACGCTGGGCGATAGCAGCCCCTCGGCCACCCGCCAGAGCAGCGGCACGCAGTCGCAATCGCAATCGGTATTGGAGATAGTCCCCAAGCTCGCGGGCAATAGCGTCACCGTACAGATCCAGTCGCTGCGCGCGAGCAGCGACCGCGGCGCAAGTCAATGGCAGAATGTCGCCACCACCATCACCACCCCGCTCTCGGTATGGACCGAAATCAGCGGTCGCGGCCCCTGGGGCGGCGATGAGGCGTCGCAAACGACCTCCTCGCGCAGCACACATCGGGATGTGCGCCGCCTTTACCTAAAGGTGGACGAAATTCGGGTGGACGAAATCCGCGTGGACGAGCGCAAGCCCTGAGGCTTAAACCTAGTGTAGCGCTTCAATCTATGCCGCACTTATGCAACGGCACAGCACCAGCGAAAGTGCCGCGATCGGGTTGTCGGCCTCTATATAGTCGTAGATCGTGCTGCGGTCAGCGATAGCTTCCGGCGTCCAAAACAGTTTCACGATTTGGGCTGAAGATTGCGCCGTGTCTCAGCTCTGCGTTTTGCGAATCCCGCTTCCACATCTTTAGCCGGAACCAGTCGGCCGGCGTTAGCCGAATTCAATCCAGCCTGAACCTGACGGCGGAACCAGGCATCATGATCAGCGGCATCCTGCTCCTGCTTGACGAAATCACGCATGAAATCGCGTAGCAATTGCGCGCCCGTGCGGTCGCGCGCCTGCGCAGCGCTGGAAAACTATCCGAAAGGTAAAGGTTGCTTGGCGCATGGCGTTCGCCGAATGTGTTACATAAGGAGTTCACTGTAGCACGCCTCTGTGTTCTCACAAGAAACACAACACCCCGGCCCCTGTTTCTTTGCGAACGCCTAGCCCGCGCGCGGGATGGGGAGACGCAGTGGCCAAATGCTTTTTCC
>CAMDRT010000093.1 GCA_945906815.1 Bordetella parapertussis
CGCAATGTGCGCGGTGAATTCCCCAGGTTTCAGGAGACCTTTGTGGACAATGGCGACGTCGATATGTACCGCGCCATGCAGGCGTACCGCGACATTGGTTTCAAAGGGCCGTTCTCGCTGGATCATTCGCCGATGTTCCCCGGCGCGCAGATTGCCAATCAGGCTTTTGTGATCGGCTATCTGCGGGCGCTGATCCAGGCTGTCTATCGCTAAGCCGGGCAGCGCCGGACAAAGCTCAAGCTGTGGCTGCTGGTAACAGCAGCGACCTACGCGACGATCCTGGTGTACATCTATACTGGTGCGTGGCATCGCGCTTGCGCGCTGGCGCTGCGTCGGTGTCGACGTACGTTCGTATCTTGCGCATAGATAGCTTGTCCTGGGGCAAGTCTGCTCGCTTTCGAAAAAGCGGCAAGCCTACCTTTAACTATCCATGCAACATCCCTCAAATCGGTCACGCTCAGCGTGAAATCACGGTCACGCTTCGGTGAAATCACCGGTCTGACGTGCAATACGCACCATGCCATGCACCCGCTGATCAGCTAAACCAGCGCTTGCGAGCCAACCGATCGCCACTAAATGATTGCGCTTTACCATGTCGAACGTGCGCCACTCAGGGAAAAACGCAGTTCGAGCTGCACTGCCACAGGCAGCCTGCTGGGCAGCGCCTGCTGGAACCTCACGAGACTCGACACGGGCGTCAGCGCCGCGGTTGGCGCAGCGCGCCGCTGCTGAGCCGCTGGTTTCGGGGGGGGCGGCGATGCTGCCATGGCGAGGCTCTTGTCTCCCACATCCGCAGCGTCTTTTGGCGTCAGCGGTTTAACCGCAGCCACTGGCGAGGGCGGTGCCGGCACGACGACGGTAAGCGGCGCAGCAACCATGGGAGCTGCGCTCACCGGCGCCGCCGCTCCCGCAGCAGGCGGGGCGGGGCCGGCGGCCGCCGCAGATACGGGCGCGGGTGTTCCGCTGGCCGCAGCTGGGCTTTGGGCTGCGGCCACTGGTGCCGGTGCGGCAGTCGGGGCCGGAGCCGACGGGGCAGCAACTACCGGAGCAGGTGCGTCGATCGGGGCGGCCGGATCCGCAGCACCAGCCACCGGCACAGGTGCGTCGATCGGGGCCGCCGAAGCCGCAGCACCGGCCACCGGTGCCGGCACAGCTACCACCGCTGGAAGTGGGGCTATGCTGGCAACCACCAATGTCAGCACTTCCGTCGTCGCTGTCTGCGGCGACACGGTAAGTGCACCGTTGGCGTAAGTGATGCCATAGTTAGTGCTGCTATACCCCCCGGGCGTGATCGCATAAGTACCTGCACGCACCGCTCCTTGCGCACTGCCACCATAAACGAGCGCGCCTCCGAGCACCAAACTACCCTCGCCGTTGACAAAGCCGGCATAGGTCACGCCGTTGCCGCCACTGTAGGCAAGCCCATCGAAGGTCTTGGTTGCCTCATTTGCCACCACTGTAAGCGGGGCAGAGCGGATGCTGACACTGTGGATGACGGGAGCGACGGTGTAATTGGCAGCAAGACCACCGTTGCTGCCATTGGCAAGCGTGTAGGTGGCGGTGACGTTGCGCGCGCCGGCATTGGCGCTGTCGAAGCCGCCCGTCACGCTAGCCGTGACGCTCTCGCTGTTAACAAAGCCGCTCAGGCTGCCCGCCGTGATCACCGCAAGCGTGGTGCCGTCGTAGACCTTGTTCGCAGCAGCGCTGCCGGTGATGCTCAATGCCTTTGGTGTGATGCTGATCCTGTAAGCTTCTCGTTGATGACTTAACAAACGAGGAATCATGAAAGCGGACAAGCAGCATAACGCACTGGAAGTCATCAAGAAAGAGCAATTGAAGCGGCGCGTGTTTAGCGTGGAGTTCAAAGCCGAGGTGGTACGGCACAAGAAAGCAGAGAACCTGAGCTTTGCTGACTGCGCGCGCAAGTTTGAAGTGCTGCCCAAACTGATCCAGCATTGGGAAAAGCAATACGAAGCGGGGCAGTTGACAGTGGCGGCGGGGCGGCGCGCCGTGAGTCCGGAGCAGGCTGAAATCACCCGGCTGCGCGCGGAACTGTCGCGCTCCCGGATGGAGGTTAGCATTCTAAAAAAAGCAGCGGCGTACTTTGCGAAAGAGAGCCTGTGAAGTACGCCTTTATGCTGGCTGAACTGATGGCCTACCCGCTGTCGGTCGTCTGCTGGGTGCTGAGCGTTACCCAATCGGGTTTCCACGCTTGGCGCAAAAGGCCCCCGTCCAGGCGCGCACGAGAGCGCGATGGCCTGAGCACGGTCATCCGCCGGGTATTTGAGGCCCACCGTGGCCGCTATGGCGCGCCGCGCATCTACCGGGTGATGTGTGAGCGTGACGGCTACACCGGCAGCCTGAATCGCATCCAGACGCTGATGCGTGCCCTGAAGCTGCGCGCCAAGGCGGGCCGGAAATACAAGGCGACGACGGACTCGACCCACGCGTTACCGGTCGCGCCGAACTTGCTGGGCCAGGATTTCAGTTGTGATGCCGGTGCGCAATCGACCTCGCACGCCAAGGCGCCCGATCAGGTTTGGCTGTCCGATATCACCTATCTCTGGACGCGCGAAGGCTGGCTGTATGTGTGCGCGGTGCTGGACTTGTTCACGCGCCGGATCGTGGGCTGGGCGATTGCCGGGCATATGACGCGCGAACTGGTGCTCGATGCGCTGCGCATGGCGTATGCAAGACGTAAACCCGGGGCTGGACTGATCTTCCACTCGGATCGTGGCAGCCAATACGCCAGTGCGGAGGTGCGTAAGTGGTTGATTCAGAAAGCAATGAGCCAATCGATGAGCGGCACGGGCAACTGCTATGACAACGCGCCGATGGAGAGCTTCTGGCATTCGCTTAAAGTTGAAGAAACCCACGGGCAGGACTTTGCCACCCGTGCTCAGGCACAGCATTGCGTGTTCGATTACATCGAGGGCTGGTACAACACGACGCGCATGCATTCAAGCCTGGGCTATAAATCGCCGGCCCAGTTTGAGCGCGTTTGCGATACAAAATCGATCAAGGCCGCCAACGACAACCCGATCAATGCACTAAGCAGCGACAGCCAATCCGCTCGGCTGACAAAAAGAGCGGCTTAAACCCTCAACGAAAAGTTGACAAGATCAATCCTTAGCCAGGCAGATTCCAGTGAAGAGAGCATGATGATTTCCCCGCGCGCGTTGATTTCGGGCGCAACTGGTTTTGTTGGGCATGCCTTGTGCGCTACGCTAAAGTCAAAGGGTTGGAGCGTTCGCCGTGCCGTGCGTAGCGACAATATGGCGGAGGACTTTGTAATCCCCAACGTTGGCCCGGACTCAGACTGGAATCGTGCGGTGGAAGGAGTTGAATGCGTCGTCCATCTGGCGGCGCGCACACACATTCTGCATGATGAATCGACTGATCCGCTGCGCGCATACAGAGACATTAATGTGGCGGGCACGATCAATTTAGCCAAAACCGCAGTCGAGCACGGTGTACGGCACTTCATTTTTCTAAGTTCGATAAAGGTCAATGGCGAGTTTACGCCGAATCACCCATTCACTGAGCGGGACACGCCTCAACCTTCGGATGCTTACGGCATTTCGAAGCACGAGGCAGAGCAAGCCCTGTGGCAGATTGCCAAAGAAACCGGACTAGCTGTCACCATACTGCGACCGCCTCTGGTCTATGGCCCCGGAGTCAAGGCCAACTTTCTACGTTTGATGCACCTCGTCGCCCGAGGGAGGCCATTGCCATTCGCCTCTATTGAAAATTGTCGAAGCCTGATTTATCTGGGCAATTTGGTGGATGCGATTATTACCTGCATGGAACACCCGGCAGCGAGTGGCAAAACATATTTGGTCAGCGACAACGAGGCGGTATCTACCCCGGAATTGATCCGGCATATTGGTGGCGCTCTTGATCGGAAGCCGCGGCTGCTACCCGTCCCCACGCCGCTCCTTAAGCTTGGCGCTACACTCCTTGGGCGCAAAGCGGAATGGGAGCGCTTATCAAACTCCCTCCAAATCGATAGTTCACAAATTCGCAGCGACCTGAACTGGCAACCGCCTTTTACAATGGCGCAGGGATTGGCCCAAACGGCGCAGTGGTATCATTCGCGCTTTCCTGATAGATGAAAGGCATAAGGGAGTGGGCATATTTAAAGATACCCATTAAAAATTACGTCTCTGAAATAAAAACCCAA
>CAMDRT010000094.1 GCA_945906815.1 Bordetella parapertussis
TGGTGCGGCAATTGCCCGACGGCATGTATTTGCGATCCGTGCGGCAACAAGGTGCAATGGTAGTGATCCACGGGGTTACGCAGTCGCAGGCGCGCGTATCCACGCTGATGCGCAACCTCGAATCCTCACAGAAACTGGGCAGTCCGGCATTGGTGGAGATCAAGGCGCTGCAGCAAGGCACCACCCGCGCCAATGAATTCACGCTGAACGTCACCATCGTGCGCCCCAAAGCGGAAAAGGGATAATTCGCGATGACGCTAGATGAGCTGCGTAGACTGGATCCGAAGAAAATCGGATCGTGGCCGCTACAGCCAAAACTCGGCGTGCTGGTATTGCTGCTGCTGGTGATCATTGGTGTGTCCTACATTTTTCTGTGGTCCGACCAGTTGGGGCAAATCGACGCCGAGCGCGCGAAAACCGACCTCTTGAAGACCACCTACCTTGACAAGAAAAAAATCGCGGTCAACCTGCCGGCTTACCGCAAGCAGTTGGAAGATATCGAGAAACAATTCGGCGCGTTGTTGAAACAGTTGCCGGGAAAATCCGAAATGGATGCGCTCTTGACCGACATCAACCAGGCGGGCTTGGGCCGCGGGCTGCAATTCGAACTGTTCAAGCCGGCAGCCAGTGAATCGGTCAAGGAATTTTATGCGGAGTTGCCGATCACCATACGGATAACCGGGAACTATCACGACATCGGTGCGTTCGCCGGAGATATCGGCAAGCTGTCGCGCATAGTGACCCTCAACGACATTAGTGTGACGTCGGTGAAAGATGTGTTGTCGATGGACGCTACCGCGATGACGTATCGTTATCTGGACGAGGCGGAAGTGGCGGAGAAAAGGCGAGCGGCGGCAGCCGCCGCGGCGAAGAAGGGCGGCGCGGCCCCGGCGAAAAAATGATGCATAAATACCTCATCCCGGTGGTGGCGTGCGCCCTGTTCGCGGGTTGTGGCGGCGAACAACATGCAGACCTGCGGGCATGGGTAAAGCAGCAGGACAATCTGCCGCGCGGACGCATACCGGCGTTGCCTGAAGTCAAGCCGTATCAAGCGATTGAGTATGCGGCGTTTGACCTTACCGATCCTTTCAAACCCCGCAAGATCGAGCCGCCGAAAGGTGGCGCCTTGGCTGGCGGCATCCAACCGGATCCCAACCGCCGGCTTGAGCCGCTGGAAGCGTATCCGCTCGAAGCGCTAAAAATGGTAGGCTTTTTGAAGCAGAAAGAATTTTTTGGGCTGGTGAAATCGCCCGACAATACTATTTTTCAAGTGAAGACCGGCAATTATCTTGGACAGAACTTTGGCCGTATCGTCGCAGTGTCCGATAACGCTATCAAGCTCAAGGAAATCGTTCAGGACAGCAACGGCAACTGGGAAGAAAAAGAGCAGACGCTGTTGCTGCAGGAATGATCAGGAGAAAAACATGAAAACCAGCTTCCTTACATTGGCCTCGCGCTTGCGCACCGCTTTAGGGGTGCTGCTGCTGGGATGCGGCGCCGTCTCTGCCTACGCGCAAAACAGCATTGAAAGTGTCAACGTGTCACCGCAACCCGGCGGCAAGGTGGTCATACGCATAGGCCTCAAGGAGGCGCTCGCCCGGGCACCGGCGGGCTTTACCGTAAACAATCCGCCGCGGCTCGCGTTTGACTTTGCCAATACCGGCAATGCGCTGGGTCGTCATGTGCAAAATGTGTCCCACCCTGAAGTGCGCCGCATCAACATTGTGCAGGCGGGCGACCGCACGCGCATGGTGCTGGAGCTAACGCGCGCCCTGAACTATGAAACGCAGTTGGACGGCAAAACACTGCTGATTACTTTGCAAGGCGGCGCAGCCGCTACGGTAGCCGATGCCGCAGGGCCTGCGCGCTTTGCAGAACCTACTGCGCCGGGACAAGCACACAGCCTGCGCAATGTGGATTTCCGCCGCGGCAACGCCGGCGAAGGACGCGTGGTGATCGATCTTTCCGACAGTCAGATCGGCATCGACATCCGCAAGCAGGGCCGTTCCATTATTGTGGATTTCCAGAATGCCACCTTGCCGGCCAACCTCGCAAAACGCTATGACGTGATGGACTTTGGCACGCCGGTGCAAAGTATTGAAGCCGCCGCGCGCGGCGGCGGTGCGCGCGTGACGATCACCCCGACGGGCAATTGGGAGCATTCCGCTTACCAGGCGGACAACCGCTTTATTATCGAAGTCAAGCGCATGGTGGAAGACCCGAACCGCCTGGTGCGCCAGGGATTTGTAGGCGAGAAGCTGTCGCTGAACTTCCAGAATGTCGAGGTGCGTTCGGTATTGCAGGTGCTGGCCGACTTTACCGGCCTGAATATCATTACCAGTGATTCGGTCACCGGCAATCTCACCTTGCGCTTGAAAGATGTGCCGTGGGATCAGGCGCTCGACATCATCCTGCGCAGCAAGGGACTGGATTTGCGCAAAGAGGGCACCGTGGTGTGGATAGCGCCGCGCGACGAATTGGCCACACGCGAGAAGTTGGCGCTGGAATCGCGCTCACAAATCTCTGATCTGGAGCCGACGCAAACCGAAAGCTTTCAAATGAATTATCAAAAGGCAGCCGATGTTCAGGTGCTGCTGAATGGCGGCGCGCCTGGCGCTGCCACCGCCGCTGGCGCTGCATCCAGCCGCATCCTGTCCAGACGTGGCAGCGCAGCGGTGGATGCCCGCACCAATCAACTGTTTGTGCAGGACACGCCGTCGAAACTGGAGGAAGTGCGGCGCATGATCCGTGCGGTGGATATTCCGGTGCGCCAGGTGATGATAGAGTCGCGCATCGTGGAGGCGAGCGACACGTTTGGACGAAATTTGGGTGTCAAGCTGGGTTATGTCGAAGACTACCGTCTGGGGGGGCAGGGTAGAGTGGGCCCGCAATTCGGCGCTGACTTGAGCACACTCGGGCAAGTGAATGGCGTGGTGGCGGGCACGCCTACCTTGGTGCCGGGGGGGCTCCAGGTCAATCTGCCGTCGGGGAACCTCAACGGCGTTGCCGCAGGTGCTTTTTCCGCGATGCTGTTTAATCAGTCACGTTCGCGCCTGCTGGCGTTGGAGCTCTCGGCGTTGCAGGCCGATGGCAAAGGTAAAATCATCTCCAGCCCGCGCGTCATTACCGCGGACCAGAATGAGGCCACCATCGAGCAGGGCACTGAAATCCCCTATGAGTCGGCGAGTTCCAGCGGTGCAACGACCATTATGTTCAAAAAAGCGAGCCTGTCGCTGAAAGTGAAACCGCAGATCACACCGGATGACAACGTGATCATGAGGCTCAACATCAACAAAGATTCGCGCGGGACCGATACCAGGGCGGGACCTGCCATCGACACCAAGCAGGTCACCACCGAAGTGCTGGTTGAAAATGGCGGCACTTTGGTCATAGGCGGCATCTACACTCAGGACGAACGCTCCACCACCAACAAGATTCCCGTGCTCGGCGAACTGCCGTATGTAGGCTTCCTGTTCAAGCAAAGCATCAAATCGGATGAACGTCGCGAGCTGCTGGTATTCATTACCCCCAAGATACTCAAGGACAACCTCAATTTGCGCCGCTAATCGCGCGCACTGTCGGGGTGCGAAGCGCGGCGTCTGCGGACGCCGCCTGTGCAGCCGATTCGGCTAAAATTCGAGCATGACTATATTGGATAACGCTCGCGCTGCGGACCGGGGTCACGCCAACATTTTTCTGGTGGGCCTGATGGGTTCGGGCAAAACCTCCGTGGGCAAAGTGCTGGCGCGTTTGCTGCATAAGGA
>CAMDRT010000095.1 GCA_945906815.1 Bordetella parapertussis
GGGCAATATGTGCAACTGGTCGATGGCGATAGCGTGATACAGCCGGGGTGGATTCCGGGAGCACTTGATTTACTCGAAAAAACGCCGCAAGTCGCCTGCGTTTTCGGACAATGCATCGAAATGTTTCCCGAGCAAAGCATTTACATGAAAGTTTGCGGTCTCGATTGGCACATACCTGCCGGAGATCACCGGTTCTGCGGCGGCAATGCGATGTGGCGCATGTCATCCATCGCCGGTGAAGGGTTTTTTGACGAGACGTTACGATTGGGCGAGGAGCCGGACTTGTGCTATCGAGTGCGGCAGCACGGCGGGCGTATCGTGTGCATGGATTTGCCGATGGTGAAGCATGATTTGGGTATCGTTCAATTTAGTCAGTACTGGAAACGTGGCGAGAATTCAGGCGTTGCCTACATGCGCGTCGCTGCACGTTACTGGCGTAATACCGAGAAGCAATGGTTGCGCGAAGTGATTCGAAACTTTGCCGAGCCATTGCTCTGGATAGCCATCTTTCTACTTGGATGGCGGTTGGGCACCCTACCTGCCGCGATTGGCTTGTTGGCGGGATGGTGGTTATTTCGCGCCGTACGCATCGGGTATAGTGCGAGAGATCGCGTGGCGAGCGTCGCGGATGGCTTCATTTACGGCCTGCACTGTCAATTTATGCGCATTCCCATAGTGTTTGGACAGATCAAGGCTTTGCCGGGCGTTTTGTGGTCTGCAAAGGATGCCGCGCATGTCTAGGTCCAGGGGAGAGCGCTAAGGTGGCGGGATGGCTAGGTGTCTGGACTTGCGACGGCGTGCGCCCGGATGCGCACCGGTGGGCATTGTCGATACGTGCGGCAGTGCGTTACGGCGGCGCCATCACGGAGCAGCATGGAGAGCAGTTTTCACTTGGTGCGTGGCGCAGGCAGGCAGGGGAGTTTCCGCAAAGCGGCGTCATTTCCGCCTCTGCCGGCACGCAGGTGGCTTGGGTAGGCCAATGCGTTGATGACACCGGCGATACTTCCACGCAGGCGATGTCATTGGTGGCGGCCGATGCATTTAATGAGTCGACCGTAGCCGCTTTGAACGGCCCCTTTGCCGCACTGATGTTTCGCGCACAGCCGTTCGAGGCGCGGATTGTGACGGATCGCTACCGGCATTACCCGGTGTATGTATTTAAGGGGCGCAACGTTGTCGTCGCGTCGACGGAAATGCGTTGCGTTCTTCCCTGGTTGGAGCAAGTAACACTTAATCGCGACGCGGTTAATATGCTGCTGCGCTGCGGCGAATTGATTGACCGCATGACACTCATCAATGGCATCGAATTGCTGCCGCCGGGAACTGTCCTGTGCGAACGCGATGGAAAGTGCACCGAACGCAGATACTGGTCTCTGCGTCACGATGGTTCCAATGCCGGTTCGCTGGAAGCGACGGCGGAAAACCTGTCGGAACGGATCAGCGTCGCGGTACGGCGGCTGCAGGCGGTGTCACCTCGGCTGGGTGTGACGCTCAGTGGCGGGCTCGATTCGCGTTTGATTCTGGATTTATGCTCTGACACGGCAAACGTGCCCAGCTTTACCTGGGGCTTACCGGGATGCCGCGATATACTTTGCGCGACCCAGTTTGCTAATTTGATCGGATCGCCTCATACCGTAAAACACTGGGAACCCGAGAAATTCCCGCCTTTGTGGGCGCGTGGCGTCGATTTGACGGCCGGTGCAATTGGAGTCGATCACATGTACATGCTGCCGTTTGTAGGCCTCTTGGGAACGGCGTGCGACGTCGTGCTGAACGGGCTCGCAGGCGATGCGATTCTGGGCGGTAATTTCCTGAAATACAGTTGGCTGAAGGAAACCGACATACACCGGCTCGGGCGAGCGTCGTGGCGCTGGCGCGTGAGCGAAGGTATGGATGCGCTCGCCGACCGGTTGATGGGCGTTGAAAAACGCGAATCGGCATCGAGCGAACAATGGGCGGCGTCGGTAGCCGCGCGGCCTGGCGCCCGGCCAGTCGAACGCTTGAACGACTGGCTTTATGAGAATCGTGTGTTTCGGACGACCAATAGCGGCACCATGTTGATGCGCTCGGGTGTGGAATCGCACGCGCCGTTTTTCGATCGTGATTTCATAGATGCTGTATTAAAAGTGCGTCAAGAGCACAAATTCAAACACCGCCTTTATTTACGCGTGATGAAGCAGGCTACGCCACGTGCCGCGAGTGTTACCTGGCAGAGAACCAACGTCGCGCCCGGCCGCGGCTATTATGCGAATCTTGCGGCGATGGCCGTACAGGGTGTTTTGGGCAAGGTTAGCGCGCCGTTGGGCATTGATCTGTTTAAATCATTGAAGGTTGCAGATCCGGCTGCTTGGTTCCGAGGGCCATGGCAGGCGTCTGCCGCGAACATCGTTATCAGTGATCGCGCCTTGCAGCGGGGGTTGTTTGATCCTGCTGTAGTGCGCAGTCTGTGGGACGAGCATCTCGCCGGAAGGAATTGGAGCCGCCAGCTTAGCGTCCTGACCGCAATAGAACTGTTCGCGCGGCAAATGATTGACGGAGCGGAACCCGGCGATGAGCCCGCGTAGGCCATGAGTGCCCGATCCCCGGTGCAATGGGTAGCGAACGGATTTGCGGCGTTGTTTACGCCGGTGGCGAGCATCTGGTTTTTGATCACGCGGCTAATTTTGCGGCTATGGCGTTTGGCGGCGCTGCGCGCAAAGAGCAGCGGAAACATTCCGGTCAGCACACAGTTTGATGGCCCGGTGCACGCCTCGGACCGCGCGCTGCTGGTGCTGGGACAGCATTGCCGTCTCGGAAGGGATGTCTATTTCGAAACCACGGATGGCGGACATATCACCGTCGGCAACCATGCGCGTATCAACACGGGTACATTGCTGGCATCCCACAGCGCCATAGTCATTGGCAACGATTGCCTGATCGGCGAATACGTGAGTATTCGCGACGCCGACCACGGTACTGGCATGGGACAACCGATGCGTAAACAAGCACATACTTCGGCGCCCATCGTCGTGGGCCATAACGTCTGGATCGCGCGGGGCGTGGTGATCCTGCAGGGCGTCACCATCGGTGATGGGGCGATAGTTGCCGCGAACAGCGTGGTCAATCGTGATGTGCCTGCAGGAGCGATTGTCGGTGGTGTGCCGGCAAAACTGATCAAGATGCGTGGCGCAGAGGACAAGCCGCTCAGCTAGCCGGAACACGCACAATAGCCAAATCGCCCTGTGCTAAACTAGCCTTTGATTTCATCAGGATTTTTCACCATGTCCGGCAGCACACTAGGCACGCTTTTCTGCGTCACGTCCTTCGGCGAATCTCATGGGCCGGCCATCGGTTGCGTGGTGGATGGTTGCCCGCCTGGCATGGTTTTGAGTGAAGCTGATTTACAGATCGATCTGGATCGCCGCAAGCCTGGCACGTCGCGTCATGTCACGCAGCGCAAGGAAGAAGATAAAGTTGAAATCCTCTCTGG
>CAMDRT010000096.1 GCA_945906815.1 Bordetella parapertussis
AGATGCGGCAGCGTGCCGGCACCAGCCGAGGTGTATTTGATATCGCCAGGCCGCGCTTTGGCGAGTGCGACAAAATCCTTGATGGTGCGCACTGGCAGCGATGGATGCACCACCAGCACATTCGGCCCATTCATCACCAGTGAAATGGGTGCGAAGTCGCGCTCCGGCACGAAGCTCAACTTGAACAACGCCGGATTCGCCACCGTGGGCACGGTATTGATCAACAGCGTGTAGCCATCCGCCGGCGCGCGCGCCACATATTCCATGCCAATGTTGCCGGAGGCGCCGCTGCGATTGTCGATCACCACGTTTTGCCCGAGCGATTCGCTTAGGCTTGGCACAATCAAGCGCGCGGTGTTGTCGACGCTGCCACCGGGCGGAAACGGTGCCACCAGGCGTATCGGTTTCACGGGAAAAGCGCCGCCCGTTGCAGGGGCTTGCGCTGGCACGCCGGGCGCAACGCAGCCCAGACAGGCGAACACGCCGAGAACCGTCGCGCGGCTCACGGGTGTCCTACCCGCGGCAGCGTGCATGGTACTTGGCAGGGCATTACAGGACATCATGTAAGTATTCGGTGAACCCGTAGCCCAGTACAGAAATCGCTGGACACAATCAACTTTTTCCCCTACCGTTGCACTTGTGCGTGCAACCTCCGCCTCCTCCGACACCGCTGCCATCAAGGCCGCCATTGACGTACCGCCAGCGCCTTTTTCTCAAGTGTTCGTCACGATCACTAAGCAACAGCATATCGAATTGAGGCTGGCTGCCACGCAGTGGCAGGGACTGCACCGCAAGGCGGTGGTTAGGTGCGCGCAACAAGAAGCCCGTCACGACCGTCTCGTGCGTGAATTGAAGGCGCAGGCCCTGAAGTCAAATGCTGCTTTGCAGGCTGAGCTGGATTTGGCACTGGCTCAGGTGCGTGACCTGCAAAAACGCCTCTTCTCCACAAAGAGCGAGCAAAGCCGACCCAGCGAGAGTCGCTCCAAAGCAGCGACCTGCCGTAAGCGCGGACAACAGCGCGGCACGATCGGCCATGGTCGTACCATTGAATCCCAACTGAGCGCACGCCATGAGGACATCGTTCTGGTGAAGGCGCAGTGTCCCGAATGCGGCCTAGCCTTAAAAAAGTTTGCCGGTACCGAAGATACGCAGGTACTGGAGATCGAGGTCAAGGCCTATCGGCGTGTTATTCACCGCCATCGCTATTCGCCAACATGCCAATGCGGCTGTGTCAGTGGGATCGTCACCGCACCGAGCCCTGCCCGACTCATCGCGCGGGGTAAGTTTGGTATCTCAGTGTGGACCAGCGTATTGCTCGATAAGTTTGCCTATGGCCGACCCAGTCAGCGTCTGCTGCAGGACCTAGCCGATCACGGCTTGAATATGGCCCCCGGCACTCTGGCCGGTGGGCTACAGGCAATAGCGCCGTTGCTCAAACCACTGGACGATGCACTGCTGTCAAAGCTTCGTACAGAGCCCTATTGGCATGCCGATGAAACCCGTTGGGCTGTCTTCGTCGAAATCCTGGGCAAGGTTGGGCACCGCTGGTACATGTGGGTGTTTCAGTCTTGCTCGGTGGTTCACTACGTGGTCGACGAATCGCGCGCCGCAGAAGTGGTCATTGCGGAATTTGCCGGCGTCGATCAGGGCATCATCAGCTGCGACCGCTACTCTGGCTACAAACGCTTTGCCCGACTAAACCCCGGGGTGAAACTGGCTTTTTGCTGGGCTCATCAGAGACGCGACTTCTTGGCGTTGGCCAACTCATACCCTGAGAGCACAGAGTGGGCGTTCCAGTGGGTCGACAGGATTGGAAACTTGTACCGCCTCAACGCTGTGCGGCTGAAGCTCCTTATAGGCAGCCCCGAACGCGTCAGCGCCCAACTCGATTTAGAGCAGGCAGTGCGGCAAATGGCCAGCGACTGCGCGGCAAGCGTGGTCAATCACGAAACCTTTCCTCCGGCCGCCAAAGTGCTAGAGAGCATGACCGCTCACTGGGCTGGATTGACTGTGTTTGTCGCCTGTCCATGGGTTGACATTGACAATAACGCTGCCGAACGCAGCATGCGTTCACCCGTCGTAGGAAGAAAAAACTTTAACGGCTCAGGCTCAGAGGTCTGCGCTGAATTGGCCGCTACGATGTACAGCTTGTTTGCCACCATGAAGCTGTGGGGCCTGAATCTGCGAACCTGGCTCACGGCCTATTTGCAGGCCTGCGCCGATAATGGCAATGCGCCGCCAGTCGATATCAACGCCTTTCTACCCTGGCAGATGGATGCCAAGCGTCTGGCGCAAATGCGAGCGTGCCACCCTCAGGAAATACTCGACAGTTCATGACCATCTACTGCGCACGCGAATTTAGCGTTGATGACATCCAGACTATTCGCGATCTGATATCGCAGGACACAAAGCTTCAGCGATCCGCACTATCGCGCAAACTTTGCCAGTTGTGGGGTTGGACCAAGCCCAATGGGGAGCTCAAGGACATGACATGCCGCGTGGCACTGCTGCGCATGCAAGCCGATGGACTCATTGAGTTGCCACCATCGAGAATCGGCGTGGTGCGCAAGCGAGCGAATTTCCCCAGCACCAGCGCAAGCGATGCGCAAACCCCTATCAAGCAGCCCGTACATGAGCTCCCGCGCGTCACGCTGCAAGTGGTTAGCGGCAAAGCCACTTCGCTGCTGCGGAATGAATACATGGCGCGCTATCACTACTTGGGCTATGCGGCCATGTCGGGTAGTCAGATTCGCTACAACGTATTTGCCGGGGAGCAACTCGTTGCCTGCATCAGCTTCTGCGCATGCGCCTGGAAGCTAAAGGACAGGGAGATATTCATCGGTTGGAGCGAAGAGCAGCGGCAAAAGAACTTGCAGTTGGTTATCAACAATGCGCGTTTCCTGGTCCTGCCCTGGATCGAATCCAAAGGCTTGGCATCAAAGATCCTTTCCCTAGCTGCCCGTCAGTTGCCCGGGGACTGGAAACACCGATATGGCTTCGAGCCTGTGCTGCTGGAGACCTTCGTAGAATACGAGCGACACAAGGGCACTTGCTACAAGGCCGCCAACTGGATCAACGTCGGACGCACCACGGGCAGGGGCAAGAAATCCACCAGCCACGAGCGCCTCATCCCGGCTAAAGACATCTGGCTTTACCCGCTGCGTAAAAACTTCTTCACACTTCTGTGTAAATAGCAAGACGGGTCTACCGAATATTTACTTCATATTCAATGTGATTTCACATAACCAATTGTTTTTATTGAATAATTTTCAAGGCATTTTCCACCCCAGCCACTCGCAAATCCCGCGCCCCATCACCCATTCTCGG
>CAMDRT010000097.1 GCA_945906815.1 Bordetella parapertussis
TTCACAGATTGTTTTGCAGTTAATCTGCGTTCATCTGCGAAATCTGTGTCGAAGGTCTTGACGTTTTTGCGCCTCCCCGGAATACGGCCATGAAAAACCATGGCCGTATTCCGGGCTACGAACGCCAAAGATGTGTGCATAGACTAGCCTTCAAGGGGAAGGCGTTTCGCGGGCTGGCCTGCTCTGCAGCAAGTGCAAGGAGTCGTGTATGAACAGTCCCGCCGCCCCACACGAAGTAACTAGCGAAGACCTGATCGAGTGGTATTACCAGCAAGGCTATTCCGATGGCCTGCCGCTGGTGCCGCCCACGCCCGCGAAGATCGACGCCATGGTCGCGGCACTGGGCGGCGATGCGTCGTTCAAAGAGTGCCGGGTGCCGCCGCGCTGGGGCAGTCTTACGCGTGAGGTGCTGGCCATCAATATGGTGATGGCGGGCTGCCTGCCGGCATACGCAACCATCGTGCGCGCCGCGATGCTGGCGCTGTGCGATGCGCCATTCAATCTCAACGGCGTGCAGGCCACCACGCATATGGCGAGTCCGCTGTTGATCGTCAACGGGCCTGCGCGCAAGGCTGCGAACATGAATGCCGGCTGCAATGTATTTGGTTCGGGCAACCGTGCAAATGCCACCATCGGTCGCGCGATCCGGTTGATGCTGCTAAACGTTGGTGGCGGCTGGCCCGGTGAACTGGACAAGAGCACGCTGGGGTCTCCCGCGAAATACACCTACTGCATAGCCGAGAATGAAGAGGCCAGCCCGTTTGCGCCCTATCATGTCGAACACGGCTACAAGGCCGAAGACTCCACCGTGTTTGTGCTGGCCGCCGAGCCGCCGCACAGCATCACCAACCATTTCGCCAATGACGCCACGGGGATACTCGACAGCGTGTGCTCCGCCATGAGCACCATCTGCAATAACAACGCGGTCTCGGGCGGGCACTGCGCCGTGGTGCTGGGTCCCGAGCATGCCGCAACCATCGCGAAATGCGGCTGGAAGCGGCACGATATCCGTCATTACCTGTGGGCGCATTCGGGCAACCGCTGGGGCGACCTCTACGGCAACGGCCGCTACGGCAAGATCCACAACCGTAGCCTGCCGCTGTGGTACAAGCGCGAGCCCGATGCACGCACGCCGGTGGTGCCCAGCCCCGACAATATTCATCTGTTCGTTGCCGGCGGCGAGGCCGGGCGCTTCTCCGCCTTCATCCCGGGTTGGGGACATATGTCTACGCCGGTGCTGCGTGCGCTTGACCCCGCTGCGGAGCGGGTGGGTGGGCCGGTGTGTGTGGATGGAACTTGTTACTTATGAGGACTGACATGACTTTGACCCAACACCATTACGACCCGCGCGGCATCGTCGAAGCGGACACACGAGCCGCCGCAGCGCGAGCGCCAGCGCTGCAGGGGCTGCGCCTAGCCATCCTCGATAACGCCAAATGGAACGGCGGCAAACTGCTGCGCGGCATTCAGCAGCAGCTATCCGCTGGCACCGGATTGGCCACAGTTAACTACTACCGCAAGCACAGTTTTTCCATGAACGCCGCGCCGGCGTTGCTGGACGAAATCGCCGCCAACAACGATCTAGTCATCACCGCGATCGGCGACTGAGGCTCCTGCACGTCGTGCTGTATGCACGACACGGTGGAACTGGAAGCACGGGGCCTGCCCACGGCACTGATCATCACCACAGAGTTTCAACTAGAAGCCCAGGTGCAGCGCGACGCGCTCGGCATGACCGCGCTCGACCCGGTGGTGATCGAACACCCTTTAAGTTCTCTCACCGACGACGAAATTGCGCAGCGCGCGGCACAGGCGTTGCCGCAGATCAAGGCGGTGTGGCTGACCGGCAGGGCGAAAGGCGGTTAGCTTGAGGCGGATGGCTCTTACGTTAATGGTGTTTCCGGGTGTACTTGCGCAAGACGTCTGCGCGCAAAATTTCCCGCTTAAGCCGATCCGCATCATCGTCCCCTTCGCGCCGGGCGGCGCCAACGATCTGGTGACGCGGCTGGTTGCGCAAAAACTTGCCGTGGGCATCGGCCAGCCGGTGGTGGTCGAGAATCGCGGCGGCGCGGGGGGCACCATCGGACTTGACGTGTGTGCGAAAGCGCCGCCCGACGGTTATACGCTGGTGATGGCGCCCACCAGTGCGGTGGCGTTTGCACCCAGCCTCAATGCGCAATTGCCATACCATCCGGTGCGGGATTTTGCAGCGGTCGCCCGTGTGTCGAGCGGACCCAATGTGCTGGTGGTGCATCCGTCGGTGCCTGCCACCACAGTGAAGGACTTCATTGCGCTCGCGCGCTCGAAAACCGGCAAGTTGAGTTACGCCTCGTCGGGCGCCACCAGCATGTCGGGTATGGCGGCCGAAATGTTCAAGGCGATGGCGGGTGTGGACATGGTAGGCGTGCCGTACAAAGGCACGGGGCCGGCGATGACGGAACTTATCGGCGGACAAGTCGACGTGATGATCGCCGACCTCGCGATATCGCTGCCGCAGGTGCATGCAAAACGGCTGCGCGCGATTGCGGTCACCGGGCCGCAACGCTCAGCGCATGTGCCGCAGATCCCGACCGTTGCCGAATCCGGCGTGCCGGGTTACACGCTGGTCAACTGGCGCGGCGTGCTCGCGCCGGCTGCGACGCCACGTGATATCGTCAACAAACTGAACGCTGAAATAATCAAAACACTGCAGGCGCAAGACATTCGTGATGCCCTCGCGCGCGAGGGATATGAACCCATCGGCGATACGCCGGAGCAGTTTGCGGCGCTGATCAAAGCGGAAGTGGCGCGCTACGCCAAGCTGATCAAGGCTGCGGGCATTTCCGGGTAGTCGTGAATTATTACGAAATGAATGTAAATATATGTTTTTAAAAAATGGGTCATCGCGACTTAGTGTGGGCGATTTTTGGTTAAAAATGTCGTGAATTGCCTATGAAAACAGTGATGTTCAAAGTGACCTGAAATCTGGCACGATTATGGGATGGCAAAATCAACGAGAAGACAGCGGCGGCTGTGGGA